>NZ_JBNCLV010000004.1:0-561370 GCF_049844855.1 Tsukamurella sp. DT100
GCCGCGCGGGCGAAGCTGCCATCGGCCAGCACGATCTCCACCTCCACCGTGGGGTTACCACGGGAGTCGAGGATCTCACGGGCGCCTACCTGGACGATTTCGGACACGGTCTCTCCTTATGCACTGGCCGAGCTCGGGGGCAACTCAGGAGCCAGCCTAGTGCCCGGCACCCGCGACACGAAGCCCGGCGCGCACGAAGTCCCGATCACACTGATCGGATCCACTCATACCTGGAGCCGACGGCGCTACCCTGCGGTCATGTCCGTCCCGGTGCTCGACCTCGCCCTCCTCGACACCGACCCCGCGCAGTTCGACGGTGCCGTCCGCGCCGCCGCGCACGACGTCGGCTTCTTCTACCTGACGGGCCACGGCCTGCCGCCGGAACGCATCGCCGAGGTGCTCGGCGTCGCCCGCGACTTCTTCGCGCTGCCGCAGGCCGAGAAGGACGCCATCGCGATGACGAACTCGCCGCACTTCCGCGGCTACACGCGCCTGGGCGGCGAGTTCACCCGCGGCGAGGTCGACTGGCGTGAGCAGATCGACCTGGGTCGGGAGGATGCGGCACCGTCGGGCCCGGGGCCGGACTACCTGAACCTGCTCGGCCCGAACCAGTGGCCGGAGTCCCTGCCTGCGCTGCGCGCGGTGATGGAGCGGTGGGACGCGGACCTGTCGCGGATCTCGCTAGCGCTGCTGCGGGCGTGGGCCCGATCGCTCGGCGCCGATCCGCACGTCTTCGACGAGGCCTTCGCCGACCACCCGGCGACGCTGATCAAGATCGTCCGCTACCCCGCGGGGACGGATTCCGAGCAGGGTGTGGGCGCCCACAAGGACTCGGGCGTGCTGACGCTCCTGCTCGTGGACCCCGCGTCGCAGGGCCTGCAGGTGCTGCCGCCCGGCGCGGCCGAGTGGGTGGACGTGCCGCCGCTGCCCGGCGCCTTCATCGTCAACCTCGGCGAGATGTTGGAGGTGGGCACCGACGGCTACCTACACGCCACCGAGCATCGGGTGCTGAACCGGAACACCGGCGACGACCGGATCTCGGTGCCCTACTTCTTCAACCCCTCCGTCGCGGCGCGGATGCCGCATCTGCCACTCCCCGCGGACCTGCGGACGGGCGTCACCGTCGACCCGGACAATCCGATCTTCGACACCTACGGCGCGAACGCCTGGAAGAGCCGCCTGCGGGCGCACCCGGACGTCGCGGCGCGGCACTACCCGCAATCCGCTTCGTAACCCGACCGGCGTCCCTAGTGTGGGGACCATGACCGGCGCAGCCCCGCTCGTCCTCGTCTACAGCTCCAACGCGCGGCACCGCGCGGAGATCACCGCCGCCCTGGGCTCCCGCCCGGCCCCGGACAGACCCCCGATCACCGTCCTCGAGGTCGCGACCGCGCCCGCCGTCATCGCCCGGCTCGACGAGGGTGGGGTCGCCCTGGTCGTGCTCGACGGTGAAGCCGCCCCCGCGGGCGGGCTGGGCCTGGCCCGGCAGGTGCGCGACGAGATCGAGCCGTGCCCGCCCCTGCTGGTCATCACGGCGCGCCGCGCCGACGGCTGGTTGGCACGGTGGTCCCAGGCCGACGACTGGGTGAGCCATCCGCTGGACCCGTTCGAGTTGGCGGGCGCCGCCGGGCAGCTGCTCGCCACCGCGACGCTCTGAGAAACAGACACGCTCGCCCCAAAAGCCCACCCCGATCAAACGTTGGACATATAGTCGTGATGTAGCTCACAACTTCACTCAGGGGAACCTAACCGGTTCTGCTGACTGGGATTTCGCATACGCCGCGAAGGGAGCACCGCCGTGAACCTGTACGTGCCCATCCTGGTACTCGGGGCGATCGCGGCCGCCTTCGCGGTGTTCTCCGTGGGTGTCGCCCGGTTCGTCGGGCCGCGCCGGATCAATCGAGCGAAGCTCGAGGCCTATGAGTGCGGCATCGACCCCTCGCCCACGCCGGCATCGGGGGGCGGCCGGTTCCCGGTGAAGTTCTACTTGACGGCGATGTTGTTCATCATCTTCGACATCGAGATCGTCTTCCTCTATCCGTGGGCGGTGCACTTCGACGTGCTGGGCACGTACGGGCTGCTCGCGATGGCGCTGTTCCTGGTGAACGTCACGGTCGCCTATGTCTACGAGTGGCGTCGAGGGGGACTGAGTTGGGACTAGAAGACAAGGTTCCCGGCGGGTTCCTACTGACGACGCTCGAAGGGGTGGCGGGCTACGCGCGGAAGGGATCGCTGTGGCCGGCCACGTTCGGCCTGGCCTGCTGCGCCATCGAGATGATGGCCACCACCGGTCCCCGCTTCGACATCGCCCGGTTCGGTATGGAGGCCTTCCGCGCCTCGCCCCGGCAGGCCGACCTGATGATCGTCGCGGGCCGGGTCAGCCAGAAGATGGCGCCGGTGCTGCGGCAGGTGTACGACCAGATGGCGGAGCCGAAATGGGTCCTCGCCATGGGGGTCTGCGCCAGCTCGGGCGGCATGTTCAACAACTACGCCGTGGTGCAGGGCGTCGACCACGTGGTGCCCGTGGACATCTACCTGCCCGGTTGCCCGCCGCGCCCGGAGATGCTGCTCAACGCCCTGCTGGCCCTGCACGAGAAGGTCGCGGAGACGCCGATGGGCGTGAACCGCGAGGCCGCGCGCCGCGCAGCGGAGGAGGCCGCTCTCGCCGCGCGTCCCACCATCGAATTCAAGGGCCTGCTGCGATGACCGACTCCCCCGAGCTGCCCGAGCCCGGCCGGACCGACGAATCCGGCACCGTCGAACCCGCTGCGTCGCAGTCCGACGTCGTCCGCACGCGCACCGGCATGTTCAGCGGCGGCACCGGTGACACCTCCGGCTACGGGCGGATCAGCCGTCCGGTCGCGATGCCCGGGCCCGGCGAGGAGCCCCTGCCCGCGGGCTACGACGGGGTCGTCGCGGTCCTGCGGTCGGCGCTGGACCGGTCCGACGGTGCGTCCTCCGAGGAGGCCGTCCGCGCGGTGGTCGTGTTCCGCGGCGAGGTCACGCTGAGGGTGCCGCGCGAGCATGTGGTGGCGGTGGCGCGGCTGCTGCGCGACGAGCCCGCGCTGCGGTTCGAGATGTGTCTGGGCACCTCGGGCGTGCACTTCCCCGAGGACGCCGGCGCGGAACTGCGCGCGGTCACGCACCTGCAGTCGATCACGCACGGGCGCCGGCTGCGCCTCGAAACCTCCTGCCCCGACGCCGATCCGCACATCCCGTCCCTGTTCCCCGTCTACCCGACGACGGATTGGCACGAGCGGGAGACCTACGACTTCTTCGGCATCGTCTTCGACGGGCACCCCTCGCTCACCCGGATCGAGATGCCGGACGACTGGGAGGGTCACCCCCAGCGCAAGGACTACCCGCTGGGCGGGATCGGCGTCGAGTTCCACGGCGCCGAGGTCTCCGCGCCCGACACCCGGAGGTCGTACTCGTGACCACCGACTACACCGAGTTCACCGCCATGGGCTCCGACTGGGACGACATCGCCGCCGAGGCGATCGGCCAGGAGCGGATCGTGGTGAACATGGGCCCGCAGCACCCGTCGACGCACGGCGTGCTGCGCCTGATCCTCGAGCTCGACGGCGAGACGGTGACGGAGGCGCGGTGCGGGATCGGCTTCCTGCACACCGGCATCGAGAAGAACCTCGAGTTCCGCACCTGGACGCAGGGCACCACCTTCGTCACCCGGATGGACTACCTGGCACCGCTCTTCAACGAGACCGCCTACTGCCTGGCCGTGGAGAAGCTGCTCGGCATCACCGAGGAGATCCCCGAGCGCGCGACGGTCATCCGCGTGCTCCTCATGGAGCTCAACCGCGTCACGAGTCACCTCGTGGCGCTGGCCACGGGCGGCATGGAGCTGGGGGCGGTCTCCCCCATGCTGCGCGGCTTCGAGATCCGCGAGCAGATCCTGGACGTCTTCGAGACGATCACGGGACTACGGATGAACCACGCCTACATCCGTCCCGGCGGCGTTGCGGCGGACCTACCGGACGAGGCGATCCCGCAGATCCGGGAGCTGCTGCGGACGCTGCCGCCGCAGCTGGCGTCCATGGCGTCCATGCTCACCGAGAACCCGATCTGGATCGCGCGCACCAAGAACATCGGCTATCTGGACCTCACCGGCTGCATGGCGCTGGGCATCACGGGCCCGGTGCTGCGGTCGACGGGCCTGCCGCACGACCTGCGTCGCAGCGAACCCTATTGCGGCTACGAGGACTACGAGTTCGACGTGATCACCGACAGCGGGTGCGACTGCTACGGCCGCTACCTGATCCGGGTGCTGGAGATGACGCAGTCGCTGCGCATCGTCGAGCAGTGCCTCGACAAGCTGACGCCCGGGCCGGTGATGGTCGAGGACGCCCGGCTCGGCTGGCCGGCGGACCTGAAGGTCGGACCCGACGGTCTCGGCAACTCGCGTGCGCACATCGCGGAGATCATGGGCGAGTCCATGGAGTCGCTGATCCACCACTTCAAGCTGGTGACCGAGGGCTTCGCGGTTCCCGCCGGACAGGTGGCCGTCTCCGTCGAGGCGCCGCGGGGCGAGCTGCTGGTGCACGCCGTGAGCGACGGCGGCACCCGCCCGTACCGCGTCCACTTCCGCGATCCGTCGTTCACGAATCTGCAGGCGGTGGCAGCGATGTGCGAGGGCGGCATGGTCTCCGACGTCATCGCGGCCGTGGCCAGCATCGACCCGGTGATGGGAGGGGTGGACCGATGAGCGAGCCCGTCTTCCTCGAGTTCGGCGCGCGACCGCAGGAGAAGGTGCAGCTGTACCGGCCGGGTGCGCCCACCGCGTACCCCGCGGCCGTCGCGGAGCGCCTCGCCGCCGACGCCGCGCAGCTCATCGTCCGGTACCCCGAGAAGCGGTCCGCGCTGCTGCCCCTGCTCCACCTGGTGCAGTCCGAGGACGGCTACATCACCCCCGCGGGCATCGAATTCTGCGCGGCCGCACTGGACCTCACCGCCGCCGAGGTCGTCTCCGTCGCCACCTTCTACTCGATGTACCGGCGCGGCCCCACCGGCGAGTACCTGGTCGGCGTCTGCACCACCACGTTGTGCGCCGTCCTCGGCGGCGACGCGATCCTCTCCTCCCTGTGCGAGCACCTCGGGATCGACCCCGGCGGCACCACGCCCGACGGGCGGGTCACCGTCGAGCGGATCGAGTGCAACGCGGCGTGCGACTACGCCCCCGTCGTCATGGTCAACTGGGAGTTCTTCGACGACCAGACGGTGGCGAGCGCCCGCGACCTCGTCGACGCGCTGCGCTCCGGCCGGCCGCCGTCGCCGACGCGGGGCGCACCGCTCGTCTCCTTCCGCGAGACCGCCCGCCTACTGGCCGGTTTCGACGACGTCCGGCCGGGCGCCGTGTCCGCCTCCGGTGCCGGCGGTGCCCCGACGATGGCCGGCCTGCAGGCCGTGCGGGAGGCGGAGTCATGACCGCGCACCTCACCCCCGTGCTGTCCGCCCGCTGGGGCGACCCCGAGCCCTGGACCCTCGATTCCTATCGCGCGGCGGGCGGGTACGAGGGGCTCGACCGCGCGCTCGCGATGACGCCCGACGAGGTGATCGGGCTGGTGAAGGACGCGGGACTGCGCGGCCGCGGCGGCGCCGGCTTCCCGACCGGCCTGAAATGGAGCTTCATCCCCCAGGTGCGCGACGGCGAGGCCTCCAAGCCCGGCGCCGACAAGCCGCACTACCTCGTGGTGAACGCCGACGAATCCGAGCCCGGCACCTGCAAGGACATGCCGCTCATGTTCGCCACGCCGCACACGCTGATCGAGGGCGTCATCATCGCCTCGTACGCGATCCGAGCACGTCAGGCGTTCATCTACGTCCGCGGCGAGGTGCTGGGCGTGCAGCGACGGCTGCGCGCCGCCGTCGCCGAGGCGTACGCGGCGGGCTACCTCGGCAAGCCGATGGGCCCCAGCGGATTCAGCCTGGACCTCGTCGTCCACGGTGGCGCGGGCGCGTACATCTGCGGCGAGGAGACGGCGCTGCTGGACTCGTTGGAGGGCCGTCGCGGGCAGCCGCGGCTGCGGCCGCCCTTCCCCGCCGTCGCGGGCCTCTACGCCTCGCCGACGTGCGTGAACAACGTCGAGTCGATCGCCAGCGTGCCGGCGATCCTCGCCCGCGGCGCCGAGTGGTTCCGCACCATGGGCAGCGAGAAGTCGCCCGGGTTCACGCTGTACTCGATCTCGGGGCACGTGGTGCGGCCCGGGCAGTACGAGGCGGCGCTCGGGGTCACGCTGCGCGAGATGCTGGAGCTCGCCGGCGGCGTGCGGCCCGGGCACGAGCTGAAGTTCTGGACACCCGGCGGCTCGTCGACCCCGCTGCTCACGGCCGAGCACCTCGACGTGCCGCTCGACTACGAGGGCGTGGCCGGCGCCGGATCGATGCTGGGCACCAAGGCCCTCCAGATCTTCGACGACACCGTCTGCGTCGTCCGGGCGGTGCTGCGCTGGCTCGAGTTCTACGCGCACGAGTCGTGCGGCAAGTGCACTCCGTGCCGCGAGGGCACGTACTGGCTGGTGCGGCTCCTGCGCCGGCTGGAGGAGGGCGAGGGACGCGTGGAGGACCTGGACACGCTCGCTGAGGTGGCCGACGGCGTACTCGGCAAGGCCTTCTGCGCGCTGGGCGACGGTGCCGCCAGCCCCATCCAGAGCTCGCTGCAGTACTTCCGCGAGGAGTACGAACGGCACGTCGCCGAGGGCGGCTGCCCCTTCGACCCCGCGGCCTCGATGCGCGAGGCCCCGGTCCCGGGAGGTGCCCGATGACCGCCCCGGAGCCCGTGAAGGCCACCATCGACGGCATCGAGATCGAGGTCCCGCCGGGCACTCTCGTGATCCGCGCTGCCGAGGACCTCGGCATCGCCATCCCCCGGTTCTGCGATCACCCGCTGCTCGCACCCGCGGGCGCGTGCCGGCAGTGCCTCGTGGACGTGGAGGGCCAGCGCAAGCCGCTGGCCTCGTGCACCACGACGGTGACCGACGGCATGATCGTGCGCACGCAGGCCACCTCCACCGCCGCTGCCGGCGCGCAGCGCAGCGTGATGGAGCTGCTGCTCGTGAACCACCCGTTGGACTGCCCGGTGTGCGACAAGGGCGGCGAGTGCCCGCTGCAGAACCAGGCCATGTCCGCCGGCCGCGCCACGTCGCGCTTCCCGGCCGCCGACAAGCGCACGTACCCCAAGCCCATCCCGCTCTCGGCGGAGATCGTGCTCGACCGCGAGCGCTGCGTGCTGTGCGCCCGGTGCACCCGCTTCTCCGACGAGATCGCCGGCGACGACTTCATCGAGCTTATGGATCGCGGTGCGCTGCAACAGGTGGGCGTCGCGGGCGACCAGCCGCTCGACTCCTACTTCTCCGGCAACACCGTGCAGATCTGCCCCGTCGGAGCGCTCACCAACACCTCGTACCGGTTCCGGGCGCGCCCCTTCGACCTGACCTCCACCCCGTCGGCGTGTGAGCACTGCGCGAGCGGCTGCGGCCTGCGGGTGGACCACCGCCGCGGGGAGGTGCTGCGCCGCCTCGCCGGCGACGATCCCGCGGTCAACGAGGAGTGGAGCTGCGACAAGGGCCGCTGGGCCTTCGCCTACGCCGCGGCGCCGGATCGCCTGACCGCGCCGCTGGTCCGCGGGGCCGACGGCACCCTCGTCCCCGCTTCGTGGCCGGAGGCGATCGCCGCCGCCGCAGAGGGGCTGACCGGCCGGGCCGCGGGCGTCCTCGCCGGCGGGCGCGGCACCGTCGAGGATCTCTACGCCTATTCGGCCTTCGCGCGCATCGCGCTGCGCACCAACGACATCGACTTCCGGGTCCGGCCGCACAGCGCGGAGGAGGCGGCGTTCCTGGCCTCCGGCGTGATGGGCGGGGTGACCTACGCCGACCTCGAGACCGCGCCGGTCGTGCTGCTCGCCGGCTTCGAGCCCGAGGAGGAGTCGCCGATCGTGCACCTGCGGCTGCGGAAGTCGGTGCGCGCCGGCAGCACCCGGGTGCTGTCGATCGCCCCGTTCGCCTCCCGCGGCCTGGGCCGCCTCGACGGCACACTCCTCGGGTGCGCCCCCGGCGGCGAGGCCGCCGCGCTCGCCGACCCCGACCTGGCGCAGCGGCTCTCCGTGCCCGGAGCGGTCATCCTCGTCGGCGAGCGACTCGCCGAGACCCCCGAGGCCCTCGCCGCGGCGGCGGCGCTCGCGGGCACCACCGGTGCCCGGCTGGCGTGGATCCCGCGCCGCGCGGGCGAGCCCGGCGCGATCGCGGCGGGGGCGCTGGCCGGGATGCTGCCCGGCGGCCGCCTCACCGCGAACTACGCCCACCGCATGGAGGTCGAGGCGCTGTGGGGCGTCACCCTTCCCGACGGCCCCGGCCGCGACACCGCCGGAATCCTCGCCGCCGCCGCGTCCGGCGACCTGCCCGCCCTGGTGTGCGGCGCGGTCGACATCGGCGATCTGCCCGACCCCGACGCCGCGCGCCGCGCCCTCGACGCCGCCTTCGTGGTGAGCCTCGAGCAGCGGGAGTCCGAGGTCACCGCCCGCGCCGACGTGGTGCTCCCCGTCGCCACCGTGACGCAGCGCGCGGGCACCTTCCGCAACTGGGAGGGCCGCGACCGCTCCTTCGCCGCGGCGCTCCCCTCGCCCGGCGCCCTCGCGGACGCGCGGGTCCTCGCCGTCCTCGCGCAGTCGATGCGCGCCGACCTCGGCTTCACCGACGCAGACGGTGCCGCCGCCGCGCTCCGCACGCTGGGCTCGGTCCGGCCGCCGCGCCGCCCCGTCGCCGGGCGCCCCGGCACCGTCGCCGTCCCGGGCGACGGCGAGGCCCTGCTCGCGACGTGGCGACAGCTGCTCGACCTGGGTCGCGGACAGGACGGCGAGCCCGATCTCGCGGCGACGGCGCGGCGGCCCGTCGCGCGGATGTCGGCGGCCACCGCAACCGGGATCCTCGCGGCGGACGGCGCCGACGTGTCGATCTCGACCGACCGCGGCACGATCACCCTGCCGCTCCAGGTGACCGACATGCCCGACGGCGTGGTGTGGGTTCCCCGGAACTCGCCCGGCAGCACCGTCGGCGAGACGCTGGGGGTCGGCTGGGGCGCCGTGGTCGGGATCGGGGTGGCCCGATGATGCTCGCCCTCGGACCGCACGACCCCGTCGACCTCTCCGCGTTCGGCCGGGACCCGTGGTGGCTGATCCTGATCAAGGCCGTCGCGGTCTTCGCCTTCCTGGTCGTGACGGTGCTCGCCGCGATCCTCATCGAGCGCAAGGTGATGGCTCGGATGCAGCACCGGTACGGGCCGAACAGGGTGGGGCCCTTCGGCATCCTGCAGTCCCTCGCGGACGGCATCAAGCTGGCGCTCAAGGAGGGGATCACGCCCGCGGGCGTCGACAAGCCCGTGTACCTGCTGGCGCCGATCATCGCCACCATCCCGGCGTTCATGGCCTTCGCCGTGATCCCGTTCGGGCCGCAGGTGTCGGTGTTCGGGACGTGGACGCCGCTGCAGCTCACCGATCTTCCCGTCGCGGTGCTGTACGTCCTCGCGATCACCAGCATCGGCGTGTACGGCATCGTGCTGGCCGGCTGGTCCTCCGGCTCCACGTACCCGTTGCTCGGCGGCCTGCGTTCCACGGCCCAGGTGATCAGCTACGAGGTCGCGATGGGCCTGAGCTTCGCCGCCGTCTTCCTGTACGCGGGCACGATGGCCACGTCGGGCATCGTCGGGCGGCAGGAGGGCACCTGGTACGTCTTCCTGCTGCTGCCCTCGTTCGTCGTGTACGTGGTCTCGATGGTCGGCGAGACGAACCGCGCGCCCTTCGACCTGCCCGAGGCCGAGGGCGAGCTGGTGGGCGGCTTCCACACCGAGTACAGCTCGCTGAAGTTCGCGATGTTCATGCTCGCGGAGTACGTGAACATGACCACGGTCTCGGCGCTCGCCACCACCCTGTTCCTCGGCGGCTGGCACGCTCCGTGGCCGCTGAACATGTGGGAGGGCGCGAATTCCGGCTGGTGGCCGGTGATCTGGTTCGTGGGCAAGGTGTGGTGTTTCCTGTTCGCCTTCATCTGGCTGCGCACCACGCTGCCGCGGCTGCGCTACGACCAGTTCATGCGGTTCGGCTGGCAGCTGCTGATCCCGACCGCGCTGGCCTGGGTGCTGGTCGCCGGCGCGGTGCAGGCGTGGGCCCTCGCCGGGCACTCGACGACGGTGCTGGCGCCCGTCGTCTCGCTGCTCTTCACCCTCGCCGTGCTCGCCGTCCTGGTGGCGCGGCACCGTCGGCAGAAGGCCCCCGAGCCCGGCCCCGATCCCGAGACCTTCTCGCTGCCCTTCGATCCGATGGCCGGCGGCTTCCCCGTGCCGCCCATGCCGGGCCAGTACCTGTCCGAGCCCGCCCGACGTGCCCTGCCGCGCGAGGCCGAAGCGAAGGAGGCGTCCCATGGCTGATCCCCTCGGCCTCGCCGGATTCGGCGTGACCCTACGGACCATGTTCACCAAGCCGGTCACGGAGAACTACCCGGAGGAGCCCTCGCCCACCGCCGGCCGGTATCACGGGCGGCACCAACTGAACCGGTACGCCGACGGGCTGGAGAAGTGCATCGGCTGCGAGCTGTGCGCGTGGAGCTGCCCCGCGGACGCGATCTACGTGGAGGGCGCCGACAACACCGAGGAGGAGCGGTACTCCCCCGGCGAGCGCTACGGCCGGACCTATCAGATCAACTACCTGCGGTGCATCGGCTGCGGCCTGTGCGTGGAGGCCTGCCCGACGCGCGCGCTCACCATGACGAACGACTACGAGATGGCCGACCGCGATCGCGGCGCGCTGATCTACGACAAGGACGATCTGCTCGCCCCGCTGCACGAGGGTGAGGTGCCGCCGCCGCACGCGATGCGCGAGGGCCTCACCGCCACCGACTACTACAAGGGGGCGGTGGACGAATGACCGGGGAGGAGTGGGCGTTCTGGATCGTCGCGGTGCCCGCGGTGGTCTTCGCCCTGGGCGTCGTGCTGGCCTCCAAGGCCGTGTACTCGGCGCTGTGCCTGGCCGCCACCATGATCCTGCTCGCGATCCTCTACATCTCGCAGGGCGCCACTTTCCTCGGCGTCGTGCAGATCGTGGTCTACACCGGCGCCGTGATGATGCTCTTCCTCTTCGTGGTCATGCTGGTGGGCGTCGACTCCTCCGACTCCCTCGTCGAGACCCTGCGCGGGCACCGGATCGGCGCCGCCGTCGCGGGTCTCGCCTTCGGAATGCTGCTCATCGGCCTCGTGGCCCGGGCCTCGCTCCGGGACGTCGGCGCCGGGGCCGCGCAGGGAGCGGGATCGGGCGAGTACCCGCCGAATTCCGTGGAGGCCCTGGCAGACACCGTCTTCGTCCGCTACCTGTGGGCATTCGAGCTCACCGCCGCGCTGCTGATCACCGCCACGCTGGGCGCGATGATCCTCGCCCACCGGGAGAAGCTCGCCACCGCGCTCAGCCAGCGCGAGCAGTCGATCCGCCGGTTCCGCGAGGGCCGCCGCGCCACGCCGCTGCCCAACCCCGGCGTCTACGCGCTGGGCAACGCCGTCGACCTGCCCGGTCGGCTGCCCGACGGGTCGCCCGCGCTCGACTCCGTGAACCACACGCTGACACCGCGCGTGCCGGGCGAGCGGCGGGCGCTCCCCGACCGCGCCCCGTCGCTCGACGACGACGTTCCGCACGCGCTCCGCGACGAGGAGGTGACGCCGTGAACCCGCACCTCTACCTGTACCTCGCCGCGCTGCTGTTCGCGATCGGCTCCGCCGGGGTGCTGCTGCGCCGCAACGCCATCGTGGTGTTCATGTGCGTGGAGCTGATGCTCAACGCCGCGAACCTCGCGCTCGTCACCGCGGGCCGCATGCACGCCGTGCCGCACGGACAGGTCCTCGCCTTCTTCACCATGGTGGTGGCCGCCGCCGAGGTGGTGGTGGGCCTGGCGATCATCATCGCGATCTTCCGGGTCCGCAAGTCCGTGTCCGTCGACGAGCCGCACCTGCTGAGGCGGTGACCGGTGACCGTACTCATCGCGGCTCTGCCGCTGATCCCCCTCGCCGGAGCGGCGGTGCTGCTGCTCGGCGGGCGCCGGACGAACGCCTGGGGGCACCTGTTCGGCACCGCGGTCGCGGCGCTGTCCTTCGTGGTCTCGGCCGTCGCCTTCGGCCTGCTCCTGGCCCGGGACGGCGCGGACAGATCGGTGGGCACCGTTCTCTACCACTGGTTCTCGGGCGGCGACCTCTCGGTGGACCTGGCCTTCCGGCTGGACCAGCTGTCGGTGTGCTTCGCGCTGCTGATCACGGGCGTCGGCACGCTGATCCACGTCTACTCGATCGGCTACATGGAGGCCGATCCGGGCCGGCGACGGTTCTTCGGCTACCTCAACCTGTTCCTCGGCGCGATGCTGGTACTGGTCCTCGCGGACGACCTCGTGGTGCTCTACCTCGGCTGGGAGGGCGTGGGTCTCGCGTCCTACCTGCTCATCGGCTTCTGGCAGCACAAGCCCTCGGCCGCGACCGCCGCGCGGAAGGCCTTCATCGTCAACCGCGTCGGCGACATGGGCCTCGCGCTCGCGGTCGCGGTCACCCTCATGACCTTCGGCACCACCACCTTCGGTGAGTTCCTCCCCCGCGCCGATGAGGCCGGCGAGGGCGTGCTCACCTGGCTCGGGCTGCTGCTCCTGCTGGCGGCCTGCGCCAAATCGGCGCAGGTACCGCTGCAGAGCTGGCTCGGCGACGCGATGGAGGGCCCCACCCCCGTCTCCGCTCTCATCCACGCCGCGACGATGGTCACAGCGGGCGTCTACCTGATCGTGCGCACCGGCCCCGTCTTCGAGGCGGCACCGGTGGCGCAGGGCTTCGTGCTCGCCGTCGGCGCGGTGACGCTGCTCTTCGGCGCCGTGATCGGCTGCGCGAAGGACGACATCAAGAAGGCCCTCGCGGCGTCGACCATGAGCCAGATCGGCTACATGGTGCTCGCCGCCGGGCTCGGTCCCGCGGGTTACGCCCTGGCGATCGCGCACCTGTTGGCGCACGGCTGCTTCAAGGCCAGCCTGTTCCTGGGCGCGGGCTCGGTGATGCACGGGATGAACGACGAGACCGACATGCGGCGGTACGGCGGCCTGGCGAAGGTCATGCCGGTCACCGCGGTCACCTTCGGCCTGGGCTACCTGGCGATCATCGGCGTCCCGCCGCTGTCGGGCTTCTTCACCAAGGACGGGATCATCGAGGCCGCGCTCGGCCGCGGCGGCTTCTGGGGCGCGGTGCTGGGCGGCGCCGCGATCCTCGGCGCCGGGATCACGGGCTTCTACATGACGAGGGTGATGGTGCTGACCTTCTTCGGCGCGCGCCGCTGGCGCGAGGGCACGCATCCGCACGAGTCGCCGCGGGTGATGACGGCGCCCATGGTCGTGCTGGCGCTGGGTAGCGTCGGCGCGGGCGCGATCCTGGTGATCGGCGGCACGCTGTCCGACTTCCTCGCACCCGCCGTCGGATCCGCGCCCGAGGCGCACCACGCGATCCCCGCCTGGGCGGTCACGCTGCTGGTCCTCGGCGCCGTCGCGATCGGCGTCGCGGTGGCGGTCCGCCTGACGCGGACGGTGCCCGTGGAGGCACCGTCGGCGGTGAGCGCCCTGACCCGCGCGGCCCGGCAGGACCTGTACGGCGACGCCCTCAACGAGGCCGTCTTCATGCGCCCCGGACAGGCCGCCACGGAGGCGCTGCTCGTGGCCGAGCGCAAGGGCATCGACGGTGCGGTCGACGCGATCCCCGCCGGAGTGCACCTCGGCTCGCTCCTGCTGCGGCGCTCGCAGACCGGGTACGCGCGCAGCTACGCGCTGGCCATGCTGGCCGGGACGGCGGTGCTCATCGGCGCCGCGGCGGTGTGGCTCTCATGAGCGGGCCGTGGCTGACGCTGCTGTGGGCGGCGCCCGCGGTCGGTGCCGTCGCCGCCGCGGCCGTGCCCCGCGCCGCGCGGTGGATCGGGCTGGCGGCCGCGCTCGTAGCGCTGCTGATCGGCATCGGTCTGGCGTTCGCCTTCGACCCAGCGGGCGGCTTCCAGTTCGTCGAATCGCAGTCCTGGATACCGTCCTTCGGCGCGGGCTACCGCCTCGGACTCGACGGCACCGGGCTGGTGCTGGTTCTGCTCACCGCCGCCCTGCTACCGGTCCTGCTGCTCGCCGCCTGGCGCGAGACCGCGCCGGAGAGCGAACGCGCCGGCACCTACGTCGCGCTCACGCTCGCGGTCGAGGCGATGGTGCTCGTCAGCTTCGTCACCACCGACGTGCTGCTGTTCTACCTGGTCTTCGAGGCCATGCTGATCCCGCTGTACTTCCTCCTGGCCGGGTTCGGCGGCACGGGAAGCGATGCGGCGGTCCGCACCCACGCGGCCGTGAAGTTCCTGCTCTACAACCTCGCCGGCGGGCTCGTGATGCTGGCCGCGGTCGTCGGGCTGTACGCCGCGTCCGGCACCTTCGACCTGCGCGCCCTGCTCGACGGTGCGCGGCCCGGCCCCGGCATCGCGCAGGACCTGATGTTCCTGGGATTCCTGTTCGCCTTCGCGGTGAAGGCGCCGCTGTGGCCGCTGCACACCTGGCTGCCGGGCGCGGCGGTGCAGACGAATCCGCCGACGGCCGTGCTGATGATGGCGATCGTCGACAAGGTGGGCACCTTCGCGATGCTGCGCTACTGCCTGACGCTGTTCCCCGACGCGGCGGCCCGCTTCGCGCCGTGGGTCGCGGCGCTCGCGGTGATCGGCATCGTCTACGGCGCGATCCTCGCGATCGGGCAGTCCGACGTGATGTCGCTCATCGCGTACACGTCGATCAGCCACTTCGGCTTCATCATCCTCGGCGTCTTCGCGCGCACCGGCGACTCGCAGGCCGGTTCGGTGCTCTACATGGTCAACCACGGCGTCGCGACGGCGTCGCTGTTCCTCACCGCCGGGGTCCTGGTCGCACGCCGTGGGAGCCGCCGGATCGGCGACTTCGGCGGCGCCTGGTCGCGGGCGCCGAAGCTGGGCGCGATCTTCCTCATCGCGGGCCTGGCGACCCTCTCGCTGCCGGGCCTCGGCCCCTTCGTCTCCGAGCTCCTGGTGGTGGTCGGCACCTACCCGCGGTGGGCCGTCGCCGCGATCGTCGCGGTGGTCGCGCTGGTGCTGTCGGCGATGTACGTGCTGTGGACCTACCAGCGCATGTTCACGGGCCCCGTGCCGGAGGAGGTGGAGCGCACCGTCGACGACGCGCGGCCGCGCGAGCTGCTCGTGCTCGTGCCGCTGGTCGTCGCCCTGTTCGTGCTGGGCTTCTTCCCCGCTCCCGCGCTGGACGCGATCAACCCGTCGGTCTCGCCCACGGTCGCGGAGGTCGCCCGATGAACCCGTCGATCGAGTACGCGCAGATCGCGCCGGCGCTCATCGTCTTCGTGGCCGCGATCGTCGGCGTGGTGGTCGAGTCGTTCGCGCCCGCGGCGCTCCGCGCCCGGGTGCACGCGGTGCTCGGCGGGGGCGCCGTGCTGGCTGCGCTGATCGCGGTGGCGGTGCTCGCGGACACCGGCGAGCGCCCGCGCGCGGTACTGGCGGGCGCGGTCGCGGACGACGGCCTCTCCCTCGCGCTGCAGGGGCTGCTCCTGCTCTCGACGCTCCCGGCGCTCGCGCTGATGGTGGCGCGCTACGACTCGCTGACGCACACCGAGGCGGTGCCGCTGACGCTGTTCGCGTTGGGCGGCATGCTGGCCTTCGTCTCGGCGCAGGACTGGCTGACGCTGTTCGTCGCGCTCGAGGTCTTCTCGCTGCCGCTGTACCTGCTGTGCGCGTTGGCGAAACGGCGCGGGCTGCTGCCGCTCGAGGCGGCGCTGAAGTACTTCCTGCTGGGCGCGTTCAGCTCGGCGATCCTCCTGTTCGGCATCGCCCTGCGCTTCGCGGCGACCGGCTCCACGTCGATCGCGGCGGTCCCGCAGGACGCGGTGTTCGGCACCCTCGGGGCCGCGCTGATCGGCGTGGGCCTGCTGTTCAAGGCCGGCGCCGTGCCCTTCCACTCCTGGGTGCCCGACGTCTACCAGGGCGCGCCGACGCCCGTGACCGCGTTCATGGCGGCGGCGACGAAGATCGCGGCGTTCGGCGTGATCGTGCGGCTCACCCTGGTCGCCTTCCGGGACGTGCCGTGGCGTCCGGTGATCGCGGCGGTCGCCGTGGTCACCGTCGTCGTGGGTTCGGTCATCGCGGTCACGCAGTCGGACGTCAAGCGCCTGCTCGCCTATTCGGCGATCGCGCACACGGGCTTCCTGCTCATCGGCGTCTTCGCCGGGACGGTCCGCGGCACGGGCGCGGTCTGCTTCTACCTCGCGGTGTACGGGCTCAGCACGGTCGGCGGGTTCGCGGTGGCCGCCGCCGTCCGCGAGACGCGGGCCGACGGCACGACCGCGGAGGTGGCCGACCTGGACCGGTGGGCCGGGCTGGGCCGGACCCGCCCGCTCCTCGCGGGTGCCATGGCCCTGTTCCTGCTCTCCTTCGCCGGAATCCCCCTGACCGGCGGTTTCGCGGGCAAGTTCGCGGTGTTCACGGCGGCCGCACAGCGCGGCGGAGGGTGGCTGGTCGTGGTCGG
Source organism: Tsukamurella sp. DT100 (assembly GCF_049844855.1). Taxonomy (NCBI): domain Bacteria; kingdom Bacillati; phylum Actinomycetota; class Actinomycetes; order Mycobacteriales; family Tsukamurellaceae; genus Tsukamurella; species Tsukamurella sp. DT100. The sequence continues at coordinate 16,593 of NZ_JBNCLV010000004.1, forward strand.
TGTGCTCGCCAGCGCGCTGGCCGCGGTCTTCTACATCCGGATCCTGATGACGATGTACTTCGCGCCCGCCCACGAGTTCGCGCCCGACGTTCCCCGGGTGGATCCGCTCACCGGTTTCGCGATCGCCCTCGGCGTCGTGGCGGTGGTCGCGCTGGGCGTCTTCCCGCAGCCCCTGCTGGACCTGTTCGCCGATCTCACGGTGTTCACCGGGCGGTAAGTAGAATCGTCAATCATGAGTGACAAGCCGCTTCCGTTCAGCAACGGCCTGCAGTTGAAGCCGATGGGTGCCGTCCTGCTGCTGGTTCTCGGCGTACTGATCTGGCGGCTGACCGATGCCACCACGACGACGGCACGGGTGCTGTACGTCGCGGCCATCGTCTTCGAGCTGCTGTTCTTCGTGGGCCTGATCTTCGCGAGCCGGTTCATCAAGAAGCAGCACGACCGGGCCGAGGCCGCGTACCGGGCGCAGGTGGCCGCGCAGGCCGAGGCCGCGCGCAAGCCCGCCGACGACGCCGACGATGCCGCGCCCGAGCCCGGCGCGACGGACACACCGTGACCTCCTCCGCCAAGCCGAATCGCGCGCCCGCCGCGCCGGCGCGGAAGCGGATGCCCGCGGCCGAGCGCCGCAACCAGCTGGTCGACACCGCGCGCTCGGTGTTCGCCGACCGCGGCTACGAGGCGGCGACCATCGAGGAGGTCGCGTCGAAGGCCGGCGTCTCCAAGCCCGTTGTCTACGAGCACTTCGGCGGCAAGGAGGGCCTCTACGCGGTGGTCGTGGACCGCGAGATGGAGATGGTCCTCGAGGTCTTCTCCCGGGCACTGCTCGAGGACCGCTCCAAGACGCGGATCGAGCAGATCACCCTCGCACTGCTCACGTACGTCGAGGAGCGCGCCGACGGCTTCCGGATCCTCACCCGAAACAGCTCGGCCGAGCACACCGGCGGCTACTCGACGCTGCTCAACGACCTGGTCAGCCAGGTCGAGATCCACCTCGAGAGCGAATTCGAGAACAAGAACCTCGACCCCGAGCTGGCGCCGCTCTACGCCCAGGCGCTGGTCGGCATGGTCGCCATGACCGCGCAGTGGTGGCTGGAGGTGCGCAACCCGCCCAAGGAGGCGGTGGCCGCCCACATCGTGAACCTCTCCTGGTACGGCCTCATCGGCCTCAAGGAGAACCCCGTCGCCATCGAGCCGAGCCAGCTGGGCGAGCCCGACTGCACCGTCGAGCCCGCCCGCGGAGACTGACTACCTGGGCCCGGCCCCGATAGGCGCGCCGACCAGCGAGGCGAGGACGGTACCGATCGCCTGGCCGAAGGTGCCGATCGCCGCGGGCTCGAGCCCGCTGCTGAAGACGTTCCGGATGTCGCAGCCCGACGGTGCCGGCCCGGTCGAGTCCATCCGCTGCTTGAGCCAGTCGAACGCGCCGCCCGCGCCGGTCACCACGACGGTGCCGTGGGTGGTCATGAGCTGCTTGACCGGGTTCGGCGGGAACTCCTCGCGGCGGTAGGTCACGGACGCGCCGCCCTTGCAGTACGAGTCCACGAGCTTGTCGGTCCCCGTGATCGGGGCGACCTCCTCGGTGATGCCGTTGTAGACGTACGCGGGCACCGTCGGGACCCGGCCGCTCACGCCGCGCTCGCGAATGGTCTTGGCGATGATCGGAATCCGCAGCACCTCGTCGACCGGCTTGGTGAGCATCCGGTTGTAGTCGAACCACAGGTTGGCCACGACGTTCTGCGGCATGCAGTGCCGGCGGGTCTCGTTCACGCGCGCCCGGCCCTCAGGGGTGAGCACCTTGTCGAGGGCGCCCCGGAACTCCTCGGAGTCCTTGCCGAGCGCGGAGAGGGCGAGCGGAATGAGGCCCGCGAGCAGCGACGTGTTCACGGCCTTGAGCGAGGCCTCGAGGTCGCGCTCCGGCGCGCCGAACGCGGCTCCGCGGATGTTGAGCTCGGGCGCGTAGGTCGGGTGCTCCTCGATGGTCCAGCTGCTGGCGATCGCGCCGCCCGAGTAGCCCCACAGCGTGACAGGGGTCTTCGCGTTCAGTCCGAGGCGGGAGAAGTTCTCCACCGCCCGGATGCCGTCGAGTACGGCCCAGCCCGGCTGGCGCGGGGTGAGGAAGCGGTCGTCGCCGCCGCCGTGGTCGGGCATCGCGACGGCCCAGCCCTCCTGGACGCCGAGGCCGGCGAACAGCAGCTCGGCGGCGGGCATGCCGAAGGTGAGCGGGCCCTCCTTCGCCGCCAGGTCGATGGGGCCGCCCTTGGTGGTCGAGTACGAGGACTGGCAGATGCGCAGCGTCGAGTCGGCGGCCGCCTGGTAGGAGAGCAGCTTGGTGGGCTTCTTGCCGCGCGGCACCATCACGGTGGTCACGCTGAGATCAGGCTCGCCGTTCATGCCCGTGGTCCGGTAGGCGAGCTGCCAGGCGTCCACGTTGAGGGGCATCACCTGCAGCGAGCGGATCGACGTGGTGCGGGTACGCACGATCTCGCCGGGCTTCAGCGACGCCAGGTCCGCGGGGCGGTCGTAGAAGGCGTCGGCGGGCGGTGCCGGTTCGACGAGGGGCGGCAGCGCCCGGGCGCTCGGGGCCGTCGCGATCCCGGTCGCGATCACGAGGACGGCGCCGATCAGCGCCGCGAGGACACGCGATCCCATCCGGAACGCTGATGTTTCATTCACCATAAGAAGGAACTTAAAGTGACCCCCGTCACCTGTCAAGGGGTGCTGTGACTCAGCTCAGGCGGCGCTCGAGGTGGACCGTGATCGCGTCGCCCTCCTCCTTGCCGATCTCGCGGCGGATCTTCGCGGCGACCGGGAGCTTGTGCGTCCCGTCGCCGAGAGCCATGAAGGAGCTGGTGAACGGGACCCCGTCCATGGTCCCGGAGACCTTGACGAGGCCACGGGCGCCGAAGAACTCGGCGGACCCGTCGAGCACGACGTACGTCCACCCGCCCTCGGCCTCGCTCCGCCGGAGCACGGCGGTGAAGGTGGTGTCGAGCGGACCTGCGATGGCGGACATGGCGTTTCCCTTCGATCAGTGGAGAAGGCCCAGCGCGACGGCGATGAGCACGAGCTTGAGGAGCCAGTCGCCCGCGTGGATCGCCGCGGTCTGCCACGGCACGCGCTCCCAGATGATCGATCCGGTGAGCAGCACGACGGGGAACGCGACCCAGAGCACGAGGGCGAGCGAGAGGGAGGCCGGGAGGGAGAGGAGGCCGGCCCGGTCGGCGACCCAGGCGAATCCCGCCGCGACCACGGCCGTGCGGACAAGTTCCGCGGCGACCTTCGCCGGCCCGGGCTTCCCGCGGTCGAGCGCCCGCTCCCCGAGCGCCCGCTGCTCCACCGGAGAGAGGAGCACGTAGTAGACGGAGCTGAGCACGAATGCCGCGAACGCGGCGACGGCGATACCTGCGACGATCATGACGTCCTCCTTTTAGTACTAATGAGTACCCTACGTCCTCATCTGAGTACTGTCCAGTACTATTTCGGCATGAACACCGCACAGGGCACACCCCGGCTCCGCGGCCGCCCGGGCGGCCGCAGCGGCGCCGACCTGCTCGCCGTCGCGCGGGACCTGCTCCTCGACCGCGGCTTCGCGGGCACGACGATGGACGCCGTCGCCGCCGGTGCCCGCATCTCCAAGCAGACCCTCTACCGGCAGTACCCGTCGAAGGACGACCTGTACGCGGCCGTCGTCCGGGATTGGGTGGACCGCGGCCGCGACGCGATGCGGCCGCACCTCGACGCACTCATCGCGACCGACGACGCCGCCCGCGGGCTGCGCGCCCTCGCCGGCACGCTGCAGGCGGGCGTCCTCAGCGGCCCCGTCCTGCGGATGCGCGCCCTGGTCGCGGCCGAGGCGGAGCGCTTCCCCGAGGTCGCCGACGACTACGTGCGGCGCAGCTGGGATCGCAATCAGGAGCTCCTCGCCGACGCCTTCGCACGCCTGGCCGCCCGCGGCCTGCTGCGCATCGACGATCCCGCCGCCGCGGCCGAGCAGTTCACCTGGCTCGTCCTGGCGGCGCCGCTCAACCGGCTCACCCTCACCGGCGGCCGGTCGCGCCCTACGCAGCAGGAATCGGACGACGTCGCCGACGAGGCGGTCGCCACGTTCCTGGCCCGCCACGCGCCGGCCGGCGCCGGTGCCTGAGCGGGCGCTCGGGCCCGTCGGCGCGTGTCGGACCGCGCCAATACACTGGATCGGTGCCTGACGCCGCCCCCTCCCCCGTCCCCGCCCTCGCCGGACTGACCAGGGCGGTCGCCGCCGATCCGGACATCGCCGCCTTCGCGGAGGCGGCGGGCAGGCCCGACCTCACCGTCACCGCGGTCGACGGTGCGCGTCCCTTCCTCGTCTCGGCGCTCGCCGACCGCGCGCCCGTCCTCGTCGTCACGGCCACCGGGCGCGAGGCCGACGACCTGACCTCCGAGCTGCGGGAGATGCTGGGCGACGGTGCCGTGGCGCAGTTCCCCAGCTGGGAGACGCTGCCGCACGAACGGCTCTCGCCGGGCGCCGACACCGTCGGCAAGCGGCTGCAGGTGCTGCGCCGCCTGGCCCACCCCGACGACGCGCAGTACGGCGTCCCGCTGCGGGCCGTCGTCGCGACCGTCCGCTCCCTGGTGCAGCCGATGGCGCCCGGACTGGGCGACGCCCCGTCGATCACGCTGCGCGAGGGCGTCGAGCACGACTTCGACCAGCTCATCGAGACCCTCGTGGAACTCGCGTACACCCGGGTCGACATGGTGGGCAAGCGCGGCGAGTTCGCCGTGCGCGGCGGCATCCTCGACGTCTTCCCCACCACCACGGATCTGCCCGTGCGCGTGGAGTTCTGGGGCGACGAGATCACCGACCTTCGCGCCTTCTCCGTCGCCGACCAGCGCTCCCAGCCCGAGGTCGAGGTGGGCACCGTGCACGTCTACCCGTGCCGCGAGCTGCTGCTCACCGCCGAGGTCCGCGAGCGCGCGGCCGCGCTCAAGGCCGATCATCAGAACGACGCCGCCCTCCTCGAGATGCTGGAGAAGCTCTCGCAGGGCATCCCGGTGGAGGGCATGGAGGCGCTGATCCCCGCGCTCATCCCGGGCGAACTGCAGCTGCTCACCGACGTGCTGCCCGCGGGCGCCCACACCCTGCTGCTGGACCCCGAGAAGATCCGCACCCGCGCGGGGGATCTCGGCCGCACCGGCCAAGAGTTCCTCGAGGCGTCGTGGACCGCCGCCGCGCTCGGCTCGGCCGCGCCGCTGGACCCGTCCGGGATGAACCTGGGCGCCAGCGCCTACCGCCCCCTCGACGAGGTGCACGCCTCCGTCTCGGACGCCGGGCGTCCGTGGTGGACCGTCTCGCCGCTGGCGACGGGGCCGGACGAGGGCCCCGACCACCTCACCGTCCGCGCCGAACACGCGCCCGCGCCAAGGGGATCCGACGCCGAGGCGGAGAAGCTCTTCGCGACGCTGCGCGCCCACGCCGCGTCCGGCGGCACCGGGGTGATCGTGGTCGCCGGCCAGGGCACCCGCGCCCGCATCCTGGAGCGGCTGCGCGACGCCGAGGTCCCCGCGACGGAGCTGGACGCGGGCGCCGCCCCGAAGCCCGGCACCGTCGGCGTGCTGCGCGGCAGCCTGCAGACGGGCCTGACGGTGCCCGCCGAGAAGCTCGTGCTGCTCGCCGAGCCCGATCTCACGGGTAACCGGGTCGCGGGCGTCGGCGACGGCAGGCGACTTCCGGCCAAGCGCCGCAACCAGGTCGACCCGCTGGCCCTGACCGCCGGCGACCTCGTGGTGCACGACGAGCACGGCATCGGCAAGTTCGTCGAGATGATCGAGCGCACCGTCGCGGGCGCCCGCCGCGAGTACCTGGTGATCGAGTACGCACCGGGCAAGCGCGGCCAGCCGGGCGACAAGCTGTTCGTCCCGATGGAGTCGCTGGACCAGCTCTCCCGCTACGTGGGCGGCGAGATGCCGGCACTGTCGAAGATGGGCGGCAGCGACTGGCAGAACACCAAACGCAAGGCGCGCAAGGCCGTCCGCGAGATCGCGGGCGAGCTGGTGCAGCTCTACGCGGCCCGCAACGCCGCGCCCGGCCACGCCTTCGCGCCGGACTCCCCGTGGCAGCGCGAGATGGAGGACGCCTTCCCGTTCACCGAGACCGTCGACCAGATGACGGTGATCGGCGACGTGAAGGGCGACATGGAGAAGCCCGTCCCGATGGACCGCGTCGTGATCGGCGACGTCGGCTACGGCAAGACCGAGATCGCCGTCCGCGCCGCCTTCAAGGCCGTCCAGGACGGCAAACAGGTCGCGGTGCTCGTGCCGACGACGCTGCTCGCGCAACAGCATCTGAAGACCTTCGAGGAGCGGATGCAGGGCTTCCCGGTCACGGTCAAGGGCCTGTCCCGGTTCACCGACAAGCTGGAGACGCGGGCCGTGCTCGAGGGCCTCGCCGACGGCAGCGTCGACGTGGTGGTGGGCACGCACCGGCTGCTGCAGACCGGCGTGCGCTGGAAGGACCTGGGCCTCGTGATCGTCGACGAGGAGCAGCGCTTCGGCGTCGAGCACAAGGAGCACATCAAGGCGCTGCGCACCAACGTCGACGTGCTCACCATGAGCGCCACCCCGATCCCCCGCACACTGGAGATGAGCATGGCGGGCATCCGGGAGATGTCCACCATCCTCACCCCGCCCGAGGAGCGCCACCCGGTGCTCACCTACGTGGGCGCGTACGACGACAAGCAGGTGGCCGCCGCCATCCGCCGCGAGCTGCTGCGCGACGGCCAGGTCTTCTACGTGCACAACCGCGTCAGCTCGATCGACCGGGCCGCCAAGCACATCCGCGACATGGTGCCCGAGGCCCGGGTCGTGGTGGCGCACGGGCAGATGGGCGAGGAGGCCCTGGAGAGCACCGTGCAGGGCTTCTGGAACCGCGAGTTCGACGTGCTGGTGTGCACCACCATCGTCGAGACCGGCCTGGACATCTCCAACGCCAACACCCTCATCGTGGAGCGCGCCGAGAACCTCGGCCTCTCGCAGCTGCACCAGCTGCGCGGGCGCGTGGGCCGCTCCCGCGAGCGCGGCTACGCCTACTTCCTCTACCCCTCGGAGAAGCCGCTCACCGAGACCGCCTACGACCGGTTGGCGACCATCGCACAGAACAACGACCTCGGCGCCGGCATGGCCGTCGCGATGAAGGACCTCGAGATCCGCGGCGCCGGCAACGTTCTCGGCGCGGAGCAGTCCGGCCACGTCGCCGGCGTCGGCTTCGACCTGTACGTGCGGCTCGTCGGCGAGGCGGTGGAGGCCTACCGCGCCGCCGCCGACGGCAAGCCGATCACGGTGCCGGAGGAGCAGAAGGAGGTGCGCATCGACCTGCCGGTGGACGCGCACATCCCGCCGGACTACGTCACCAGCGACCGGCTGCGCCTGGAGGCGTACCGCAAACTTGCGGCGGCGCACGACGATACGGCCGTCGCCGAGGTGCTCACCGAGCTCACCGACCGCTACGGCCCGCCTCCGGTGGAGGTGGACCGCCTCGCCGCGATCGCCCGGCTCCGGTCGCTCGCGCGGAACGCCGGCGTCACCGAGATCACCGTGACCGGCACCAATCTGCGCATCGCGCCGATGGAACTGCTGGACTCGCAGCAGATGCGCCTCAAGCGGCTCTACCCCGGCGGGTCCTACCGCGCCGCGACCCGCACCATCACCTTCCCGCTTCCGCGGGTGGGCGTGGGCGGCGTCGGCAGCGAGCGGGTGCGCGACATCGACGTGCTGCAGGCCGTCGCCGACTTCCTCGCCGCGATGGACGGCAAGGGCGCCGGCTACTGGCGGCTCGACCAGCCGCCCCGCGCCGTCGCTGCCACGGAGGCCCCGTGAGCGAGCCCCGCGGCACCGTCGTGCTGCTCGATCCGGCGCTGCCCACCCTGCTGCCCGTCGCGGCGCTCGCCCGGCTCACCGGCCCCGTGTACTACACGGAGGAGCTGCCGGTGAGGCTCGCGTGGCACCTGCCCGACGGGCACCCCGTGCTCGGCGCGGAGGCCCCCGCGGGCGCGACGCTGCTGACCTCCGACGAGACGCACCCGGCCGCGGCCGCGCTGCGGGCCGCGGGCGCCGACGTCATCGCCTCGCCCCGGCCCGCCGGGCTGGCGGTGCTCGACACCGTCGAGCTCATCGACCGGCTGCGGCGGGAGGGCCCGTGGGAGTCCGAGCAGACGCACGCGAGCCTGCTGCGCTACCTGGTGGAGGAGACCTACGAGGTGGCCGACGCCGTGGCGGCGCTCGACGACCCGGAGGGCGGGGCCGCCGCCGCGGCCGAGCTGCGCAGCGAGCTCGGCGACCTGCTGCTGCAGGTGGTCTTCCACTCGCGGATCGCCGAGGAGGGACCGCACCCGTTCGGCATCGACGACGTGGCCCGCACCCTCTCCGCCAAGGTCCGCCGGCGCACGCCCCACCTGGCCGACGGTGCCGAGGTCGACGTGGCGACGCAGGCCGAGAACTGGGAACGGCAGAAGCGGCTCGAGCGCGGCGAGCGCGCCTCCGTCCTCGACTCGATCTCGCTCGGCCAGCCCGCGTTGGCGCTGGTCGCGAAGGTCTTCGAGCGGCTGCTCACCGTCGACTTCCCCGCCGAGCTGGTCCCGGACGACGTGCGCACCGTCACCGTCGACCCGGCGGAACCGGACGCGGCTTTCGAGCTGGACTACCGCCGACGGGTGCTCGCGTTCATGGACCGGGTGCGCGAGGCCGAGGCCGTGATGGCCTCCGACGGGGTAGAATCGTGGGTCACCGCCTGGGGCGACGGTCACGCCGGGAACCCCGAGGCACAGCCCGGACGTTGAGATCGCGTCCCCAGTTTCCGGCGAGAGAGTTCACGGCGAGGTCATGGTCAGTTCCCGCATGCGCGCGGCGTTCGTCGTCGGCGTCGCGACGACGGTGCTCGCCGGCTGCGGCGCGATCGACCCGCGCCCCGAGATCCCGCAGGGCATCCCGCCCGGCGCGGGCGCTCCCGTGCCGCTGATCAACGTGAACGGACCGGGCCGCACCTCGGACCTGCTCCGCGACTGGGCCACGCCCATCAGCGTGGCCACCGGCATCCCGGTGATCTCGCTGGAGGCCTACGGCAACGCGGCCGAGGCGCTGCGGCAGCGCACGCCCGAGTGCGGGATCGCGTGGACCACCCTGGCCGGGATCGCCTTCATCGAGAGCAAGCACGGCACCTACCACGGCGCGACGATCGCGCCCGACGGCAAGGTCTCGCCGCCCATCCGCGGCGTGCCGCTGGACGGGACCAACGGGAACATGGAGATCCGCGCGACGGGGACCGACCCGCACCGCCCGAACGCGAAGTTCGACGCGGCCATGGGGCCGTTCCAGTTCATCCCCGAGACCTGGCAGCGCTTCGGCGTGGACGCCAACGGCGACGGCAAGGCCGACCCGGACAACATCGACGACGCCGCGATGACCGCGGCGCGCTACCTCTGCGTCTCGGGCAAGGACCTGACCACCGCGAAGGGCTGGGAGAAGGCCGTGATGGTCTACAACCAGTCCCGCAAGTACGTCCTGGACGTGCGCGACGCCGCGGCCGCGTACTCGGTGAACGTGCAGCCGTAGCCGCTAGTCGGCGCCGGCGCGGCAGGCGTCGAGTTCCGACCGCAGCGCCGCGCACTCGTCCTCCAGGACCAGAATGCGCTCCACCCCCGGGAGATTGATCCCGGTGGCGACGAGTTCCGTGATCCGCCGGATCCGCGCGATGTCGTCCTCGCTGTACCGGCGGGTTCCACCCGAGGTGCGCTGCGGCCGGATCAGGTGCCGCCGCTCGTAGAGGCGGAGCGTCTGGAGGCCGACCTGCGACAGCTCGGACGCCACCGAAATGCTGTACACGCCGAGGTCGGAACGCACGCGATGCGACTGCGTCATCGCACTCCTCCTTCGAGCCCTTCCTCACCTCGCCCGCACTGCTGCGTCGCTCGGCTACGAAAACCTGATCCGTCCACTGTAGATCCCGCCGCGCGGCGAATGTGGGACCACCCGCCGTCCCCGCGGATCCGCTCCGCGGGGACGGTCAGGCGTGCGGGACCTCGGCCAGGGGCGGCAGATCGCCGACGGCGGCGTCGTAGGCGTCGATCAGCCACGCCGCGGAACGGTCGGCGATCAGGACGGCCGCGCCGTCGCCCAGGGCACCGTCGAAGAAGCGGACCCGCCACGGCGCCCCGGCGTCCTCGTCGGCGAGGCCGGTGACGGCGTCCGTGTTCGTCGCGAGCAGGTAGCGCCCGAGCTCGAAGTCGACGCGCAGCGCGTACTGACCGTCGAGGTTCTCGACCCGGGCGCTCCGCTGCGTCGACACCTCCAGCGCGTGCAGCGCGTCGGTGTACCGCCCGGTGAACTCTGGCCTGCGGGGCACGGCGTCTCGATTCTCGTCGACCTACCGCGGCCGCGATCCGGGCCGGGCGGCCCACGTTACGCGACGCGCGAACGCTTCCTCTCCGCCACGGCGGCGGACGCCTCGTCCCGCAGCGCGTGGAGCCGGTCGCCCGCCGCGTCGACGAGGCCGGACGCGGCCTCCGCAGCGTCGGCGAGGACCGGTCGCGCGCGATCCACGACGTCGTCGAGGACGGGGCGCGCGCGCTCCACCGCGTCGTCGACGACCGGCTTCACCTTGTCCGCCGCATCGGTGATCGCGGGCTTCGCCTTCTCGACGGCGCCGGCCACTGCCGGCTTCGCCTTGCCGATCGCGGTCGCGCCGTACTCCTGCGCCGCGTGGGCCCTGTCCCGCCAGGCGTTCCCGTCGTCGTGATGCCCGGGCGTGATGGCGGAGACGGTGTCGGAGACCCGTTCGGACGCGCGCTCGGCGGCGCGGCGGGCGCGCCAGGTGACGCCGGGCTTTCCCTCGGTGTCGAAGCCGGCGATCAGCAGGCCGCCGAGCAGCGACAGGTTCTTCACGAAGTGCAGCTGTTGCTCGCGCCGCGCTTCGGGGTCCGCTTCCGCCCAGAACGGGTGGTCGACGACCGTCGCGGGCACCAGGGTGCCCGCGAGGGCCAGCGACGCGGCGCGCGGAGCCCGCCCGGTGGCGAGCAGCAGGCCGCCGCCGAGCTGGACACCCGCGTTGATCCGCACCCAACTCCGGGCGCTCGTCGGGATCGCCGTCGAATCGGGCAGGGCCTCAGTGGCCTTCTCGACCAGCGGGGCGACGGTGTCCGCCTTCCGCCCCGGGTCGCTCGTCAGGCCGGTGTACCCGGTGTAGACGAAGATCGATCCCAGTAGTGGTCGTGCGATCCGTCGAATCATGTCCAGCTCCCATCGTCGTCGGATATCGGGCGGATCACTTGCCCGAGAGCTTGTCCTTCACCTCGTCGACGCCCTCCTTGACCTTGTCGGCGGCGCCGGCGATCTTGTCCTTGATGGAGGCCTCGGCCTGGTCGCCACGGCCCTCCTCCTTGAGCTGCGGGTCGTCGAACGCGGTGCCGACGGTCTCCTTGGCCCGGCCCTTGATGTCCTGTGCCTTGTTCTTGGCGTCATCGGCGAAGCTCATCGTGCTCTCCTTCATGTCGGGGATTGCCTGTGCTGCTCGACGGCCGGATCAGCCGATCGGGGCGGCTGCCGTGTACAGGACGAGGGGAACCATCAGTCCCAGCGTCAGTAGCAGCAGCGCCACGATCACGACCCCACCGCGAGGGTGGACGACCAGCGGCTGAGCCGCCTCGACGAGGTGGCGCGGGACTCGTGCCGGGGTGGCTCGGAGGTCGTTCATCTCGCGCTCCCATCTGAAAATCTATGTCGTGTCGAACAGATTTCACGTTATGAGCGATGTCTATTCCTGTCAACGGTCACGCTAGAAAAGAAGCTCGAAACCGGAGGAAACAGGACGCCACCTGCACGTTCCCCGCACTGTGCGGCTCGTCACATTCGTCACGTGTGCGGCCTCGACCCCCGACGATCCAGCCCTTCCCGGCCGCGCCGTCCGGCGACGATTCGGGGGGTAAAGGCCGCTTGGGAGAACCGGCAGCGAAGGCCCACCCGGCTGACACCGAGCACCCAGGTTCGGGGCGCACCGTCGAACCATGACCATCAGCCGAAAGACCCTCGCCGCAGCCGGATTCCTCGCGATCTCAGCCCTCGCCCTCAGTCCTGCCGTCGCCTCCGCCGACACTCCATCGATGTACGACACGTGCTCCGCCGCACAACAGGGACGGGACATCACAACCGCCGACGGCGACACCCTCCGGTGCGTGAACATCGACTCGGGCTCCGGCTACTACTGGGAGGAACCCAACTGACCTGATCGCCGCGCTCCCCTCACCCGGCGCGCGTGATCCCGCGAAGGCGCGGGCCGCTAGACCTCGAGTCCGGCGGCCCGCGCCTGCTGCTTGATGCGGCTCATCTCGGAGACGTTGCCGATGATCGCGATCCAGTTGTAGACCAGCAGGGAGATCAGGCCCCACCAACCGGCGAGCAGGTTGTGCGTCTGCGCCGCTCGGTAGGCGGCCCGGATCTGCTGGTAGTCGCCGGTGGCGTAGGAGTCCTGCCACTGCGCCACGATGAGCAGCCCGGTGTGCTTGCGGAACTTCGCCTGGAAGACGGGGCCCTGCGGGTAGGGCTGCGGCGCATACCCCTGCTGGGCGTAGGGCTGCTGGGCGTAGGGCCGGCCGGCGGGCTGCTGCGCCGGGTCGTACGGGTTCGGATTCATGGACTCATCACGCCACTACGCGCTTGCGGTCGCCTTGCGCCGGGGTTGTTGCGCGGGACATTTCGGGCGAACCGGCACCGGTGCTCGCACCCATTGCGGGCCGGATAGCGTGGAGCCATGCGCATCTGGTCCGTCCATCCCCGCTACCTCGACCGGCAGGCACTCATCGCGTGCTGGCGCGAGACACTGCTCGCGCAGGCGGTGCTCGCGGGCCGCACCAAGGGCTACACGCGACACCCGCAGCTGGAGCGCTTCCGCGCGACGCCGGATCCGCTCGCCGCGGTCGGCGCGTATCTGGCCGCCCTCGCCGACGAGGCCGACGCCCGCGGCTACAACTTCGACCGCACCCGCATCGACGAGCCGGACGCGACCGTCGCGCCCATCGACGTGACCGACGGGCAGCTGGACCTGGAGTGGGCGCACCTGACGGCCAAACTGAAGACGCGGAGCCCCGAGGTGGCGGAGCGGTGGACTGCCGTCGAATCACCGGAACAGCACCGCAGCTTCCGGACAGTGCCGGGTCCCGTCGAGCCGTGGGAGCGCGCGCAGAAGGCGTGATTCCGCGTACTGCTCTCCCGCCAGACTCGAACCTGTTCCTGACGCGCTCCGAACCGGAAGACGACCCACATCGCCACGACGTCGCGTCGAGTGGGACGACTGCCGCGCACCTGTGAAGCCGGCGCGGGTCTATCGACAACCCTCAACCCGACGTCGGACCTGACCTAGTCGTGCTCGGGTAGATCCTTGAGTTGATGCTCGGCGGCGTTGAGCGCCTCGATCAGCAGACGTCGCACGTGCCCTCCACGCACCCGGTAGAGCAACCGGCGGCCGTCACGCCGATGCGCGACCAGGCCGGCGAGCTGAAGCTTGGCCAGGTGCTGCGAGACCGCAGGCCGCGCCTGGCCGACCTGCTCCGTGATCGTGGTGACGTCGAGCTCCCCCGCCCCACTGAGCGCCCAGAGGATCTTCATCCGAGACGGCACCGACAACATCTTCAACGCCAGGCAGGTCGCCTCGATCTGCCCGTCGGGCGGAGTCCGATCCCACTCGGACGTGACGTCATGTGCGTACACGGTCACAGGATAGCCGGTCGGCAGTTCGCCCCCATGGTTATTATGTGCGTACACAGGCACATGTGCATGGGTGGTCGGCGGGAGGTGGGACGTGACGTCGCTGTTCAGGATCCGTGACTACCGGCACCTGTTCGGTGCGCAGGTGGTGGCCCTGTTCGGCACGGGAATGACCACGGTCGCGCTGGGCCTCCTCGCGTACGACCTCGCGGGCACCGGGGCTGCCGCGGTGCTCGCGACGGCGCTGACCATCAAGATGGTCGCGTACGTGCTGATCGCGCCGCTGGCGACTGCGTACGTCGATCGGATGCCGCGCCGGCTACTGCTCGTCGGCCTCGACGTTCTTCGAGCGTCGGTCGTGCTCGCGTTGCCGTGGGTCGATCAGGTGTGGCAGATCTACGCGCTCATCACGATCCTGCAGTCCGCGTCAGCGGCGTTCACGCCCACCTTCCAGGCGGTGATCCCCGACATCGTGTCCGACGAAGCCGAGTACACGCGAGCACTGTCGGCCTCGCAGCTGGCATCGACGATGGAGTCGCTCCTGAGCCCCGTGCTCGCCGCGGTCGCGCTCGCGGTGATGAGTTACCACTGGTTGTTCGGGTTCACCGTCATCGGCTTCGCGTTGTCGGCGGCGCTGGTGGTGTCGACGTCGATTCCGGACGCGACGCGCAGCGCTCGAACGGGTGTCTTCGACCGGACCTTCGCGGGGATCCGGATTTTCGCAGCGACGCCGCGGCTGCGCGGGGTCCTCGGGCTGGATCTCGCGGTCGCGGGGGCAGGGGCGATCGTGATGGTCAGCACGGTCAACATGGTGCGAGACCACCTCGGCGGGTCGCAGGCGGGAGTGGCATGGCTGCTGGCAGCGTCGGGAATCGGGACGATGATCGTCGCAATGACGCTGCCGCGCGTACTCGACCGGGTCCCGGAGCGACCGGTCATGTTCGCCGGCGGCGGCCTCCTGGGCGCCGCAGCCGCATCGTCGGCAGTGATGGTCTCGGTGCCGGGTGCGCTCACGTGGCCGTCTGCGCTCATGGTGTGGTCGGCGATCGGGGTAGGGATGAGCCTGGTCCTCACACCCGTCGGGCAGGTGCTGCGCCGCTCGTCAGCACCCGCGGACCGGGCCGCGGTGTTCGCCGCGCAGTTCTCCCTCTCGCACCTGTGCTGGTTGATCGCCTACCCGATAGCAGGCTGGCTCGGCACCTCTGCCGGGTTCGGTCCCACGTTCGCGGTACTCAGTGGGCTGTCCCTGATCGGTCTGGCGGTGGCGGTGCGGGTGTGGCCCCGCTGCGATCCTGCAGAGCTCGAGCACCACCACTTCGCGGGCGACACGGCTCCTGAGCATCTCGCCGACGCGGTCGCCGTGGGCGGCGGCGTGTACCAGCATCGGCATCGCTTCGTGATCGACACCGAGCACGTCCACTGGCCCACCTGAGTCGCGGCCTCCCCGGCCGGCCGCAGAACGCCAGCCAACGCGTAGGCCTTGCTCTCCCGCCAGGACTCGAACGTGTTCCTGAAAACGCGTTGACCAGGGAAAAGGACTCAAATCGCCACGACGCCGCACCGAGTGAGGCGAGGGCCACGACCAGGCGAAACCGGCGCGACGGGTTGATATATCAACAACCCTCAACCTGTCAGGTCAGTCGCTGCTCGCGCTCTGAGGTTCGATCGTCAATGCGGTGTAGGTGACCTTCACCGCCCCGCCGCGGCTAACGTCGGACGCCTTGATCGCATCGATCCGGACCACCCGGGGATGTCACTGAGTCCGCTGGATGATGCCGCCCTGGCCAACGAGGGGAAGTAGGATTGAAATGAGCAATCGAACATTTGTCGCAGTTCCAGGCGCAACGATTGTACTGTTGTGCTCGTTGGTTGCTGGGTGTGGCACCAACGGTGGGGGAGGAAGTGCAGCCTCGCCTTCAGCGGCGATTCAGCCGGTGTCGTGTGTGATTAATGCGGACTACGTCATCGACCGCAATGATAAGAGGCGAGTCGCGGGGTATGCGAAAGGCATTTTCGTCGGTAGGGTCGCAATGAAGGTGAGGGAGGTCACCGACGGTGCGTCTAGCAAGACGATATTTCGAATCGATGTCCTCCGGACAATGAAGGGGGAGGTCGATCGTTCGGTAGAGATTGACCAGGCGGGAACCTCCGCGTGTCCCCAGGTCGACGAAAAGCTGCTTGAGGTTGGTCGCTACTACGTGTTAGCGATCGGCGCAGGTACTCCCCCGCTGGGGCTCGTTCAGTCCTACCCAGTCTCGCAGGCGGCCGCCCAAGCCGCTGAGCGAGACCTTTCGAAGGCCGACGGTGCGATCCAGGAAGTCGCTGAAGCCATCGCCAACCCGATCCCGTTCCCATAGCCTGAATCCACAACTGCATAGGGCGCGCGTCGCATCGCGCCACATCGCTGAAGCTGCCCCTCGACTCTCAACCAGTCGAGGGGCCGCTTTCGTCGCTGATCTGCGCCCGCGCTCTGACTATTGCCGGGGACCGCTCACCGCCGCACCTCGACAAGGGCTGCCCCGCTTCGCTCGGTCGCCGAGCGAACGTCTTTGAAGTCGGCGAGCCGGCAAGTGCCTACCGCTGGAATAGACACAGAGTCCTCGGGATACATCTCCACTGTCGCGGACAGTCCGGTATTGCCGCGCTGGATGCCGCAGGAGACCATCACTGATCGACCGTCGTTCTCGCCGACGATTCGCGCCGACAGGTTCAGGCCATCTCGGTTCAACTGACGTTCCATCGGGATGTCGTAGACCGTAGACCCCTTACGGAGCTTGGAGATCTCGGCCTTGCGCTCTGCGCTGTCGGGCGAGAGGTTGTAGCCGCCTCCGCCTGAGGCTTTGGTGCCAATTACCGCGATCTTCTTGCCGTTCTCGACGCGAATGTCCGAAAGGATGATCGACAGCCGCCATCCGATGAACGTCGAGGCCACGGAGTCGCCGCCGAGATACTGGTACACGCGAAATCCGAATTGATCCCCGTTGGAGAATTTCGCGGTCATATCCGCCCAGGTTCGCCCTGATTTGTTCTCGCCCGAGTTTTTGACCTGAAGCTGGACCTTGCCGCCTTGACTTGTGTGAAGCTCTGCGACCTCTACGGAGGATCCGACAGGCACGTCGGACATGCTCATAGGGACCGCACCAACACTGACGGAACTCCCTGCAGTTGGAGCGGCGGGATCGCCGCTCGGCGTGCACGCTCCGATGAGCATCAGCCCTGCAAGTGAGCATCCTGCAGTAACGAATTTTGCGCGCATGTCAGCACTGCCTTTCGAATGCGGTCGAGATTGGGGCGGAGATGGCAATGCCTGAGAATGAATGATTGATCTGCTCTTTTGGAATCCAAATCTCGCCGCCTCGGTCGGCCGGGTTGCCGGGGCCCCAAGGGTTCACGACCCACACTCCATCTGGAGTAGCTTTGGTAACCGCGTACTGGTGCATTCCTAGGGTCTTGACCGTCTCATCTCTCGACAAGCTCCCGTTCCGCATGACATCCGTAGTGAACGTCATGTCCTTCATGGTACCCAGCACGACGGACCTGCCCTCGGCAATCAGGGCGTTCGTCTTCTCGTGATCCTGCGTGACCTGATCTCTGACCTTGTTGCCAAGGGAGGCAACGAGATGGTGCTCACTCTCGCCGCCAGTGATGATCTGCTGTGACATGAAGGCGAAGCCGCCAACGCACATTAGGTACGCGGCCGCGCCGCCCCCTGTCTGGCTGTACGCCGACTCAAGAATCGAGATCGCGCCCTGGTTGCCGGCGAACCGTGCCCCTTCTCCGTAGACCTTGTCGACGTGGAAGGGCTTGCAGTTGGATCCGAACTTGACGTCGTAGCCGCCTCCGGCGGACGGCGTGATCATTTTCGCAAGGCCTTCTCGACCCTTTTCGCTGGCTTGAAATCCGAGGAATGATGCCAGCACCCAGCAGTCTCCGAGCCCGCCCTGTTCTGCCGTGTCGATCCGAGGGATGCCGCCGTTCATGAGACCCGACTGCACAGCCTCGTCAGGCTTCGCAGCATCGCAGTCAATCAGGCGGCGCGCGATCCTCTTGGGAGGGTTCTGGTCGCTCTGATTCTGTACCCCGTCCTGTGCAGGTTGCCCGCTCTGTGGTTCCGTAGGCGCCGGAGCTTGAGTGGCCGGCGGCGCTGGGGCCTGCGTCGGTTCGCAGTTCAGGATGCAACTGTTTGGCGGGGCGGTCACTGTGGGCATCGGCATCACTGTGCCCTGCAGCGCTGGGGTATTGCCGGAGCCTTGTGTGGGCGCTGGCGTCTCCGGCGGGGTGTACCCGGGAACGGTGGTGCTTGGAGCCTGCGGCGCGGTGGTGGGCACCTGGTTGCCCTGCGTCGGCTGCGGGCCCTGGGTTGGCTGTGGGCCGCACGTCTGTGAACCGTCTGGACACGGCAGCGCCTGTGCCGGGGCGACGCTCACGGCGATTGCCGCGACCAGCGTGGGTAAGAGTGCGGCAAGCGCCACCCGCCGGTCTCGACTACTCGGCCTGCCGCGGTAGCAGGCGGAAGCGAAACGAAACCTCGGGCGGAAAGACTCTTCTTGCATAGTGTGCACCTTGAGGTAGGCAACCTGAATGTGCTGGAAGCTATCACAGATTTGCTTAACTCATGAGGAAAGCGAATAGGCGCTGACGTTTCGGTTGCGACCCTCCGACCTGGCCTTGCGTTGCTCTCCCGCCAGGACTCGAACCTGAAATGTCTGAACCAAAATCAGAAGTGTTGCCGATTACACCACGGGAGACCGGGCCCGGGCGGGTGCCCGGAACCGTCGTCCAGCATTGTGCCACGGACGCTCCACCGCGGCGGTTCTCGTAGGATTGCGCCGACTCTCGACGCGAACGCACGACACGGACGACACCTCAGGAGAAGCGATGGCGAACGGAACAGCGGTGGTGATCCTCGCCGCGGGCGCGGGAACGCGGATGCGGTCGAAGATCCCGAAGGTGCTGCACGCGATCGCGGGCCGCACCCTGCTGGGCCACGCGCTGCACGCCGCCGCGGGCACGAAGCCGGAGCATCTGGTGGTGGTGGTCGGGCACGATCGGGACCGGGTCTCCGAGGCCGCCCTCGCCACGGCCGGCGAGCTGGACCACGAGATCCTCGTCGCCGTGCAGGAACAGCAGCGGGGCACCGGCGACGCCGTGCAGGCGGGCCTGAGCGCTCTCCCCGCCGACTTCGCCGGCACCGTCGTCGTGACGGCCGCCGACGTCCCCCTCCTCGATGCCGCGACGCTGCGGGAGCTCCTCGCCACGCACACCGGCGGCCACGGCGCCGCGGTCACCGTGCTGACCACCGCCGTCGCCGACCCGTCCGGGTACGGCCGCGTGCTGCGCACGCAGGACGGGCAGGTCACGCAGATCGTCGAGCAGAAGGACGCGACGCCCGAGCAGCTCGCGATCACGGAGATCAACTCCGGCGTGTACGCCTTCGACCACGCGCAGCTCGTCGCCGCGCTCGCCCAACTGCGGCCCGACAACTCGCAGGGCGAGCTGTACCTGACCGACGTGATCGGCATCGCCCGCGCGGCCGGCCAGCTGGTGCGCGGCGACCACGTCGACGACGAGATGCTGGTCGCGGGCTGCAACGACCGCATCCAGCTGTCCCAGCTCGGCCGCGAACTGAACCGGCGGATCGTCGAGCGGCACCAGCTGAACGGGGTCACCGTCGTCGACCCCGCGAGCACCTACATCGACGTCGACGTCGAGATCGCGCCCGACGTCACCATCGAGCCCGGCACGCACCTGCGCGGCGCGACCGTCATCGCCGAGGACGCGGTGGTCGGCCCCGACACCACCCTCATCGACACCGAGGTCGGCGCGGGCGCGACGGTGCTGCGCAGCGAGGTGCACCTGTCGGTGATCCGCGAGAACGCGACCGTCGGGCCGTTCAGCTACCTGCGGCCGAACACCGACCTCGGCCCCAAGGGCAAGATCGGCGCCTTCGCCGAGACCAAGAACGCGCAGATCGGAGCGGGCAGCAAGATCCCGCACCTGAGCTACATCGGCGACGCGACCATCGGCGAGGGCAGCAACATCGGCTGCGCGACGGTGACGGTGAATTACGACGGGGTGAACAAACACCGAACGGTGATCGGCGACCACGTGCGCATCGGATCCGACACGATGCTCATCGCGCCGGTGGAGGTCGGCGACGGCGCGTACAGCGGAGCGGGTACCGTGATCAAGCGCGACGTGCCGCCGGGAGCCCTGGCGGTCTCCGCCGCGGATCAGCGGAACATCGAGGAATGGGTCCTGCACCGGCGTCCGGGCACGAGCTCGGCCGAGGCGGCCCAGCAGGCTATCGCGAGGATTGACGAGCAGTGAGCAACTGGATCGATAACCAGAAGAACCTGATGCTGTTCTCGGGGCGTGCCCACCCCGAGCTGGCGCAGCAGGTCGCCGACGAGCTCGGTGTGCAGGTCACCCCGCAGACGGCTCGCGATTTCGCCAACGGCGAGATCTTCGTGCGCTTCGAGGAGTCGGTGCGCGGCAGCGACGCCTTCGTCCTGCAGAGCGCCCCGTACCCGGTCAATCAGTGGATCATGGAGACGCTGATCATGATCGACGCGCTCAAGCGCGGCTCGGCGAAGCGGATCACGGCGGTCCTGCCGTTCTACCCGTACGCCCGCCAGGACAAGAAGCATCGCGGCCGCGAGCCGATCTCGGCGCGCCTGGTCGCCGATCTGTTCAAGACCGCGGGCGCGGACCGGATCATCACGGTCGACCTGCACACCGACCAGATCCAGGGCTTCTTCGACGGGCCCGTCGACCACATGCACGCGCAGACCATGCTCGCCGAGTACGTGCGCGAGCACTACGGCACCGAGAACATGGTGGTCGTCTCCCCCGACGCCGGCCGCGTCAAGGTGGGCGAGAAGTGGGCCGACGCCCTCGACGGCGCGCCCCTGGCCTTCGTGCACAAGACCCGCGATCCCAATGTCGCGAACCAGGTCAAGAGCAACCGCGTCGTCGGTGACGTCGCCGGCCGCACCTGCGTGCTGATCGACGACATGATCGACACCGGCGGCACCATCGCGGGCGCGGTGGGCGTGCTCAAGGAGGCCGGCGCGAAGGACGTGATCATCGCGACCACGCACGGCGTCTTCTCCGAGCCGGCCACCGAGCGCCTCGCCAACTGCGGCGCACGCGAGGTGATCGCCACGAACACGCTGCCGATCCCGCCGGAGAAGCACTTCGACAACCTCACCGTGCTCCCCATCGCGCCGCTGCTCGCGCGCACCATCCGCGAGGTCTTCGAGAACGGCTCGGTGACGAGCCTGTTCAACGGCAACGCGTAGCCGCGCCGTGCCGGGCGTGCGGGGCGACTTCCGGGCCGAGATCTGGCTCGCGGAATCGACCGGCGCCTGGCACTTCGTCTCGCTCCCGAACCACCTGGCCGACGAGATCGCCGACACCGTCGACGGCTCGAAGCCCGGGTTCGGGAGCGTTCGCGTCTCGGTGACCGTCGGCGCGACCACCTGGGCGACGTCGATCTTCCCCGACGCCAAGCGCGGCACCTACGTGCTCCCGGTGAAGAAGGCCGTCCGCGCCGCGGAGGGTGTGGAGGCCGGCGACACCGTCGCGGTCTCCCTCGCCGTCACGGACTAGATTGGCCGGTATGGACGCGACGATCTACCACAACCCCCGCTGCACCAAGTCCCGCCAGGCGCTGGCCCGGCTGGAGGAGGCCGGCGCGACGGTGACGGTGGTCAAGTACCTCGACCAGGTGCCGTCGAAGGCGGAGCTGACGAAGCTGATCGCCGACGCCGGGCTCACCGTCCGGCAGGCCGTGCGCACCCGCGAGGCGGAGTACAAGGACCTCGGCCTCGCCGACGCGACCGACGACGCCCTGCTCGACGCGATGATCGCGCACCCGAAGCTCATCGAGCGCCCCTTCGTGGTGACCGCCAAGGGAACGCGCATGGCGCGCCCCACCGAGGCCGTCGACGAGATCCTGTAGCGGAGGGCGATGCTCTTCCGTCAGCTCGAGTACTTCGTCGCCCTCGCGCGCGAGCAGCACTTCGCGCGCGCGGCCAGCACCTGCTACGTGTCACAGCCGGCGCTGTCCGAAGCGATCCGCAAGCTCGAGCGCGAGCTCAAGGTGCCGCTCGTGCTCCGCGGCTCCTCCTTCGAGGGCCTCACGCCCGAGGGCGAGCGGCTGGTGCCGTGGGCGCGCCGGATCCTCGCCGACCGCGACGCCCTCGAACACGAGGTCACGGCCCTGCGCACGGGCCTCACCGGCGAGCTCAGCCTCGGCGTGATCCCCGCGGCCGCCACCTCCGCCGCGCTGCTCACCGACCCGTTCTGCGCCGCCCACCCGCTGGTCCGGGTCCGGGTGTGGGCGGGCCTGCGCTCCGCCGACGTGGTCGAGCGGATCCGCCGGTTCGAGCTGGACGCCGGCATCGTCTACCCCGGGGGCGTCGCCGTCGACGGCCTGGCCGTGACGCCGCTCTACACGGACCGGCTCGCCCTCATCGCGCGCGAGGACCTCCTGCCCGACGGTGACGGGCCTTGTCCGTGGGCGGACGCCGCGCAGCTGCCGATGTGCCTGCTGCACGAGGGCATGCACGGGCGCGACCTCGTCGACGCGGCGGCGCGGGCGCACGGGGTGCGGCTCTCGCCGCGGCTCGAGGCGGACTCGGTGGCGACGCTCCTCGCCATGGTGGGGGCCGGTCGCTGGGCGTCGATCGTGCCGCGCGCGTGGATCGCGACGTACCGCGCACCGTCGGGCACGCGGACCGTCGAACTGGAGGGCACGGAGGATCTCGCCACCTCCGTGGCCCTCGTGCGGGGCGCCGGGGAGCCGGAGTCGCCGCTGGCCCGCGCCCTCGCGGAGAGCGCGCACCGCGCCGGCTGAGTCCCTGCCTGCGGTGATCGGCGGCGCCTATCGGGCGAGCGGATCCCCGTATTGGACGCGGCGTCCGGGACGCGCGAAGGTAGTTGCAGAGGGACGAAATCAATTCTCCCCCTCAATTATTCGAGGAGTTGTCATGGCGAAGATCCTGTGTGTCCTGTACCCCGACCCGGTGACGGGCTACCCGCCCGAGTACGCCCGCGATTCCATCCCGCTGATCGAGGCCTACCCCGGCGGTCAGACCATCCCCTCCCCCGCCGCGATCGACTTCACGCCGGGCGAGCTGCTCGGCTGCGTCTCGGGCGAGCTGGGCCTGCGGAAGTACCTCGAGGCCGCCGGCCACGAGCTGATCGTGACCTCGGAGAAGGACGGCCCCGAGTTCGAGCGCCACCTGGCCGAGGCCGAGGTCGTCATCTCGCAGCCGTTCTGGCCCGCCTACCTCTCGGCGGAGCGCATCTCGAAGGCCCCGAACCTCAAGCTGGCGCTCACCGCCGGCATCGGCTCCGACCACGTCGACCTGGACGCCGCGATCAAGGCCGGCATCACCGTCGCCGAGGTCACCTACAGCAATTCGATCAGCGTCGCCGAGCACGCCGTGATGCAGATCCTCACGCTGGTCCGCAACTTCGTGCCCTCGTACAAGTGGGTCGTCGAGGGCGGCTGGAACATCGCCGACTGCGTCGAGCGCGCCTACGACCTCGAGGGCATGGACGTGGGCATCATCGCCGCCGGCCGCATCGGCCAGGCCGTGATGCGCCGCCTCGCCCCGTTCGGCGTGCGGCTGCACTACTTCGACACCCGCCGGCTGCCGCTGGAGCTCGAGCAGGAGCTGAACCTGACCTACCACGATTCGGTGGAGTCGCTGGTGCGCTCGGTGGACGTCGTCGACATCCATGCCCCGCTGCACCCGAAGACCTATCACATGTTCGACGCCGAGCTGCTGTCGACGATGCGCCGCGGCTCCTACATCGTCAACACCGCGCGCGCCGAGATCGTGGTCCGCGACGACGTCGTCGCCGCGCTCGAGTCCGGGCAGCTGGCGGGCTACGCCGGCGACGTCTGGTTCCCGCAGCCGCCGGCCGTCGACCACCCGTGGCGCACCATGCCGCACCACGCGATGACCCCGCACGTCTCCGGCACCACGCTCTCCGCGCAGGCCCGGTACGCCGCGGGCACCCGCGAGATCCTCGAGGACTTCTTCGCGGGCTCGGCCATCCGCGACGAGTACCTCATCGTCGACGGCGGAGCGCTGGCCGGCGTGGGCGCGAGCTCGTACACGTCCGACGGTTCCGCCAGCCCGGGCGCGCACGTCTGATCGCCGACGGTGCGCGGCCCCGGCCCGGGCGGCGACTCAGCCGCGCCGCTCGGCCGGGCTGCGCACCAGGAGCGCGACGGCGACGCCCACCACCACGCCGATCACCGTGTCGACTCCGCGGTAGAGCAGCATCCGCACCGGATCCGTCGGATCCGCCAGCTCGGTCATCAGCATGATCAGCGGGGTGAAGAAGCCGATCGCGACGGCGTAGTGCCGGGCCGTGTAGAGCTCCGTCGGGAACAGCAGCGCGATCGCCACGAGTGCCAGCGCGGTGGGCCCGGGGTCCAGCGCCAACAGCGCCGCGGCCACCGCGAGCCCCACAAAGGTCCCGATGGTGCGGTGCGTCGCGCGGGTGATCACCAGCCCCGTCTCCGCGTCGGAGGGCCGGCCCGCGTCGATCACCGCGAGCGGGACGGCGGCGGCGGCCATCGCCCAATTGGCGTGGTCGACGCCGATCAGCACCCCCGCGGTGCCCGCGATGCCGACGGCGAGGGCGTAGCGCAGCGCGTGGATGCCCACTCCCGGGGCGGGACGTCGGAGGACCATCGCGACGCCGTCCCACCAGGGGCGGCCGCGGAACGGATCGGGTCGCCCGACCGCGCCGACCACGATGGCGAAGACCACCGTCGCGGCGCAGATCGCGAGCGCCTGCCAGGGCGGGGCGAGCCCCGCCGGCAGCGTCGCGGTCGCGCCCATCGCGAACAGGAAGAAGAACGGCCCGGCGGGGCGCAGCCGCACCGCATCGGACAGGACGGAGCAGACG
The DNA here is from genome assembly GCF_049844855.1 of Tsukamurella sp. DT100. Classification (NCBI taxonomy): domain Bacteria; kingdom Bacillati; phylum Actinomycetota; class Actinomycetes; order Mycobacteriales; family Tsukamurellaceae; genus Tsukamurella; species Tsukamurella sp. DT100. The sequence goes on from NZ_JBNCLV010000004.1 coordinate 41,256, forward strand.
GTGGCGAAGACGACGCCGACCGCCACGAGCACCCAGGGCGGTGCCTGATGGTGCGCCAGGGTGATCCCGAGCGCCTCACCCGCAATGAGCAGGCCGCCGGCCTGCACCTGGTGCACGATCCGCGGGCGGCCCTGCTCGCCCCGCCCGTACATGCCGGCGAAGGCGCCGAACTCGGCGTAGATCAGCAGCTCCGGACGGCCCCAGGCGATGAGCACCAGGCCCGGGACGAGGAGCGCTATCGCGACGCGGAGCGCGTGGCCGCCGTCGCGCAGGTCGGGCCGGTAGCGCTCGGGGAGGTTCATCCCCACCGGACGCCGCACGCGGGGTCAGGCGTACGCGGCGAACACCGCGGCGAGGATCGCGCACACGGCGGCGCCGCTGACCGCGCCGGCGGCGAGCAGCGCGTTGGTCGTGTAGGTGGCGTCCGAGGCGGGACGGCGCGGCGTGGAGACCACGCACGCGGCGACGACGCCCGCGAGCGCTCCGAGTGCCAGCACCACCACTACGATCCACGTCATCTTCGACTCCCTCCGGTCCTGTGAACAACACCCAATACCGTCGAAACGGAACCGACGACGGTGCACGGACCATCATCGCACGCGCGGCTTTTCGCGTCCCGCTGCGCCGATCGTTCTTCCCCACCGCACCGTCCAGACCTGAGTTAGGGTGAAAATCGTGGTCCCGAATCAAGTAGTGATCTCGCCGTTGACCCAAGCCGCGATGTTCGTCGTGGTGACGATCGAGCATGGCCGCGAGGACCACGTCCACGACGCCCTCGACAACCTCTCCGGGCTCACCCGCTCGGTCGGCTTCCGGTACCCCGAGAAGCTTCTCTCGCTCACCACCTCGTTCGGCTCCGACGCCTGGGATCGGCTGTTCTCCGGGCCCAGGCCGCGGGGGCTGCACCCGTTCACCCCGCTCGACGGTCCGCGGCACCGCGCACCGTCGACCCCCGGCGACGTGCTGTTCCACGTCAAGGCGAGCACCCTCGACATGTGCTTCGAGCTGTCCTGGCGGATCCTCGAGGCGCTCGGCGACGCCGTGACGGTGGTCGACGAGGTGCACGGCTTCCGGTTCTTCGACGACCGCGACCTGCTCGGCTTCGTCGACGGCACCGAGAACCCCGCGGGCGCAGCGGCGGTGGCCGCCACCGCGATCGGCGACGAGGATCCCGACTTCGCCGGCGGCAGTTACGTGCACGTGCAGAAGTACCTGCACGACATGGGCGCGTGGCGCGCGCTCTCCGTCGAGGAGCAGGAGCGCGTGATCGGGCGGAGCAAGCTCGAGGACATCGAGATGTCCGACGACGTGAAGCCGGCGAACTCGCACATCGCGCTCAACGTGATCGAGGACTCCAGCGGTGAGCAGCTGCAGATCATGCGGCAGAACATGCCCTTCGGCGAGCTCGGCAAGGGCGAGTTCGGCACCTACTTCATCGGCTACTCCCGCGACCCCGGCGTCACGGAGCAGATGCTGCACAACATGTTCATCGGCTCTCCGGCGGGCAACACCGACCGGATCCTCGACTTCTCGACCGCGCACACGGGCTGCCTGTTCTTCACCCCGTCGGGCGACTGGCTCGACGCCCCGCCCGACCTCCCCGCCGACGGCGCACCGTCGGCGGAACCGACCGCAACGACCCCGCCCGCCCGCGCCGAGGGCTCACTCGGCATCGGCGGCCTCAAGGAAGGCACGCAATGAACAACCTGCACCGTCACCTCGCACCCGTCACCCCCGAGGCCTGGGAGGAGATCGAGACCGAGGCCTCCCGCACGTTCAAGCGGAACATCGCCGGCCGCCGCGTTGTCGACGTCACCGGCCCCGACGGGCCCGAGGCGGCCGCGGTCGGCACCGGACGCCTCCTCCCGGTCGACGGCCCCGCCGAGGGCGTGCAGGCGCAGCTGCGCGAGAGCCGCCCGCTGGTGCGGCTGCGCGTCCCCTTCACCATCTCCCGCGACGCCGTCGACTCGGTGGAACGCGGCGCGCAGGACGCGGACTGGGATCCGGTGAAGGCCGCGGCGAAGCAGCTCGCCTACGCCGAGGACCGCGCGGTCTTCGAGGGCTACGCCGCCGCATCGATCGCCGGCCTGCGCGCGTCCTCGTCGAACGCCGCCATCGCCCTGCCGAGCGACCCGATCGACGTCCCCGACGCCGTCGCGGGCGCCCTCGAGGACCTGCGGCTCGCGGGCGTCGACGGGCCGTACTCGGTCCTGCTCTCGGCCGACGTCTACACCTCGATCAGCGAGACCACCGACCACGGCTACCCGATCCGCGAGCAGCTCAAGCGGTTGGTGGACGGCGAGATCATCTGGGCGCCTGCGATCGACGGCGGCTTCGTGCTGACCACCCGCGGCGGCGACTACGAGCTGCGGCTGGGCACCGACGTGGAGATCGGCTACCTCAGCCACGACGCGACGACCGTACAGCTGTACCTGCAGGAGACGTTCACGTTCCTGGCCTACACCGCGGAGGCTTCGGTCCCGCTGACCTCCTAGAACACCGCTCCACCCTCCCCTCCGATAACCGAAGAAAGGCATCCCCATGAGCGAACTCGACGGCGTTTTCGACGACATCTTCCAGCGGTTCTTCGGCAATTCGGTGGGCCGGCCCGCGACGGCGCGGGTGGACCTGAACCGCCTCCTCAACGAACAGGCGAAGTCCCTGCTCGCCGAGGCCCAGGTGGCGGCGTCCGACTGGGACAACCCGGAGATCACCCCCGAGCACCTGCTCTACGCGGCCGCGATGAACGAGCCCACGCGGGACGTGCTCGTCCGGCTGAAGCTGGACCCGGACAAGGTGGCCGCCGCGATGCAGGCCGCCGCGCAGGCGAGCGCGAACCCGGCCGCGATGGACGGCGCGCCGTCGCTGAGCCCCGCGTCGCGGCGCGCGCTGCGGGTGGCGCAGCAGCACGCCGCGCAGAACGGGCAGTCCTACGTCGGGCCCGAGCACATCCTGCTCGGCATCGCCGACAACCCCGACACCGTTGCCGCACAGGCGCTCTCCGGTGGCGGCATGGCCTCCGGCCAGACTCCGGGCAAGCCCGGCAAGGCGGGGAAGCCCGGCAAGGCCGGCACCGCCGGGCAGGCACCGCAGCAGGAGAGCACGACCCCGACGCTCGACGAGTACGGTCGCGACCTCACCGCCGAGGCCCGCGCGGGCAAGGTCGATCCGGTGGTCGGTCGCGCCGAGGAGATCGAGCAGACCATCGAGATCCTCTCCCGGCGCCGCAAGAACAACCCCGTCCTCATCGGCGACCCCGGCGTCGGCAAGACCGCCATCGTCGAGGGCCTGGCGCAGCGGATCGTCAACGACGACGTGCCGAAAACGCTTGCCGGGCGCCGCGTGATCGCGCTGGACGTGAGCTCCATGGTCGCGGGCAGCAAGTACCGCGGCGAGTTCGAGGAGCGCCTGACCAAGGTGCTCGACGAGGTGCGCGAGCATTCGGACGAGCTGGTGGTGTTCATCGACGAGCTGCACACGATCATCGGCGCCGGCGGTGGCGGCGAGGGCTCCATGGACGCCGGCAACATGCTCAAGCCCGCGCTGGCGCGCGGCGAGCTGCACGCGATCGGCGCCACCACGATCGACGAGTACCGCAAGTACATCGAGAAGGACGCCGCCCTCGAACGCCGCTTCCAGCCCGTGATGGTCAGCGAGCCCTCGGTGGACGACACCATCGAGATCCTGCGCGGCCTCATCGACGTCTACGAGGAGCACCACCAGGTGCGCTACGAGGACGCGGCGCTCGTCGCGGCCGCGGAGCTCTCCGACCGGTACATCACGGACCGGTTCATGCCGGACAAGGCGATCGACCTCGTCGACCAGGCCGGCGCACGGGTCCGCCTGCGCACCAAGACCCCCGACGCCGACACCCGTTCGATCGAGGACGAGCTCGGCGCGCTGCGCCGCGAGAAGGACAGCGCCGTCGAGGGCGAGGACTACAAGGCCGCCGACGAGCTCAAGGAGAAGATCTCCGACGCCGAGGAGCGCCTCGCGGCGGCGGGCGGCGGCGAGGCCGAGCCGGAGGTCACCGTCGTCGACATCGCGGAGGTCGTCTCCCGGCGCACGGGGATCCCGGTGGCGGACCTGACCTCCGAGGAGCGGGAGAAGCTGCTCCGGCTCGAGGACGACCTGCACGACCGCGTGATCGGCCAGGACGAGGCGGTGCTCGCCGTCTCCGAGGCCGTGCGCCGCGCCCGCGCCGGGCTCAAGGACCCGGGCCGGCCCATCGGCTCGTTCCTGTTCCTCGGCCCGACGGGCGTCGGCAAGACCGAGCTCGCGAAGGCGCTGGCCGCCACCGTCTTCGGCGACGAGGACCGGCTGATCCGGTTCGACATGAGCGAGTTCCAGGAGAAGCACACGGTCTCGCGGCTGGTGGGTGCCCCTCCTGGCTACGTGGGCTACGAGGAGGCCGGGCAGCTCACCGACAAGGTGCGGCGCCAGCCCTACTCGGTGATCCTGTTCGACGAGGTCGAGAAGGCCCATCCGGACGTCTTCAACGTGTTGCTGCAGCTGCTCGACGACGGCCGCGTGACCGACGCGCAGGGCCGCACCGTCGACTTCAAGAACACGATCGTGATCCTGACGTCGAACATCGGCGCCGACCTGATCCTGGACGCGCCGGAGGACGACTTCGAGTCGGTCATCCCCCAGGTCAAGGACCGGCTGCGGACGCACTTCCGGCCGGAGTTCCTCAACCGCATCGACGACACGGTGATCTTCCACCGCCTGGACAAGGCGCAGCTGCGCAACATCGTCGAGCTGATCCTCGACGGTACGCGGCGCCTGCTGCGCGCCCAGGACGTGGAGCTGGACGTGACCACCAAGGCGGAGGACTGGCTCGCCGACGAGGGCTTCCAGCCCCAGTTCGGCGCGCGCCCGCTGCGCCGCACGGTGCAGAAGGAACTCGACAACCGGCTGTCGTCGATGTTGCTGCGCGGCGACGTCCGCGCCGGCGACACTGTCCGCGTGGACGCCGACGACGACGGCCTCGTGCTGTCGGTGGTGGAGAAGCACGCCGACGGTTCCGTGTCCGAGGGCTCCCTGCCCGCGGGCGACGAGCCGGACGCCCCGGAGAAGGAGAAGGTATGAGCGACAAGAACACCCGCGAAGAAGAGATCGAGCACGAGCAGAAGCGCAAGCAGGAGGAGCGCGACCGCCTCGAGCGAGAGGAACAGGAGCGACTGGAATGAGCGATTCGAACGAGACGGACCTCTCCGCCCTGGCGGAGACTCCCGCCCAGGCTGCTGCCGAGGCGCAGCAGGCGGAGCTCGACGCCCGCGAGGCGGTGGGCGCGGACCTCGATGACGACGGGGAGAACGTCCTCGCCGAGGAGGAGGGCATCTCCTAGCGGTGACCTGGTTCGGGGACTGGTGGCAGCACGAGGTGATCGGCGCCCAGAAGGGCCCGCTGCTGCTGAGCTTCGTCGCGTTCGTGGTCACCTTCGTCGCGACGCGGTCCGTCACACGGATGATCCGCGCCGGCCACGGCCCCTTCCACGACGTCAGCGCGGGCGGGGTGCACCTGCACCACTCGACACCCGGCCTGCTCCTGCTGGTGGCGGGCGCGTTCACGGCGGTCGGCGCCGCCGGGCGCGCGCCGTGGGCCTACCTCGCGGCGCTGCTCGTCGGCGTGGGCGCCTCGCTCGTCCTCGACGAGTTCGCGATGATCTTCCACCTCAAGGACGTGTACTGGTCGCAGGAGGGGCAGCTGTCCGTCTCCGTGGTGACGCTGGCGGCGGCCTGCGTCGGGCTGGCCGTGGTCGGGGTCTCCCCCGCGAACGTCCCCGGACTGGGCGACACCGAGCGGTGGGTACGGGGCGGCGTCGCCACGCTGCTCGTGGCGCACCTGCTGCTCGTCGCCGTGACCGCGCTCAAGGGCAAGTACCCGACGGCCCTCGTCGGGCTGTTCGCCTGGCCGGTGGCGTGGGTCGCCGCCGCCCGGATCGCCCGCCCGACCGCGCCCTGGGCCCGGTGGTTCTACTCCCCCGCGAAGACGGACCGGGCCCGGCGGCGTGACCGGGAGTTCGCCGCGCGCTGGGGTCCCGTCCGGCAACGCTGGGACGACCTCATCGGCGGGCGGCCGTCGAGCTAGCCCGAGGGATGGTCCTCGCGATGGACGGTCGTGCGGCCGCCACCCGACTCCTTGCTCCGGCGGAGGGCACCGTCCGCCGACTCGATGACCGAGACGACGAACCGGCTCCGGTCGTCGAAGGTCCGCAACACCGCGGGCTCCGGGAGCTCCACCGAGGCGATGCCCGCGCTGAACGACATCCGCTCGCCGCCCGCCAGCACGGGCAGTAGCTCCTGCACGTCGTGCAGGACCGCCGCCACGGCGGGCGCACTCAGAGGCGACACGACGGCGAATTCGTCCCCGCCGACTCTGGCGACCAACGACTCCCGGAGCGCCGACCGCTGCAGCGCGACCGCCACCGCCCGGAGCGCGGCATCGCCCGCCAGATGCCCGTAGGCGTCGTTGACGTGCTTGAACCGGTCTACGTCGAGCATGCACACCGAGAACCGCCCGACCGTCGACCGCATCAGCTCGTCGACCGAATCCCGGAACCCCGTCCGGTTGAGCAGTCCGGTCATCGCATCGGTCGACGAGGCCGTCAGGCTCGCCCTGATCAGTTGCTTGAGCTGCCAGGTGTACAGGTAGTTGAGGATCACGACACCGCCGATCCCGAGGATGCTGACCGCGACCTGGGCGCTCACGGCGAGCGGGGTCGCGCCGTACACCTGGATCACTCGGATCCCCAGATGGACGATGACGATGCTGGAGACGACGAGATGCAGCGCCAGGGCGCGCGTCGTCAGGAAATGCGCCGCGTACGCGCCGACGGTCGCGAACAGCACGGTTCCCGCCAGCGCCGCGGCCGGGCTCTCGTACAGGACCAGAATGCTGGAGACCACGACGTCCGCGTACAGAACGAACAGCCTGCTGATCAGCTTGCGGCGCGGGCACGGATTCCACCACAGCGACGTGATCGGAAAGCGACTGACGGCGACGGCGGCCGGGACCCCCGACACACACAGGAGGGACAGCGCGATCGTGCGGGCAGCGGAGTCCCCGGCCCCCTCGGGGGTGAAGATCATGACGGCGCCGAAGATCCCGACGCACAGGGTGAAGCCAGCGACCGAGTACCGCCAGACGACGTCGCTGACGACCGCATGACGCCTCAATCGATTGAACGCCAGGCCGAGTTCGTCGCCGTTGCGGTCGGGGTGGCTACCGGTGATCTCCATGATGGCGCCGAGACTAGCAATAGTAAATGCTTGGTAATGACACGCAAAAGTTCTCTTGACCGTTATGGGAAGATCGGTCTGAGCTGCGCGAACGCACCCCGTAGCCCTCGTCGGCGCCCGGCTCGCTGAGTCAGGACGCAGGGAGCAGGGTGTCGCGGAAGAGCTGGATGACGTCGTCGAGGGCCTGACGGGTGGGCTGGCCGGGCTCGTCGATGAGGTGCTCGGTGAGCACCGAATGCGGCGGCGTCGGCGCGTCGGGGTTCGCGTCCGCACCGTCGATCTCGACGGCGATGAAGGCGTCGCCCAGCTGCTCCCGGAGGAAGTCGAAGCGCTCGCCGGGCACCAGCGTGTCCGTCGTGAACCGCAGGCCCAGCACCTTGAGCCCCTGCTTGGCGCACCGCACCTTGACGGTCTCGAGGTCCTCCGGCGAGATGTCGATGCTCCGGCGCCGGCCCGGCGTGATCCCCAGGGGCATCGATGGCTGGCTGAGCACGGGCGCGAGCAGCACGTCGTCGACCGCCATACCGAGCGCGAAACCGCCGGTGAAGCACATGCCGACCGCGCCGACGCCCTTGCCGCCGCAGCGCTCGTGTTCGTGCCGGGCGAGCGCGCGCAGCCAGGAGACGACCGGCGAGGACTTACCCACCGCGAGGATGGTGAACTCCTTGCTCACGCACAGCGGCGCGATCGAGGCGCCCGCCATCGCGGCGCCCTTGAGTCCGGTGTTCTTCGGGTTGGCGTCGAGCCCCGGGATACCGAACAGCTGGGGCACGACCGCGGTGAAGCCCGCGGCCACCACCTTCCGGGCGAACTCCAGGACCTTCGGCGTGATCCCGGGGATCTCTGCCATGACGATCACGGCCGGGCCCTCGCCCTTCCGGTACACGTCACGGGTCGCCCCGTCGGCCGTGAACGACTCCTTCGCGAAGTCGGTGAGGTTGGCGGCGGCTTCTGCTCTCAGGTCCACCGCACCATCGTGCCCGACCGTCAGAGAAGGCGCTGCGCGACGGCCTCGAGCGCGGGCCACGGATCGTCGTCGAGCGCCTGCACCGCGACGTGGTCCGCGCCCGCGTCGAGGTGCGCCCGCACACCCGCGGCGACGGCGTCCCCGTCGCCGTGCACGGCCAGCACGTCGACGAGGCGATCGCTCCCGGGCTTCTCGACGTCGGCCTCGTCGAAGCCGAGGCGCCGCAGGTTGGCCACGTAGTTCTGCAGGCCGAGATAGAACTTCACCGTCCTACGCCCCAGCTCGCGGCCGCGGGCGTCGTCCTCGTCGAGCACCACCTTCTGCTCCGGCGCGAGCAGCACCCCGTCGCCGAGGATCTCCCGCGCGCTGCGGGTGTGCTCGGGCGAGGTCAGGTACGGATGCGCGCCGGCGGTGCGGTCGGCGGCGAGGCGGAGGACCTTGGGCCCGAGGGCCGCGAGCACCGTCTGCTCCTTCGGCACGCCCTCGGCGGCGAGCACGTCCAGGTAGTCGACGAGCGCCTGGTACGGCGTGCGGTAGTCGGCGCTGGCCTCGCGATGCCCGGCGCCGATGCCGAGCACGAACCGGCCCGGGTACTTCGTCTCGATGCGATGGAAGGCGGCGGCCGCGGACCGCGCGTCGTCCTGCCAGATGTTGAGGATGCCCGTCGCGACGACCAGGTCCTCTGTCGCGTCGAGGAGCGGGTCGACCACCGCGAGGTCGCCGCCGGGCGAACCGCCGAGCCACAGCGTGCCGTAGCCCAGCTCCTCGGCCCGTGCCGCGAAGGCACCGTCGACCAGTGTCGCGCCGCGCCAGATCCCCAACCTGCCCAGAGTCGTCATGGCCGGTGCAACACCGCCAGCTGCGGGATCCATTCCCTCTCGGATCACGGCGAGTCAGATCACGGCGCGCGGCAGGGTGGGCCGGGCGGGCGCGTAGAAGACGCCGGCGACGGCGCGCGCTCCGGCGCGGGCGACCGCGCGCACGTCGGCCTCGTCGCGCCAGGCGACGATGCGGCCACCGTCGACCTCGAAGGTGCCCCGGACCTGGAACTGGACCCGCAGCGGCCCGTAGACGAGGGCCGTGACGCGCTCAGTGACGGCCACGGCGCAGCCGGACTGCTCGGACGCCAGCAGGACCGCCTGCATCGCGACGCGAGTCCGCGCGTGCCAGCGGAAATGGCGCGCGATGGCGACCCGACCGCGCAGCGGCCTGCCGCCGGTGCGCCGGTACACGACGTGCTTCGCGAGCAACCTCTCTGCGATGTCGTAATCGCCGCTGCCCAGGGCGTCGACGAAGCGCTCCGCGACGTCCTGCGGCGACCACAGCGGGGAGTTGTTCACGTTATCGATGGTGCCGATGTGGCGTGGACGCCGCGCGAACTGGACATGACGGAATGGCGAAGCTTCGATTTCGCTCCTGAGCGGGCGGTTCGGTAGACTGTGGGGCGACCTTCTCGGCGAGGGCGGCCCCGGCCGCCGTGATCGACGCGAACGGCACTTCTCCCGCGGATCCGCAGGGCGCAGTGCGGGCCGCCTCGGACGCCGGGGCCGCATCACCGCACCGAAGGAATCTCATGTCCGAGACCAACAAGCTCGTCGCCACCGTCCGCACCGAGTTCGGCAAGGGCGCCGCGCGCCGCGCCCGTCGCGACGGCCTCGTGCCCGTCGTGCTCTACGGCCACGGCACCGAGCCGCAGCACTTCACCGTCGTCGCCCGCGACTTCGCCACCATCCTGCGTAAGGACGGCACCAACGCCGTGCTGAACCTGGACATCGACGGCAAGGAGCAGCTCGCGCTGACCAAGCAGGTCGTCGTGCACCCGCTGCGCAACTACATCGAGCACACCGACCTCCTCGTCATCAAGAAGGGCGAGAAGGTCACCGTCTCGGTGTACGTGATCATCGAGGGCGAGCCGATCGGTGGCGCGCAGGCGTCGCTGGAGCTCAACGAGATCGAGATCGAGGCCGACGCGCTGAACATCCCCGAGAACGTCGTGGTCAACGTCCACAACCTCGAGCCCGGCACCCAGATCACCGCCGGCGAGCTGAAGCTCCCCGCGGGCGTCACCGTGCTGACCGACCCCGAGGCCCTGGTCATCAACATCACCGAGATCGCTTCCGCGGCGTCCGAGGATGAGGCCGAGGCCGAGGCCGCCGAGGCTGCCGAGTAACTGAAATGACCGACCGGCCACTCATCGTCGTGGGGCTGGGTAACCCCGGCGAGAAGTACGCCGGAACCCGGCACAACATCGGCTTCGACGTGGTCGACGAGCTCGCATCGCGCGCCCGCACCTCCTTCTCCCGGCACAAGAAGTCGGGGGCGGAGGTCGCGGGCGCGCGGCTCGTCGGCCGCCAGGTGTACCTGGCGAAGCCGCAGTCCTTCATGAACCTCTCGGGCGAGCCCGTGGGCGCGCTCGCGCGGTTCTACTCGGTGGAGCCGACCGACGTGATCGCCGTGCACGACGAGCTTGACATCGACTTCGGTCTCGTCCGGCTCAAGCGCGGCGGCGGCGAGGGCGGCCACAACGGGCTCAAGTCCCTCACGCAGCACCTCGGTACGCGCGACTACCTGCGCGTCCGGGCCGGGATCGGCCGACCGCCCGGCCGGCAGGACCCGGCCGACTACGTGCTCAAGCCCTTCGCCAAGACGGAGAAGCCCGAGGTGCCGCTGCTGATCGCCAACGCCGCGGACGCGGTCGAGCTGCTGATCCGTGACGGCCTCGAGCCCGCCCAGAACACGGTGCACGCCTGGTGATCGCCTTCCGCCGGGTCACGCGCGAGGACTTCCCCCTCCTCGCGTCGTGGCTCGGCGAGCCGCACAACCGGCGCTGGTGGCACCACCAGACCTCCCCCGAGGCGATCGAGCGCGACTTCGGGCCGTCCGTCGACGGTGCCGAGCCCTCGCTGGACTTCGTCGCGCTCGACGATGCCGGGGTGGCGTTCGGCCTGATCCAGCGGCAGCGGTGGATCGACTACGCGGACGAGCCGGAGACGGCCGCCGTGGGGTCCCTGGTCGATCTCGGTCCCGCGGACTGGGGAGTCGACTACCTGATCGGCTCGCCCTCCGCGACGGGCCGGGGCCTGGGCACGGCCATGATCGCGGCGATGTGCTCGGTGATCTTCACCGAGCTCGGCGGCGAGCGGGTCGTGGTCGCCGTCGCGGCGGGCAACCGCCGCTCGTGGCGCGCGCTGGAGCGCGCCGGCTTCGCCCTCGTCGGGCACGTCGACATCCCGCCCGACAACCCCGTCGACCCGCCGGACCACGTGCTCTACGCCCTTTCGCGCCCCTCCTGACCGCGACACGATCTACCTGCGAATACGGGTACACTGGCTCCCCGTGAGTTCCATTGCCGACGAGGTCTCCCGCCGCCGTACCTTCGCCATCATCAGCCACCCCGACGCGGGTAAGTCCACGATGACGGAGGCCCTGGCGCTGCACGCCCGGGTGATCAACGAGGCCGGCGCTATCCACGGCAAGGCCGGCCGCAAGTCCACCGTCTCCGACTGGATGGAGATGGAGAAGGCGCGCGGCATCTCCGTCAGCTCCACGGCGCTGCAGTTCAACTACACCTCCGCCGGCGCCGGCGCGGACGCCGAGCCGTCGGTCATCAACCTGGTGGACACCCCGGGTCACGCCGACTTCTCCGAGGACACCTACCGCGTGCTGACGGCCGTCGACGCGGCGGTCATGCTCATCGACGCCGCGAAGGGCCTGGAGCCGCAGACGCTCAAGCTGTTCCAGGTGTGCCGCCACCGCGGGATCCCCGTGATCACGGTCATCAACAAGTGGGACCGGCCGGGCCGCACCCCGCTGGAGCTGCTCGACGAGATCTCCGAGCGCATCGGCCTGACCCCCACTCCCCTGTTCTGGCCGGTCGGCATCGCGGGCGACTTCCGCGGCCTGCGCGACGTGCGCAAGGACGAGTACGTGCACTTCACCCGCACGGCGGGCGGCGCGAAGATCGCTCCCGAGGAACACCTTTCGACCGACGCCGCGCTCGATCGCGAGGGCGAGGTGTGGACCGAGGCGGTCGAGGAGACCGAGCTCATGACCGAGATGGGGCAGGGCCACGACCAGGAGATGTTCCTGGCGGGCCAGACCTCGCCCGTGATCTTCACCTCGGCGATCCTCAACTTCGGTGTGCGGCAGCTGCTGGAGGCCCTCGTCGAGCTGGCGCCCGCCCCGCATTCGCGCACCGCGATCGACGAGTCCGAGCGGGAGGTCACCGATCCGTTCAGCGCCGTGGTCTTCAAGGTGCAGGCCGGCATGGACTCCGCGCACCGGGATCGCCTGGCGTTCATGCGGATCGTCTCCGGCGAGTTCGAACGCGGCATGGTCGTGCAACACGCGCAGACCGGCAAGCCCTTCGCCACCAAGTACGCGATGACGGTGGTCGGCCGCGACCGCGAGACCGTCGAGACCGCCTACCCCGGCGACGTCGTCGGCCTGGTCAACGCGAACGCGCTCGCCCCCGGCGACACCCTGTACGACGGTGCCAAGGTCCAGTTCCCGCCGATCCCCTCGTTCGCGCCGGAGCACTTCGCGGTGGTCCGCGCCGACTCCGCGGGCAAATACAAGCAGTTCCGCAAGGGCATCGAGCAGCTCGGCACCGAGGGCGTGGTCCAGTTGCTGCGCAACGACGTTCGCGGCGACGCCTCGCCCGTCATGGCCGCGGTCGGCCCCATGCAGTTCGAGGTCGTCGTCGCCCGGATGAAGACGGAGTTCAACGTCGACGTCCAGGTCGAGAACCTGGGCTACTCGGTGGCGCGCCGGACGGACGCCGCCAGCGCGGATGAGCTCAACCGGCAGCGCGGCGTCGAGGTCTTCGAGCGCAACGACGGCGCGCTGCTCGCCCTGTTCTCCGACAAGTGGCGCCTGCAGTACATCGAGAAGGAGCACCCGACTCTCGCGCTCGCGCCCCTGGTCGCGGCGGCCGACTGACCCTCGACGCATCGAGTTGTGTTCTACAACTCAGTGCGCGGCCCGGCGACCGGGACGAGGATGGATCACGTCACGACTTCGAGAGTGAGGATCCGTTCATGACCGACATCCGCAGGGTCACCGTGCTCGGCACCGGCGTACTCGGCGCGCAGATCGCCTTCCAGACCGCGTACAGCGGCTTCGAGGTGACCGCGTACGACATCGACGACGCCGCGCTCGAGCGCGGCCGCGCCACCTTCGCCGGGCTCGTCGCCACGTACGAGCGAGAGGTCGACGGGGCCGCGGACGGCAAGGCCTCCGCCGCCCTGGGCCGGCTGACCCTGACCGCGGATCTGGCCGCCGCGGCGCGCGAGGCGGACCTGATCATCGAGGCGATCCCCGAGATCCTGGAGCTCAAGCGCGAGACCTTCGGGAAGCTGAACTCGCTCACGCCGGAGGCGACGATCTTCGCGACCAACTCCTCGTCGTTGCTCCCGAGCGCGATCGCGGACGCGACGGGCCGCCCGGATCGGTTCCTCGCCCTGCACTTCGCGAATCGCATCTGGACGTCGAACACCGCCGAGGTGATGGGGACGCCGGCGACCTCGCCGGACGTCTTCGACACCGTCGTCGAGTTCGCCGGCGAGATCGGCATGGTGCCGATCCCCATCCACAAGGAGAAGGCGGGTTACGTCCTCAACTCGCTCCTCATCCCGTTCCTCAACGCCGGCGTCGAGCTCGCCGCGGACGGCTACGCGACGCCGCAGGACGTCGACAAGGTGTGGCGGATCGGCACCGGCTCGCCGATGGGCCCCTTCCAGATCCTCGACATCATCGGGCTGAACACGCCGTACAACATCATGTCGGCCGGCGACGAGCGCAATCGCGGCTTCGCCGCGTGGATCAAGGAGAACTACCTCGACCGGGGCCGCACGGGCCTGGCCGCGGGCAAGGGCTTCTACGACTACGAGTAGTCCGCTGCCGGGCCCGGCGCCCCCTCAGAACCGGGGGCTGTCGGCGCCCGGCGCGTCGCGGGGATGATCCCCCGGGTCGATGGGCGTCGCGGAGCTCGGCCCCGCATCGCGGGCCGATCCCGAATCCGAGTCCGGATTCATGTTTCCGGGCCACAGCGCGGACCCCGGCGGCACGTTCGAGTGATTGGCGCCGCCGCCGGGCGCACCGCCGGGAGCGACCGCCGACGGGCTCACCACGTGGTCTCTGGGCTGCGCGGCGGCAGGCCCGGCCGCGAGGAGGGCGGCGCCGGCTCCGGCGGCGACCAGTCCGACGGCGAGCCGTCGTGTGAGGGGCTGGACTGCGGGATTCCGTTTCTCGTTCATACTTCGACCGTACCGACGGATTTCACGAAACCGACTGGCTGAATACAGCTTTCACGAAGCCGACACAAACGGACGAACGTCACGGAACCGACGGTGGGACCGTCGCGATTCCTTCACATCACCGTGCGTGGCGTGCGCCACGGTCAGCGGGAGACGGCGAGGTTCGCGGCACAGCGAGCGCGGACTTCGCCGATGAGGCGGTCGGCCTCGGCGGCGTCGATCAGGCCGCGGGCGGCGAGGGCGAGCAGCCCGTTGATGCCGGCCCAGCACTGGATCACCTCGCTGCGCGCCGCGTCGGCCGGGTCGCCGACGGCGACGATCACCGCGTCCAGCGCCGTCGCGAGGTAGCCGCGCACCTCCGCCCGGGCGGCGCGCACCACCTCCGAGTCCTCACCGTGCACGTCGGTGAGGCCCAGCAGCCGGAAGGCGATCGGCTCGCGGCGGTGGAAGTCGAGGTACTCGTCGAAGGCCCTGCGCGCGGCCTCCTCCCCCGCGCTTCCCGCGACCGCTGCCCCCATCGCCGCGACGTGCTCGCTGCCGACCCGGCAGGCCAGCACCGCGTAGAGGTCCGCCTTCCCGCCCGGGAAGTTCGAATAGATGCTGGTCAACGCGACGTCCGCGGCGGCGGCCAGCTCGTCGACGGAGGTGCCCCGATAGCCCTGCGGCCGCCCGTACAGGTCCCGCGCCGCGTCCAGCAGCGCGGCACGCGTGCGGCGGCGGCGCTTGTCCGCGGGTTCCGTCAGGAGCGATTCCATGGCACTATCCTAGTCATACTTCGTTTTCATAGTCAGACTAGGAGAACTTCGATGACCGTCTCGCCCGATCAGCTCGACGCCGGCGCCGCCGACGGCTCCGAGATCATGCGGCAGTTCGTGCCCGCGTCGCCCTTCGTCGCTCTGCTCGGGATGCAGCTGGAGGAGATCTCCGACGGCGCCGCCACGCTCCTCGTGCCCTACCGGCCCGATCTGACGACGGTCGGCACGATGATGCACGGCGGCCTCATCGCGGCGGCCGCGGACATCGGCGTGATGGTCGCGGCGTGGGCGGGCCGCCCGGTGCCGGACAAGCTGCGCGGCGTCACCGCGTCGCTGTCGCTGAACTTCATCGCCCCGTTGATCGAGGACGGCCTCCGGGTGCGGGCGCACCGCCTGTCCACGGGCCGGAAGACCAGCCACGTGCGGTGCGACATGTACTCGCAGACGGGCGACGTGTTGGTCGCGAGCGCTACGGGCACGTACCAGGTGGGCTGACGCCGGCACTCACACGCGGGCGCGCTGCGGGACCTCGCGGGCGAGGAGCAGCGCGACGGCGCCGAGCAGCGTGCCCGTGATCCGGCGCTGCCACGCCGCCCACGTCGGGCGCCGCGCGATGAGCGCCGCCACCGCACCCGCGGCGATCACGATCGCGGCGTTGACCAGCATCGACACCGTGATCTGGATACCCCCGAGGAGGAAGCCCTGCGCGGCGACGTGCCCGCGGGAGGGGTCGACGAACTGCGGGATCAGAGCGAGGTACATGATCGCCGCCTTGGGGTTGAGCAGGTTGGTGAGGAGCCCCATCCGGAAGAGCTTCGCGCTCGAGTCGCGCGGCAGGTCGGTGGTCTCGAACAGCCCGCGGCCGCCCGGACGCAGCGCCTGCCACGCGAGACAACCCAGATACAGCGCGCCGGCCGCCTTGAAGCCCATGAAGAGCCACGGCACCGCCACGAAGACGACGGCCAGCCCCACGTTCGCGAGGGTGAGGTAGACGAGGAAGCCCGCCCCGGTGCCGGCCAGCGAGATCAGTCCGGCCGCGCGGCCCTGGCCGATGCTGCGGGAGACGAGGTAGATCATGTTCGGCCCGGGCGTGAGCACCATCGCCAACGCCGTCACCACCATTCCCGCCACCGCGGTCCACGAAACGATCATGAGACCCATCCTCGTGAGCAACTGGCATCGGAGTACATATCCAGTCGAGTGTGACTGGCATCCGCGTGAACGCGGGCGCGACGTCGCACCCCCCGAGTTCCGGACACTATGAAATCGTGACCGCCAGTGACACCCGGAACCACGACATATCCGGTGTGTCACTGGCGGTCACGATGTCATAGCCGTTCGAGCTCACATAGCGGCTCACGCGTTGCGAGCCGGTCCGCAGTCAGTGCGACGCGGGGAGCGGGCCGGCGCCGACGCCGACGCTCACGCGATCGCCGTCCGATGCGTGGCGACGGTCCGCGATCGCGAGCGCGATGATCGCCGCGGGGACGAGGATGTCGACGAGGAGGATGCCGCCGGTGTTGCCGGGCTGGTGGTCACCGTGCGCGAACCACTGGTCGAGATGCCCGAACGCCGCGCCCCACAGGAAGATCGCGTAGCCGACGCCGTAGGCGAGCCGGAATCCCCGATGCCGGAAGACCAGGACGAAGGCCATCGCCGCGAAGCCCAGATTGGTGAAGGCGATCTCGAATTGGAAGGGATTCCCGGCGGGGAATCCGATCTCGTTCGCCATCACGTCCGGGGCGAGGAGGAAGAAGACGCCCACCCACGCCGCGCCCAGGCCGGCGGCGACGAGCATCGCCCGCTGCCAGATCTCGAGACGCTCGCCGGGCCGGCGGGAGGAGCGGACAGCGGCCCAGATCGCCGCGGCGATCGGGAAGATCAGCGGGGTGGACGTGTGGATGAGGTACTGCGTCGATGCGTTCATAACTCAGTCTTAACACGTTAATATTAACGGGTCAAGACTCCTGTAGCCTGGAGACATGAACGAACCCGACGAGGGCCTGGGCGACGTGCTCAACCACATCACGATGCTGCTCGGTGTCGTGACGCGCGAGTACGGAGCCCCCGGCGCGCTGAGCTACAGCCGGATGCGGCTCCTGGGCACCCTCGAGGAGGTGCAGCCCGCGACGCAGCACGAGCTGGCGCAAGCGATGCTCGTCTCCGACGCGGCCGTCAGCCGCATGCTGACCGCGCTCGCGCCGGAGGGGCTGGTCACCGTCGAACCCGATCCCGAGCACGCCCGCCGGCGCCTGGTGCGCCTGACGGACAAGGGTGCGGAGCAGTTCCACGCGTCGAGCACCGACTACGCGGCCCAGCTCGAAAAGGCCCTCACCGCACAGGACTTCCCGTACGAGCGCTATCTCCGCGACAGCATCGTGCTGCGCGACTTCCTCGCGACCGCTGCCGGCCGCGGCTGATCCGCGAGCGGATCAGTTGCCGATGATCGCCTCGATCTCGCGCTCCTCGACGTCGCTGACCGATGCGGGCGAGAACTTCGGGTCGCGCGTCTTGTCGACGAGCACCGCGCGGATCCCCTCGACGAAGTCGGGGCGGCGGACCAGGCGGGCGCCCACGACGGCCTCCTCGGCGAGGCACTGTGCCAGGGTCCGGTTGCGCGACTCCTGAATCAGGTCGAAGGTGACGAAGACCGAGGTGGGGCAGGCCGTGGAGAGCTGCTCGCGGGCAGTGTCGGCCCAGGCGCCGGACGTCGTGGCGAGGCCCGCGAGGATCTCGGTCACCGAGTCGCGGCCGAAGACGTCGGCGATCTCGTCGAGCGGCAGGGTCGAGGCGGGGGCGGTGTCGCCGAAGCGCGCGAGGACACCGTCGAGCTCCTCCCCGGCGAGGAGGGCGGCCTTGACGTCGGGCATGGCCGACGAGGGCACGAAGTGCGTCGCGAGCCCGACGGCGAGCGCGTCGCCGGCGCCGATCCGGGCGGCGGTCATGCCCATGAGCTCGCCGAAGCCCTTCGGGAGGCGGCCGAGGATGTGCGTGGCGCCCACGTCGGGGAGGAAGCCGATCGCGACCTCGGGCATGGCGATGAGCGCCTTCTCCGAGACGACGCGGTGCGAGCCGTGGATCGAGACGCCCACGCCGCCGCCCATGTTCACGCCGTCGATGAGGGCGATCACGGGCTTGGGTAACTCCGCGAGGCGCAGGTTCATGTCGTACTCGTCGCGGAAGAACGGGGTGAAGTCCTCCCCCGCCACCACCTGGTCGCGGATGGCGCGGATGTCTCCGCCGGCGCAGTAGGCCTTGGGCGAGGCGGAGGTGAGGAGCACGCGGGTCACGGCGTCGTCGGACTCCCAGGCCTGCAGCGCCGCGTCGATCGCGTGCACCATGTCCATGGTGAGCGCGTTGAGCGCCTTCGGACGATTCAGCTCGATGTGGCCGGTGCCCCCGGCCACGGTGGTGACGATCTCGGCGTCGCTCACAGCCCACTCCTCGCGATTAGTCGCATATCCAACTAAATCAGTATGGCAGGTGCCCGCGTAACCTGGACGCGCGATGGCGAATCTTCTCGGCGCGGATGCGCTGCACCTCGAGTACCCGACCAAGACGGTCTTCGATTCGGTCTCCCTCGGCGTCAACGAGGGTGACCGGATCGGCATCGTCGGCCGCAACGGCGACGGCAAGTCCAGCCTGCTCGGCCTGCTGGCCGGCACCCGCGAGCCCGATTCCGGCCGCGTCACCCGACGCGGCGGCGTCAGGGTGGGCGTGCTCACCCAGACCGACCTCTTCGACGACGAGGACACCGTCGGCCACTCCGTGGTGGGCGACACCCCCGAGCACGTCTGGGCGGGCGATCCGAAGGTACGCGATATCCTCGCCGGCCTGCTCACGGACCTGCCGTGGGACGCGCGCCTCGGCGAGCTCTCCGGTGGGCAGCGTCGCCGGGTGCAACTGGCGCAGCTCCTCGCGGGCGAGCACGACGTGCTGATCCTCGACGAGCCGACGAACCACCTGGACGTCGAGGCGATCGAGTGGCTCGCCGGCCACCTCAAGACCCGCTGGCCCGCGAACCAGGGCGGCCTGCTCATGGTGACCCACGACCGGTGGATCCTCGACGAGGTCTGCACCGCGACGTGGGAGGTGCACGACCGCATCGTCGAGCCCTTCGAGGGCGGTTACGCCGCGTACATCCTGCAGCGCGTCGAGCGCGACCGGCAGGCGGCGTCGATCGAGCAGAAGCGGCAGAACCTCGCGCGCAAGGAGCTGGCCTGGCTGCGCCGCGGCGCCCCCGCCCGCACCAGCAAGCCCAAGTTCCGGATCGACGCGGCGAACGCGCTCATCTCCGACGTCCCCGAGATCCGCGACAAGACCGAGCTGCAGTCGCTCGCGGTCTCGCGGCTCGGCAAGGACGTCGTCGACATCCTCGACGTCGGCGTGGCGTACGGCGACAAGCAGGTGCTCAGCGACATCGAGTGGCGCGTCGCGCCCGGCGAGCGCACCGGCATCCTCGGCGTCAACGGGGCGGGCAAGTCGACGCTGCTCGGCCTCATCGACGGTGCCGTCCAGCCCACGACCGGCACCGTCAAGCGCGGCAAGACCGTCAAGGTGCAGACGCTGACGCAGCGGCTCGACGAGCTCGAGCAGCACTGGGAGGATCCGGTCCGGGTGGTGCTGGCGAACCTGGCCACCAGCTTCACCGTGGGCAGCGGCTCCAAGGCGCAGGACCTGACCCCCTCGCAGCTGCTGGAGCGGCTGGGCTTCGCGAGCGCGCAGCTCTCGACGCCGGTCAAGGACCTCTCCGGCGGACAGAAGCGGCGCCTGCAGCTGCTGCTCATCCTGCTCGACTCGCCGAACGTGCTGATCCTCGACGAGCCGACCAACGACCTGGACACCGACATGCTGGCCGCGATGGAGGACCTCCTCGACTCGTGGCCGGGCACGCTCATCGTGGTCTCGCACGACCGCTACTTCCTCGAGCGCGTCACCGACCAGCAGTACGCGATCCTCGAGCGCCGCCTGCGGCACCTGCCCGGCGGCGTCGAGGAGTACCTCGCCCTGCGGCGCGCCCAGCACGGCTCGGGCTCCGGATCCGGTTCCGGCCGTGCGGGTTCGACGGTGCCCGCCACCTCCGACTCCGGCGCCCCGGCCGAGTCCGGGCTCAGCGGCGCCGAGCTGCGGGCGGCGCAGAAGGAGGTCACGGCCGTCGAGCGCCGGATGACCAAGCTGACGGAGCAGGTCGAGAAGGCGAAGCTCGCGCTCGCCGAGCACGACCAGGGCGACTACGCGGGCCTCGCTGAGGAGATGAAGAAGATCTCCGCGCTGGAGGACGAGCTGGCGGAGCAGGAACTGCGGTGGCTCGAGCTGTCGGAGGCGCTCGAATAGGCGATCCGCTCACGAATTTCCACTCCTCGTGGCAGGCGCGACGCAGATGTCCGCGGCCGGCCGCTGAGTTGGAATTCGTCGACGCGATCATGCCGAAGCGCCGGCCGAGGCGCGGTTGACCCGCGCGCCGGCCGGCGCTTCCTCGCTCGGCTCAGGCGACGTTCGCCGCGTACTTCGCCGGGTCCGAGTCGAACTTCGGGGCGCACGAGGGGCAGCAGAAGAAGTACCGCTCGCCGTCGAAGTCGCGGAACAGTCCGCGCGCCTCGGCGGTGGACTTCACCACCGGGTTGCCGACCATGACGGGGCAGGTGGTGTTCTCGTCCGCCGCCTGCGCGGTGTTCGCGGGCGCGACGCTCAGCCGGATGTCCTCGGGCTGCGAGGAGTTCGTGCTGCAGCAGCTCATGTCGGTGGTGTCCTCTCGATCGGTGGAAGGGATCCGGTCTCCGGGGCGATCGGCCGGAGCCCGCCCCGCCGCGCTGCGGAATCCACGCAGGCGCAAGCTGTTCCCGACGACGAAGACGCTG
This sequence comes from Tsukamurella sp. DT100, assembly GCF_049844855.1. Classification (NCBI taxonomy): domain Bacteria; kingdom Bacillati; phylum Actinomycetota; class Actinomycetes; order Mycobacteriales; family Tsukamurellaceae; genus Tsukamurella; species Tsukamurella sp. DT100. Next base: position 62,337 of record NZ_JBNCLV010000004.1, read on the forward strand.
GAGAAGGCCATCGCCGCGCCGGCGAGCATCGGATTGAGCATGCCGAGCGCCGCCACCGGGATCGCCGCGACGTTGTAGGCGAACGCCCAGAACAGGTTCGTCTTGATCGTCCGGAGGGTGGTGCGCGACAGGCGGATCGCGTCGACGGCGGCCCGCAGGTCCCCGCGGACCAGGGTGATGTCCGCCGCCTCGATCGCGACGTCGGTGCCCGTGCCCATCGCGAGTCCCAGGTCGGCGGCGGCGAGCGCGGGGGCGTCGTTGACCCCGTCGCCGACCATCGCCACGACGCGGCCCTCGGCCTGCAGGCGGGTCACCACGGCGACCTTGTCCTGCGGCATGACCTCGGCGATCACCTCGTCGATGCCGACCTCCGCCGCGATCTTCCAGGCGGCGGCCTCGTTGTCGCCGGTGAGCAGCACGGGCGTCAGACCCAGTGCCCGCAGCTCCCGGATCGCCTCCGCGCTGGTGGGCTTCACGACGTCGGAGACCACGAGGATCCCCCGCGCCGCGCCGTCCCAGCCGACCGCGACGACCGTCGCGCCCTGCGCCTCGGCGTCCGCCTTGGCCGCGACGAGCCCGTCGGACAGGTGCAGCGCCCAGTCGGCGAGCAGCGACTCGCGACCCACGATCACGCCGTGGCCGTCGACGACACCCTGCACACCCTGTCCCTCGACGTTCGCGAAACCGTTGACGGGAGAAAGGATTCCGACCTTCTCCGCCGCGCCCTTGGCGATCGCCTGGGCGATCGGGTGCTCGGAGGCGTCCTCGAGGGCGCCGGCGTAGCGCAGCACGTCGATCTGGTCGACGCCCTGCTCGGTGATCACGTCGACCAGGGTCATCCGGCCGGTGGTCACGGTGCCGGTCTTGTCGAGCACGACGGTGTCGACGCGGCGGGTCGATTCGAGGACCTCGGGCCCCTTGATGAGGATGCCCAGCTGGGCGCCCCGGCCGGTGCCGACGAGCAGCGCCGTCGGCGTGGCGAGGCCCAGCGCGCAGGGGCAGGCGATGACGAGGACGGCGACCGCGGCGGTGAACGCCGCCGAGACCGGGAAGCCCGCGCCGAGCCAGCCACCCAGGGCGACCGCGGCGATGGCGATGACGATCGGCACGAAGACGCCGGAGATCCGGTCGGCGAGGCGTTGCACCTCGGCCTTGCCGGTCTGCGCCTCCTCCACGAGCCGCGCCATCTGCGCGAGCTGCGTGTCCGCGCCGACGCGGGTGGCGCGCACCACGAGTCGTCCGCCCGCGTTGACCGTGGCGCCGGTGATCGGGTCACCCGGTCCGACCTCGACGGGCACCGATTCGCCGGTGAGCATCGAGGCGTCGACCGCGGACGTCCCGGAGACGACCACGCCGTCGGTGGCGATCTTCTCGCCGGGCCGCACGATGAACTCGTCGTCCGCCCGCAGCTCGTCGACGCCGATCTTCACCTCGGCCCCGTCGCGCAGGACGGAGACCTCCTTGGCGCCGAGCTCGAGCAACGCGCGCAGCGCCGCCCCGGCCCGCCGCTTGGAGCGCTTTTCGAAGTAGCGCCCGGCGAGGATGAACATGGTGACGCCGGCGGCCACCTCGAGGTAGATGTTCGCGGCACCGTCGGACGGCGCGAGCGTGAGGGAGAACGGGTGCGTCATCCCCGGCTCCCCTGCGGTGCCGAGGAAGAGGGCGTACAGCGACCACAGGAACGCCGACAGTGTGCCCATGGAGATGAGCGTGTCCATCGTGGCCGTGCCGTGCTTGAGGTTCGCCCACGCCGCCTTGTGGAAGGGCCATGCGCCCCACAGGATCACGGGCGAGGCCAGCGCCAGCGAGGCCCACTGCCAGTAGGTGAACTGCCACGCGGGGATCATCGCCATGGCGATGACGGGCACGCTGAGCACGACGGCGCCGATGAGCCGGGTGCGGAGCGAGGCCAGCTCGACGTCCGCGGGGGTGCTCTCCTCGCCGCCCGGCCCCGACGGTGCCGCCGCCCCGGACAGCGTGGCGCTGTAGCCGGTGCCGACGACCTCGTCGATGATGCGCTGCGGGTCGACGCCCTCGGGCGCGACGACCTTCGCCTTCTCGGTGGCGTAGTTGACGGTGGCGCTCACGCCGTCGATCTTGTTGAGGCGCCGCTCGATCCGATTGGCGCACGAGGCGCAGGTCATGCCACCGATATCCAGCTCGATGTGCGCGCCGCCGGTGGTACTGCCGGGTGTGCTCATGGTCGATTCCTCCTCTTCTGTGGTGGTCAGTGCCCGCCGTGGCCGTCGGCCGGAGCGGGGGCGGATGGGGTCGTGGGGTTCGGCGGCGCCGCGGACGCGGCCGCGTCGACGACGAAGCTCGCGGTGCGCACCACCCCGTCGACCTGGAAGTCCAGGTACAGCAGGTAGCGCCCCGCGGTGGGGGCCTGCGCCTGGAAGGCGATGGCTGGCCCGCCGGTGTCCCCCGGCTTCGGCTCGGCACCCTCGGGGTGCACGTGCAGGAAGGCGAGATCGCCCTGGCGGAGTGCGACCAGGTGGCCGAAGGCGCCGAGGTAGGGCTGCAGCGCGGTGACGGGCGCGCCGTCGCGGCTCACGCGCAGCGTGACGGGGCTCGAGGCACCGGCGACGAGGTCACCGTCGAGCTGGACGGTGAAGCCGTCCACCTGAGCCGTGCGCGACGGGGCCGGGTCGGCGGGTGCGTAGCCGCCGGCGACCTCGACGGTGCGCGTGAGCGTGACGGCGGACCCGGTCGCGGGCGCGAAGTCGGCGTAGAGGCGGTAGGCGCCCGCCTCGGCCCAGCTCCACGGCAGCGACCAGACGCCGGTGGCGCGGTCGAGCGTGGGATGGACGTGGCGGAACAGGCTGCCGTCGGCGCGGACCACGATGAGGTGCAGGTCCTTCTCGTGCGTGGTCGTGTACGCCGTCACGGGTGCGCCGGCGGCGTCCTCGATGCGGAAGCTCAGGGAGCCGGCCTCCCCGACCGCGCGCGGCGCGGCGACGGGGGCGAAGGTGAGACCCTCGGCGCTGAGCGAGACGCCCTTGAGCGCGGTCGGCGCCGCGGGGGCGGCTGCGGCCGGGGCGGCGTGCCCGCCGTGGCCCTGGTCCGCCTGCGCGTTCCACTGGGCGACGGTGCCGTCCGGCACCACCGCGCCGGCGATGCCGTAGGCGCCGCCGAAGGCGATCACGAGGCCGGCGCCGTAGACCGCCAGCTTGGCCGCCGGATTCATCGAGCGCCGCGTCGTCTCCCGGCTGTCCATGGTTCCTCCTCGATCAGGGGTACCCCCAGTGGGTATCTGATCGAACCATATACCCCTAGGGGGTATGTGGCAAGGAGTTGTCCGCCATTCATCCGAGAGGGGGGTGAGGCGCGCGGCGGCGCGAGGGGGCGTGCGCCTACGGCACGACGGTGGCGCCCGGCACCGGGCCCGAGGCGACGCGCACCGTCCGGCAGACACCGGCGCCCGCGAGCTCGGTGCCCACGTCGACGGCGTCGTCGGCGCTCGCGCAGAGGAACGCACAGGTGGGGCCGCTGCCGGAGACGATGCCGGCGAGCGCGCCCGCCTCGATGCCGGCGCGCAGCGTGCGCCGTAGTCCCGGCTGCAACGAGAGCGCGGCCGCCTGCAGATCGTTGGTGAGCAGCGGAGCCAGGCGGTGCGGATCGCCGGATGCCACGGCGGCGAGCAGCGCGTCGGGACTGCCTGCGCGCGGCGGATCGCCGGCCTCGCGCAGCCGGTCGAGCTCGCGGTACACGGCGGGGGTACTCAGGCCCTCGCGGGCCAGCGCGAGCGTCCAGTGGAATTCGCCGCGGGCCAGCGCGGGGATCAGCCGCTCGCCGCGGCCGGTGCCGAGCGCGGTGTGACCGTGCAGCGAGAAGGGCACGTCGGAGCCGAGCGTCGCGGCCACCTCGTCGAGGTCGTCGCGGCCGATCTCGAGGCCCCAGAGGGTGGCGGCGCCGAGCAGCGCGGCGGCCGCGTCCGCGGATCCGCCGGCCATCCCGCCCGCCACGGGGATGCCCTTGGCGATGTCGATGCGCATGTTCGGGTCCCGGCCGTACCGCTCCGCGAGCGCGACGACGGCGCGCGCCGCCAGGTTGGTGGGGTCGGTCGGCACGTCGCGGACGCCCTCGCCGGTCACATGCAGGGTCAGCGCGTCGGACGGGGTGAGGGTCACGTCGTCGTGCAGGGAGAGCGCCTGGAAGACGGTGACCAGCTCGTGGAAGCCGTCGGGCCGCACGTCGCCCACCCCGAGGTGGAGGTTCACCTTGGCGGGCGCCCGCACGGTCAGGGGGGTCGGTACCACGGAAAGCACGCGGTCCAGACTACGGGGCGGCGTCGGCGGGCCGAGCGGCGGCGAGGGCGGCGAACTGCTCGACCGACAGCTTCTCGCCGCGTTCGCGCGGGTCGATACCCGCCGCGACCAGCAGCTCCTCCGCCGCGGCGGGCGATCCCGCCCAGGTCGCGAGGGCGGCGCGCAGGGTCTTGCGGCGCTGCGCGAAGGCCGCGTCGACGGCCGCCCACAGGCGGACCCGGTCCACGTCGGGCCGGCCGCCGGGGCCGTGCAGGTCGATCCGGACCAGGCCGGACTCCACGTTGGGCTCGGGCCAGAACACCGCCCGCCCGACGGTGCCGGCCTTGCGCACGCGCCCGTAGTACGCCGCCTTCACCGACGGGACGCCGTAGACGCGCGAACCCGGGGGCGCGGCGAGCCGGTCGGCGACCTCCAGCTGCACCATGACCAGCACGGTCCGCAGCGTGGGGACCTCGGCCAGCAGGTGCAGCAGCACCGGCACCGAGACGTTGTACGGGAGGTTCGCGACGAGCACCGTCGGCGATCCCGCGACGGACACCTGCGCACCGGAGACCTTGAGCGCGTCCTCGCCGATCACCGTGAGGTTCCCCGCGAGTTCCGGCGCACGTTCGGCCACCGTCTTCGGGAGCTGTTCCGCGAGAACGGGATCGATCTCAATGGCGGTGACGGAGGCGGCGGCGTCGAGCAGCGCGAGGGTGAGGGAGCCGAGGCCGGGCCCCACCTCGAGCGCGACGTCGTCGGGGCGCACGTCGGCGGCGGCGACGATCTTGCGGACCGTGTTCGGGTCGTGCACGAAGTTCTGCCCCAACGTCTTCGTGGGACGAACGGACAACTGCCCGGCCAGCGCGCGGATCTCCGCGGGGCCGAGCAGTCGTGCTTGATTCTTGAACTCGGCGCCGGTCACAACGGCTGAGTCTACTTACTCCGAGTTGCCGGACAGGCCCAGCTTCGACGAGCACGAGGGCCATGCGCCCCAGCCCTGGCCGCGGAGGGTCTTGCGGGCGATGTCGATCTGCTCCTCGCGGGTCGCGAGATCGGCGCGGGGCGCGTACTTGCCGCCGCCGAAGGCCATCCACGTCTGCTGCGTGAACTGGACGCCGCCGTAGAAGCCGTTGCCGGTGTTGATGGCCCAGTTGCCGGTGGCCTCGCACTGCACCAGGCGGTCCCACACGGAGCCCGGTGCCACGTAGGGCGCGCCCGGGGCGGTGCCGACGGCGGTGACGCCGGCGATGCCCGCGTCGAGGACCTTGGAGCCGATCCGCTCGCGGGAGACGACCTTGCCGTCCACCACGTGCTCGCGGTACTGGACCTCCTGCTTGCCCGGCTTGCCCGGGTTCGTGACCTGCGTCTTGCCATTGGTCAGCTTCGGGTCGTCGACCTTCTTCGGCGGCGCCGTGTACGGCTCGGTGACCGTCACGGTGGCCGTCCGGTTCCGGTTGACCGAGATGGTCATGCCGGGGGTGACGGGGGTGTTGGCGCTCGGCTTGACGGCGTCCTGCTGGATCAGCGGGACACCCATCTTGGCCAGGTACTCGCCGACGGTGCGCCCGGCGGCGTTGGCGACGACCTTGCCGCCCGCGTCGAGCACGGTGGCGGTGACGGGCGTGACCACCGAGACGGCGGCACCGTCGAGCGGCACCTGCGCGTCGAGCGGGAGGGAGACGAAGTTCTTCGCGTCGCCGAGGCCGGCCGAGGCGAGGGCGGCGCCGAGCGTCAGGTCGGTGGTCTTGACAGTGCGGACCTTGCCGTTGACGTTGACCGCGATGTCGCGGTCGTGCTGCACGGTGATCTGCTGACCGGGCTTGACCGACTCGCCGAGGCCGGGGCTCACGCGGTCCGAGGCGTCGGCGTCGATGCCGGCGGAGCCGAGGATCGACTTCACCGAGCGGCTCATCGTGGAGACCTCGTGGGTCTGCCCGTCGACGGTGACCGTGAAGTCCTGGTACAGCGCGGCGGCGGTGCCGCCGGAGGCCATCAGGGCGACCAGCATGGCGCCGGTGACGGCGCGGACCGGGGTGTTCTCGAGCTTCGCCGACAGGCCGTCGAGGATTCCGGGCTTGTCGTCGTCGGACGCGGTCTCCGCGGCGGGCTCGAGGGCGTCGTCGGCCTCGGTGTCGAGGACGGCGGGCTCGGGGAGCGCCTCGGCCTGCGGGTGCTCCGCGTTGTACTTCTCCTCGGCCTCGAGGGCCAGGCTCTCGGCCTCCGCGACGGCGTCGTCGCCGTAGACCTCGGCCTCGAGGTCGATGATCTCGCGGTCCGCCTCGGGATCGAGGGGCCGGCCCTCGATGTCGGTGAACCGGGCGAAGACCTGGGTCACGTCGAACTCGGCGGTGCGCTCCCGGGTGGAACCGAAGGCGCCGCGGCGCGGGTGCGAGGTGGGCTGATCCACCGTGGTGGTGTTGTCGTCTGCGTCGAGCTCAGGCACTGGTGACTTCCCATGGGTGGACTGCAGGTGTGGCGCTCGGCGACGTTTCGGTCGCCGTTACATCACAGTACGGTAACGGAGAAGTGGGAGGCGTGCCAGCTTCTGTTCATTTCGCGCCCGCGAATGTGGCCCCGAACACACGCTCCGCCGTCGTGGTGGTGGCCGCCGCGATCTCCTCCGGCGAGACTCCGCGCAGGTCAGCGAGGTAGCGCGCGGTATAGGGGATGCAGTACGACTCGTTGGGCGTACCCCGGTACGGGTGGGGTGTGAGATACGGCGCGTCGGTCTCGACGAGCAGTTGATCGTCCGGAACGAGGCGCGCGGCCTCCTGCAGCTCCGTCGCGTTCGTGAACGTCACGGTGCCCGAGAAGCTCAGGACGTAGCCGCGGTCCACGCACTCGCGCGCCATCGCCGCGTCGCCGGAGAAGCAGTGGAAGATCACCGTCTCCGGGGCGCCGAAGCGCTCGAGGTCCGTGAGGATGTCGGCGTCCGCCTCACGGTTGTGGATCATCAGCGGCTTGCCCAGTCGCTTCGCCAGGTCGATGTGCCACTCGAAGGCCGCGTGCTGCTGCGCCGGCGTCGCGACGTCCTCCCGCTTGCCGAGCCAGTACCAGTCGAGCCCCGTCTCGCCGATCGCCACGCACCGCGGGTCGGAGGCCAGGCGCTCGAGCTCCGCCGGCGCACCGTCGACCTCGAGCTGGTGCGCGTCGGTCGGGTGCAGGGCCACGGCGGCGAAGACCCGCTCGTCCCAGCGGCTCGCCTCGATGACGTACCGCGCCTGGTCGAGATCACAGGCGACGGTGACCACGCGGTCGACGCCGACGGACGCCGACCGGTCGACCAGCTCCCGCACGGCCTCGGGCGTGCGGGCGCGGCATCCGTCGAGGTGCGTGTGCGCGTCGACGAGGCCGGGCAGCGGCGCGGGCAGCGGAGGCGGCGGCTTCTTCTTCCCCATGCGCTCCATTGTCCCGGTACCGCTCCGGGGCCCCGTCCTCGGACCATGTTTAATCCGACGTTAAGCAGCCGCGAAGCCGTGCCTGGTGTGCTCCGTGCGGTGTCCGACCGAGGAGAACGAATGAAGAAGTCCGTCCTGTCCGCCGCTGTCATCGGCGGTGCCGCGTTGCTCGCCGCCTGCAACACGACCGGCGGGGAGCCCGTCGCGGCCCCGTCGTCGGGATCGCCGGCCGTCTCGTCGTCGGCGGCGCCCAGCGCGCCCGCCGGGACGACGGTGCCGGTCCCCGCCGGCCTGGACTACGGCGCGTACCCGACGAAGGCCCGCACGATCACCGCCTCGGAGAACCGGTCGTGGGTGGCCGAGGGCAATCGGATGGGCGACGAGGCGCTCATCCAGGCCAACGAGGTCGACCCGCGGCTCATCATCGGCGGCGCGGGCCTGCGCTCGTACCCCGTGCTCGTCGGCGACGGCCTCCGCAGCCGCGTGCCCGACGCCACCGCCCGGGCCTTCCAGGCCAACAAGATGCGGGTGGGCATGACGACCACGCGGGGCGACGCGCTCGACAAGCCGACCGTCGCGGTGCGGATCGGCCTCTACCGCTTCGAGACCCCCGACGCCGCGAAAGCTGCCCTCGACGCCATCCGCACCGCCACCGCGTCCGCCCCGAAGGTCCGCGTCACCGTCGACGGTGCGCCCGACGTGCTCGCGTCCGAGTTCAAGCCCGGCACCGTCGACGCCTACGTCGTGCAGGGGCCCTTCGTCGTGAACGTCAGCGGCACCGGGCCGACCACGGATCAGGGCGCGCAGTTCGTGACCAAGGCCTACGGTCTGGAGCTGCCGAAGCTCAAGGCGTTCACGCCGACCGCCGTCGACCAGATCCGCAAGCTCGACCTCGACAAGGACGGCATCCTGTCCAGGACGCTCCCCGCGCCCGACGCACAGGATCCGACCCTCTTCGAGAACTGGTACACGTGGAACGGGCAGCTGCACCGAATCCAGGACATCACCAGGACCGAGACCTATCTCGCCGCCGGCATCGACCTGATCGGCAACACGGGCGCCGGCAGCGTCGTCTATCGCACGCGCGATGCCGCGGCCGCGACCACGATGGTGCAGACCGCCGCCGCCAAGAACCCCGCCGTGCCGGGCATCCCCCAGCTCCCGTCGGTGAAGTGCATGACGGGCGGCAGCCTCACGTACTGCTGGGTGCCCGTCGGGCGCTACGTCGGATCGGTCCAGGACAGCAACGCGGCGCTCGCGCGGCAGAAGGCGGCCGCCCAGTTCTCCATCCTCGCGACCACGCCGTAGGCCCGCCGGCCGGGCGCGGGAGACCGCGTCCGGCCGAGGTACCGCGGCTACTCGGCCTCGGGCTCGACGTACCGGGGGAAGACGCCCTGCGGCTTGGGGAGCGCGGTGCCCGCGGCCAGTCGGGTGCCGACGGCCTCGAACGTGCGCCGGTCCTTCGGCTGCTCGAGCAGGGTCAGCAGTTCCTCCGCCGACTCCGGCATCACCGGCTGCAGCAGCAGCGCGACCTGGCGGACGACCTCGGCGGTCGTGTAGAGCACCGTGCCCATGCGCTCGGGGTCGCTCGCCTTGAGCTTCCACGGCTCCTGCGCCGAGAAGTACCGGTTGGTCTCGGCGAGGACCTCCCAGATCGCCTCGAGGTACAGGTGCAGCGCCTGGTCGCCGACGTGCCGGCGGACCGTCGACAGCAGGCCGTCGGCCCGGGCGAGGAGCGCCTCGTCGGCGGGCGTGAACGGGCCCGGCGTGGGGACCGTGCCCGCGCAGTTCTTGTTGATCATCGACAGCGAGCGCTGCGCCAGGTTGCCCAGCTCGTTGGCGAGGTCGGCGTTGATCCGGCCGACGATCGCCTCGTGGCTGTAGCTGCCGTCCTGGCCGAAGGAGACCTCGCGGAGCAGGAAGAAGCGCAGCGCGTCGAGGCCGTACTCGGCGATGAGGGCGTGCGGGTCGACGACGTTGCCGACCGACTTGCTCATCTTCTCGCCCTTGTTGAACAGGAAGCCGTGGGCGAAGACCCGCTCGGGCAGCTCGATCCCGGCGCTCATGAGGAACGCAGGCCAGTACACGGCGTGGAACCGGATGATGTCCTTGCCGATGATCTGCAGCTTGGGCGGCCAGAACGTCTGGAACTGCGCCGACTCGGTGTCGGGGTAGCCGGCGCCGGTGAGGTAGTTGGTCAGCGCGTCCACCCAGACGTACATCACGTGATCCGGGTCGCCGGGGACGGGCACGCCCCAGTCGAAGGTGTCGCGGCTGATCGAGAGGTCCCGGAGTCCGCCCTTGATGAAGCTGACGATCTCGTTGCGCCGCGTCGCGGGCTCGAGGTAGCCGCCCTCGCGGTCGAGCAGGGCGAGCAGCCGGTCCTGGTACGCGGACAGCTTGAAGAAGTACGACGCCTCCTCGGTCCACTCGACCTCGGTGCCGGTGTCGGTGGAGACGCGGGTGCCGTCCTCGGTGACGGTGGTCTCGTCCTCGGCGTAGTAGGCCTCGTCGCGCACGGAGTACCAGCCCGAGTACTTGCCCAGGTAGATGTCGCCGGCGTCGACCATCTTCTGCCAGATGGCCTTCGACGCCTCGTAATGGTCGGCGTCGGTGGTGCGGATGAACCGGTCGAAGGTCGAGCCGACTGCGCGCTGCAGCGCCTCGAAGGCCGCGGCGTTGCGATCGGCGAGGGCCTTGACCTCGATGCCCTCCTTCGCGGCGGTCTGCTGCATCTTGATGCCGTGCTCGTCCGTGCCGGTGAGGAAGAAGACCTCGTGGCCGTCGAGTCGCTGGAAGCGCGCGATCACGTCGGTGGCGATGTACTCGTAGGCGTGCCCGATGTGGGGCACGCCGTTCGGGTAGGCGATCGCCGTGGTGATGTAGAAAGCCTTGTCTGCAGCCATGGTGCGCCCAGCTTATCGGTGCACTGCAAGCGTGTTCCGGGCGGAATCGCGAAGTGGATCGACGGGGCCCGGCGCCGTCCGGGACGGACGTCAGCCGGCGAGGGCGGAGGCGGGAACCGCATCCAGCGCGACGACGGCGCCGGACTCGTCCAGCCGGAAGCGGGCGATGTCCCGGCCGTAGCGGACGTAGACCACGTCGTAGTCCACGCCGATGACCTCGGTGTCGACGGTCGGAACCGCGGCGGCGGTACCCGCGTACTCGCCCTCCGCGTAGAACCGGACCTGGCTGCGCTCGCCGTGGGCGACGTGCACCCAGGCCAGTCGCTCGCCGAGGGCCGTACCGCCGTCGATCACCGGGTTCATCGCTCCTCCTCGTGAGTTGGGGTGGCGGGCGGATCGGGTGGGTGGGAGAGATCCGCCGGCCGAGACCCACTCTTCCGGCCCGCGCCCTCCGCGCACATCCGGTGAAACCCCCATTCCTCCCCGAGATCGCGCGGCGGCGCCGTGACAGGATGGCGCGGTGCAACCGGTCGACATGCTGCGGGCGCTCCGCGAGCGCGGCCACCGGCCCGCCGCGCTGTTCGGCGCGTGGGGCGGCTTCCGCGCCGTGATCGCGCCCGCGCCGCAGCTCGATCCGGGCATCGCGCCCGACGGTGCGCCGTGGCTCGGGATCGTCGGCTACCCGGACACGACCGGCGAGCCCCGCCTCGTCCCGGCGGTCATCGGCGGCGATCCGGGCCCGCTGCTCCTGCTCGACGCCGACGGCCGTTGGGCCTGCACCGATCCCGCGTTCCCGATCCCCGACGCCGCGCCCGCCCCGCGCCCGTGGGCGGCCGCGTGGACCCCGCCCGACCGGGGCGATCATCGCGCAGCCGTGCTCGCGTGCCAGGAGGCGATCCGCGCGGGCGACGTCTACCAGGTGAACGTGTGCACCCGCTTCGGCGGCGACCTCACCGGCGACCCGCTGGACCTGTTCGCCGACATCGCCGCCGCCACCCGCCCCGCCAAGGCCGCCTACCTCGAGGGCGACTGGGGCGCGGTCGCCTCGTTCTCCCCCGAGACCTTCCTCACCGAGCGCGACGGCCTGCTCACGGAGCGGCCCATCAAGGGCACGCTGCCGCTGACCAGGCCGGCGGAGGACCTGCGCGCCAGCGTCAAGGACGTCGCGGAGAACGTGATGATCGTGGACCTGGTGCGCAACGACCTCAGCCGCGTCGCCGCGACCGGGACCGTCCGCACGCCGGAGCTGCTGCGCGTCGAGCCCGCCCCCGGCGTCTGGCACCTGGTCTCGACGGTGACCGCGCGGCAGCGGCCCGGCACCACCCGCGCGCAGCTGCTCGACGCGACCTTCCCGCCGGCGTCGGTCACGGGCACCCCGAAGCTCTCCGCCCGCGAGCGGATCACCGCATGGGAGCGGCACACCCGCGGCAGCTACTGCGGCGCGATCGGCATCGACCATCCGCTGACCGGGTTGGACCTCAACGTCGCGATCCGCACCGTCGAGGCGCGCGACGGTGCGCTGCGGCTCGGCGTGGGCGGCGGCATCACCATCGACTCCGAGCCCGACGCGGAGTGGCGCGAGTGCCTCGACAAGGCGGCGTCGATCGTCGGCCATCGCGGATCTCCCCCGCACGGGTGACGACGCCCCGCGTCGCGGCCCGCGACACTGGCCGCATGATCGACCTCCACGCCCCCGCGTTCCGTCGCTTCCTCCTGGTCCTGGCGGCGGCCTTCGCCGCCGGGCTCGCGTTCGGCGGCCACCTCTACACCCAGCGCGATCCCGTCGTCGCCGGCTTCGTCCCGTGGACCGCCGCCTGGCCGCAGCACGCGGTGGTGGCCGTGATCGGGGCACTGCTCGTGCTCGGGATCCGGGCCCGACGGTGGCCGCCCCGCACGCCCGCCCTCACCCCGGTGCGGCTGACGCTCGCCGCGCCACTGCTGCTCCTGCTGGTCTTCGCCGCCTTCCGGGCGGGCGTGCAGGTGCTGGCCGGGCTGGACCCGAACTTCACGGTGAACGCGTGGGGCGGCCCGACGTACCTCGGCGCGATGGCCTGCCACTACCTCGATCTCGCAGTGGGCGGCATCGTCGTGGTCGGGGCGCTCCGGCTGATCCTCACCCGGCGGGCATCGACGCCCGGAGCGGGGGTTCAGCGGGCTGCGGCCGCCGCCTGATTCTCCGCGACCCGGTCAGTCGTCGGTCTCCTCGCGCCGCCGCGCGAGCGCCGTCTCGTAGAGCTCGCGCTTGGAGGCACCGGTCTCCGCGGCGACGGCCGCGCAGGCATCCTTGAGCCGCTCCCCCGCGTCGACGCGGCGCAGCACGGCGGCGACGTGGTCCTCGGGGTCGGCGGAGATCGGATCGGCACCGGAGACCACGACGGTGATCTCGCCGCGCACCCCGTCGGCGGCCCACGCCGCGAGCTCGCCCAGCGTGCCCCGGCGGACCTCCTCGTAGGTCTTGGTGAGCTCGCGACACACCGCGGCGCGCCGCTCGGTTCCGAGCACCTCGGCGGCGTCGGCGAGGGTGTCGGCGAGGCGGTGCGGCGACTCGAAGAACACCGCCGCGCGACGTTCCGTCACCAGCTCGGTGAGCCATGACCGGCGGGCACCGGACTTGCGCGGGGCGAAACCGTCGAACAGGAACCGCTCGACGGGCAGCCCCGACAGGGCCAGCGCCGTGGTCACGGCCGACGGCCCGGGCAGGCACGTGACCCGGTGCCCCGCCTCGACGACGGCCGCGACCAGGCGATATCCGGGGTCGGAGACCGACGGCATGCCGGCGTCGGTGATGAGCAGGACGGTCTCGCCGGCGTCGAGCGCGGCGAGCAGTTGCGGGATGCGGCCGGCCTCGTTGTGGTCGTAGAAGCTGAGCACGCGCCCGGCGATCTCCACCTCCAGCGACGCCGCCAGCGACCGGGCCCGGCGCGTGTCCTCGGCGGCGATCACGTCGGCGGATCCGAGCGCCGCGATCAGCCGCGCGGTGGCGTCACCCGGGTTGCCCATCGGCACTCCGGCGACGATCAGTGCCCCGCGCGCGTCCTCTGTTCCCACGGGTCACACCCTACGATGGTTCGCGTGACAGCTGTGGCGATGCCCGAGGGGCGTAGCGAGGACCGCGAGATGGTGAGCCCCGGCCCGAGGCTCCCGCCCGCGGTGTTCGGCGCGACGGACCGCGCCTTCGGCTGGACCGTGACGCTGGTGCTGACCGCCGTCGCGGCGGCGACGCGGTTCTTCAACCTGGGCTATCCGAGCAACACGGGCTTCATCGGCAGCACGCCCGTACAGACGCCCGTCTTCGACGAGAAGCACTACGCCCCGCAGGGCTGGCAGGTGCTCTCGGGCGGGCAGTGGATCGAGGACAACCCCGGCTTCGGGCTGGTCGTGCACCCGCCCGTGGGCAAGTGGATGATCGCGATCGGCGAGTGGCTGTTCGGCTACGGCCCGCTGGGCTGGCGGTTCATGTCGGCGGTGTGCGGCACGCTGCTCGTCCTGTTGGTGATCCGCGCGGCGCGGCGGCTGGCGCGGTCCACGCTGATCGGCGGCCTGGCCGGCCTGTTCCTCATCTGCGACGGCCTGACGATGGTCTCCTCGCGCGTCGCGCTGCTCGACATCTTCCTCGTCTTCTTCGGCTTCGCCGCGTTCTCGATGATCCTCGTGGACCGCGATCAGATGCGGGAGCGGCTGCACCGCGCGGCGCTCGAGGGGCGGATCACCGATTCGCTGTACGGTCCGCGGCTGGGCTTCCGCTGGTGGCGGTTCTCCGCCGCGATCATGGTGGGCCTGGCGTGCGGTGTGAAGTGGTCGGGCATCTACTTCCTCATCGGCGTCCTGGTGCTGTCCCTGGCGTTCGACGTGGCGAACCGACGCCAGTACGGCGTGCTGCGTCCGTGGCGCGGGGTGCTGCTGCGCGACCTGATCCCGTCGGGCATGTCGCTCGGGGTGGTCCCGGTGCTGGTGTACCTGGGCAGTTTCTGGCCGTGGTTCGCCTCGGAGACGTCGGTGTACCGGTACGCGGTGGGCAACCAGGTCGGCGAGGGCGGCCCGTTCGGCTGGGTCCCCGCGGCGCTGCGCTCCCTGTTCTTCTACGAGACCACGATCCTCGACTTCCACGACAGCCTGACGAACTCCGCAGGCAACCACCACCCGTGGGAGTCGAAGCCGTGGACCTGGCCGATGGGCCTGCGGCCGATGCTCTACCACTACACCGCGGACCAGTCCGGGGGCATGTGCGGCGACGGGCCGTGCGTGCGCGCGGTGATGGCGGTCGGCACGCCGGCGCTCACGTGGATCGCCGTACCGGTGGTGCTGTGGGCGCTGTGGAAGATGTTCGTCAAGCGGGACTGGGCCTACGCCGCGCCCGTGACCATGTACTTCGCGACCTATCTGCCGTGGTTCCTCAACCTGGACCGGCAGATGTACTACTTCTACGCGCTCACCCTGATGCCCTTCCTGTGCATCATGATCGCGCTGATCTGCCGCGAGGTGCTGGGCCTCGACGGCCGCGCCCGGTACTTCGGCTTCGAGCGGCTGCAACTGGGCCGCTGGCTGGTGGTGCTCTACGCGACGATCGTGGTGCTCAACTTCGCCTGGCTGTGGCCGATCCTCACCGCCACGCCGATCCCGATGTGGTGGTGGCGTCTGGAGCTCTGGCTGCCCAGCTGGCAGTAGGGCCCGGAGGGCGGGGCGGAGGTCCCCCGTTCACGCTGCGACGGGACTCTCGAATTCTGTCCGGTTCGGACACGGTGTCCGAAGCGGACAGAATCCGAGAGTCGTCGATGCGGTGCACGTCGTCGACCACGACGGGGGTGCGTCCGTAGGCGCACACGGGCGGGCGCCGCGCTCAGACCGTCGCGGCGACGCGGGTCTCCCGCGCCAGCATCCACACGAACGCGGCGACCACGCACAGCGCGGCGGTGATGGCGAAGGCCCAGGTGAAGCCGAGGTACTGGGCGATGGCGCCGGCGAGCAGCGGGCCGGAGATGGTGCCCGCGTCCTGCGCCATCTGATACGCCGAGAGGGCGCCGCCGCTGCGGCCCTTGCCCTGCAGGACGTCGGCGAGGGAGGCCTGCATGGTCGGGGCGACGAGGCCCGTCCCGATCCCGGCGACGACCGTGACGAGGAAGGCGACCAGCACCGAATCGGTGAAGCCCAGCGCCAGCGTGCCCGCGGCGATGACGAGCATGCCGACCACGATGAAGGGGCGGCGGCCGTACCGGTCGGAGGCGCGGCCCGCGGGGAACATGGCGAGCACGTCGCCCGCGGCGTAGGCGGCCAGCGCGTAGCCGGCGATCGCGGCGGGCTGATCGAGCACCGCGGCGAAGAACAGCGGCAGCAGCGAGACCCGCATCGAGTACACCCAGCCGAACACCACCGACGTGAACAGCGCGGCCCGGTAGGCGGAGTCCGCGAGGGCCTCGCGCATCGTCGTGCCCGGTTCGGAGGAGGCCTCCTCCCGGCCCGCGAGGGTGCTGCCGCGCAGCGCGATCCCCACGACGAGCGTGGCGACGACGAGCGCGATGGCGTAGACGACGAACGGCACCCGCAGGCCGAAGCCGACGAGCGCGCCGCCCAGGAGCGGGCCGCAGATGCCGCCGAGCACGAAGCTCGACGAGTACACGCCGCTGACCCTGCCGCGGATCTCGGCGGGCGCGATCCGGATCATCAGGCCCATCGCCGAGACGGTGAACATCACCGATCCGACGCCGCCCAGCCCGCGGAAGAGCATGAGCTGCCAGTAGCTCTGAGCGAAGGCGACGGCGAGCGTCGAGGCGGCGACGATCAGGAGCCCCGTCATGTAGATCCAGCGTTCGCCGAAGGCCTTCACCAACGGGCCGGTGGCGGGCGCGAAGGCGAGCCGCATGATCGCGAAGGCGCTGACGACCGCGGAAGCGGCGCCGATGCCCACGTCGAAGGTGCGGGCGAAGGCGGGCAGCGCGGGCGCGACGACGCCGTACCCGAGGGCGATCACGAAGCTCGCCGCGACGAGGACCCAGACCTCCGGCGGTACCCGCTGCGGCGCGGGCGCGGAAGCTGCTGAGTTCACCGAAACATCATCCGCTAAGAACGCGTCAAGACCCGCATCGGGGGCGTTAAGGGGGCGTGAAAACGCCCGTTCCCGGTGGTCCAGTGGAGCCCATGGACATCTCCAACGCGCTGGCTCTGGCGGCCACGATCCTCACCCTGGCGTACCTGCTGTACGCCCTGCTGCGCCCGGAGCGCTTCTGATGAGCGGCACCCTCTCCGGCCTGCTGACGATCGGCACCCTGGTCGCGGCGCTGGCCATCGCGTACCGCCCGCTCGGCGACTACCTGGCGCACGTGGTCACCACGCCGAAGCACTGGCGGGTCGAGCGCGTCGTCTACCGCCTCGTGGGCGCCGACCCCGAGGCCGAGCAGGGCTACCGGGTCTACGCGCTGGCAGCGCTCGCGTTCAGCGCCGTCAGCATCGTCGCGCTCACGATCCTGCTCCTCGTGCAGGGCTGGCTGCCCGGCGTCGAGCCGAAGCAGTGGCGCTTCGACGAGGCCCTCAACACCGCGATCTCGTTCGTCACCAACACCAACTGGCAGTGGTACTCGGGCGAGAGCGCCATGAACCTCATCGCGCAGGCGATCGGCCTCGCGGTGCAGAACTTCGTCTCCGCGGCCGTCGGCATCGCGGTCGCCGTCGCGCTGATCCGCGGCTTCGTCCGCTCCCGCACCGACCGGCTGGGCAACTTCTGGGTGGACCTCACCCGCATCACGCTGCGCGTGCTGCTGCCGATCGCCGCGATCGGCGCCGTGATCCTCATGGCGCAGGGCGTGGTGCAGACGCTGTGGCAGCGGCACGAGATCGTCGGGCTCGACGGGCAGAAGCAGGTGCTCACCGGCGGCCTCGTCGCGAGCCAGGAGGTCATCAAACTCCTCGGCACCAACGGCGGCGGCTACTTCAACGCCAACTCCGCGCACGCCTTCGAGAACCCGACGGCCGCGACCAACCTGTTCCAGATCTTCCTCATCCTGCTCATCCCCGTGGCGCTGCCCCGCATGCTGGGCAACCTCGTCGGCAACCACCGGCAGGGCTACGCGATCCTCGGCTCGATGACCGTGATCTTCGCCGTCTCGACCGCGATCTCCATCGGCGCGCAGCTGGGCAACCAGGGCACGGCCGGCAGGGCCGCGGGCGCCGCGCTCGAGGGCCAGGAGCTGCGGATCGGCCAGTGGGGCACCGGCCTGTTCGCCACCGCCACCACCAGCACGTCGACGGGCGCCGTGAACGCCGCCCACGACAGCCTCACCCCCGGCGCCGGCGGCGCCGCGCTGGTGAACATGCTGCTCGGCGAGATCAGCCCCGGCGGCGTGGGATCCGGCCTCTACGGCATGCTCGTCATCGCCGTCCTCACCGTCTTCCTCTGCGGCCTCATGGTGGGCCGCACCCCCGAGTACCTCGGCAAGAAGATCGGCCGCACCGAGATCACCCTCGCCGCGCTGTACATCCTGGTGATGCCCGCGCTGGTGCTGGTCGGCACCGCCGCCACCGTGGTCCAGAAGCAGGGCGTCGCCGCCATGACCAACGACGGTGCGCACGGCCTCTCCGAGGTCCTCTACGCCTACGCCTCGGCCGCGAACAACAACGGCAGCGCCTTCGCCGGCCTCGCCGTCGACACCCCGTGGTTCAACTACACCCTCGGCGCCGCAATGCTCCTCGGCCGATTCGCGCCCATGGTCGCGATCCTGGCCCTGGCCGGCGCGCTCGCCAAGCAGCACCCCGTGCCCGCCACCGCGGGCACCATCCCCACCCACCGCCCGCTGTTCGTGGGCCTCACCGTGGGCGTCGTGGTCCTGGTGGCCGGATTGACCTTCGTCCCCGCCCTCGCGCTCGCACCGATCTCGGAGGTCACCCAGTGACGAACACGCTGACCGACGCCACCCCGTCGGACCCGAAGGCCGTCACCCAGGCACCGAAGCGGCGCTCCGCGTTCTCGCTCGCCGAGCTCAAGTCGGCGCTGCCCCGCGCGGCCGCGAAGCTGGACCCGCGCACGCAGATCCGGCAGCCCGTCGTCTTCGTGGTGTGGATCGCCTCGGTCTACACCACCGCGCTGGCGATCGTGAACCCGTCCGTGTTCGCGTGGTCCGTGGCCGTCTTCCTCTGGGCGACGGTGCTCTTCGCGAACCTCGCCGAGGCCGTCGCCGAGGGCCGCGGCCGCGCGCAGGCCGATTCGCTGCGCAAGGCCAAGACGGAGACGATCGCACGGCGCAGGACCGCGTCCGGCGAGGAGCAGGTCCCCGGCTCGCAGCTGCACGTCGGCGACCTCGTGATCGTCGAGGCCGGCGAGGTCATCCCCGGCGACGGCGACGTCGTCGAGGGCATGGCGACCGTCGACGAGTCGGCGATCACCGGCGAGTCCGCCCCCGTCGTGCGCGAGTCCGGCGGCGACCGCTGCGCCGTCACCGGCGGCACCCGGGTGCTGTCCGACCGCATCGTCGTCGAGATCAAGACCGAGCCGGGCAAGAGCTTCATCGACCGGATGATCGGCCTCGTCGAGGGAGCCAACCGGCAGAAGACGCCGAACGAGATCGCCCTGAACATCCTGCTCACGGTGCTCACGATCATCTTCCTGCTGGCTGTCGCAACGCTGCAGCCGATGGCGATCTACTCGGGCGGCGCGGTCGACGTGGTGGTGCTCGTGGCGCTGCTCGTGTGCCTCATCCCCACGACGATCGGCGCGTTGCTCTCCGCGATCGGCATCGCCGGCATGGACCGGCTGGTGCAGCGGAACGTGATCGCCAAGTCGGGCCGCGCCGTGGAGGCCGCGGGCGACGTCTCGACGCTGCTGCTCGACAAGACCGGCACCATCACCTACGGCAACCGGCGGGCCACGTCGTTCCACCCCGTCGCGGGCGTCGACGAGCACACCCTCGCCGGGCACGCGCTGCTCGCCTCGCTCGCCGACGAGACGCCCGAGGGGCGCTCCATCGTCGACCTGGCGACGGAGCACGGCCACGAGGTCCCGACGGTCCGCCTCGGCACCGTCGTGCCCTTCACGGCGCAGACCCGCATGTCGGGCGTCGACCTGCCCGACGGCACCCGCATCCGCAAGGGCGCCTCGGCGGCCGTGCTGGCGTGGGTCGCCGCGGAGCACCGGGTCGACGGGCCCGGCGAGACCCTCGGCGAGGCCGTCTCCGAGGCGCTCGGCGCCGTCGACGTGCGGCTGGCCGTCGACGAGATCTCCGGAACCGGCGGCACCCCGCTGGTCGTCGCGTACGCCGAGCCCGGCGCCGCCCCGACCCTGCAGGGCGTCGTGCACCTCAAGGACGTGGTCAAGGCGGGCATGCGCGAGCGCTTCGCGCAGCTGCGCGCGATGGGCATCCGCACCGTCATGATCACCGGCGACAACCCCCTGACCGCGAAGGCCATCGCCGCGGAGGCGGGCGTCGACGACTACCTCGCCGAGGCCACCCCCGAGGACAAGCTGGCGCTGATCAAGCAGCAGCAGGAGGGCGGCCGCCTCGTCGCGATGACCGGCGACGGCACCAACGATGCGCCCGCGCTCGCGCAGGCCGACGTGGGCGTCGCGATGAACACTGGCACCTCCGCCGCGAAGGAGGCCGGGAACATGATCGACCTGGACTCCGACCCGACGAAGCTCATCGACATCGTGGAGATCGGCAAGCAGCTGCTCATCACCCGCGGCGCGCTGACCACGTTCTCCATCGCCAACGACATCGCGAAGTACTTCGCGATCATCCCCGCGATGTTCGTGCCCCTGGCCCCCGGCCTCGACGTGCTCAACGTGATGCGCCTGCACAGCCCGCAGTCGGCGATCCTCTCGGCGGTGATCTTCAACGCGCTGATCATCGTCGCGCTGATCCCGCTCGCGATGCGGGGCGTGAAGTACACCGCCAAGTCGGCCGACAAGCTGCTCGCGCGCAACCTCACCATCTACGGCCTCGGCGGCATCGTCGTCCCCTTCCTCGGCATCAAGCTGATCGACCTCGTCGTCCAGCTGATCCCCGGCCTCTCCTGAAAGAAGGCATCACCGTGTTGAGTTCCACACCGCGCCAGCTCCTCGCCGGCCTGCGCATGCTGATCGTCATGACCGTCGTCCTCGGGGCCCTGTTCCCGCTGGTGATCTGGGGCGTCGGGCAGGTCGCCTTCAGCGCGAAGGCGAACGGCTCGCAGGTCGAGCAGAACGGCACCGTCGTCGGGTCCGAACTGCTGGCCCAGAAGTTCGACGGTCCGCAGTGGTTCCATCCGCGCCCGTCCGCCGGCGAGTACGACACCCTCGCCTCCGGCGGCACCAACCTCGGACCGAACAGCGAGAAGCTGGTCGCGCTCATCGCGGAGCGCCGCGCGAAGGTCGCCGCGGAGGACGGGGTGGCACCGTCGGACGTGCCGACCGACGCCGTCACGGCGAGCTTCTCCGGCTTGGACCCGCACATCTCCCCCGCGTACGCGCGGCAGCAGGTGGCGCGCGTCGCGAAGGCCCGGGGCCTGGCGCCGGAGCGGGTGACCGCGCTGGTGGCCGCGCACACCGACGGCCGACAGCTCGGCTACCTGGGCGAGGAGCGGGTTAACGTGGTGAATCTGAACCTCGCGCTCACCGACCTCGCCGCCGCGGCGAAGTAGCCCGGGCGGAGGAGGAGGGGAGACATGCCGAAGGGGCTTCTTCGCGTCTACCTGGGCGCCGCGCCGGGCGTGGGCAAGACCTACGCCATGCTCACCGAGGGCGTGCGCCGCGCCTCGCGCGGGACGTCGGTGGTCGTCGGCTACGTCGAGACCCACGGCCGGCCCCAGACGGAGGCCCAGGTCCAGGGGCTGCAGGTGATCCCCCGCCGGAAGGTCGAGTACCGCGGCGCGGTGCTGGAGGAGATGGACGTCGACGCGGTGATCGCCGCGCACCCGACGGTGGTCCTCGTCGACGAGCTCGCCCACACCAACGCCCCCGGCTCGAAGAACGAGAAGCGCTGGCAGGACATCGCCGAGCTGCTCGACGCCGGCATCACCGTGATCACCACGGTCAACATCCAGCACCTCGAGTCCCTCGGCGACGTGGTGGAGTCGATCACCGGCGTGCGGCAGCGCGAGACGATCCCCGACGGGGTGGTCCGCCGCGCCGAGCAGGTGCAGCTCGTCGACATGACGCCCGAGGCCCTGCGGCGGCGCATGGCGCACGGCAACATCTACGCGCCCGACAAGGTGGACGCCGCGCTCTCGCACTTCTTCCGCATCGGGAACCTCACGGCGCTGCGGGAACTCGCGCTGCTGTGGCTGGCCGACCGCGTGGACGAGCGGCTCGAGCAGTACCGCTCCGAGCAGGGCATCTCGGCCGCCTGGCCCACCCGTGACCGCACCGTCGTCGCCCTGACCGGCGGCCCCGAGGGCGGGACGCTGCTGCGCCGCGGCGCCCGGATCGCGGCGAAGGGCGCGGGCGGCGAGCTGCGCGCGGTGTACGTCGCGCGCAGCGACGGCCTCTCGGGCGCCTCGCCCGCCTCGCTGGCGCAACTGCGGCAGCTCACGGAATCGCTGGGCGGCACCTTCCAGATCGTCACCGGCGACGACGTGGCCGCCGCGATCCTGCAGTACGCCACCTCGGTGAACGCCTCGCGGATCATCCTCGGCAAGTCGCGGCACCGGGCGCTGACCTCGGTGGTGCGGTGGCCCGTCTCGGACGCGGTGATCGAGGGCTCCGGCGACATCGACGTGCAGGTGGTCACGCACGAGCGGGCCGCGGGCGCGGGCCGGCGCCGGCTGCTCCCCCGCATCGACGGCCCCGACCCCGTGCTGCTGGGCAAGCGGCGCACCATCGCGGGCTGGGTGCTGGCGATCGCAGGGCCGGTACTCCTCACGGCGCTGCTCGCGCAAACCCGGCAGTGGCACTCGCTGCCCACCGAGCTGATGCTCTTCCTCATGCTGACGGTGGCGGTCGCCCTGGTCGGCGGCATCCGGCCGGCGGTGCCCGCGGCGATCCTCGGATCGGTGCTGCTCAACTACTACTTCGCGCCGCCGCTGTACACGTTCACGGTGGCGTCGGGCGAGAACGTCTTCGCCGTCGCCATGTTCGTGCTGACGGCGATCGCGGTCGCGTCGGTGGTCTCCCTGGCCGCCCGGCAGACCGCCCGGGCCGCCCGCGCCCGCGCCGAGGCCGACGTGCTCAGCGGCCTCGCCGACACCCTGCTGGCGACCGAGAACACCGACGACGAGATACCCGCCCTGCTCGACGAGGCCATCGTGACCTTCGGGCTGCGCGGCGCCTCCCTGCTGCGGCGCGACGACGCCGACTCCCCCTGGCAGCTGGTCGCCGGGCGGCGCGAGTCGCCGCTCAGCCCGGAGGACGGCACCGACGCGGCGATGGTCGGCGACAACGTGGCCCTGGTGGTGAACGGCGATCCGCTCAGCGCCTCCGAGCACGGGCTGCTCGTCGCCTTCGCGGCGCACGCGGCGGCCCGGCTCGACCGGGAGGCGCTCAGCGCCGAGGCCAAGCAGGCCCGGACCCTCGCCGAGGGCAACCGCGCGCGGACGGCGCTGCTCAGCGCGGTCTCGCACGACCTGCGGACGCCGCTCGCCGGGATCAAGGCCGCCGTCTCGTCGCTGCGCCGCGACGACGTGGAGTGGTCCGACGAGGACGAGGCCGAGCTGCTCGCGACCATCGAGGAGAGCGCCGACCGGCTGGACTCGCTGGTGGGGAACCTGCTCGACATGTCGCGGCTGCAGTCCGATTCGCTCACGCTGCTCACCCGCGAGGTGGGGATCGAGGAGGTCCTGCCCGCCATCTGGACCGCGCTCCCCGACGCCGACCTGGCCTTCGACTTCGCCTGCGCCGACACCGACGCGCCGCCCACCGCCCTGGCGGATCCCGGACTGCTGGAGCGGGTGCTGGCGAACCTCGTGGAGAACGCCGTGCGGCACTCGCGGGGCGGGCCGGTCACCGTCGGCGTCTCCGGCGTGCACACCCCCGACGGGGACCGCCTGCAGGTCCACGTCCGCGACCACGGCCCTGGTGTGCCGCAGGAGCAGCGCGAGGCCATGTTCAAGCCCTTCCAGCGGATGGGCGACGCCCCGGCCGGCAACGGCGTCGGGCTCGGGCTCGCGGTGGCCCGCGGGCTCACCGAGGCGATGGGCGGCACGCTCACCGCGGAGGACACCCCCGGCGGCGGCCTGACCATGATCGTGGACCTGCCCGCCGCGCAGCCGGTGTCGAGTGATGAGGTGGTCTCGTGACGTTCGTTCTGGTGGTCGACGATGAGCCCGCGATCCTGCGCACCCTGCGGATCAACCTCAAGGCCCGCGGCTACGAGGTGGAGACGGCGTCCGACGGCCGGTCGGCCCTGCAGATCGCGCGCGAGCGGACGCCCGACGTGGTGGTGCTCGACCTCGGCCTGCCCGACCTCGACGGCACCGCGGTGCTGGCGAAGCTGCGGGAGTTCTGCACCTCCCCGGTGATCGTGCTCTCCGCGCGGCACGGCAGCGACGACAAGGTGGAGTCGCTGGACATCGGCGCCGACGACTACGTGACCAAGCCCTTCGCGATGGACGAGTTCCTCGCCCGCGTGCGCGCGCAGGTGCGGCGGACCGGCCTGGTGGACGCGCCGGCGCCGGCGAAGACCGAGGCCTTCGAGGTGAACTTCGAGGCGCGGACGGTGACCCGCGACGGCGCGACGGTGCGCCTCACCCCCACCGAGTGGAAGATCGTGGACGTGCTGGTCCGCAACGCGGATCGGCTGGTCTCGCAGCAGACGCTGCTGCACGAGGTGTGGGGCCCGTCGTACTCGCGCGAGACCAACTACCTGCGCGTGTACATGGCGCAGCTGCGGCGCAAGCTGGAGCCGGACCCCGCGCACCCGCGGTACTTCGTCACCGAGCCCGGGATGGGCTACCGCTTCATCCCGTAGCGCTCGGACGGCGCCGGTTCGGGAGCGCGGCGTACCTCCCGCCGGGTGCGACGGTGCTCCTGCCGCGCGGCTCTCGGATTCTGTCCGGAACGGACACGACGGTGCCGAGCACGTCGAACGCGCGGGCGCGGGCCGCGGCCAGGTCGGCCTCGGCGGACGATGCGATGGCGACCAGCCCGTTTCCACGTGCGGCACGGGCCTGCGCGGAACTGTGGTTCGCGGCGCGGTGGTTCGCGGCACGGTGGTTCGCGGCACGGTGGTGGGCGACGCCGAGGTCGCCGACCAGCGGCTCGAGCGTTCGCGCGACCGCGCTGAAGGCGGCGGCCGCTGCGGCTCCCCCGGTCGCGTCGAGGTCGAAGACGCGGGCGAGGGTCCGGCCCAGCGATTCCGCCCACGTCGCCTCCGCGAGTGCGAGCCATGCCGCGATCTCCCGCCGTTCCTCTCGCAGGTCGCGCATCCAGGGCAGGTTCGCTGCCCACCCGGTCGCGACGAGGTGGCCGGTGAGCACGGAGTGGAGTCGTGGAGGAGATCGCGGAGGGCGATCGGTGTCGGCGAGGCGTGGGCGAGACCGCCGAGCGGATCGTCGATGCCGGCGTCGGTGAAGAACGCGGCGTCCGGCCACGTGTCGTCGGTGCGCCCGTCCTCGCAGTCGCATCCGGCCGGGCGGTCCCGCGGATCGCGCTCCGGCACGCCGCCCTCGCACCGGCAGTCGTCGGCGATGGCGGACGCCGCCTCGGCCGCGGGGCCGCTCGGCCACACCGGCCCCTCGGTGCGCCGCGGGCGCGGGGCGAGGACGACGCGCACGGCGTCGGCCGGCTCCGGCAGCCACCACGGCGTGGCGAAGAGTAGCCGCGCGGTGCCGCCGTACTTGCGCCGCAGGGTCCGCTCGGACACGCGCTCCCCGCTCGGAAGGCGCAGGCGGCGCGCGACTTCCGTCAGGGTCGCGCGGTCCAGTCCCTCGACCGCGACGAGCTCGAGCGCGGCCCGGACCGCCGCCTCGTGCAGCGCCCGATCACGGATCGGCATGGTTCGTTCCTGGAAGTTGTGCATGGCTCCCCCCGAAGCTCACGTATCCCGACGTCGACGCTACGACGACCGCGCGCCGCCCGGGCGAGGACCGCGAAACCCGCGGCGAGTGGGGCGGATGCCGCGCGGCACGGGCACGGCCCCGTGCATTGCACTGCAGCGATCTCGGGACTCTCGATTTCTGTCCGGTTCGGACGACGTGTCCATAACGGACAGAATCCGAGAGTCGGCGGGAAGGCAGCCTGCAGGCTCCCTCCTCCGGGCGCGCCGCCGCGAGACTCAGCCGGCGGGCGCGGTGAGCGGACGGTCGAGGGCGGTGGCGGTGTAGAGGCCGGTGAGGCAGCGGGTGCCGTCGAGGGAGTCAGTGAAGACGTCCGCGGCGGCGATCATGGTGCGGCCGGGAGGGCCGACGAGGCGGCCGACGGCGACGAGCCGCTCCCCGCGCGCCGGGCGGAGGTTGTGGGAGTTCATGGCGGTGGTCGCGGCGACGCGGCCGGAGTCATGGATCGCGGCGAACGCCGACCCGACCGCGGCGATGTCGGCCAGCATGGCGACGATGCCGCCGTGGCAGTGCACCCCGTCGAAGGTGACGTCGGGGACGACGGGCATCGAGAGGACGGCGCGGTCGGGTGTGACATCGTCGACCGAGAGTTGGAGCCAGCGGGCGACGGGCATGGAGTCGAGGACGCGGGTGAGGACGTGATCCAGGGTCGTCATGGCCGAAACATATCACTGATACGATTGCCGGGGAAGATGCCGAGACAGAGAACCAGGACGCCCGAGGTCGCGGACGGGATCGCCGCCGCCGCACTGGAGATCGTCCGCGCCGAGGGCGCGGACGGGCTCACGACCCGGCGCGCCGCGGCCGCCGCGGGCACGAACATCGCCGCGCTGGGCCAGCTCTTCGGGAACCGCGACGGCCTCGTGAACGCGGTCGCGCTGCGCGGCTTCGCCCTGCTCGTCGAGACCCTGCCGCAGGCGGACGGCCCGCCCCGCGAGGTGCTCGCCGCCTGGGCCGACGCCTACCGCCGCTTCGCCGCCGACGAGCCCGCGCTGGTCGACGTGATGTTCTCCCGCCCGCTCATCGGCCCGATCCCACCCGAGCACCCGGTGCACGAGTGCCGGCAGGTCCTCGTCGAGGCCTTCGGCGCACTCACGGGCAGCGCCGAACGGGGGGACGTCGAGGCGATCGCGCTCGGCTTCGGCGCCCTCCTCGAGGGCCTGGCGACGAAGGACCGGCACGGCCTGCTCGGCCCCACCGCCGACGCGCGGGACCGGGCCTGGCGCCTCGCCGTGGCCGCCTACGCCGACGGCGCCGCCCGCTGATTCAGCGCAGGTCGGCCGGCAGCCCCGCGAGCGCGAACAGGTCCGCGGGATCGAGGAACGCGGAGACGTGGGTGAGCGCGCCGTCGGTGAAGGTCAGCACGTCCAGCTGGAACGGCAGCCAGACGTCGCCGCCGGACCCGGCCGCCGCCGGCGAGCGCAGGTACATCGCGGCGGCGGGCAGGCCGTTGCACACCGTCGGGACCATCCGCAGGTCCCCGGCGACCTGCGCGGGGCACTGCGTCCGCGAGAGCTCGCCGATGGCCTCGGCGCCGCGGTACCAGCCCGGGATCGGGGGCATCTCCCAGGTGGCGTCGGCGGCGAGGATCCGCACGACACCGTCGATGTCGTGCCGCTCGAAGGCCGCGCAGAACTCGTCCCACACCTCCTTCTCGTGGTCGGACAGCTCGGCGGCCCTGCGGCCCTCCTGGGCGGCACCGTCGCCGATGGAGGCCCGCGCCCGCTGCAGCGCGCTGTTCGCCGACGCGACGGAGGTCTCGAGCGCCGCGGCCGTCTCGGCGGCGGAGAACTCGAGGACGTCGCGCAGGATCAGCGCGGCCCGCTGCTTGGCCGGCAGCACCTGCAGCGCCGCGACCATCGCGAGCCCGATGCCCTCCCGGGCGACCGCCGCCTCCCCCGGATCGCCGAGCGCGCGGTCCGGGAGGGGCTGCAGCCAGAGCACCTCCGTCGACGGCACGACCGGCTCCAGCGGATTCGACGGCTCGCCGCCGAGCCCGACGGGCAGCACCCGCCGGGCCGTGGCGGCCGTGAGGCAGACGTTGGTCGCGATGGAGTACATCCACGTCCGCACCGACGACCGGCCCTCGAAGCGGTGGAAGGCCTTCCACGCGCGCAGATAGGTCTCCTGCACCAGGTCCTCCGCGTCGGACGCGGAGCCCGACATGCGGTAGCAGTGCGCGAGGAGCTCGGCGCGCAGCGGCGCGGTGGCGGAGTCGAAGCCGGCGTCGACGACGGTCATGTCAGCCCTGCGCGGCCTCGGGCCCGCCCGCGGCGGCGGCCGGGTCCATCCACATGATCTCCCAGGTATGGCCGTCGGGATCGTCGAAGGAGCGGCCGTACATGAAGCCGTGATCCTCGGAGCGTCCCTCCGTGCCGCCGGCGGCGACGGCGCGGTTCACCACCTCGTCGACCTCCTCGCGGCTCTCCGCGCTGAGCGCGATGAGGGTCTCCTTGACGCCGGGCGCCGCCGTCGTGGCCTCGTGGAAGGTGCCGAAGAAGTCGTTCTTGAGCAGCATCGCCACGATGTTCTCGCCCAGCTCCACCGAGATGGCGTTCTCGTCACTGAACTGCTCGTTGATGGTGTAGCCCACGGCGGTGAAGAAGTCGCGCGAGCGCTGGACGTCGGCGATGGGCAGGTTCACGAAGATCATCTTGTGCATGGCGTCGCTCCTTGGTCCGCGGCGTTCGCTCTCGAACACCGTCACATGGTTAGACGGGCCTCGTCGCCGGAACTCATCGGCCCGCGCGGATATATTTTCCGGTGGCCGATGACCTACCCCTGCAACGCGGAATCGAGGATCTCCAGGCCCGCGTCGATCTCGGCGTCCGACGCCGTGAGCGGTGGCGCTATGCGGAAGATCGAGCCCATGCCGGGCAGCTGCACCACGTTCATGTGCAGGCCGCGCTCGTAGCAGCGCTCCGTCACCAGCTTGCCCAGCTCGTTCGCGGGTTCCTTGGAGTCCCGGTCGCGCACCAGCTCGATGCCCTGCATCAGGCCGCGCCCGCGCACGTCGCCGATGGCCTCGTGGCGCAGCGCCAGCTCGTCGAGCCCCGCGCGCAGCCGCGCCCCGCGCGCCGCGACCGAGGCCGCGACACCGTCGCCCAGGACGTCCAGCACCGTCGTCGCGACGGCGGCGACCATCGGGTCGCTGACGTGCGTGGTGAAGAACAGGAAGCCCCGCTCGTGGCAGACGCGCTCGATCTCCGCGGAGGTCACCACCGCCGCGATCGGCAGGCCCGCGCCGAGCGTCTTCGAGAGGGTCAGGATGTCGGGCACGATGCCGTCGCGCTCGAAGGCGTACGCGGCGCCCGTGCGCCAGAGGCCGGTCTGCGCCTCGTCGACGATGAGCAGCATGCCCCGCTCCTCGCACTTGCGCTTCAGCGCCGCGAGGTACCCGACGGGCACGTCGATGATGCCGCCCGACGACAGGATCGGCTCCACCAGGCACGCGGCCAGCGAGCCCGTCGACTGCGCGTCGATGAGCTCGAAGCCGAAGTCCAGCTCCGACTCCCAGTCGTACTTGCCCGCGGCGTCCACGAACCGCGAGCGGTAGGCGTTCGGCGTCGGCAGGGCGAAGTTGCCGGGCGCGGTGGGCCCGTAGCCCTTGTGTCCCGACGAGTAGGTCGCCGCGGCCGCGCCGGCGGTCATGCCGTGCCAGGACTTCGAGAAGCTGACGATCTCGTGCTTGCCGGTGTACAGCTTGGCCATCCGCAGCGCGGCCTCGTTGGACTCCGCGCCGGTGGTGAGCTGCAGGACGTGGCTCAGCGGCTCCGGCAGGGTGGCCGCGAGCCGCTCGGCCAGCGTCACGACCTGCGGCGAGAGCATGCCGGAGAACAGGTGGTCGAGCGTCGCGATCTCCCGCTGCACCGTCGCCACGATGGCCGGATGGCTGTGCCCCAGAATGGCGCTCATCTGACCGGACGTGAAGTCGAGCCAGCGCCGCTCCCCCGAGTACACGTAGGTGCCCGCGGCACGGTCGATGGGCAGGGGCGCGAAGGTGCCGCCGTAGCGCACGACGTGCGCGGCGACCGATTCCGAGAAGCTCACGCGCTCACAGTAGCCGCCCGGCCAGGTACGCCTGCGCCAGTTCGACGGTGCCGTCGGCGAATCCGGGATCCGCCTCCAGTGCATGTCCGTGCGTGCCGAGCCAGCCGAGCAGTTGCAGGCGCCGCAGCAGCACGAAGTCGGGCAGGAGAGCGGCGTGCGCGTCGGGCAGTGCCCGACGGTGGCGGTACGCCGCGGCCCAGGCCGCCGCCCACTCCGGCAGCCGCGGGTCGGTCTCGACGAAGGACGCGGCGGCCGCGAATTCGAAGAGGTGCCAGCCGAACCCGGCGTCGTCGAAGTCGATCACGGTGAATCCGGCGCCGGGCGTGATGAGGTTGGCGGCGCGCAGGTCGCCGTGGATCAGCCCGAATCGGTCGGCGGTGCGGCCGAAGGCGTCGATCCGTTCCGCCGCGCTGTCGGCCGCCGGCGCGATCGCCCGACGGTGCGCCTCCCCCACCGCGAGCCCGTCGCGCCAGGAGCCCCAGCGGGGCCGCGGCCCGATCGTCTCCTCCACCCCCCAGGTGAAGCGCGTGAAATCGGCGGGCCGTCGCCAGGACTCGGCGTGCCCGTGGAAGACCGCGGCGATCTCGCCGAGCGCCGCGAAGTGCGCGACGTCGAGCGCCTCGTCGGGCACGGGGCCGCCGGGCAGCTCGGCGAACAGCACCGCGCGGCGCCCCGTCGGGCCGTCGATCAGGACGTCGCTCAGCGGCTCCACCACGGGCACCGTCGTATCGCGGCGGAGGGCGGCGATCCATGCCAGCTCGGAGGCGATCGCCGCGTCGCCGACGTACCCGGGCCGGTGCAGTCGCAGCACCGCCGGCCGCGGCCCGCCGCGCACGCGGAAGGTGGCGTTCTCGCTGACCAGCAGCGGTTCGACGGTGCCGCAGGGCCACGCATCGTCGGCGATGCGCTGCGCGACGAGGGAATCGGCCTCCGCGGAGCTCACTTGACCACCTTCATCGTCATGCGGGAGTCCACGCGGACGATCGCCGGGTCGCCCATGAGGTGCGTGGTGACCCAGCGCTCGTACGTCGCGAGATCCGCGACGCGCACGCGGATCAGGTAGTCGGGCAGGCCGAACATGCGGCGCACCTCGATGACCTCGTCGAACGAGGCGATCCGCGCCTCGAAGGCCTCCACCGACGCGCGGTCGTTGGCCCCGAGGTCGGCGTTGATCATGACCTCGAAGCCGCGGCCCAGGGCCGCCGGGTCGAGCACGGCGGTGTAGCCGGTGATCACCCCGTCGGTCTCCAGCCGCCGCACGCGGCGCAGGCACGGCGCGGGCGTGAGGCCCACGCGCTGCGCCAGCTCCTGGTTGGTGAGCCGCCCGTCGCGCACCAACTCGTCGATGATTGCTCGATCGAGTGCATCCACGTCGGTGATATTGCCACAGCCATCGTCTATCCGACCATTTACGCAAGCACATTGCGCACGATGCGAAATAGAATTGTTTCCCATGGGAGTTCCGTCGAAGGTCGCCGTGGTGCAGCTGGGCCTGTTCGTGCTCGGCATCGGCCTCGGCGTGGTGGTCACGGGCAACGGCCTGCCGTGGTGGATCGCGCCGGTGCTGTCGATGGCGGTGTACGCGGGCTCCGTCGAGTTCCTCCTCGCCGGCCTCCTGGCCGCGGCGACGCCACTCGCCGCGATCGCCGCCACGACGTTCCTCGTGAACTCGCGACACCTGTTCTACGGCCTCACCTTCCCGCTCGACCGGATCCGCAGCCGCGTCGGGAAGGCGTACGGCGTCTACGCCCTCACCGACGAGGCCTACGCCCTGGTGAGCACGGCACCGTCGGCCACGATGACGGGGAAGATGATCCTGCGCACCCAGATCGGCCTGCACGTGGCGTGGGTCGCGGGCTCGCTGGTGGGCGGGCTCGCGGGCGGCGCCTTCCTGCGCGACGTGCCGGGCGTCGACTTCGTGCTCACCGCGTTGTTCGTGGTGCTCGCGATGGACGCGCACCCGGACCGCACGACGCTCGCGCTCGCGCTGGCCTCCTGCGCGGTCGCGCTGGCCGCGGCGCCGGGCGCGATGCTGCTGGTCGCGATGGGCGGCTTCGCCGGGCTGCTGGTGGTGCGGCACGTCGTGGCCCGCCGGAACGCGAAGGAGGCGGCGCATGCCTAGCACCGGATACCTGCTGGCGGGGATCGCGATCGCGGCCGCGGTCACCGTCGCGCTGCGGCTGGCGCCGTTCGGCCTGGCCTCGGTGCTGCGCGATTCGCCGCTGCTCGCCGACTTCGGGCGGTGGATGCCCGCGGGCGCCGTGGTGGTGCTGGCCGTCTACTGCATGGCGCAGGTCGACTACGCCGCGCCGGCCCACGGGATCCCGCAGATCGCGGGCGTGGCGGCGACGGCGCTGGCGCACCTGTGGCGGCGCAACGCGGTGCTGAGCATCGTCGCGGGCACCGGGGTGTGCGTCGCGCTGAGTTACGCCTTGGCGTGATGGCACCATGAGCTGATGCGCGAGGAGATCGTCACCACCGGCGACGTGCGCCTGGCGGTGCAGCACCGCCGCGTGCCGGATCCGACGGGCCCGCCGGTGCTGCTCATCCACGGCATGGCCGCGGACCACCGCACCTGGCGGCGCACCGTCCGCGCCCTGCACGCCGCCGGTCGCGACACCGTGACCTACGACCAACGCGGCCACGGCCGCAGCGACCACAGCCCCGAGTACCTGCTCGACGAGCTCGCCGCGGACGCCGAGCGGGTGGCGCGGCACGCGGGACTGACCACCTTCGACGTGGTCGGTCACTCCCTCGGGGGCCAGGCCGCGCTGCGGCTCGCGTGGCGCCTGCCCGACGGTGTCCGCCGCCTCGTCCTCGAGGAGATGCCGCCCGTGGCGCTCGAACCCGAGCAGGTGGCGGAGTCGATGGACGTGCCGCTGACGCCCCGCCGGGTGTGGCTGGGCGTCAAGCAGGTCGTGCAGACGCCGGGCGCCCTCTCGCGGTTCGACAAGACGATGATGGACTCGGTCTCGCCGCAGTTCCACCCCGACCCGGCGTGGTGGGAGCGGCTCGCGGCGACCGACCAGGAGACGCTGGTGATCTCCGGCGGCCCCCGCGACTTCCTCCGCCCCGAATACCTGCGGCTCGTCGCCGATGCGCTGCCGCACGGCGAGTTCGTCGAGCTGCGCGGCGGGCACACGGTGCACCGCGAGTCCTCCGCCGCGTTCGCCCGCGCGGTCCTCGAGTTCCTGCGGTGACCGGCTACGCCCCGTCGTCCACGGAGCGGAGCGCGTCGAGGACGGCGCGCGTGCGCCGGTCGCGCCGGGCGAGCAGGCGCTCGTAGTTCTCCTGCCCTGTCCCGTACGCCGCGTCGACCTTCTCGATGAGCGCCTCCGTCGATTCGGGGGTGTTCGACGGGGTGCCGAGCGGGATCTTGCCGACCTCGGCTCCGATCCCGGTGAACAGGTGCCGCGCACCCTCGGGCCCGCCGCCCAGCGCGTTGCCCTCGAAGAGCCCCGTGGCCGCCCAGCGCAGGCCGAGTGAATTGCTCAGCGCGACATCGAGGTCCTCGACGCTCACCACGCCGTTCTCGACGAGGTAGCGGGCCTCGCGGCTGATCGCCACCTGCAGCCGGTTCGCGACGAAACCCTGGATCTCCTTGCGCAGCACCACCGGCGAGCGGCCGAGTTCCCGGTACAGCGCGACCGCGCGCTGCGTCGTCTCCTCCGACGTGTGCTCGCCGGGCACCACCTCGACCAGCGGCATGAGCGCGGGCGGGTTGAACGGGTGCCCGACGATCACCCGCGAGGGGTCGTCGAGGTCCGCGGCGATCGGCGTCGCGGGGATCGAGGAGCTCGACGTGGCGAGGACCGCGTGTGCGGGGGCCGCGGCGACGATCTGCGCGAACAGGTCCTGCTTGATCGGCAGCCGCTCGGGGCCGTTCTCCTGCACGAGGTCCGCGCCCGCGACGGCGGCGGCGAGGTCCGCGGCGACCTCGACCTGCGCGTCGCCGGGGAACTCCGCCGCGACCAGGTCGGCCAGGTCGGGCCGGGGGTCGGTGAACGCGACGCGCCAGCCGTGCGCGCGGGCGAGTTCCGCCCACGACAGGCCGATGACTCCCGCTCCGATGATCGCGATCTTCCGGGTATCCGCCACGGTCCCACTCCTTCTCGGGCATTCGCCGCGCTCCGGCGGGCGGCGACGGTTTCAGGTCTACTCCTGTCGGCCCCCTTTGTCACAGCAAAAGGCCCGCCCCACCGAATGGTGGGACGGGCCCTGCGGAGGAACCGGTGTCACGGGGTGGGCGGGGCCACCTGGCCGCCGGAGATCAGCCGGTAGGCATTGATCAGCACGAGCGAGGCGACGGGCGCCGCGACGAGCAGGCCGACGCCGCACAGTGCGCCGCCGATGGCCAGGATCACCACGGTGACGATGTAGACGAGGATCGAGTTGCCCACGTCCTTCTGGAAGACGGCGAAGCCCTGTTTGAAGGCCTCGCCCACGCCCAGCCCGCGGTCCACGACGGTCGGGAGGATGTACATCGTGACCAGACCGACGACGATCGAGCCGATGTAGCCCACGTACGGGATGGCCGAGATCAGGCTGGCGACGATCGCCAGGAGCAGCGCCGTGAGTATGGACGGGCCGGCGTTGCGCGGCGCGAAGAACGAGCCGATGCTCACCGGCTTGCCGTCAGCGATGTCCAGCAGGCCCGACGTGTACGCGACCAGGCAGATGTACAGGATGAGCGCGCCGACGAAGGAGAAGATCACCGTGGCCACGGATCCCGCGGTGGTGAGATCGACGGTGGTCGAGCCGTCCGACTCCTCGATCACGTCACCGACACCGAACTGGCTGATGAGGAAGTACGCCAGCGCGGAGGCGGCGACCAGCGCGATCGCGTAGACGATGATGGGGATGATCAGCGCGGCGGCGTTCTTCGTGAACTTGTTCCACGACCAGGAGATCGCGTCCCCTAGGTTGAAGTGCGCCTGCGGCGCAGGCGGGTACTGGCCGAATCCGGGCTGCCCGTAGCCCTGCGGCGGAACGGCCCCCTGTGGCGGAACTGCACCCTGCGGCGGCACCGGCGGCGGGAAGCCCTGCCCGGGCTGCGGGGGTACGGCGCCCTGCGGCGGAACGCCGGGCTGATCGCCTGTCGGATCGTTCGGTGGTTGCGTCACGGAAGCCTCCCCTGGGTCGGGAGCTCGGCGCTCCCGTTTTGCGGTCGCACTCATTTAACGACACAAACCGAGGGCCCGCCCACCGTTCGGTGAGCGGGCCCTGGTTCGGCTTCCGTGAGGACGGTTCCCCTAGGGGGTGAGCGGAGCCACCTGACCGCCGGTGAGGCGGCGCCACGTGTACACGATGACCAGCAGGCCGATCGGCAGCGTGATGAACGCGCAGATGCCCATGATGATCGCGGTGAGGATCCACACCAGCAGCGAGTTGCCGGCGTTGTTCTTGGCGGTCTCGAAGCTGGTGCGCAGCGCGTCGCCGAGCCCCAGATTGCGGTCGATGGTCGCGACGAGCACGAACATGAAGAGCCAGGCCGCCACGAGGCCGGGGATGACGCACAGCAGAGTTCCGACGCCGACGATCAGTCCGACGACGAGCGCCGCGACGAGCGCGGATCCGGTGTTGCGAGGCTTGAAGAACGAGCCGAGGGTGACCTCTTTGCCGTCGGCGAGATCGAGCAGCCCCGACAGCAGCGCCGTGTGGATCAGGTACTGCACGATGGCGATGACCAGCGCGAACAGCAGGGAACCGCCGAGGCTCGCGCCCAGCGAGACGTTGTCCGCGGTGTAGGTGTTGGTGGTCGGGTCGTACGTCGTGTCACTGGACGCCAGCATCCCGCCGAGCAGCAGGCTGTAACCGATGCCGAACACGACGTAGAAGATCACGCCGTAGATCAGGCCGGCGACCAGGACCGAGCCGGCGTTCTTGCTGAACTTGTTCCAGGCCCAGGAGAAGGCGTCACCGACGTTGAAGGGCTGCTGGCCGCCGAACTGCGGTGCGCCGTAGCCGCCGCCGGGAGGAGGCGGGAAGCCGCCCTGCGGCGGAGGCGGGAAGCCCTGTCCACCCTGCGGAGGCGGGAAGCCCTGGCCGCCTTGCCCGTAACCGGGATCCTGCGGGGGCGGGAAGCCTCCTGCGGGCGGGGGCGGGAAGCCGCCCTGCCCGTACCCCGGCTGCTGCGGGGGCTGCTGCGGGTAGCCACCCTGCTGGTATCCGCCCTGTTGCGGATCCTGCGGGTTCTGCGGGTAGCCGCCCTGGTTGTCACCAGGGTAGTTCGGCGGCTGCGTCATGGGTCTCCTCCACTTGCTCATGAACGAACAGGGAAAACCTACCAACCGCAGGTGGTGCACACCATAGGTGGCGGCTCAGCCACCGTCGGCCTGACGCTTCGCCTCGCGCTTGGCCTTCCGGAGCGCGAATTCCTCCTGTTCGAGGCGCAACGCCTCGTCGGGCGGGGGGGCCCCGCCGCCGAGCCTGGCCGGCACCCAGTCCTCCCCCGCCGGGGCGGGGAATCCGCGCTGCGCGTCCAGCACCGTCTCCCCCATGGCGGCCCGCAACCGAGCCGTCAGGGCGACGGGGTCGTCACCGTCGGGCAGGAGGGCCGGCCCGACCTCCACGACGACGGGGAACCGATGCCGACCGATGCGGCGCTGCGTGCCCTTGGACCAGATGCGCTGCGTGCCCCACACGGCCATCGGCACGATCGGCACGCCGGCCTCGATGGACATGCGGGCGGCGCCGGATTTGAGCTCCTTGAGCTCGAAGCTGCGGCTGATGGTGGCCTCGGGATAGAGGAGGATCACCTCGCCGCGCTCGAGGGCCGCTTCGGCCTCGTGGTAGCTCTCGGCGCCGTGCTCGCGGTCGACGCCGATCGCCCCGCAGTGCTTGATGATGAAGGCCATGATCTTCACCTTGCGGAGCTCGGCCTTGACCATGTAGCGCGGCCAGCGACCGGTCCTCTTCACCGCCAGTCCGGCTTCGAGGAAGTCGACGTAGGAGGTGTGGTTGACCGCGACGATGACGCCGCCGGTGGCGGGGATGTTCTCCAGGCCGCGGTACTCCACGCGCAGCCCCTGTGCGCCCACAATGCTTCTCGCGAGCATCAGGACCACCTGATAGACGGGTTCGCGCCGCGCCATCACACCCCCTGCAGTTGCTTCCTGCTGCGAGGATACGACGGCGCGGCGCGGGCCGCGTCGGATCAGTAGGCGACCGAGAACCGCTCCCGCTCGTGCGCGGGGGTGAGGATCTCGTCGACGAACGCGATCGCATAGTCGGCGCCGGAGATCTCGGAGTTCCCGTCGGCGTCGGTGAGCAGCAGGTCGCCACTCGTGCGGAAGGTGCCGCGCTTCTCGCCGGGGTTGAAGGAGCCGTAGCTCGCGGCGGGGCTGAGGTAGAACCAGTCCACGTCATCGACGGTGCGCAGGTAGTCCAGCGCGCGGTCGTGCTCCTGGGCGATCGGCTTGACCTCGTCGGGGAACGACGGGGTGTCGACCAGCTTGGGGCCGCCCTCCGCGACCAGCAGGCTGCCGGCGCCGCCGACCACGCCGAGGCGGGCGCCGGTGGAGCGCGCGGCGGCGACCAGCGCCTCCAGGGCGGTGCGCAGCTCGGTGCCGTCGCCCGACGGTGCCGCGGTCGGCAGGGCGGACACGATGACGGCGGCGCCCTCGACGGCGCGGGCCACGGAGGCCGCGTCCGTCACGTCGCCGGCCTCGGCGGTCGCGCCGGCCGGGACCTTCGCGACGTCGCGGGCGACGCCGACGACCTCGATACCGCGGTTCAGGGCCTCGGTGGTGATGTGGCCGCCCGAGTACCCGGACGCGCCGAAGACGGTGATCCTCACTTGGTGCCCTCCAGCTTGTTCTTGAGCAGCAGCGCGTCGATGCCCAGCGAGGTCTGCGGCACCGCGGCGACGGCGAGCAGGCCGGCGATCAGCACGAGCGGCAGCTCGATGCCGCCGCCGCCGGGGTTCGACGCGAAGAAGCCGTTGTCGATGTGCACCGTGAAGATGGCGCCGACCATGTCGATGATCAGCACGATCGCGACGATCGGGACCGCGAAGCCGACGATGAGGAGTGCGCCGCCGAGCAGCTCGGCCAGGCCGGCGAACCACGCCGACAGGGTCGGTGCCGGGACGCCCATCTTCTCGAAGGCGCCGGCGGTGCCGCTGAGGCCGTTGGTGACGACCTTCTGCCAGCCGTGCGCGAAGAAGACGACGCCGAGGATGACCCGGGCGAGCGTGAGAAGCGTGAACTGGGTGGTGACCAGTTTCTTGACCATTGAGATCTCCTAAGATGGTTGAAGCTTCAAGCGTTTGCCGTTACCATAGAAGCACAGACGAAACGTAAGCGCAATAATTCTGTACGTGTAAGGTTTCCGCCATGGCTGATTTCGACGTCTTCGCGAAGGACTGCCCCTCGCGCGAGGTGTTCGCCCACGTCACCGGACGATGGGGCGCGCTCGTCCTCGGGCGCCTGCGCACCGAGCCCCAACGCTTCGGCGAGATCCGCCGCCAGGTCGAGGGCATCAGCGACCGCATGCTCACGCAGACGCTGCGGTCACTCGTCGACGACGGGCTCGTGAGCCGCTACTCCGCCGGCACCAATCCCCCGCACACCGAGTACCGGCTCACCCCCGCCGGTGCCGATGTGGCGGAGGCGGTACTGCGGCTGGCCGAGGCCGTGGAGACGGCGATGACCACCACGGATCGTCCCTGACGCGAGCGCTCGATCCCCGGGAGGGAACTCATGTCCACCATGCCCGCGCTGTTCCTCAGCCACGGTGCACCGCCCCTCGTCGACGACGAGCGGTGGGTCGCGCAGCTGCGCCGGCTCGCCGCCGACCTGCCTCGGCCGGAACAGATCCTCGTCGTCTCCGCGCACTGGGAGGCGGCGCCGCTCACCGTGGGCGCCACCGATTCCCGCGTCCCGCTCACCTACGACTTCGGCGGCTTCCCGGAGCGGTACTACCGCACCGTCTACCCCTCCCCCGGCACGCCCGACCTGGCGGACCGGATCGCGGCCATGGCGCCCGACGACCAACCCGTGCACCGGGACTCGCAGCGCCGCCTGGACCACGGCGCGTACGTGCCGCTCACGGTGATGTACCCGGACGCCGACATCCCGACGCTGCAGGTCTCGCTCCCCACGCTGGAGCCGGAGGCGCTGTTCGGGCTGGGGCGGCGGCTCGCGGAGCTGCGCGAGGAGGGCGTGCTGATCATCGGCTCCGGGTTCACCACCCACGGCCTGCCCTTCCTCACCGACCCGAGCGCCGACGCCGTCGCGCCCGGGTGGTCGGTCGAGTTCGACGCGTGGGCACACGAGCGGTTCGCCGCCGGGGATGTGGACGGGCTCATGCGATTCCGCGAGGAGGCGCCGGGCATGCCCTACGCGCACCCGCGGATCGAGCACTTCGCGCCGCTGTTCGTCACGCTCGGCGCGGCGACCGATCCCGAGGCCGCGCCCGAGGAGCCTATCGACGGCTTTTGGATGGGTCTGGCCAAGCGCAGCATCGTCGCGGCCTGAGGCGCGCGTCAGGCCCCGTCGGCCTGCTCGGTCAGGTAGGCGAGGAGGGCGGCGTCGTCGGACTCGAGGCGGTCGACGATCTCACCGCCGTCGCAGCGCAGCAGGGCGACGACGGCGCGCTCGTCCGAGCGGTTCAGCACCGTCCACGTGCCGCCGGAGTCCTCCCAGCGCCGCAGCTGCTCGAGCGGGGTCATCGTCGACGGTGCGCCGTCAGGCGACGGCCTTCGCGACCAGGGCGGCGATCCGCGCCTCGGTCTCGGCGTCGAGGGCGGTGATGTTCCAGACGATGGGGTGCATGGTGGCGCCCTCCTCGAAGGCGGGGTTCACCGTCTCTCCGAATCCGAAGGCCACGTACGTGTCTCCGGGCTTGATGTAGCAGACGTCCTCGCCGCCGCCGACGTAGAACGGCAGGCCCCAGCGCACGACGGGCTCCAGGCCCGGCGCGTTCTCGCGGATGATGGCGTGCACGCGCTCCCCGATCTCGGCGTACGGCGCGGGCATGGCGCGGAGCTTCGCGAGAACGGCGGCGTCGCCCTTCTTGGTGAACATGACGGTGGGCCTCCTGCGGTCGGGCGGGAACCTCACGCTACCGCGAGCGCGCCGCGCGGGCGGGCCCGGAAACGAGTTCGGGCGGGGTTCTGATTTCTCAGAACCCCGCCCGGACTGCGGTTTCCTCTGTGGAGCTAAGGGGAATCGAACCCCTGACCTCCTCGATGCGAACGAGGCGCGCTACCAACTGCGCTATAGCCCCTTGCGGAACTCGAATACCTTAGCAAGCCCC
This sequence comes from Tsukamurella sp. DT100, assembly GCF_049844855.1. NCBI lineage: Bacteria > Bacillati > Actinomycetota > Actinomycetes > Mycobacteriales > Tsukamurellaceae > Tsukamurella > Tsukamurella sp. DT100. Next base: position 102,153 of record NZ_JBNCLV010000004.1, read on the forward strand.
GCGGCCAAACTGTTAACCGACCTTGCGCTCGTACGGTTCCCGCACGTCAGCGGGGCGATCGAGGAAGTCGAACTCCTCGGCGCGGTAGCGCGGCAGGTGGTCGAAGGCGGGGTCCTCGTCGTCGATCTCCATGACGATGCAGCCGCCGCGGCGCAGGTGCGCCGGCACCCCGTCGCGCACCTCGGCCTCGCGGGCGCGCTCACGCCGGGCCCGCTCCAGGCGCGCCATCCGGCGCCGTCGGATCTCGGTCTCGATCCGCACCGTCCGGCGGAGGTAGGCGAGGTAGGCGACCAGCGCGAGCACCACCGCACCGAGGCCGTACCAGGCGAAGGGCACGTTCATCAGGCCCGCGCCGAGCGCGACCACGGCGAGGACGCCCAGCACCAGCGTGACGCGCTGACGGAACCGGAACCGCGCCTCGGTGATCCGGGCGTCGTTCTCCGGGTCGTAGCCGCCGCGGCGGCGGCGCGGCTCGGCGGCATCGTCCTGCGCCTCGTCCGCGGCGGCGTACTCGTCCTCGTACTCGGCGTCGCCCTCGTACTCGGCGCCGTCCTCGGCGACCGGGCGGGCGACGGGGGCGAGCTCCTCGGTGAGCTGCTCGTCCACCGGCACCTCGTCGACGATGTCGTCGTACTCCGCGGCCTCGGCGAACTCCTCGGCCTCGGCGACGAGCTCGGGCTCCGCCTCGGCGACGGGCTCCTCGACGACGGGCTCCTCGACGGGTGCGGTCACGCGGCGGACGATCGGCGCGGCCTCGGGCGCGGCGGCCTCGTCGGAGGCCTCGGGCGCGTCGACGTCCAAGTGGTCGAGGTCGACGACCTTCGTCCGCTGGGACATAGCGGCCCGCTCGACGGTGTGGATCGGCGTGGTGTCGCCGTCCATCGGGCTGGATCCGTGCAGGTCGTCGACGTCGGAATCGACGTAGGCGTGCGCCTCCGCGTCCTCGTCGGCGCGGTCGTCGGTCGCGGAGACGGAGGTCTTGCCGAGCACGATCCGGCCGTCCTCGACGATCTCGTCGTCCTCGAGCTCGGCGTCCGCGTCGGCCGCGGCCGCGCCGCGCCGCTCCTCGACGACGGTGGCCGCGGGGCGGATGCGGCGCCGCACGGCGCGGCCGGCGGAGCCGCCGCGGTGCAGCAGCCTGGTCTTCAGCGTCGCGTCGGACACCTGGTTCACCTTGGGGTGCCGTGCCGCGAGCATCGGAACGAGCACCACCAGCCACGCGACGATCAGCCCCACCCAGAGCAGTGTCTGCGGGATCATGTCGGCTCCCTCCGGCAATCAGCGAGCACGGATCACATCCGTGTAAGTCGCCTTGAAGGCTATTTCACCGTGGTGAATCAGCGCGCCCGACGCGCCGTAGCCAAACCCCAAAAATCTCAAACAGTCACTTCAGTCACACGCTCAGAAGCGCGCGCGACCCGACCGGACCACCCGCGCGACCATGGAATCCGCGACCTCCTCGGCCGTGATCGCGACGAGCAGATGGTCGCGCCAGGCACCGTCGACGTGCAGGTACCGGCGCAGCAGGCCCTCCTCACGGAAGCCCGAATTCCGCAGCACCGCGCGCGATCCGGCGTTCTCCGGGCGCACCGTCGCGTCCACGCGATGCAGGCGCAGCGCGCCGAAGCAGTGGTCGACGGCGAGCGCGACCGCCGCCGTGGCCACCCCGCGGCCGGTCACCCGCCGGTCCACCCAGTACCCGACCCACGCGCTCTGCAGCTGCCCGCGCGTGATGTTCCCGATGGTGATCTGGCCGGCGTAGGCACCGTCGACCTCGATGACGAGAGGGACGATCGTCCCGGATCTCGCCTGCGAGCGCAGGGACGCGCACAGCGGCGTCCACTGCGAGGCCGCGTGCCGCCGTTGCCAGTTCACCTCGCCCGACGGTTCCCAGGGTTCCAGCTCGGCCCGGTTGAGCAGCCGCAGCCGCGACCACTGCCGGCCGTCGCGGGCGCGGATGGGGCGCAGCCGCACGACGCCGGCGGCCGTGGTGAGGGGCCCGAGCTCGACCTGCCAGTTCGCTCCGAACACCGACGTCAGCCGCGCTGGGCGAGGAAGGCGACGACCACGTCGTCGCCCGCCCGGACCTCGGTGACCTCCGGGTCCACGACGATGAGGCAGTTCGCCTCGGCCAGGCTCACCAGCAGGTGGGAGCCGTTGTCGGGGATCGGGGCGACCATGAACTCGCCGCTGTCCTCGTCGCGCATGAGCTGGCCGCGCACGTACTCGCGGCGCCCGGCCGGAGATTGGTGGGACGCGGCGCTCTTGGCCGTGACCAGGCGGCGCATCGGCTGCCGCTTGCCGAGCGCGATGCGGATCAGCGGCCGCACCATCACCTCGAAGGCGACCAGCGCGCTCATCGGGTTCGAGGGCAGCAGGAACGTGGGCACCTGATCGTCGCCGAGCGTGCCGAAGCCCTGCACCGACGCGGGGTGCATCGCGATGCGCTCCACCGCCAGGTCGCCGAGCTCGGCCAGGGCGGCGGTGATGTCGTCGGACGCGCTGCCGCCGAGCGCGGAGGTCACGATCACGACCTCGGAGCGCTGCAGCTGCGCCTCGACGGCCTCGCGCACCCCGTCGGTGGTGACGATGCCCACGCGGTGCACCTCGGCGCCGCAGTCGCGGGCGGCGGCGGCCAGCGCGTAGGAGGCCACGTCGTAGACCTGGCCCGCGCCGGTGTCGCGGTCGATGTCGACCAGCTCGCGGCCCACGGAGATCACGGCGACGCGGGGCCGCGGGTGCACGGAGACCTTGTCGCGCCCGACGGCCGCGAGCAGGCCCACCTGCGCGGGCCCCACGACGGTGCCGCGGCGCACGGCCACGTCGCCCGGCTGCACGTCGTCACCGGTGCGGCGGACGTACTGCCCGGACCGGACCGCATGTCCGACACGGACTTTCGACAGGCCACCGTCGGTCCACTTGTCGGGGAGGACGGCGTCGGCGAGCGTGGGCAGCGGCGCGCCGGTCTCGACCTTGACGGCCTGGCCGGGCTGCAGCCGGATGGGTTGGCGGTTGCCCGCGCGGACCTCGCCCACGACCGGCAGCGAGACGACGATCTGCTCGCCCGTCTCCTCGTCGGTCTCGCCGGCGCTCGCCACGTCGACGGAGCGCACGGCGTACCCGTCGATCGCGGCCTGGTCGAACGCGGGAAGGGCGTTCTCGACGACCACTTCCTCCGCGCACATGAGGCCCTGCGCCTCGGAGATCCCCACGCGCACCGGCCGCGGCGCCACCGCCGCCGCCGTGACCCGTGCCAGATGGTCCTCCACGGAGCGCATGCTCTCGGCCTCCTACAGCGTCAGTCTCGGTTCAGGCGATCCTGCAGCCAGTCGCGCAGGTCGGGACCGTAGTCGTCGCGGTCCAACGCCAAGTCAACCGCAGCCTTGAGGTAGCCCCCGGGATTTCCGAGGTCGTGTCGGGTTCCGCGGTGCACGACGACGTGCACGGGATGGCCCTCGCTGATGAGCAGCGCGATGGCGTCGGTCAGCTGGATCTCGCCGCCGGCGCCCTTGTCGATGCGACGCAGCGCGTCGAAGATCGCCCGGTCCAGCAGGTATCGGCCGGCCGCCGCGTAGTTCGACGGGGCGTCCTCGGCCTTGGGCTTCTCGACCATGCCGTTGACCTTGAGCACGTCGGGATTGGTGGCGTCGGGCACGATCTCGACGTCGAACGCGCCGTAGCTGCTGATCTGCTCCGGGGAGACCTCGATCGCGCACAGCACGGAGCCGCCGCGCTTCTCGCGGACCTTCGCCATCGTCGTGAGCACGCCGATGGGCAGCACCAGATCGTCGGGCAGCAGGACGGCGACGGCGTCCTCGTCGTCGTCGAGGACCGGCTCGACGCAGGACACGGCGTGGCCCAGACCCAGCGGCTTCTCCTGGATGACGGCCTCGGCGTGGATCAGGTTCGGGGCGCGACGCACCTTGTCGAGCATCGCGGTCTTGCCGCGCTTCTCCAGGGTGCCCTCAAGGACGAGGTCCTCGACGAAGTGGGCGACCACGCCGTCCTTACCGGGGCTGGTGACGATGCAGAGCCGCTCCGCACCGGCGGCCGCGGCCTCCTCCGCCACCAGCTCGATGCCGGGGGTGTCGACCACCGGGAGCAGCTCCTTCGGCACCGTCTTGGTGGCGGGAAGGAATCGGGTACCGAGGCCGGCAGCGGGGACGATCGCGGTCTTCGGAATGGACGGCGCGTTGCTCATTCCCCCACCTTAGGCTAGGTCACGTGAAGGTAACGATCCGAGTGGCTGGGAGTTCGCTGCATGAGCACTGAGTCCAAGGCCTCCTGGCGCGCACGTTTCCGCCGTGGTCGCGCGGCCATGACGGGCGCTCAGCGGGCGGAGGCCGCGGCGGCGTTGACCTCGGTTCTGGCCGCGTTGGACCTGGGTGAGGTGGTCGCGGCGTACGTGCCGGTGGGCTCCGAGCCGTCGTTCAGTCTCGACCGGCGGGTGCTGCTGCCGGTGACGCCGGCGGAGCCGGGACCGCTGGACTGGGCGTGGTCGGGCTCACTCGCCCCCGGCCCCTTCGGCCTGCTGGAACCCACCGGTCCCCGGCTCGGGGTCGAGGCGCTTTCCGGGGCTTCGGCGGTGCTCCTCCCCGCGCTGGGCTGCTCCCGGGAGGGAGTACGACTGGGGCGGGGAGCCGGCTACTACGACCGCTCCCTGCGCCCCGGACCGCGACTGATCGCGGTGGTCTACGACGACGAGCTGGTGGACTCCCTGCCGTCGGAGCCCACGGATGTGCCGGTGCATGCCGCGCTGACCCCGTCGGGGCTGGTGGAGTTCTGATATCGCCGAGGAATTCGCATCGGTGCGCCGGCGGAGGGAGGATTTCCCTCGGGTACCAGGAGGAACGCGAAATCCCCGGCGTAGTTCTCGGCGCCGTTCTCCACAGGTAAGGGTACGAAACGAGTTCTCTCCACAGGAAGGCGGCGGGAGGCCTCACCCATCCGCCGCGGCCTCGATCATCGGACCATGACCACACTGGAATTGATCGCGCAGATGGCCGCGGCCAGCGGCGGAGTCGTCTCCCGGCGAGCGTTGATCCGTGGCGGCGCCGACGCGGCGGAGATCGAGCGGTTGCGGAGCCGCGGCGTCATTGCCGCCGTCCGCCGCGGTTGGTACTCGGTGCCCGGAGCGAAGCCGATCGTGGTGGCCGCAGTGAAGAACGGCGCCGCTCTCACCTGCGTCTCGGCGCTGCCGTACTACCCCGGGGTCTGGGTCCCGCCCGGCGACGGCAGGACACATCTCCGCTGGCCCCGACATCTCAAGCACCGTCGCACGCACAGGCAGTGCCGCGCGTACCGCACGCTGCCGTCGCCGGTCCATGCCGTCGATCCACTCGTCACGACGTTGCTGTGCGCGGCGAACTGCGTGAGCGACGAGAACCTGGTCGCCGTACTCGACTCGGTGCTCCGCCTCCCCGATCCGGTCACCATCGACGACCTGCGTGTGGCGTTCGACGGAGCGCCCCGTCGGATCAGCCGCCTCCTCGGCCTCCTCGATCCGAAGGCGGGCTCGGGCACAGAATCCCTCACCCGCTACCGCCTGCACTGCCTCGGAATCAGAACGCGGTCGCAGGTGGCGCTGCCATGGGGCATCGTCGACCTCCTCGCGGGCGAGAAGTTGGTCATCGAATGCGACAGCGAGGAGTACCACGGCGGCGCTCAGCGGCGCGCCGATCTGCGGCGCGACCGCATCGCCGTGCGCGGTGACTATCGCGTGATGCGGATCGACTACCAGGATGTGATCGCGAATTGGGATGCTGTCCGCGACGACATCCTCGACATCGTGCGAACCGACCGTCACCGCGGGAAGACCCGGGAGATCAGCATCGAGAACCGCACCGAGTCCGAATCCGGCTTCGACCACGCGTGAAACGCGAATTCCCCGGAGACCTAGATCAGGAGGCGGGAGATGTACTTCTCGCCGTAGGTGCGCAGGGCGGCGGTGTCACTGATGTCCAGGCCGGTGGGCGAGTTGGACAGCAACGATCCCGTGATCCGCAGCATCAGATCCACCACCGAACAGAGCTCGGCGTAGTCCTGCTCGGCGCCGGTGTTGCGCAGGCGGATCACGATGCCCTGGATGAGCAGGTCCCACACGCCGCGCGGGATGCGCAGGAAGTACTCGGGCTCGGCGGCCAGCACCTTGGACACGGCCATGTTCGACTCGGCCTGTTCGATGCTCAGCACGAACACCTCGACCAGCGTCTGCTGCGGCGTGTACCCGACGATGGTCTTGTCGAGCTTGCGGCGCAGGGTGCGGATCTCGATCGCGACGACGCGGGCGATCAGCTGGTCGCGGTTGGGGAAGATCCGGTACAGCGTGCTGCGGGAGACGTGCGCCTGCTTGGCCACCTGGTCCATGCTGACGCCGGGGATGCCGTTCGCGGCGATCACCTCACGTGCCGCGTCCACGATCCGCCGCGCAGGTGAGGGAACCGTCATAGCGGTATCGTATCCGCTCACATCCTTGGCACTCGAATCGCAGGAGTGCTAAATCGAGGGGTAGAATCGCGAGGTGCCTACCTATTCGTATCAGTGCAAGGAGTGCGGCGAGGCCTTCGACGCCGTCCAGTCCTTCTCCGACGATCCGTTGACCGTGTGCCCCAACTGCGGCGGCCCGCTGCGGAAGCTGTTCAACTCCGTGGGCGTCGTCTTCAAGGGCAGCGGCTTCTACCGCACTGATTCCCGCAGCTCCAAGGCCGAGACGACGGCCAAGTCGGAGACGAAGTCGGACACGGCAGCGAAGGTCGACAAGGCGACCAGCTCGTGACCCACGTCTTCGACGAGGCGACGTCCGTCGAGCCGATCGCCGGCGGATTCCGCGCGCAGACGCACCCGGCCTACAACAACATGGTCGGCCCGTTCGGCGGGATCACCGCCGCCACCGTCGTCGCGGCGCTACAGGCGCACCCCGAGGCGCAGGGCCACCCGCTCAGCCTCACCCTCAACTTCGCCGCCCCGATCAAGGACGGCGCCTGGGACGTCGCGATCACCGTGCTCCGCACGAATCGCACCAACCAGCACTTCACGTACGTCATCAATCAGGGCGACGGTGCCGTCGCCTCCGGTACCGCGGTGTTCGGCACCCGTCGCGATACCTGGAGCGACACCGAGTCCGCCTTCCCCGAGGTCGGGTCCCCCGAGGGCATCGCCGAGAAGCCCTTCCCCGCGATGATCGCCTGGGCGCAGAACTACGAGACCCGCTTCGTCGAGGGCAGCCTGGAGATGGACGGCCCGCAGGACGCGTCGACGACCACCATGTGGCTGCGCGACAAGCCGGCGCGCCCCCTGGACTACCCGGCGCTGGCCTCGATCTCCGACTCGTTCTTCCCGCGGATCTTCCTGCGCCGCGGCACGTACGTCCCGGCGGGCACCATCTCGCTGACGACCTACTTCCACGCGAGCCCCGCGGAACTCGAGCAGCAGTCCGACGACTACCTGCTCGCCACCGCCCGCGCGGCCCGGTTCGGGCACGGTCATTTCGATCAGTACGGCCAGGTCTGGGGCCGGAACGGCGCACTGCTCGCGACCACGCATCAGATCGTCTACTACAAGGATCCGCAGGCCTGATCCTCCGGCCTTTCTCCACAGGTTCGGGGTTATCCACAGGCACCCCTTTTCCGACGGTGCCGGGGTGCGGCACCGTCGTAGCCTCCGGGCATGGACTCCTTGCAACCGACCGGAGCGGAACGGATCCGGGCCGCGCTGCGGCCGGGCTGGGCCCGCACGCTGACGGCTCGGCGGACGGTCGCCGCGGCGCTGGCCGTGCTCGCGCTGATCGTGGCCGTCACCAGCCGCCCGAGCGGCCCGCAGGAGCAGGTTCTGGTGGCCGCGCGGGAACTGGGGCCGGGCGGCCGGCTCACCGCCGAGGACCTCGCGGTGCGCACGGTGCCCGCAGAGCTCGCGCCGCAGGACGCGCTGGCCGGGCCCGACGATGCCGTCGGCCGGTCGGTGACGGGGCCCGTGGGCGCGGGCGAGATCCTCACGGGCCGCCGAGTGCTTACCGACCGCACCGCCGGGTACATCCGCCCGGGATCGCGACTGGTCCCGGTCTCACTCCAGGACGCGGCCACGATGGATCTGCTCCGCGCGGGCGACGTGGTCGACGTGGTGGCGCAGCGCAAGGACGACTCCCCTGCCGTGCTGGCCCGCTCGGCGACGGTGGCCGTGGCCGCGGCTCCCCAGGCCACCCGGCAGCAGGCCCGCACGGCGATGCTCGCGATGTCGGAGTCGGAGGCGCACGCCGTGGCCGCCGCGGCGCTCAGCTCCCCGCTGTCGGTGGTCTTCCGGTGAGGTCAGCCGACGCGGTAGGTGAGCTCGCGGATCAACCACGTCTGCCGCTCCCGCGCGACGTCCGCCGCGGCGGGGCCGTAGTAGTAGCGCAGGTACTGTTCGCCGGCGCGGCGCTGGGCTCGGGTGGGCAGCGTGGCGAGTTCGGCGGGCGGGGCGAGTTTCGCAGCCTCGGGCGTGGTGATGGCGCTCTGCAGCCACCGTCGCTGCTCGAGGATCATCCACCACCAGGCGCCGCCGAGCAGGGTCAAGGTGACGGCGCATTTGAGCAGGATCAGCGCGAAGGCGATCATCGGGTTCTCGCCACTGGGCGCGTTCCACCAGAAGTGCATCAGGTAGGAGAGCGCCAGAGCCAGGGCCGCCAGCGCCGGGCGGCTCCGCAACAGGGCCAGGCCGAGCGCGAAGAAGCCTGTGTACACCCAGTGCGACTGGAAGCCGAAGAGCGCGCGCAGCAGGGTCACGGTGAGCGCGCCGGCGGCGTCGGACTGGGCGTCGCGCAGCGCGAAGGTCATCGCGTAAGTGAGGTTCTCCACCACCTGGAAGCCGAGGCCCGCGAAGGCGCCGACGGCGAAGATCTGCAGGGGCCGACGCAGCCGGTCGCGGAACATCACCAGCAGCAGGGCGACGCCGGCGCCCTTGATCGTCTCCTCGTCGAGCGGGCCGACGAGGGCCGCGCCCCAGACGGTGGCGCCGGGATCGTCGAGGACGTCGCTCACGGCGTCGGAGGCGAAGCCGTTGATCTGCAGCGACAGCCCGCACGCGCCGATCGCGCCCCACGCGAACGCGAGCGCCCAGGCGCTGCGGACCTGGGCGTGGGAGCGGTCCAGTGCCCAGATGATCACCGCGATGACGGCGGCCGCGAGCACGATGATCGGCAGCGCCACAGCGATGGCGGTGCCGGACTCGGCGAGCCGCGGCACCATGTCGCGCGCGAGTACGTAGCCGCCGCACACCAGGCCGGCCGCGTACACCCAGAAGGAGATGGTGGTCATCCGCGCGCGCATCAGACCTCCCGCATCGACTGGACGAGGGCGGTCAGGTCCGGCACGGCACCGTCGGGTGGGCGCAGCGTGAGCACCGTGACCAGCAGTGCGTCCCGTCCGACCACGGCGCACTCCCCCTCGCGGCCGCCGCCGGTGGCGGTGCAGCTGCGGCCCGTGAAGTCGGCTCCGCGGAGTTCGCCGGTGAAGCGCGCGTCGACGCCGCCGGCCTCGAACTCGCGCAGGCGGCGCGGGGCGGCGGAATCGAAGTCGGTCATGCCGGTGGTGAGACGCACGGAGAGCGAGCTGCCCGTGGCGTGGGTGAATCGCGCCACGTCGGCCCGGCCGGACGGCACCTTCTCCCAGCCCGACGGTGCGCGGAAATCGACTCCGGCGTAATCGTTCCCAACACGGTAGGCATGGTCGGCGACGGGCGTCTGCGGTGTCGGCACGGCGCGCTCGATCCCGAACCACCCCGCGGCGAGGCCGCCGACGACCAAGATCACACCGGCCGAAACGCCCGCGTCCACTGCGCGGATTCGATTCATACCGCTAGCATAAGTCCGAAATTGCATCATGCGTCACTGGCGTTACAACCTCACGAAGGACACTCGATCATGCTCAAGGGATTCAAGGACTTCCTCCTCAAGGGCAACGTGCTGGACCTCGCGGTCGCCGTTGTCGTCGGTGCCGCGTTCACCGCGATCGTCACCGCGTTCACCGAGAACATCGTGCAGCCGCTCATCGCCTCGATCGGCGGCGGCAAGGACGTGCAGGGCCTCGCGTGGCAGATCGTCTCGGGCAACGACAAGACCGTCGTCGACTTCGGCGCCGTGATCACGGCAGCGATTAACTTCATCCTCGTCGCGGCCGTCGTCTACTTCGTGCTGATCCTGCCGTACGAGACCCTGAAGAAGCGCGCGAGTGGTCCGGCTACCGAGGACGAGGTGGACGTGCTCGTCGAGATCCGCGACCTGCTCGCCGCGCAGGCCGCGCAGCCCCAGGGCGGCGCGCACTCCGTCCTGCCGCCCACGGGCCAGTTCCCCTCGCAGAAGCCGCAGATCTGACCCCGGCTACAACGAAAGCCGGCCTCCCCCAACGAGGGGAGGCCGGCTTTTCGCTTTCCGGTCCGACGGTGCCGTCGGCTCGCGTCAGCCGAGGGTGAAGCGATCGCCCCAGAGGATCACGCGACCCTTGCTGTCGCCGACCTGGGCGCGGACGATCACGTACAGGCGGGCCTGGGCGTACCCGGCGCAACCGTCGACGCCGATCGTCTGGTCGCTGTAGGTGAAGCTGCCGCTCGAGCCGGTGAAGTCGAAGCTGGTCGACGGGGCCGCCCAGTCCGGGTCGATCTCGTCGCCGGGCTTCGGCCAGGTCGAGCGGTCATAGGTCAGCGACTGGGTTCCGATCGAACCCGCCGAGAGCGAGAGGGACGCGCCGGTCGAACCCGTCACCGAGGGCTCGATCGTCGGGCCGTTGAAGCCGACCGAGGCTCCCGACGCCGCCTCGACACCGGCTTCGACGCCGGCCGACCCGACATCGATCTGGCAGCCCACGGCGTACCCCGCCTCGATCGATCCGCCGTCTGCATCGGCGCCGTTCACCTTAACGCTGACCGTTCCCGATACCCAGGCGTTGCGCGTGGTCGGCAGGGCGACCATTCCCGGCGACAGGCGGGCGCGCTGCCCCGTGACGGAGACGGTGATCGAGCCGGATCCCGCCTTCACCGTCTGCGAGGCGTTGCGCAACGGAATCACGGTATCGGCGCTCGCCGTAGCGGGCGCGAGCAGCGCAGCGGTCGCGGCGCCTGCGGTGGCGAGCGCCGCCGCAGCGAGGGAGATTCTCGGGGTCATGTACCCAGTCCTTTCGTACGCCGGCTGAGCTTCGCCGACGATTGAGAGGAAGCTACCAGCCGAAAAACGCCCAAACCGCCCGTGGAAACGCTGAGTTAACACTGACGGGAAGCTGTAACAGAATAGGCACTTTCTGAGGACTCCGGAGGGTTTCGGGCCGCAAACGACGGAGCGCCCGCCCCAATCAGGGCGGGCGATCCGTCGGTCGGAGCTATTCGCCGTCGTTCGCCGTCTCGCCGCCGGTGCCGGGCTCGGCTTCGGCGGTCGAACCCGCGCTGCCGGACGGCTGCGGGTCGTCACTCCCCGTGGGCGCGGTCGGCTCCTGCGTCGTCGGCGCGCTCGGCTCCGCGGGCTTCGTCCGGTCGGGACGGTCGAACAGGTCACGGACGGCGCCGATGAGATCGCGCCCCTTCGCCCCCTCGCCCGTCCCCGAGCCACCGGTTCCCGGGGTGGTCGGCACGGTGGAGCCGGCCTGCGACGAGCCCTCAACCTCGGGTGCGCCCGAGCCTGAGCCGCTGAGTGTCTTGACGAGAGGCTTCGCGGGCTTGGCCCCCGTCTCGGCTGCAGCGCCACTGGCTACCGAGCGGTCGGCCGCGGCGTCGGGCAGAGTCGGGACGCCGGGAAGGACGGCGCCGATCGCCTTGAGGTCGTATTCGAGGATCTGCCCCGGCAGCGCGACCACGTTGCCGGCCACCTCGGTGAGGTAGCCCTGAATCGCCTGCGCCGCGCCGGCGAAGTCGCCCCGGAGCGCCTTCTTGTTCACGGCGTCACTCACCGCCTGGAAGATGTTGGACTTGTCGGCGACGCCGTTCTTCGCGACGAAATCCGCGTACTCGGCGTCGGACTGCTCGGCCGTCTTCTTGGGGAGAGTGCCGCCCCCCTTCTTGAGGTACAGACCGTCCTCGTCCGTCTTGTAGCCGACGGTGACGAACCCGGCGAGCCTGGCCTGATCGAAGTTCTTCAGCGGGATCCCGGCAACAGTCAGCAGGCTCCCGACGGTCGGGAGCGCGAACGGGCTCGCATCAGCCGGGGACGCGGCCGCCCGAACCGCGGTCGCGGTCGCTGCCGGCTTGGGAAAGAAGGCCCCCACGTTCAGGTTGATCAAGGCCGCCGGGAGGGCGATCACCTTCGCGGCGAGCTGGGCCAGGTAGTTCTGGATCTGCGCCGCGGCGGTGGCGAAGTCACCCTTCAGCGCCACCTTGTTCACCGAATCACTGATCGCCTGGAAGATGTTCACGTTGACCGCCACGCGGTTCTCCGCGACGTACTTCGCGTAGTCCGCGTCGGACTCGCCCACCGCCTTCTCTCGAAGCGGCTTATCGTTCTTGTCCACCAACTTGCCGGCGGCGTTCGTCTTGTAGCCCGTGAAGACGAAGGCGGACGTCCGAATCAGCTCGAAGTTGCTGAAGGGAAGCGCGAGCACTGTGAGCGGGTCGGGCGCGAACGACTCCAGAGCCGGCAGCTCCGGCAACGCGGCGGCCTGCTGTGTGGAGACAACGGCCGCGGGCGCGGGCGCAGAGGTGGCGGCGACGGCGTTCGCGCCGACCGGGTTCGCGATGATCGCGGCCGCGGTGACTGCGGCGGCCAGCGAAGTGGTGCGCTTCATTGCTATTAGTTCCCCTCAGTTCAATCTCAGGCGATTCCTACCTGTTCCTGAAAAATAGCACCGCACATGGAAGAAGAAATACGAAGTACGGAAAGTCGGTTGAGCAATCCATTACCAAGCAATGAAAAGAGTTCGGGCCCCTGGGAGCGATACACGCGGTGGCGGCTTTCGACATTGCACCAGCAATTCGCCGACGGTTCCGGAACCGGACAGAGAGGCACCGAAGTGACCCCCGCGCGAACGACTCCGCCGCGCATCGGTGCACGTCATTCGGCTGACGAGTGACGCCCTGCCACGCATATCGCACCGTTGCAGACTCCGGGCTACAGAAAAGCGCATCGCGCGCCCCGGGAAGCCCGAGACGCGCGATGCGCTGATGTGAAGAGGAGCGGCTACTTCGCCGTCGAGCCTGCCGACGAATCCGACGCGCTCGACCCCTCCGATGCCGACGAGTCCGACGCGCTGGAGTCGCCGGTGGACTTCGACTCCGCGGCCGGCTTCGACTCCGCAGCGGGCTTCGCATCCGCCGTCGGCTTCGACTCCGCAGCGGGCTTCGCATCCGCCGTCGGCTTCGCGTCGACGGTGGGCTTCGACTCCTCGACGACCGGCTTGGTCTCCGTCGCCGTCGACTCGACCGGCTTGGTCACCGTCGGCTCGGCGGCCGGCGTGGTCACCGTCGGGGTCGACTCGACCGGCTTGGTGACCGTCGGCTCCGCCGCGGGCTTCGCGGTCTCGGCGACCACCGGCTTGGCGGTCTCCACCGCGGGCTTGGCAGCCTCGACGGTCGGCTTGGACGTCTCCACCACCGGCTTCTGCGCGACGGTCGCCTTGTCGGCGACTGACGTCACGAGGGACTCGTCGGCGGTAGCGACCGAGGTCCGCGACACCGCATCCGACGACGTGATGGTCGGCGCGGCGACGCCCGGGGTCAGCGAGGCGATCAGCTTGTCGATCTTGTCCGATGCCGCCTTGATCTGCGCGCCCGGGAACTCGACGATCGTGGTCACCGACTTGGACACGGCGTCGACCACGAGGTTGACGGCATCGCCGAACTTGCCCTGGAAGATCGCCTGGGGGACCGAGGTGAGCAGGCCGTAGAAGTTCTTGTAGATCGACAGCGCCGCCTGGCCGCCGGCGTACGCGGTCGCGACCGGGATGCCGAGGACGTCGAGCCCGGCGGTGATCGGGTTCGGCTTGGCGGCCGTCTCGGACGAGACCGTGGCCGCAGCCTTGGGGGCTTCGGCCGCCTTCGGGCCCGCGCCGGTGGCGATCCAGGTCAGCGAGTCCGTGACCGCCTTCTGGAACAGGCTCGGAACCGAGCCGAACTCACCCTTGAAGATGGCTTGCGGCACTGAGGTGAGCATCTTGTACCAGATGGTGTAGACGCCCTGGCTGGTCTGCAGGACGCGGTAGACCGCCTGCACCGGAAGGCCGGCGAGGTTGAGGAGATCGGTCACCGACTTCGGCACCGTGGGCAGCTCGACAGCAGCCTGCGAGCTCGCGGCAGAGGCGGCAGCAGTGGCGCCCTGAACGGCCTCGTCGGTGACGACGACGAAGGTGCCGAGCGCGGCCGGAACAGCGGCGGCCGCATTCGCAACCGCGGGAGCCGCGGCGATGTTCTTGAGCACCGCGGCGGGGGTCGCGATCGTGCTCGCGACGGTGGCGGCCGGGGTGGCGGCGGGTGCCGAGGTCGCGGCGACGGCGCCGGAGACCGGTGCGATGGCGACGGCGGCGGCAGCCACGATCGCGGTGACGGAGGTGAGGGAGGTGGCCTTCGTGTTCATGGTGTCAGCTTCCTTGAGGACGGATGCAGCGCCCGGGATTCATGCAGTACAAACCGGGCGGCGCCGTGCCCGATTTGTACGTTGGTACCAATCTGTCGAGACACAGAAGGCGGTGCCCGAATGGACACCGCCTCCTAGCGTGTGATGGCTATCAGCCCAGGGTGAAGGGCTTGCCCCAGAGGAAGACCGTCGACTGCGTGTTACCCGACTTCACCTTGACCTTGGCGAAGAAGCGGGCCTGCGCGTAGCCGGCGCAGCCGTCGACGCCGATGGTCTGCTCGGTGTACGCGAGCGAGCCCGACGCACCCTTGAACTTGAAGCCGGTGCTGGGATCGGCCCAGTCGGGGGCGATCTCGTCGCCGGGCGACGGCCAGGTCGCGCGGTCGTAGGTCAGCATCTGCGTGCCGATGCTGCCCGCGGAGAGCTTGATCGAGGCGCCGGTGGTGGCGGTGACCTTCGGCTGGATGGTGGGGCCGTTGAACGAGACCGAGGCTCCGGACTCGCCGGTGACGCCGGCGGTGACGCCGGCCGAGCCCACGTCCACCTGGCAGCCCACCGCGTAGCCCGCGGCGATGGAGCCGCCGTCCGGCTTGCCGCCGTTGATCTTCACGGAGACCAGACCCGAGACCCACGCGTTGCGGGTGGTGGGCAGGGCCACCATGCCGGGCGAGAGCTTCGCGCTCTGGT
Source organism: Tsukamurella sp. DT100 (assembly GCF_049844855.1). Lineage (NCBI taxonomy): Bacteria > Bacillati > Actinomycetota > Actinomycetes > Mycobacteriales > Tsukamurellaceae > Tsukamurella > Tsukamurella sp. DT100. The sequence continues at coordinate 117,358 of NZ_JBNCLV010000004.1, forward strand.
TGGTGATGGTGACCACGACGTTCGAGTCGCCCACCTTGTTGGAGACGCTGCCGTTGGGCAGCGGGATGAAGGTGTCGGCGTTGGCCACACCCGTGGAGACGGTGCCGAGCGCCACGCCGGCCGCGGCGGCAACGACGGCGCCGCGGATCGCGATGTTCTTCATTGAAATGACATTCCTTCGGGAATCGCCGCCCCGCGGGGCGGGCAAGAGAGAGTCAGGTCGGTCGGGAGATCAGCCCAGCGAGAACGGCGCGCCGTACAGGAAGCCCTGGATACGGTTGCTGCCCTTGATCTCGACCCAGGTCACGACGCGCGCCTGCGCGTAGCCCGAGCAGTGCTTGATGTCGATGTTCTGGTCCTTGATCGACACGTTGTACGTGCCGGCCTTGGTGAACTTGATCGAATCGGTCGAACCCAGCTGATCGCCGCGGCCGTAGCCGGAGACGCTCGAGGTCGCGCCCGGGGTCAGCGGGACGGACAGTCCGACGCCAGCACCGCCGAGGCTGGCGCTGGGACCGCTCGAATCGAGGCCCGCACCGGGTCCGGTGACCTTGCCCTCGACACCGATCGCGCCCGGGAACTGGCAGCCGACGATGACGCCGACGCCGAGCTTGCCCTGGATGTCCTTGGCGTCGGCAGGAGCCGAGACCGTGACGGAGCCGTTGGACGTGTACCACGCGGTGCGCGACTGCGCCGTGGCGAGCGAGCCCTGGATCGCCGACGAGTTGCCCGTCGACTTCAGGACGACGCTCCAGCCCGCGGGGGCCGGGACGGTCTTCTGACCACTGGGCAGCGGGCCGGCGTTCGCCGATCCAGCAGTGACCGAGGCAGCAGCAGCCACCGCGATCGCAACGACGCCAGCGCGCCCTGCAACCTTGCTCATCTTGCTCATTCGTTCCCCTCACCAGGAATCATGGTGTGACGCTCCGGTAGGAGCGCCGGCCGGCGACTCACCCAGCCGCCCTGCCGAATCCTGCGCTTCGTCTCAGCTCAGGATCACTATCGGTTCCCCGGAAGTCTTCGCTGACCTTCGGTTCTCGCGGAGCATATCCTCAGTTTTCCAGGTCGCGCAACGCTTTCGATCTTCGTAAATGATGAGTTCGTGAACCTTCTCATCGCGATCGCGAATCTCGTACTCATGCGTCGACCTGCACTTCTTAGGTTGCACTCACCGAAAACGGTCATCTACCTGCATGAAACTTAGGGTGGGCTTCGCCCTTAGAGTTCACTCAGATACACCAGAGCCGTAACCTGACCGTTTCACTGGGCGGGCGTGTCCTTAGTCACACTACCAGCAGGTTTGCGACTTCAACGGCTCTACCCGCCGTGGTGCGGCGGGCGATTCTCGCGATACCAACGCTCCGTCGGGTCACCGTCGGGCCCGGAACGGCGAGACGCCGCGCCCGAGCGGGGCGCGGCGTCGTTCGATCCTCGGCCGGAGCCGGAATCGGGCAGATCGTCCTTGGTCTGCGAGGGCAGGACGTCCCCGAAGATCCGCGCGACATCGCGCGCGGAGTACTTCCGGGGAGCGGGGCCCTCGGGGGTGGATCCGGGCTCGGACATCACCGCGCCTGGTCGTCCCCGCCCGCGATGTGGCGGATCACGTGGGTGGCGAGCGGCGTCAGCGTCGCCATGCCGTCGCGGATCGCCGCGCGCGAGCTGGCGAGGTTCACCACCACCGTGCTGCCGGACACGCCGGCCAGGCCGCGCGAGAGGCCCGCGTCGGCCGCGCCCGCGGCGAGGCCCGACGAGCGCAGCGCCTCGCAGATGCCGGGCAGCTTCTTGTCGAGGATCTCCTCGGTGGCCTCCGGCGTCACGTCGCGGGCGCCCACGCCCACGCCGCCGATGGTGACCGCCAGGTCGACGCCGCCGATCACCGCGGTGTTCAGCGCGTTGCGCACGTCCACCTCCTCCGCGGGGACCACGACCACGGCGTCCACCTCGAAGCCGGACTCCTCGAGCAGCTCCGTCACCAGCGAGCCCACCGACTTCCCCGCGCCGGACGCGCGGGAGGCGCCGGGCTGCAGGTGGTCGTCGACGACGACCACGAGGGCACGGCCGATCACCCCGGCCCCGTCGAGGGCGGCGTCATCGAGGGCCGGCACGTCCAGCACGTCGTCCTCCAGCCACTCGGCGTCCGCTGCTCGGCTCTGGCTCATCTCCGCGGTCATCTTCGACTCCTCCGTCACTTGTCCAACTTATCGAGCGTCACCTGCTTGGTCACCGGACTCGTACTACTCGGGCTATCGAGGTAGGTAACGGTCACGGTAGCCCCCGGCGGGTAGGCGCGCACGGCCCCGATCAATCCGTAGCCGTCGCTGATCTGCAGATCGTCGACCTTGGTCACGAGCGCACCCTTCGGGATGCCCGCGCGGCCGAAGCCGCCCGTCGCCGAGACGTCCACGACCAGCGCGCCGGGCCGGCTCACCGACGCCCGCGGATCCACCGTGATGCCCACGGCCGCGTGCGTCGCCGACCCCGACTCCATCAGCTCCTTGCTGATCCGCTGCACCTGGTTCGACGGGATCGCGAAGCCCAGGCCGATGCTGCCGCCCTGCTGCCCCGTCGCCTTCGAGCCGCCCAGCGTCGCGATCGACGAGTTGATGCCCACGAGCCGGCCCGTCATGTCGACCAGGGCGCCACCCGAGTTGCCCGGGTTGATCGCCGCGTCGGTCTGCACCGAGTTGATCACCGTCGCCTGGTCGGAATCCTTGCCGCTGGTCGCCACCGGGCGGTTCAGCGCCGAGACGATGCCGCTGGTCACCGTGCCCGCGAGGCCCAGCGGGGCGCCCACGGCCACGACCTCCTGGCCGACGGTCAGCTTGCCGCTGTCGGCGAAGGTCAGCGGCTTGAGGCCGCGCTTGTCCGTCTGGATCACCGCGAGATCGGTGATGGGGTCCGTGCCCACCACGGCGGCGTTGCTCACGCTGCCGTCGGAGAAGGAGACCGTCAGCTTGCCGTTCCCGGCGATGACGTGGTTGTTCGTCACGATCTTGCCGTCCGCGCTGATCACGACGCCCGACCCCGACGACTCCGAGCTCCCCGCCTGATTGTCGATCGACACCACGGCCGGCAGCACGCCCTGCGCCACGTCCTGCACCGAGCCCTTGACCACGGGCGGCGCGTCACCGCCGGACACCGTCACCGTCGGCGACGCATCGCTCTTGCCCCACACCAGGTACGCCCCGGTCACCGAGAGCAGCGACGCGATCAGCGCGATCGCCACGCCCATCGCGACCAGCGCGCCCATCCCGGGCCCGCGCGCGGGCGTCGTGGTCACCGCGGGCAGGACGCCCGGCCCCGGGTAGCCCGACGGTGCGCCGCCCGGCGCCGGGTAGGTGTTCGAGTACTGCTGCGTGGGCCGGTACTGGCCCTGCGCACCGGGCTGGCCCGGCTGGCCCGACGCACCGGGCTGGCCCGGCTGCCCGTACTGCTGCCCCGCCGGCTGCCCCTGCTGATAGGGATTCTGCGGACCCTCGGTCATGGAGCCCCCTCCTTCGTGTTCTTCCCCGCCAAGACTGCATACGCCTTCTGTGAAGTGCCTGTGAGCAGATTGTCACTTCCCCCGCAGCAGGCGCAGGCGGGGTTCCCGCTGCACCACCTGCGGGGCCCTGCCACCCGCCACCGGGCTACCGGGGATCTCGAGACGCACCAGCGCGCCGCCACCGTCGGCCGTGCCGACCGCGACGGAACCACCGTGCCGCTCCACCACCTGTTTGACGATCGCGAGGCCCAGGCCGGAGCCGGGCATCGAGCGGCTCGCCATCGAGCGGTAGAAGCGCTCGAAGACCAGCTCCCGGTCCTCCTCCGGGATGCCGGGCCCGCTGTCGGCGACGCTGAGCGCCGCCCGGTCGACGCCGATCTCGGCGAGCTCGACCCGGACGACGGAACCGTCGGGCGAGAACTTCGCAGCGTTGTCCAGCACGTTCACCACCGCGCGGCCCAGGCCGCCGTTGTCGCCGTAGACGTACCAGGGCGCGCTCGTGACGTCGAAGCGGACCGTCGGGCGACGGCGCTCCACGCGCTCGACCGCCTTCTGCACGATCTCCTCGAGGTCGACCTCCTCGTTCACGGCCTCGGGCGCGTCCTCGCGGGCGAGGTCGACGAGGTCGCCGACCAGCGTGGTCAGCTCCTCCACCTGGGCGAGGACGTCGTCGGAGAGCTCCTTCATGTCGTCCTCGGGGATCGGCGGCGCGCCCGGCTGGTTCGCGGCGACGAGCAGCTCGACGTTGGTCCGCAGGCTCGTGAGCGGCGTGCGCAGCTCATGGCCGGCGTCGGCGACGAGGCGGGCCTGCCGGTCGCGCGACTCGGCGAGGGCCTGCAGCATCGTGTTGAAGCTCATGGTCAGCCGCGCCAGCTCGTCGCGGCCCACCACGGGGATCGGGGTGAGGTCGTCGGTGCGAGCCACCCGCTCCGCGGCCTCGGTGAGCCGCTGCACGGGTCTCAGGCCCCCGCGCGCGACGGCGGTGCCCGCGATCGCCGCGAGCACGATGCCGCACGCGCCGACCACGACGAGCACCGTGCCCAGCTCGCTGAGCAGGTTCTTCGTCGGGGTGAGGTCCTCCGCCACGATGATCGTGACGCCGTTGTCGAGGCGCCGGGCCATCACCCGGGTGTCGCCCTCGGAGCGCAGCGACTGGGCGAGCTTGCCCGAGATCACGTCGCGCTCGGGCTGCCCGATGGGGACCTGACCCGACGGGCCCGAGTGGTACGGCGTCCCGTCCGGGTAGACGACCATCGTGCGGTTGACGGACATGTCCGGCCGGAACATCAGCATCATCATCACGGTCGTGAACTGCGTGACCGGCGAGCTCATCGCCGGCGCCACCGAGTCGACCTGCTGGTGCAGCCGGTTGTCGACGTCCGCGTACATCGCCCGCTTGACCACGAAGAACGCCGACGCCGCCATGAGCGCCACCGTGATGCCCACGACGGCCGCGGCCAGCAGCGTCACGCGCCAGCGGAAGCTGACGTTGCGGGTGACCGGGTTGGGGTCGCGCATCGGGCGACGGTCCCGGACCTGCCGGTCGCGGGCCTCCGGGCGGGCGTGCCGCGGCAGAGGGCCGGACGTCGTCGGAACGCGCCCCGTCATCGGATCACGGCGGGGTCTCGCGCAGGACGTACCCGACGCCCCGCACGGTGTGGATCAGGCGGCTCTCCCCCTCGGCCTCCGTCTTGCGGCGCAGGTAGCCGACGTACACCTCGAGCGCGTTCCCCGAGGTCGGGAAGTCGTAGCCCCAGACCTCCTCGAGGATGCGGCTGCGAGTGAGCACCCGGCGCGGGTTGCTCATCAGCATCTCAAGCAGGCTGAACTCGGTGCGGGTGAGGCTGATGCTCCGCTCGCCGCGGAGCACCTCGCGGGTGGCCGGGTCGAGGCTGAGGTCCTCGAACCTGAGCACCTCGTTGTCGGCGCCCGCGTCCGGGGTCGCGCGGCGCAGCAGCGCCCGCATCCGGGCCAGCAGCTCCTCCAGCGCGAAGGGCTTGGGCAGGTAGTCGTCGGCGCCGGCGTCGAGGCCGCTGACCCGGTCGCTCACGGCGTCGCGGGCGGTGAGCACGAGGATCGGCAGGTCGTCGCCCGCGCTGCGCAGGCGGCGGCACACCTCCAGACCGTCGATCCGCGGCATGTTCAGGTCCAGGACCAGCGCGTCCGGGCGGTTGCTCGCGATGTGATCGAGCGCGTCCTGCCCGTCGACGGCGGTGTCCACCTGGTACCCGTTGAAGGTCAGCGAGCGGCGCAGGGACTCCCGCACCGCACGATCGTCGTCGACCACCAGAATTCGCATAGTCCACAGTCTTACCGAAGTCGTGTGTGAATTGGCTTAAGGGGTGCTTGTCGGCACTCGGCCCTGAGCGAACAACCGGTTCAGCGGCGGCGCAGCGCCTTCTTGCACGCGCCGACGAAACGTCCGGCCACGTCCTCGGGGGCGACGGGCACCCGCCAGCCCTGCCACAGCGCGAGCAGGCGGAAGCCGGACGCCAGCACCGCGCCGACCAGGAGCGCGCGGGAGTCGGTGGCGCCCCAGGAGGCGGCGAGCACCGTCGCGCCGGCGCCGGTGAGAGCCGGGATGGCGTAGAGGTCGCGCTCCTGGATGAGCAGCGGCACCTCGTTGACCAGGATGTCGCGCAGCACGCCGCCGCCGAGGGCAGTGGTGATGCCGATGAGCGCGGCGGCGAACGGGCTGGCGTCGTGGTGCAGGGCCGTCAGGGCGCCGGTGGCAGAGAAGACGCCCATGCCGATCGCGTCGAGCACGAGCACGGAGTTGCGGAGCCGGCCGAACTGCGGGTGGAAGACGAAGACGAACGCCGCCGCGATCGACGCGGTGGTGATGTTCTCCCAGCCTTGGAAGGAGGCGGGCGGGTGGATGCCCAGCAGCACGTCGCGGGCCACGCCGCCGCCCACGCCGGTGAGCGCCGCGAGGGTCCACACGCCGAACAGGTCGAGCCGCTTGCGGACGCCGATGAGCGCGCCGGAGGCGGCGAAGACCGCGATCCCCGCGTAGTTCAGCACCGCCAGCAGCACGTATGCCCCCTCGGATACACCTCAAGAGCGGGTCGGCACCAGGCCGACCCGCTCTTGGGGGAAAGATCAGTTAGCGGCGGTCGAGATCGACCAGGCCCAGCTTCGCGGCGCGCACGAGGCGACGCGGAACCAGGTGGGTGCGGCCGCCGACCTGCACGGCCTGCAGCTCGGGGTTGTTCGCCTTCCACTGCGAGCGGCGAGCATGCGTGTTCGCCCGCGACATACGGCGCTTCGGTACAGCCATGATTCTTCCTAACGGTCCTCGGAACAAGTCTTCGACGCGAGCCCGAGGGCTACCAACGTCACAAGCACTGAAGTCTACCGTCCCGCGGCCCGCCCGCCAAAACGTGCGTACTTCTCCTGGAACTTCTGCACCCGGCCGGCGGTGTCGACGACGCGCTGCTTGCCCGTCCACAGCGGGTGCGAATCGCTGGTCACATCCACGACGATCAGCGGATACGTCTCCCCGTCGACCTCGACGGTGCGCGTCGACGTCGCCGTGCTGCGGGTGACGAAGATCTTCCCCGTCGACGAGTCCTGGAACGCGATCGGTCGGTACTCGGGGTGGATTCCCTGCTTCATCGGTTCTCCTTCTGTTCAGCCTCGGCCTCGGTGCCGGGGGTCAGGTCTTCGCACGGGTCGGCGTGCATCTCGCCGAACGGGTCGTGCCAGCCGGCCCACGCGTCGGGGCCGGCGGCGAACTCCTCGGGGGTCAGCTCGGCCCACCGCAAGGTCTCCGCGATCTGCGCGGGGTCGGCCCCGGCCGCCAGCACCACCAGGTCGGTCCGACGGTCCCCGTACGCCTCGTCCCACGCCGCCGACGCCATCGCCCACCGCTCGGGCGAGCCGTCGCCGCCGGCCGCGAGCCACCGTCCGGCCGCCCCGACGCGCAAACCGGCGCCGGCGGACTCCAGCCAGAAGGCCTCGTCGGGCGTGGTAGCGAGCCAGAGGCGCCCGCGGGTGTGGACGACACCGTCGAGCAGCACGTCGATCGCCTCGTGGAAGCGGCCGGGGTGCAGCGGGCGGCGGGCACTGAACTCGATCAGCCGGACGTCACCGTCCGCGTCGAGGGGCGGGCAGCCGGGCAGAAGCGGGCCGAACGGCTCGATGGGCGCGCGCGGGGTCGCCAGGCGCGGCAGCAGGCCGTCGAGCGGGACGCGCTCGCGGGCGATCGGGGCGCCCGGCGCGAGGCGGCGCAGCACCGCGCGCAGCCGGGCGGGGTCGGGGCTGTCGCCGGTCACGACCAGCAGGTCCGCGCTCTGCGCGTGCCCGACGGCCAGCTGGGCGACGGTGCGCTCGTCGTCGTCCGGCACCGGGAAGCGCTCGCCGAGATCGTCCTCGCCGAGGGCGTCGTCGAGCCAGGTCGCGCCGTCGACGAAGCCGATCGTGCCGGTCACCTCGACGTCGCGCGCGGCGGGGCCGGGCACCGCGCCGACCATCTCCACGATCACGTGCTCGATGGCGTGCCGCACGGCGTCGGCCTCGAGGATCGGGTCGAGCCGCACGACGATGCGCCGGACGCCCACCCGCCGGTGCAGCGTGCGGAGCAGCGGCAGCAGGTCCTCGCGGAGCGTGCACGAGACGCAGCCGTGCGCGAGCTCGAGCAGGGCGACGCGCTCCTCGGCGGTCCCGTCGGGCCGGACGGTGGCCTCCGAGCGCACGACCAGGCCCTCCCTCAGGCCGGACAGGTCGTGATGCACGACGACGGTGCCGGGCTCGGCCAGCTCAAGCGCGCGCTCCTGCCCGCCGAAGCCCGTCAGGAGCAGGACCGGGGTTCTCTTGGAAATGATTCCCATTTCCAGTACGTTACCTTATCGACAATCATTCGCAAGAAGGAGAACCATGTCCGCACACTGCCAGGTCACGGGCCGGGCGCCCGGCTTCGGCAAGCGGGTCTCGCACAGTCACGTGCGCACGAACCGCCGCTGGGACCCGAACATCCAGCGCCGCCGCTACTACGTGCCGTCGCTCGGGCGCACGGTCACGCTCCGGGTGTCCACGAAGGGCATCAAGACCATCGATCGCCGCGGCATCGACGCCGTGGTCGCCGACATCCTGTCCCGAGGGGAGAAGCTGTAAATGGCCCGCAACGAGGTCCGACCGATCATCAAGCTCAAGTCCACCGCCGGCACCGGGTACACCTACGTGACCAGGAAGAACCGCCGCAACGACCCCGACCGCATGGTGCTGCGCAAGTACGACCCCGTGGTCCGGCAGCACGTCGACTTCCGGGAGGAGCGCTGATGGCCACGAAGGCGAAGATCGCCGCCAACGAGCGGCGCAAAGTCCTGGTGGCACGACACGCCGAGCGTCGCGCCGAGCTCAAGCGGGTCATCGCGCACCCGTCGACCTCGGCGGACGAGCGCGCGGCCGCCGTGAGCGCGCTCGCGAAACTGCCCCGCGACAGCTCGGCGACGCGTGTCCGCAACCGCGACGCCGCCGACGGCCGCCCGCGCGGCCACCTGCGCAAGTTCGGGCTGTCGCGCGTGCGGGTGCGGCAGATGGCGCACGACGGTCAGCTGCCCGGCGTCCGGAAGTCGAGCTGGTGATGGCACGTCGATCCCTGCGCACCCCGCCCGCGCGGCGCGGCCTCGTCCGCGTGCCCGAGGGCGCGCTCGACTACAAGAACGTCACCTACCTGCGCACTTTCCTCAACGAGCGCGGCAAGCTGCGCTCCCGCGCGGTGACCCGGCTCTCGCCGCAGGACCAGCGCGCGCTCGCGCTGGCGGTGAAGAACGCCCGCGAGATGGCGCTGCTCCCCTACTCCTCGAAGAAGTAGCTCCTCACGATGTCGCGTTCTGCGGCGGTACACCTGCGCACGCGTACCGCCGCAGAACGCCGAATCGTGAGGAACACCCTCGCGGCCGGGCGCACATGCACGGGCGACGCGTGCGTGCCGGCGAGGAGTGCAGGTGCTCCGCCGCTCTGCTCTCGGATTCTGTCCGGAATGGACAGCGCATCGCCGCGGATAGCGGACGAGTCGCCGTCGTCCCCCACGCGGCGTCGACGTCCCCCACGCCGCGGTTGCTCCCCCACCCCACGACCGGCTTCCCGTAGGGACCGACCGTCCCGCACGCGGCGTCGACGTCCCCCACGCGGCGCCCACGCGGCGCTGTGTCGCGACCGGGGAGGCCCGTCGAACAGCCGCGCCGGCGCTGTCCATTCCGGACAGAATCCGAGAGTCGAGCGCCGCGTGCACCGAACCCACCCGCGAGTCGGTGATACTTCGGTCGCGTAACCTTCTGGCACGTGACTTCCGTGCTGGCAGGCTTCGCCGTGATCGCGATCATCATCGCGGCCGGGTGGCTCCTCGGCCGGTTGGAAGTCCTGGGCGAGCAGCCGGAGAAGCAACTGTCGCTGCTGGTCTTCTACCTGCTGACGCCGGCGCTCCTGCTGCACGCGCTGGCCACCACCGACGTGACCGTCCTCTTCAGCTCGCGGCTGTGGGTGAGCGCGGGGTCGGCGCTCGCGATCGCGGCGGTCTACTACGTGATCGTCCGCGTCTTCTGGCGGCGGACGATGGGCGACGCCACGATCGGCGCGCTCGCCTCGAGCTACGTGAACTCGTCGAACCTCGGCATCCCGATCGCGGTCTTCGTGCTGCACGACACCTCGTACGTGGCGCCGCTGCTGCTCTTCCAGATCCTCGTCTTCTCGACGATCGCGCTCACGATGCTCGACCTCGCCGAGGCCCGCGAGCGCACGGGGCCGAAGCAGCCGCTGTGGCGCACCGTCGCGACCCCGCTGCTGAACCCGATCGTCGTCGGTGCGCTGATCGGGCTCACGATCTCCCTGACGCGGTGGCATCCGCCGGAGTGGTTGATGAGCCCGGTGAAGCTGCTCGGGGACGCCTCGGTGCCGATGGCCCTGATCGTCTTCGGGCTCTCGCTCGGCGGCGTGCGGGTGCTGCAGAAGGGCGAGGCGCCCCGCCGGGACATCGCCCTGGCGACCGTGCTCAAGATGATCGCAATGCCGGTGCTCGCGTGGGCGATGGCGCGCTTCCTGTTCGGGCAGTCGGGGCACGCCCTGATGGCGCAGACGGTGACCGCCGCCCTCCCGACCGCGCAGAACGTGCTGGTCTACGGCTTGCGATACAACCGTGGCGTGATCCTGGCGAGGGATTCCGGGCTTATCACAACGGCCCTGTCGATTCCGGCGATCATGCTGATCGCGGTCCTTCTCACCTGACGAATGTGACGCACGACCCGGTCACATTACGCCTGTGACCCCCGTTTCGGCTTGGGTTGACGAAACTACTCGTGGGTTAATGAACTCACGAGTAGGGCGCTGAACGGCGCACTACGAACCGAACCCAGGAGAGACCCCATGGCTCAGACCGCCGCACAGCGCGCCGTCGACCTGTTCGTCTCTGCCGTTGAGGCCCGCGGGGGCAAGGCAGAGGTGACCACGAAGGGCAGCACGACCCTCGTCACCGTGACCGCAGCCGACGGCCGTACCGAGACGCTCCGCGTGAAGGCCACCACCGGCGACGCATGGCAGGCCCGTAAGACCGAGGCCGCCGCGAAGGCCCCCGTCACCGCGTGGGCGCTCGTCGACCTGTCCGACGGTGCGCCGATCGCGCTCGCCCCGGCCGCCGACTACGCCGCGCACGTGGCGAAGCTCGCCGCCGCGTGGGAGGGCAAGAACCCGGGCAAGGCGCTGACCGCCGGCACCAACCTCTCGGTGACCGCCGACGCCGTCGCCGCGTGGGAGGACGCCTGGGCCGTTCTCGGCCTCGACGGTGCCGCGAAGCCCGCCGCCGCTGAGAAGCCCGCCGCCAAGCCCGCCGCTGAGAAGCCGGCCGCCGCGAAGGTCCCGGCCAAGAAGGCCGCCGCCAAGACGGCGACCCCGGCCGCGAAGAAGGCCGCCCCGGCCAAGAAGGCGCCCGCGAAGAAGGCGCCGGCGAAGTCCGCCGCCACCAAGCCCGCCGCTGCGAAGCCGGCCGCGACCAAGCCCGCTGCTGCCAAGACTGCTGCTGCGAAGCCGGCGGCCGCCAAGACTGCTGCGTCCAAGCCGGCCGCGAAGCCCGCGGCCACCAAGCCCGCCGCGAAGAAGGCGCCGGTCAAGGCCTCCGAGGCCAAGATCACCCCGATCGCCGCGCAGAAGGACGCCGCCTCGAAGAGCAAGGCGCCCGCCTCGATCGACGCGAAGTCCTCGAAGCCCGCCGCCAAGGCGGACGCGAAGGCCGCGCCGAAGGCACCGTCGAAGACGGTCGCGAAGGCCGAGGAGAAGGCCCCGAAGAAGGGGCAGCCCTCCGGGATCGCACTGCTGCTCAAGCGTCTCCCCGTGGTGGGTCGCCTGCTCTGACGCGGCACCGAACACCTCGCTCCCCCGCGGGAGCAGCACCGTCCCCCGGTCCCTCGGACCGGGGGACGGTCGCGTTCCGGGACGAGTGCACCCCCTGAACGGCGATGAAGTTTTGGGAAGCGCGACGGCGGGCGATTCGCCTAGAGTCGAGGGCATGTCCGACGAGTTGGAGCCCCTGCGCCGCGACGTCCTCCGAGCATCCGATCACGACCGCAACCGGGTGGTCGAGATGCTCTCCGAGGCCCTCGGCCTCGGGCAACTCACGCTTCCCGAGTACGAGGACCGCTCGCACCAGGCGGTCGCGGCCCGCACGTTCGCCGATCTCGACCGGCTCGTGGTGGACCTGCCCGCCGTGCAGAACCTCCCCGCGACGGCGGCCCCGGCCTACCGCGCACCGTCGACCGCGCCGGCCGGCGTGCCGCGGATGGGCGAGACCAAGTGGGCCGTGATGTCGGAGACCAAGGTGCGTGGGCCGGTCGCCGTCGGGCCCGAGCACACCGCGATCGCGTTCTGGGGCGGCGTCTCGCTGGACCTGCGGGAGGCGACGTTCCTCGTCGGCGACGTGACGCTCAACGCCTACGCGGTCATGGGCGGCGTGAAGATCATCCTGCCGCGCGGCGCGAACGTCCACGTCGAGGGCGTGGGCGTGATGGGCGCCTTCGACCACAAGAATCCGCAGACGGGGGACCCCACCGGCCCCCGGATCGTGGTGAAGGGCTTCGCCTTCTGGGGCGGCGTCGAGGTGGAGATCAAGTAGCTATCTGCGCTTGCGGCTGCCCAGGTAGTCGCTGACCACGGCGGCACCGAGCCCGTCCAGGTCCGGCGAGACCAGCCGCCCGCCGACGCGCCGCACCACGGCGGTGAGGAAGCGGGTCAGGCCCGGGTCGTCGCCCAGCTGGAAGACGGTGATCTGCGCGCCCTGCGCGGCAACCGCATCCAGTCCGCGCACCGTCATCGCGATGGTCCGCGGGTGCGGCGGGTAGTCGAAGAAGGGTTCGCCGTCGCGTTCGAGGTGCGCGGTGGGCTCGCCGTCGGTGACCACTAGGAGCACCGGCTGCGCGTTCGGATGCGACCGGAAGTGCTGCTGCGCCAGGGCGAGCGCGTGGTGCAGGTTGGTGCCCTGCTCGTAGACGCCGTCCAGCCCCGTCAGTTCGCCGACGCTGAGCGTGCGCGCGTACCGCCCGAAGCTGATGAGCGCCAGGTCGTCCCCGCGGAATCGGGTCGAGATCAGCTGGTGCAGAGCAAGAGCCGTGCGCTTCATCGGCAGCCAGCGGCCCTCCATCACCATGGAGAAGCTGGTGTCCACGAGCAGCGCGACGGCGGCGCGGCTGCGCGCCTCGGTCTCGGTGACCTCGATGTCCTTGGCGTCCAGCGTCACCGGGCCCGACTCGCCGGAGGCGGCCTGGCGGAGCACGCCGTTGAGCACGGTGCGGGTGGCGTCCCAGGGCTCGGTGTCGCCGAACCGCCACTCCCGGCTCGCGCCGGTGGCCTCGCCGGTGGCACCGGCGCGGGCGGTGTTGCGCTCCCCGCCACGGGAGGTCAGACGGTCAGCGACGTCCCGGAGGATCGACTGGCCCAGCTGCCGGATCGCCTTGGGAGACAGGCGCAGCGCTCCGTCGGGGTCCCGGGAGAAGTAGCCCTGGTCCTTGAGCGCCTTCTCCAGTTCGGCGAGTGTCCGCGCGTCGGCGACGGCCTCGTCGCCGAGCTGCCGCTGCAGTGCGTCGAGGTCGATGTCGTCGAGCGCGGCGCCGTTGTGCTGCTGGCTCAGTTGCTCGGCAAGGGATTCCAGGTCGGCGATGTCCTGCATGGCCTGCGTCGCATCGCCGAGGCCCATGCCCTCGCCGCCCTCGAACTCCTGGCTGCCGTACCAGTCCTCGCCCGGACGGGCGTCCATGAGCTTGCCGGTGAGGTCGCTCAGCGCCTGGGAGAGCTGCGGCGAGCCGAAGGCCGCCTGCGACAGCTCCTCCAGCTCGGCCCGCTGCTCGGGCGTGAGGCTGTTGTGGAGCCGCTGCGCGGCCGCCGAGCGCTGCGCCAGCGCATCGATGAGCTCGTCGATGTTCCGCGGGTTCTCCGGGAAGTACTGGCCGTGCTCGGCCATGAAGTCCTCGAAGTCGTCCTGCGTCGCGGTGCCGGCGTTGTGCTTGTCCAGCAGGGTGTTCAGGTCGTCGAGCATCTTCTGGATCGCCGCGCGGTCCTCGTCGGTCGCGCCCTCGAGCGCCTGCTTGATCCCCGCGAACTGCTGGTCCAGGAGCTCGCGGCCAAGCAGGTCGCGGATCTCCTCGTACTTCTGCGCCGCCTCGGGCGAGCGCCACTGATAGTCGCCCAGCTCGCGCACGGCCTGCGCCGCCGACGGCGGCAGGTTCGAGATCCGCATCTCCTGGAACCGGGCGTCATCGTCCAGTGCCCGCGCGAGCTCCTTGCGCTCCGCGAGCACGGCCTCGTCGAGCAGCTTCTGCACGTCCTCGAAAGTCTTGCCGAGGTTGTTGCGCTGCAACAGCTCCTGGCGCCGGCGGTTCGCCAGCTCGGCGAGCTTGTCGAGGCCGCGGCGGTTCTCGCCGCCGCGGCGCAGGTACTCCTGCAGCGCGCGGCGCGGGGAGACGCCGCTCATCACGTCGCGGCCGATCTCGTCGAGCGCGTCCCGTAGATCCACCGGCGGGGCCAGCGGATCGGGCCCGCCGGTGTAGCGGCGGTACCGGGCCAGGTGCCCGCGCCGTCCCTGCCGGTCGCGCCCCGCGCGCGAGGACCTATCCGCCATAGACGGTCTGGCCCTCCTCGTCGGACTCCTTGCCGATCCGCCGGGCCAGGTACAGGCCCTCGAGCGCGAACTCGGCGGCGGCGGCGCGCTCCCCCGGCGACTCGGCCTCGAGCCGGCGGTACACCTCCGCGAGGACCGGGACCTCCGGGAGCGCGGTCAGCAGCTCGGCGGCGGTCACGTCGTCACCCGTGACGATCGGCCCGCCCGCCTCGATTGCCTCCACGAGCGGCCCCAGATCGACGCCCAGCAGGTACTCGCTGATCGTCTCGGCCGTCGCGCGACGCAGCAAGTGCACGAGCGTCGCGATCTCGCGCCCCTCCTCGCCGGCCTCGAACTCGACCTTGCCGCGCAGCACGTCGGGCACCGTCATCAGGTCGACGGGGCGCGCGACGGGCAGGTCCTCGCCGCCCACGGCCGCGCGGTGCAGCGCCGCCGCGGCGATGGTCTCCTGCGCCGCGATGGCGAACCGGGCGGAGACGCCGGACCGCTGGTCGACGGCGGGCGATTCGCGCAGCTCGCGGGTGAACCGGGCCAGCACCTCGGTGAGGTACTGCGGCACGGAGGCCACGACGTCGGCCTCCTGCTCGATGACCGCGACCTCGTCCTCGAGGTCCAGCGGGTAGTGCGTGCGGATCTCGGCGCCGAAGCGGTCCTTGAGCGGCGTGATGATGCGGCCGCGGTTGGTGTAGTCCTCGGGGTTCGCGGACGCGAGGAGCAGCACGTCCAGCGGCAGGCGCAGCGTGTAGCCGCGCACCTGGATGTCGCGCTCCTCCATCACGTTCAGCATCGCGACCTGGATGCGTTCGGCCAGATCGGGCAGCTCGTTGACCGCGACGATGCCGCGGTGCGCCCGCGGGATGAGGCCGAAGTGGATGGTCTCGGGATCGCCGAGGCTGCGGCCCTGCGCGACCTTGACGGGGTCGACGTCGCCGACCAGGTCGCCGACGGACGTGTCCGGCGTCGCCAGCTTCTCGGAGTAGCGCTCGTCGCGGTGCTTCCACGCGACGGGCAGCTCGTCGCCCAGCTCCTGCGCGCGGCGGATCGAGGCCGGGGTGATCGGGTGGTACGGATGCTCGCCGAGCTCCGCACCGTCGATCACGGGGGTCCACTCGTCGAGCAGGCCGACGATGGTGCGGATCAGCCGCGTCTTGCCCTGGCCGCGCTCGCCGAGCAGGACCACGTCGTGGCCGGCCAGAAGGGCGCGCTCGAGCTGCGGGATGACGGTGTCGTCGAAGCCCTGGATGCCGTCCCAGGGATCGGTGTCGGCGCGCAGCGCGGCGAGCAGGTTGTTGCGGAGTTCGTCCTTGATCCCGCGGTAGACGTGGCCGGAGGCCTTGAGTTCGCCGAGGGTGGCGGGCAGCGTGTCGGGGCGTGCAGTGCTCACGCCGTCAACGCTACGCCGATCGGCGGCCTCCGCCCTAGCGAGTACGCCCGCAGCGAAACCGGGAATAGACGCTCGCGTCGGCGGGGTTGCCGAGGGCGGCGCCGTGGGATCGGCGGCTACTTCTTCTTCGTGCCGGGGATGACGCCCGCGTCGATCACGGCCTTGGTCAGCGGCCGGATGCGGCTGATCAGCTCCTCGGTGCCGGGCCCGAAGGCCGCCGCGGTGATGGCGTCGGTTCCGGCCTCGATGTCCAGGTAGACGCCCATGCCCTCGGCGGTGAGCCGGTGCTCCTCGGCGTCGCCCTCGACCAGGCCGCGCGCGGTGAGGCGCGCGACCGCGTCGCCCCACTCCTGCTCGCTGTAGCCGCGGGTGATGCGGAAGAACCGGCGGCCCATGACGCGGCGGCGCACGTCCGGGTCGGGCAGGTCGGCCTCGTGCAGGACGCCCGCCTCCAGGCCCGTCAGACCGTGCCGGATCAGCTCGGCGAGGTGGTTGTCGCCGCGCCATTCGCGGAGCACCGAGAGGTGGCGCCAGAGCGCCAGGGCCGGGTCGTCGGGGACCGTCGACGACGCCCAGGCCGCCGCGAGCGTCCGGCCGGCCAGGGGCAGGTCGGCGACGACGGTGCCGAATCCGTCGGCGACCGCGCGCACCTCGGCCGGGTCGATCCCGGCGAGGATGGTGCGGTACTGCTCCGCGAGCATCACGTAGCGGCGCTCGTCGATCTCGGCCAGGCCGGCGTCGACGGCGACCGGCCAGGCGGCCTCGATCAGCGACGGCGCGAAGTTGTAGAAGGCCGCGGCGACGACGGCGGCGTGCGCCTCGCCGATCGGTGCGGCCCGCGCGCCCACGTAGAAGGCGTGCTGGTCGATCCCCAAGTCGCTGACCGCGTCCCGGATACCGGGATTGAAGTAAGCGACGACGTGGAAGGGTTCGACCGTCTCGTAGGCGGTCCGGGCAAGGGCGACGGCGTTGTCCGACATGCCCTCACCCTGTCAGGGCGGGCGACGGATGTCGACGGTGGGCTACTTGTAGAAGCCCTCGCGCAGGTTGATGCCGTGCTCGACCCAGGCCTTCATCGCGGCGAGCATGCCGGTCCAGCCCATGCAGTTGCCGAAGGCGCCCTTGGCGCCGTCCTCGGTCGCGGTCCACGCCGACTCGGTGATGGTGACGAGCGTGCGGCTGTCGTCGTCGATCGGCGCGAATTCGAAGGTCGTGGTGGTGTGGCCGTCGCCGGCGACGGCGTTCTCGGCGTCCCAGCGGATCACGATCTTCGAGTGCGGCGTCGCCTCGACGACCTGCACGGGGAAGGCGCCGGGGAAGTCGGCGAAGTCCCAGGTGACCTCGGTGTTCGGCTCCAGCCTGCCGCGGGCGCCGCCGGTGGTGAAGTACTTGGACAGCTGGTCGGGGTCGGCGACGGCCTCGTAGACCTGCGCAGTGGGGCGCGCCACGTAGCCGGAGACGGTGAAGGAGAGTTCTTTGAGTTCAGACATGTGATAAAACTACAACATGTCTACGAGCGATCGCAAGGGCTCCGCGGAACCCGCCGGCGACGACGACGCGGACGACGCCGTCTTCAAGGCGCTCGCCAACGCGACCCGTCGCCGCATGCTCGACGTGCTCAAGGAGTCGCCCCGCACCACGGGCGACCTGTGCGCGCAGTTCCCCGACCTCGACCGCACGACGGTGCTGCAGCACCTGCGCGTCCTCGAGCGCGCGGAGCTGGTGATCGGCCGCAAGGTCGGCCGCGAGCGACACCTCACGCTGGCGCCCGTCCCCATCAAGCGCATCCACGACCGCTGGATCGGCGAGTACGCCCGCGCGGCGGTGTCCCTCCTCGACGACCTCACCCGCGACTGAGTCCGGCGACGTCGACGGGGCTCGGCAGGCGCGGCGGCGGAGGTCTGGCGGGACATACGAGTCCCGTCAGCCGGCGATGCGTCTGACGCATCCCCTCTGACCTGCGCGAACGGAGGCAAGCCATGCGCCGGCCGTATACCTCCGTGCGACGCCCCTCGGGGACCGAGGGCCTGCCGCGCAGCCCACCGCGGACGAAGGCCACTCAGCCGTCGCGCGCCGCGGCACAGCTCGCGCCTGCGCTCCGTCGCCCGCTCCGTCGAGCCCCTCCACTCCGGAGAACTGGTGCCGGGACTGGACTGCCGGGGCACGACACACGCCCGCACCAGTTATGCGTCGCTCGCATAAGTCGATCGGAAATCAGCTGGTCACACCCCATGCGTGCAGCGCATGGCTGTTCGGCGGAGTTGGCTGTCTACTGCCTGATGCTCGGCGACGACGCGCTGCGGGTCGGCGTCGTCCGGCAGCACCCGCGCCCCCGGACTCGTTCTCGACCCGCCGAGCGGCGGTCTACTCGAAGACGTCGGGCGAGGAGGCGACGGTCTGCTCCCACAGCGGGCGGAACTGGAACCAGCCGGCGATGTCGCCGCCGACCTGCGAGTGGGTCAACCGCGCCGTCGCGGGATCGATCTCCTGCGGCTCCCCCGCCGCCATCGCGAGGAGCTGCGCCTGGCAGGAGCGCTCCATCGTCACGAACCACCAGGCGGCCGAGGACACCGACCCGCCGACGGTGATGAGCCCGTGGTTCTTGAGGATCGCGGCCTTCGCGTCGCCGATCGCCGCCGCGACCCGCTTGCCCTCGAGGGTCTCGTTCACCACGCCGGCATAGTCGTCGTAGATGCCGTGGTCCTCGTAGAAGGCGCAGGCGTCCTGGGTGAGCGGCGCCAGTGGGATGCCCAGCGACGAGAAGGCCTTGCCGTGGACGGAGTGCGCGTGGGCGGCGGCCACGGCGTCGGGCCGCGCGTCGTGCACCTGCGCGTGGATCACGAACGCGGCGCGGTTCACGGGTCGCCGGCCGTGCACGACGACACCGTTGTGGTCCACGCAGATCAGGTCGGAGACGCGGATCTGGTTGAAACTCATGCCGAACGGGTTCACCCAGAACAGGCCCGGATCCTCGGGGTCGCGCGCGGTGATGTGCCCGGCCACCCCCTCGGAGAAGCCCAGCCGGCCGAAGACGCGGAAGGCCACGGCGAGGTCGCGCTTGCGCTGCTCGCGCTCCTCGTCGACGGACAGCCCCATGGACGGCAGGGGCAGCTCGGCGTTCTCGGGCATCGGCCCGACGGCGGCCTCGAGCAGCGGTAGATATTCGGCCGGAACCTGCATCGACATCTCCTCCGTGCGATCGCCGCGGGCACGACGAGGGGGCGGAAACGGCGAACGCCCCCGGGGTCAATGATTCACCCCGGAGGCGTTCGCTACGCGCGGATCAGTGGAAGAAGTGGCGTGTCCCGGTGAAGTACATCGTCACGCCCGCCTCGACGGCCGCCTGGACGACCTCCTTGTCGCGGATGGAGCCACCCGGCTGCACGATCGCCTTCACGCCCGCGTCGATGAGGATCTGCGGGCCGTCGGGGAACGGGAAGAAGGCGTCGGACGCGGCCACCGAGCCCAGTACGCGGTCGCCCGCGCGGGTCACGGCGAGCTGCGCCGAGTCGACGCGGTTGACCTGCCCCATGCCCACGCCCACGGACGCGCCGCGGGAGGCCAGCAGGATCGCGTTCGACTTCACAGCGCGGCAGGCGCGCCAGGCGAACTCGAGGTCGGCGAGGGTGGCCTCGTCGGCGGGCTCGCCCGCGGCCAGCGTCCACTCGTCCGGCGAATCGCCCGCGGCGTCGATGGCGTCGGACTGCTGCACCAGCAGGCCGCCGGTGATCTGCTTGATCTCGGTGCCCAGCACCGGCGGCTCGGCGAGCAGCACACGGATGTTCTTCTTGCGCTGCAGCACCGCGAGCGCACCGTCGGCGTACGAGGGCGCGATGATGACCTCGGTGAAGATCTCCGAGACCTGCTCGGCCATCTCCAGGCTGACCTCGCGGTTCGCGGCGATCACGCCGCCGTAGGCGGATACGGGGTCGCAGGCGTGCGCTTTGCGGTGCGCCTGGGCGACGTCCTTGCCGATCGCGATGCCGCAGGGGTTGGCGTGCTTGATGATCGCGACGGCCGGCTCGTTGAAGTCGTAGGCGGCGCGCCAGGCGGCGTCACCGTCGGTGTAGTTGTTGTAGCTCATCTCTTTGCCGTGCAGCTGCTGCGCCTGCGCCAGCCCGGACTTCGCGCCGCCCACGTACAGCGCCGCGCCCTGGTGCGGGTTCTCGCCGTAGCGGAGCACGGCCTCGCGGGTCCAGGTGCCGCCCATCCACGACGGGAACTTCTGGTCGGGCTCGGGGGCCACGACGCTCGTCATGTACGAGGCGACGGCCACGTCGTAGTCGGCGGTGTGCCGGAAGGCCTTCGCGGCGAACGACTTGCGCTGCTCCAGCGAGAAGCCCCGGCGGGCGCTGTCGATCACGTCGCCGTAGTCGTCGGGCGAGACCACCACGGTCACCGACGGGTGGTTCTTGGCGGCGGCGCGCACCATCGACGGTCCGCCGATGTCGATCTGCTCGATGCACTCGTCCTCGGAGGCGCCGGAGGCGACGGTGTCGGTGAACGGGTAGAGGTTCACCACGACCAGCTCGAACTTCTTCACGTCCAGCTCGCGCAGCTGCTCGAGGTGCTCGGGCAGGCGGGTGTCGGCCAGGATGCCGGCGTGGATCTTCGGGTGCAGGGTCTTGACGCGGCCGTCGAGGCACTCCGGGAAGCCGGTGACGTCCTCGACGCGGGTCACGGCGACACCGGCGTCGGCGATGGTGCGCGCGGTCGAGCCGGTCGAGACGATCTCGACGCCCGCCTGGGCCAGGCCGGTGGCCAGCTCCACCAGGCCCGACTTGTCGTACACGCTGATGAGCGCGCGCTTGATCGGGATGTTGCTGCTCATGGAATGGTGACCTTTCGTCCATCCGTGCTGTAGCCCTGGCGGGCGACTGCGGCGACGACCTCTGTCAGAAGCCGGCGCTCAACGACCTTGATCCGTTCGTGCAGGGTCTCCTCGGTGTCCCCCGGCTGCACCGCGACCGCCTCCTGCGCGAGGATCGGTCCGGTGTCCAGCCCCGCGTCCACGAGATGCACAGTGGAGCCGGTGAGCTTGACTCCGTACTCGAGGGCGGCGGGAACGGCGTGGGCGCCCGGGAAGGCGGGCAGCAGCGCGGGGTGCGCGTTGATGACGCGGCCCCCGAACGCGGCGAGGAAGGCGGGGCCGAGGATCTTCATGAAGCCGGCCGCGACCACGAGGTGCGGCTCCAGCTCGGCGACGGCGGCGGTGAGCGCCTCGTCCCACGCCGCTCGGTCCTCGTAGGCCTTGAGGGGGACCTCGGCGGAGTCGATGCCGGCGTCCGCGGCGACCTCCAGCGCGCGGCAGGTCCGGTCCGCGACGATCCCGACCACCGACCCGGGATAGCCGGGTTCCGCCGCCGCCGCGAGCAGCGCCTCGAGCAGCGAGCCGGTGCCGGACGCCAGCACGACGATCCGGGCGGGCGCGCACGGCGGCACGACCGTGGGGCTGGGCGTGGTCAGGATGCACTCCTCGCAGAGGGACGATTCGGCAACAGCCTAGCGCCGCCCCGTCGGGCTACTGCCCGAAGGTGTAGCTGTCCAGTTCCTCGATGTCTGCTATTTCGCGCTCGCGCTTCGAGGCGGCGGGCCCGACGGCCTGCCGGGACACCGGCCGCACCTCCTCAGTGGGCTGCTCGGCGAGGGCGTCGAAGTCGCCGGTGTCGGCCGCCTCGTCCTCGGGTTCGCGCTGCTCGTCGTCGTGGTCGCCGCGCTCGGCGGGCTCGATCTCCACGGTCACGCCGTCGTCGATCACGTCCGCCTCGTCGGCGTAGGTGGTGTAGCCCGACGGTGCCTCCTCCTCGGCCCGGCGCGCGGCGCGCACGGCGCGGGACTCGCCGGCCTGCTGCAGCACCAGCGCGGCGAGCACGCCGACGAGGCCGATCCAGCCGAGGGTGAAGCCGAAGACCTGGAGCAGGTCGGCGCCCGCGTAGCCGAAGCCGCCGAGCTCGCCGCCGGCGAGGAAGGCCGCGGCGGCGAAACCTGTCGCGGTGAGCGCGGCGGTGGCGGCGACGGCCGTCACCGTCGGCCCGAGGTCGAGGGAGCGGGCGGCGCACCGTCGGCCCACCTGGACCGCCACGAAGGCCGGCACCGCGAGCAGCGGCAGCAGGTACCAGGGCGACGGGCCCTGGGGCAGCACGGCGAGGATCGGCACGCCGGGGGCGCGGCCGGGGACCGCCGAGAAGACGCTCATCGAGATCGGGCCCAGGTCCACGGTCGCGCCGAGCGGCAGGGCGGCGGCGGCGATCACCGCGTTGGGCAGGTACAGCAGCGAGAGCAGCACCAGCGAGACCATGCCGACGGCGTCGTTGCCGGAGCGGACGAGCTCGAAGACCGTCTCCCAGCGGATCACGAGACGCACCACGACGATGGCCAGGCCCACGGCGCCGAAGGTGAGCAGGGCGCGGCCGGCGAGGCGGGCGCAGTCGTCGACCCAGGAGGGGATCCGGAGGAAGCGGGCGACGTCGCGCCAGTAGGCGGGCGCAAGGCCGATGAGGGCGGCGCCGAGGTGGACCGCGACGGTCGCGACGAAGGCGGTGAGCGGTGGCGGCGTGCCGATGGTGAACCGCCCGGCGGCGTCGTTGACGATCGCCAGCGCGATGGCGGTGAAGAGGGCGGGACCGGCGATGGCGCACAGGAGCACCGAGCGCAGGTCCGCTAGCGGGCGGCCCTCGCCGCCGGCGCGGCGCGCGGCCCGGGCGACGCCCACGACCAGCGCGGCGGTGGGGATCAGGGGCAGCACGCCGAGGGTGATGTCGCTGATGGTGACCGGCACCTGGTGCACGGCCAGCCACAGTCCGGCGACGGTGGGGGCGATCGCCCCGAGCCCCGTCGACGTGGTGAGCAGGACCACCACGCCCACCAGCAGGGTGGACGCGAGGGTCACGAGCGACGGCCCGAAGGCCATCACGAACAGCGGCCGGGTCTCGCTCTGGCCCGGCCCGGCGGCGCGCGCTGAGTCGATCATCTTCACCACTGTGACATCGCAGTGGCCGATGTTGTCTCAGGCGCGCCGCTGGCGGGGACTACTGACCCTGCGGCTTGTTCTCGTCGTCCGACGAGTGCGAACCGTACTGCGGGGTGGACGGGCTGCCGAAGGCCTGCGTGCTGGCCGTGGAGGCCTGGCCGAAGGCCGTGGTCACCTCGTCGGGCGACGCCGAGGCGCCCGGGTTCGACGGTGCCGACGGGAAGCCCGTGGTGGCCGGCGCCGCAGGGGTCGACGGCGTCGAGGCCGGCGCCTGGTAGCCCGACGAGGCCGGCGCCTGGTAGCCGCCGTAGGACGGCCACTGCGACTGGGCGGCCTGCTGCTCCTGCTGCACCGGGGCGGCGGCGGGGGCCGCCGGGTTCGACGGCGCGGACGGCGCGTCGGTGGCGGCCGGAGCGGCGGTGGCGGACGCGGCGGCGTCAGCGGTGGCGGTCTCCGCAGCGGCGGCCACGGCGGCCGGGTTCTTCACGATGCCCGCGTCGACGAGCACCAGCACGACGGCGGCGGCCGCGGTGAACAGCGAGAAGACCAGCGCGATCCAGTACCCGTAGACCAGGTTCTCCCAGGTGAAGAGACCGAAGAGCAGCGAGATGAAGCCCGCGACGGCGAGCGCGGCGGCCGGGGTGCGGCCCGTGTTGCCCTTCGAGATCAGGCTGAGGCCGGCGGCGACGCCCGCGGCGAGCGCGAGGGTGAGCGCCGTGAGCGGCGGGCCGGTGAAGGCGTTGACGGCACCGTCGAAGGTGCGGCCGAGGATCTCGGTGCTGGAGTCGCTGAACGTCAGGAAGCCGAGGAGGAAGGTGATCACACCCAGCGCGGCGGTGGCGATGGACAGCACGAGCGCCAGGTCGAGCGGCTTCGACGGCGCGGCCGGGGCCTGCGGGAAGCCGCCGTACTGCTGGCCGTAGCCCTGCTGCTGCGGGTAGCCCTGGCCGAAGCCCTGCTGGCCGTAGCCCTGCTGCGAGTAGTCCGGCTGCTGGCCGTAGCCCTGCTGCGCGGGCTGGCCGTAGCCGCCCTGCTGCGCCGGCTGGCCGTAGCCGCCGCCCTGCTGAGCCGGCTGGCCCGGCTGCCCGTAACCCTGCTGGCCGTAGCCCTGCTGCGAGTAATCCGGCTGCTGCCCGTAGCCCCCCTGGCCCGGCTGCTGCCCGTACCCTCCACCTGAGTAGGTCATGATTCTTCTCCCCGAAGGTCGACGAGGCTCACCACGGAGCCAGTACGCCACCACCCTATACACGGAGTCTGACGTCAACGGGATTCAACTCATTGAGTGTGATGATCCATGACAGTCAACAGGGCCCTGGCCGCGGGGCTGAGCAGCTTCGAATGGACCAGCAGCTGGGAGCGGGTGGGGCCGTCGACGAGCGGCACGACGGCGAGCCCGGCACCGTCGGGCACCGTCTCCCGCGCGGCCATCCCGACGCACAGGCCCGCCGCGATGAGCTCCAGCATGGTCTCGGACCGGTCCACCTCGAAGGCGACGGTGCGCCGCACGCCCGCCCGCTCGAAGGCCTGATCGGATTCGGCGCGGCCGGCGCCGCCCGCGGGGTAGTCGGCGTACGGGCGGTCCGCGGTGGAGGCGAGGGTGAGCGGACCGTCGACCCGCTCGGCCTCGGGGACGACGAGGACGAGATGGTCGACGGCGAGCCTCCGGGCGACGACGCCCGCCGTCGAGAAGCCGTCCGGCACGCCGAGGAGCGCCAGGTCGACGGTGCCGGTGCGCACGCCCTCGATGAGGACCTCGCTCGCGCCGCTGCGCAGCCGGACGGTGGCGTCCGGGTAGGCGGCCCGGTAGGCGCGCAGGACGTCGACCACGTCGAAGACGGTGAAGGTGGGGATCATCCCGACGGTGACGGTGCCGCGGACCCCGCCGAAGGTGGCGGCCACCTCGTCGGCCGCGCGTTCGGTGGCCGCGAGCGCGGCCCGGGCCTGCGGCAGGAAGGCCTCCCCCGCGGCCGTGAGCCGGACGGACCGGTTGGTGCGGTCGAACAGGCGCGCGCCGAGTTCCTTCTCCAGCGCCGCGACGCGGTGGCTGAGCGCGGACTGCACGACGTGGCAGCGTTCGGCGGCCCGCGTGAAGTTCAGCGTCTCGGACACCGCGATCACGTACCGCAGCTGCTGCAGCTCCATCGACCATCTCCCAGACAGATCATTCCATCGAAATCATACGTTGGACTCATGATGAGCGGGAGCAGAGACTGGAAGCCATGACCACCACCGCTCCCCGCACCGCGACGTCGGCCCCCGGCCTCCTGCGCCTCATGGCCCTGGCGACGGGGCTGTCGGTGGCGGGCAACTACCTCGCGCACCCGATCCTCGGACTGCTGCAGGAGCGGCTCGGCATGTCCGAGACCGCGGCCGGGATGCTGGTCACCGCGGCGCAGGCCGGCTACGCCGTCGGGCTCGTCCTGCTGGTGCCGATGGCCGACGCGGTCCGCCGCCGCCCGCTCGCGCTCGCGCTGCTCCTGATCACGGCGGCCGCGTTGGTGGCGGCCGGGGCCGCGCCGTCGGGCGGGGTGCTGCTGGTCGCGGCGACGGTCGCCGCGATCACCTCGGTCGGCGCGCAGGTGATCGTTCCCTACGCGGCCGAGCTCGCGGGGCCGGAGCACCAGGCCCGCGCCGTCGGCATCGTGATGAGCGGGCTCGTGCTGGGCACCGTCGTGAGCCGCTTCCTCTCGGGCGTGCTGTCCGACCTCGCGGGCTGGCGCACGCCGTACCTCGTGCTCGCGGCGCTGCTCGTCGTCGTCACCGCCGCCCTGTCCTGGGCGCTCCCCCGCCACGATCCGGGCCGGCCGGGCCTGACCCCGTCGGGCTACCGCGCGCTCCTGGTCTCGATGGCCGGGCTGGTGCGCGAGCTGCCGGTGCTGCGGCTGCGAGCGGTGCTGATCGGCCTCGCGCTCGGCTCGTTCATGGTGCAGGGCGCCGCGGTGACCTTCCTGCTCGCCGGCTCGCGCTACGGCTGGACGCCCGCCGCCATCGGCGCGATCGGGCTGCTCGGCGCCGTCGGCGCGCTCTCCGGCCCGACGATCGGGAAGTTCGTGGACCGCGGCCACGGGGCGGTGCTCACCGCGGGCGGCCTGGGCCTGCAGGCGACGGCGTGGCTGCTCATGATTCCCGCGGGCGGCGCGATCGGTCTGCCCGCCCTCATCGTGGGGCTGGCACTCATGGGTATCGGCCAGCAGGCGGCACTGAATTCGTCCCAGGCCGTGGTCTTCTCGCTCCGACCCGAGGCGCGCGGCCGCATCAACGCCGTGTTCATGGGCACGTTCTTCCTCGGCGGCACCCTCGGTTCCGCGGCGACCGCCGCGCTGTGGCCCCTCGCCGGCTGGACGGGCGCATGCCTGCTCGGCGCGGGCCTCGCCGCCGCGGCGCTGGTTCTGTACCTGGTGTTCCGGGGCGTCGAGCGCGCACCGTCGGCCTAGGCCGGGCACCGTCGGGCCGGAGAAACGGGACGACCCCGCCTCCCTGACGGGAGGCGGGGTCGTGGACCGAATGCGCTGCGGTTACAGCGACTGCAGGATCTCGCGGGCGAGAGCGGCGGTCTCGGAGGGCGTCTTGCCCACCTTGACGCCGGCGGCCTCGAGGGCCTCCTTCTTCGCGGCGGCCGTGCCCGAGGAGCCCGAGACGATGGCGCCGGCGTGGCCCATGGTCTTGCCCTCGGGAGCGGTGAAGCCGGCCACGTAGCCCACGACGGGCTTGGTGACGTTGGCCTGGATGTACGCCGCGGCGCGCTCCTCGGCGTCGCCGCCGATCTCGCCGATCATGACGATGAGCTTGGTGTTCGGGTCCTTCTCGAACGCCTCGATGGCGTCGATGTGGGTGGTGCCGATCACCGGGTCGCCGCCGATGCCGATGGCGGTGGAGAAGCCGAAATCGCGCAGCTCGTACATCATCTGGTAGGTCAGCGTGCCCGACTTCGACACGAGGCCGACGGGGCCGGTGCCGGTGATGTTGGCCGGGGTGATGCCGACGAGGGCCTCGCCCGGGGTGATGATGCCGGGGCAGTTCGGGCCGATGATGCGGGTCTTCTGGCCCTTCTCCACGTTGTAGGCCCAGGCGAACGCCGAGTCCTGCACGGGGATGCCCTCGGTGATGACCACCAGGAGCGGGATCTCGGCGTCGATGGCCTCGACGATGGCGTCCTTGGAGAACGCCGGCGGCACGAAGGCGATCGAGGTGTCGGCGCCGGTCTTCTCGATGGCCTCGGCCACGGAGCCGAAGACGGGCAGCTCGATGGCGTTGCCGTCCTTGTCGGTGTGCGAGACGGTGGTGCCCGCCTTGCGCGCGTTCACGCCGCCCACGACGTTGGTGCCGGCCTTGAGCATCAGCGCGGTGTGCTTGGTGCCCTCGCCGCCGGTGATGCCCTGGACGATGACCTTGTTGTCCTTGGTCAGGAAGATAGCCATTTTTCTGTTGTCTCCCTTACTTGTTCGCCAGCTCGGCGGCCTTGTCGGCGCCTTCGTCCATGGTCTGCGCGAGCGTCACCAGCGGGTGGTTCGCGGCGGCCAGGATCGCCCGGCCCTCCTCCACCTTGTTGCCGTCGAGGCGCACGACGAGCGGCTTGGAGGCCGAGGCGCCGAGGGTCTCGAGGGCGCCGACGATGCCGTTGGCGACCGCGTCGCACGCGGTGATGCCACCGAAGACGTTGACGAAGACGCTCTTGACCTGCTCGTCACCGAGGATGACGTCGAGGCCGGCGGCCATCACGGCCGCGGACGCGCCGCCGCCGATGTCGAGGAAGTTGGCCGGCTTGACGCCGCCGTGGTTCTCACCGGCGTAGGCGACCACGTCGAGGGTCGACATGACCAGGCCCGCACCGTTACCGATGACGCCGACCTGACCGTCGAGCTTGACGTAGTTGAGGTCGTTCTCCTTGGCCTTGAGCTCGAGCGGGTCGGTGGACCCGGCGTCGGCGAAGGCCGCGTGATCGGGGTGGCGGAAGTCGGCGTTCTCGTCGAGCGAGACCTTGCCGTCCAGCGCGAGGATCTGGTCGTCCGGGGTGCGGACGAGCGGGTTGACCTCGACCAGGGTGGCGTCCTCGGCGACGAAGACCTCCCACAGCTTCTGGATGGTCACGGCCGCGGCGTCGAGCACCTCGGCGGGCAGCTTGCCGGCCTCGGCGATCGCGCGGGCGGTGGCCAGGTCGACGCCCTTGGTCGCGTCCACGGCGATCTTCGCCAGCGCGTCCGGGTTCTCCTCGGCGGTGACCTCGATCTCCACGCCGCCCTCGACCGAGCACATGGCCAGGTAGGTGCGGTTGGCGCGGTCGAGCAGGAAGGAGATGTAGTACTCCTCGGCGATGTCGCTCGCCTCGGCCACCAGCAGCTTCTTGACGACGTGACCCTTGATGTCCAGGCCGAGGATGTCGTTCGCGTAGCGCTCGGCGTCGTCCGGGGTGGCTGCGTACTTGACGCCGCCGGCCTTGCCGCGGCCGCCCACCTTGACCTGCGCCTTGACCATCACGGGCTTGCCGACTTCTTCGGCAATCGCGCGTGCATCGGCGACGTTGTCCGTCACGCGGCCCGGCGAGGTCGGTACGCCGTGCTTGACGAACAGTTCCTTCGCTTGGTATTCGAAGAGATCCATCAGCTCACCATCTGTCTGGTTACTCGGTCCACCCGCATTCTTCACGGGTCCGGGGTCGACTCTATGCCTCCGCGAATCCGCTCGGGCGGCGACCCTTGTTCAATGACGTATCTCACTTGACCTGCGGTTATCAGTCATCGCAACCTACCCGTCGGTAAGTTTTTGGATCGGCCCAGGCAAAGGACCCCCGAAGTCCGCTTCAGGCGGTTGCAAGCGCCGGTTAAGCCCGGCCATCGAAACTCTCCTCAGTCCTACTGAAGGAGAACCACACCCATGAAGCGCACTTCCCGCCCCGCCCTCATCGCGGCCTCGGCAGCCGTCGCGCTGAGCGTCGTGCTCACCGGCTGCTCCGACAAGGGCACGTCGACCCCCGGCTCCGAGACCACCGCCGGCGCGAACGCGTCCACCACCGACGCGCCCGCCCTGCTGTCCTCCGCCGCCGAGTCGGCCAAGAAGGTCACGAGCGCCCACTTCACCGTCGCCGTGGGCGGCAAGGTGCAGGGCCTGCCCGTCAGCAAGGTCGACGGTGACCTCCAGGTCAAGCCGTCCACCCAGGCGCAGGGCACCGCGATGATCCAGCCGGGCAACGCCGAGGGCAAGTTCACCTTTATCGACGGCCGCATGTACGCCTCGCTCTACGGCGACAAGTACGCGGACTACGGCGACGGCGCGTCGATCTACGACGTCTCCGCCCTCTTCGACGAGAGCAAGGGCATCCCCAACATCCTGTCGAAGGTCACCGGCGCGAAGGTCGCCGGCACCGAGACGATCGACGGCCAGGAGACCACCAAGATCACCGGCACGGTGCCCGCGACCGAGATCGCCACGATCACCGGCTCCCGGGTCGATCCCGCGAAGAGCGTCCCCGTTCCCACGACGCTGTGGGTCCAGAGCTCCGGCGACAAGCAGCTCGTCCGCATCGAGGTCAAGCCCTGGACCGAGGGCACCATCACCCTCACGTTCTCGAAGTGGGGCGAGAAGGTGTCCGTCACCAAGCCCGACGTCGCCCCCGAGGAGACCCCCAGCAACCCGGGACCGGGCGAGAGCCTCCCCCGTTGACGACCCACTGAAACACCCTCTCCCCCGAGAACCCCGAGAAAGGCACCACCATGAAGACGTTCACCACGAAGGCGTTCGTCGCCGCCGTCGCCACCGCGAGCATCGCGGGCGGCATCCAGGTCGCCGTCGCGACTCCCGCCGCCAACGCCGCGGTCAACTTCGGCGCCATCGCCGTCGCCAGCAACGGCGCGACGGGCCGGTCCTGGGACTACGCCAGCCCCGGCGCCGCCGAGCGGGCCGCCCTCGGCTCGTGCGGCTACGCCAGCTGCAAGGTGCTGGCCTCCTTCTCCAACGGCTGCGGTGCGGTCGCCCAGAAGCCGGGCTGGTTCCAGGGCGGCACGGGCCGCTCCATCGGCGCCGCACGGTCGAGCGCCCTCGCCCGCAACGGCGGCGGCTCGATCCTGGTCTGGCAGTGCACCTCCGGTCACCTCTGACCGGTCACATAGTGCAGGGGCGGCACCGTTTCCGACGGTGCCGCCCCCTCGCATCCACAGATCCTGGTCCGTCTATGACCGAGCATTGGGAGACTTGGGCAGTGAAGAGATCGCACCCCGTCGGGCCTCCCGACCCCCGTGTGAAGCGCCGACTCGCTGCCGTCCTCGCACTGTCGCTGGCGGCGAGTACGGGATGCACCGCGACGATCGGCGGCGAAGCGGTACCGGATCCCGCCGCGACGAAGATCGACACCGGCAACTTCCCCACTACGCCGCGAACCGTCGCCGCGGTGACGCCCGGGGACGCGTGGCAGCAGGAGGCGCTCATCATGGCGGACTCCGTGGTGGCACCGTTCGACATCCGGCCGACCCTGTCGAAGCGCGCAACCGCCATTTCCATGCTCACCGGCCCGATCACCCTAGTCGCCGGCTTCGGCGACGACGGAAGCTCGAAGTCGCTGGCACTCATTCCGACGGACAAGGTGATCGCCCTCGGCGGCTTCGGTTACCAAACGGGATTCCTCGCCACCGCTGCTGACTCCACCACCAACCCGACCGCGTTCCTCTCCATCGGGCTCCTCCGGTTCTACTCACCGGAATCCGCGACACAAGCGCTCGCCATCATGCGCGACGACAAGACAACTGCTCCGGCGGGTCTCGACGCCGTCGCCGACGCCGTCCCGGTCTCAGCCGGCGACAGAGCTGGGCTGCAACGGGTGACGGTCGCCGCCCGTCGGGGCAATCTCATCGCCCTCACCGCGGCGGCCGGGCCGACTGCCGTCGAAGCCGGCGCGCTCGCGGTCGAAGCCCTCACCGCCCAGGTCGCGAAGGCCACGTCGTACCGGCAGAACGGGGTCCTGTCTCCCACCGCGGTGCCGTCGGTTCCCATGGACAAGGACGGGATCATGTCGCGAACGCTCGCAAGCCCGGCCACCGACAACGCGGTCTTCGGTCTCTCGCCACGTGTCGCCTACTTCGAGGGCTACTACTCCCGGCGCACGCGGTACATGGTCAACCTGCTGCCCGAGTGGCTGAACAGCGCCGAGGCGAACGGGATCGACCTCATCGCGGAGACGAAGTCCGCCGTGGTGATGCGCGCCCGCGACCACGACGCCGCGGTGGCCTTCGTCCGGAACAAGGGGAAGGGCGGCGGCGTCGACACGTCCGCGAACGTCTTCTACACGCCCGGCATCCCCCGCGACAACGTCCTCTGCGGCCGGGAATCGAACGCCGACAAGACCAAATACACGTGCTACCTCATCCTGGGCCGGTGGACCGTCCAGGTGCACCAGTCCACCCTGCAGCTCGCTCAGCAGGCGATCTCCGCCGAGTACCTGATCAACAAGGCCGCCGGCGAGAACTGACCGGACGCCCTCGCCCCTCGGTACGCTCGCGGTAGTGACGCCCAGAACGCTGTTCCTCGGCCTGCTCGCCGTCGCCCTCACCGTGACGGGCTGCGGCAGCGCGCAGGAGCCCGCGCGACCGTCACCGTCGTCCGACGGTGCCTGCCCCCTCCCCGCGCCGCCGCTCCGGGGCCTCGTCGCGGCGCAGGGCAAGACGATCGGCACGGCGTACCGTTCCACCTTCGCCGCGGGCGATCCCTGCTACGAGGAGGTCGCCGGGCGCGAATTCGGTTCGCTGACCACGGAGATCGGCACCATGACGAACACCGTGGCACCGGAGGCGGACCGGTTCGACTTCCGCGAGGCCGACGCGGTCGCGGAAATCGCGCAGCGCCGCGGCCAGGACTTCCAGATCCACTCCCTGATCTGGGACCCCCTCGACCAACAGGTGTGGGGCATCGTCCCCGAGTACGCCCGGAGGCTCTCCGATCCGGAGCGGCACCGGTTCATGACCGACCTCGTCACCGGCGTCGTGCAGCGGTACGCGGTCCGCGCGAGCGCGGTCACCGTCGTCAACGAGCCCTTCGACCAGCGCGGGGTGCTGCAGCGCAACGCCTGGTGGCGCACCACTTCCAGCGAGCGGTACATCGTGGACGCCTTCCGCGCGGCGCGGCTGGCCGCGCCGTCGATGAAGCTGTACCTCAACGAGCACAGCGCGGAGACGGTGAGCGACAAGTCGACTGCGCTGCTGGCGCTGGCGACGAGGCTGCGCGCCGAGACCGTGGAGGTGTCCGTCGATGGGCGGACCGAGCGGCGCCCGCTGCTCGACGGTGTCGGTTTCCAGGCGCACATGCTGGGCGGAGCGGATCAGCAGCCGAGCACCGACGACATGCGGAAGAACCTGCGCCGCTTCACCGACTTCGGCCTCGATATCCGGTTCACCGAGCTGGACGTCCGGATCCCCACGGACACGGGGCGCGCCGCCGAGGTCGACCTGCAGCGGCAGGCGCGCGTGTACGCGACGATGGCCGGCCTGTGCCGTGAGCTGAGCCGCTGCACCGGGATGACGGTCTGGGGCTTCACCGATCGTCGCTCGTGGATCACCGACTACCCTGATACCTTCTCCGGCTACGGCAGCGCCAACCTCCTCGACCGGAACTACGGCGCCAAGCCCGCCTGGGAGGCCCTGCGCGCCGCCTTCCGCTGACCCGGTTCCTGCCTGACCTGGCCCTTTCCATCGGCACTGTTGCGATTCGAACACGATCCGCCGCTCGCCGGGCCTCCGGCCCCGCAGCCCGACATACTCGGTGTCGTCGGGGTTCGGGGGCGATCATGGAAGCACGTAGCGGAGCGGCGACGGCCGTCGTCGCGCTGGTCGTCGGGCTGCTATCCGCCTGTTCGACGGTGGTCGCGGGCACGCCGGTCGCCGAGACCACCGTGTCGAAGGTGGACCCCGGGAACTTCCCGACGACGCCGCGCGCTGTCACCGCGCAGTCCGCGGCCGACGCGTGGCAGCAGGAGGGGATGATCATCGCCGACGCGGTGGTGGCGCCGTCGGACATCCGGTCGGACCTGACGGCGTCGGTATCGGACGAGCCAGAGGCCGGGGCCGGTCCGCTGCTCCGGGTGGGGCAACTCATCGAGCGGGACAGCGCCCGCGGCATCCGGACCGGCGGGATCCCTCCGCGGATAGCGGCGAACCTGGAGCTCAACACCAGGTTCGACGCCGGGTTCGCGACCGCCGCCGGCGACTCCTCCACCGCCCCGAAGACGCAGCTCGCGGTGGCGCTCCTCCGCTTCACCACCGACGACAGCGCCGAGAAGGCCATGACGACGCTCCGGGCGGACATTCCGCCGCCCGCCGCGCTCGCGCGGATCCCCGCCGCGGTCGTGGTGTCGAGCACAACGGCGGGCGGGCTGACCAAGACGGCGGTCGCGGCGCCGGTGAACAACCTCATCTCGCTGGTCTGGGCCACCACCCGGGGCGCCGGCAGCGAGGAGCTCGCGATCAAGGGCCTCGCGGCCCAGGTCGAACGGTCGCGGACGTACGTCCCGACGGTGCGACTCTCGGGGCTCACCGTGCCAGCCGTGCCGATGGACAAGGACGGGATCATGTCGCGCACGCTGGCCTCGCAGAACGATTCCCGGACCCGGACCGCGTTCGGCTTCTCGAGCGGGTTCGAGCTCGGCGACGGCTATTACTCGCCGCGCACCCGATATCTGATGAACCGCCGCCCCGACTGGCTCGCGTCCGCGACCCGGAACGGCGTCGACCTCGTCGGGAACACGGCTCGCACGACGGTGCTGCGGGCCCGGGATCCCGCGGCCGCCAAAGCCTTCCTCTCCGAGACCCGCGCCGACCCGACCGCCACCGCGCACGACGTTCCGGGGTTCTCCCGAGACCAGGCGGGCTGCGACTCCATCACGCACCCCACTCAGCCGTACTCGTGTCACGTCACCGTCGGGCGGTGGGCGATCCAGGCGACCTCCACCTCCCTCGACCTCGCACGCCAGTCGATCTCCGCCGCGTACCTGATCAACAAGGCCGCCGGCGAAAAGTGATCACCAGGCGTGCGCGCGGCCCTGCTCCTCGTACCAGCCGAGCAGGTCCGGGTCGTCGACGGACTTCGGGTCGACGTTGACGTCGCGGCCGGCGAGCATGCCGGTCACGGGGATCTCCAGCTTCTTCCCCGTCTTGGTGTGCGGGATGCCGGGGGCGAGGATCACCTCGTCGGGCACGTGCCGCGGCGAGAGCCTCGCCCGCACATCCGCTCGGATTCGCGAAACCAACTCGTCCGTCAGCTCCTTGCCCGGGACGAGGGTGAGGAACATGGGCATCCAATACTTCGCGTCCGGCCCGTCGACGCCGACGACCATGGCCTCGGCGACCTCCGGGACGGCCTCGACGACCTCGTAGATGTCGGCCGAGCCCATCCGGATCCCGTTGCGGTTCAGGGTCGCATCGCTGCGACCGTGAATGGTGATCGACCCGCGGTCGGTCAGCTCCACCCAATCGCCGTGCCGCCACAGATTCGGTGCGATGCCGTCGGTCCACTCGTGCTCGAAGTACGCCGCGCGGTACTTGGCGTCACCGGGGTCGTTCCAGAAGTTCGTCGGCATCGACGGCATCGGCACGGTGATCACCATCTCACCGACCTCGTCGATCAGCGGCGTCCGGTCCGGCGCCCACGCCTCCAGGGCGCAGCCCAGGTAGCGGACGGTCAGCTCGCCGGGCACGTGGGGCACCGAGGCGGTGCCGCCGCAGAACGCGCTGCACACGTCCGTACCGCCCGAGACGGAGCTCACCGGCAGCCCGGCGGCGACGTGCTCGTCGACCCAGGTGAACAGGTCCGGGGCCAGCGGCGATCCGGTGCTGCCGATCGTCTTGAGCACCAACGCGTGCTCGGTGCCGGGGTTCAGTCCGGCCTTGCGGGAGGCCTGCAGCTGGCCGGGGCTCGTGCCGAAGAAGGTGACCTTCTCGTCCTCGCAGACCTGCCACAGCCGGTCCGCCGTCGGGGCCAGGGGGTGCCCGGAGAAGGTGACGATCGTCGCGCCCATCAGCAGGCCGGCGATCTGGTAGTTCCACATCATCCACGACAGCGCGGTGTGCCAGAAGAAGACGTCGCCCGGGCCGATCTCGTTGTGCAGGCCGAGCACCTTCACGTGCTCGACGAGGATGCCGCCGTGGCCCTGCACGATGCCCTTCGGCTTGCCCGTCGTGCCCGACGAGAACAGCACCCACAGCGGGTGATCGAACGGCACCTGCACCGGGTTCAACGGCGGTGTGGAAGCCGTCGGCTCCGGCAGCTCCGTGATCACGTGCGACGCCGGGACCCCCAGCAGCCCGGCGAGTTCGGCGGTGTCCGCCCGCTTGTCGACCCGCTTGTCCCCGAAGGCGTAGCCGTCGCGGGCGAAGAGCACCTTCGGCGCCAGCTGCGCCATGCGGCCGGCCGCGCCCTCCGGCGCGTAGTCCTGCCCGCAGCCGGACCAGACGGCGCCGATCGACGCCGTCGCCAGGAACGCCAGCACCGCGAAGGGCTCGTCCGGCAGGTACGCGGCGACCGTGTCGCCCACGCCCACGCCGAGCGAACGCAGCAGCTCCGCGATCGCGGACACCCGCGCGGGCAGCTCCGACCACGGGATCTCCACCCGCGCACCGTCGTCCGACAGGCCCACGATCGCGGCACCCTGGAGCGACGCGAACCGCAGCACCCGATCGACGTAGTTCAGCTCCACCTCCGGGAACCAGCGGGCGCCGGGCATCTCCCGCGCCGCCAGCACCGGTCCGGTCCGCTCACCGAGCTCGAAGAAGTCCCACACCGCGCCCCAGAACGCCTCGGGCTCGGACACGGACCACTGGTACACGGCGTCGTAGTCCCCCGTGGGGACGCCGGCGGACTCTGCGAAGCGATCGATCGAATGCACCCCGTCAGCCTTCCAGACCGAGCAGCGTCACGGACTCTTCTCGCATCTGCACCTTGCGAATCTTTCCCGATACCGTCATAGGGAAAGCCGATACCACGTGCACGTAGCGGGGGATCTTGTGGCGGGCGATCTTCCCGTCGGCGAAGGCCTTGAGATCGTCGACGGTGAAGGAGTCCACTCCCTCCCGGAGCTGGATCCAGGCCATCAGCTCCTCGCCGTACTTCTCGTCGGGCACGCCGATCACCTGCGCGTCGAGGATGTCCGGGTGCGTGTAGAGGAACTCCTCGATCTCGCGCGGGTAGATGTTCTCGCCCCCACGGATCACCATGTCCTTGATCCGGCCGGTGACCCGCACGTAGCCGGCCTCGTCCATGGTCGCGAGGTCGCCGGTGTGCATCCACCCGTCGGCGTCGATGGCCTCGGCGGTCTTCTCCGCGTTGTTCCAGTAGCCCTTCATCACGGAATAGCCACGGGTGCACAGCTCCCCGACCTCGCCGCGGGGCATCACGGTGCCGTCGATCGGGTCGATCACCTGGATCTCCAGGTGCGGTCCCACCCGCCCGACGGTGCCGACCCGCAGCTCGAGCGCGTCGTCGACGCGGGTCTGCGTGGACACCGGCGAGGTCTCCGTCATGCCGTAGCAGATCGAGACCTCGGTCATGCCCATCCGGTCGACCACCTTGCGCATGACCTCCTCCGGGCACGGCGAGCCGGCCATGATGCCGGTGCGCAGGCTGGACAGGTCGTAGGTGTCGAAGGTCCCGAGGGCGAGCTCCGCGATGAACATCGTGGGCACGCCGTAGAGGCTGGTGCACTTCTCGGCGGCGACGGCGGCGAGCGCGTCCTCCGGCACGAAGGCGGGCCCGGGGATCACCATGGCGGCGCCGTGGGTGATGGCCGCGAGGTTGCCCATCACCATGCCGAAGCAGTGGTAGAAGGGCACGGGGATGCAGATCGAGTCCTGCTCGGTGTAGTTCAGCAGCTCACCCACGAGGAAGCCGTTGTTGAGGATGTTGCCGTGGGTCAGCGTGGCGCCCTTGGGGAATCCCGTGGTGCCCGAGGTGTACTGGATGTTGATCGGGTCGTCGGCGCGCAGCTCGTCGCCGAGATCGGCGAGGGCGTCGAGCTCGTCCTCGGTGGGCGCGGCGAGGTAGGCGTCCCACGCCGGGGTGCCGAACTCCACCACGTCGCGGAGCTCGGGGGCCTCGGGCCGGGCGGTCGCGAGCATCGCCGCGTACTCGGAGGTCTTGAAGCGGGTCATCGTGAACACGGCGACGATGCCCGACTGGTTCAGCGCGTACTCCAGCTCGCGCTGCCGGTAGGCGGGGTTGAGGTTGACCAGGATGACGCCGGCCAACGCCGTACCGAACTGCACGACGACCCACTCCGGAGTATTGGGCGCCCACACGCCCACGCGGTCGCCGCGGCGGATCCCGTTCCGCAGCAAGCCCGCCGCGAACGCGCGGGAGTCGGCGAGCAGCTCGTCGTAGGTCCACCGGCGGCCCGAGGGCACGTCGACGAGGGCGGTACGCTCGCCGAACCGGTCGGTCGTCATCTCGAGCTGGGCGCCGATCGTGGCGGTGAGCAGCGCGGGCTCGGCCTCGCCGCGATCGTAGGACGGGGTGGTCATCTCTTCACTCCTACTGATTCTTCAGTCGGCCCGGGCGACGATCGCGCGGGCCTGGGCGAGCAGCGGCGCGTCGATCATCTGACCCCGCACCTGGTAGACGCCGTTGTTGCCGGCCTCGGCCTCGAGCACCTCGCGGGCCCAGGCGATCTCGTCGTCCGTGGGCCGGTAGGCCGCGCGGATCACGGCCGCCTGCGAGGGGTGGATGCAGACGGTGGCGGCGAAGCCGAGCGCCACGGCGTCCTCGGCCTCCGCCGCGAGGCCCTCGGTGTCGGCGATGTCGATGTGCACCGCGTCGAGCGCGAACTTGCCGTGCGCGGCGGCCGCGAGTCGGGTCGCCGAGCGGACGTGCCGCGGGACGTCGCGGTAGGTCGCGTCGGCGAAGCGGCTGGACCGCCCGCCCATCGCGGCCACCAGATCCTCCGCGCCCCACATGAGGCCGATGCACCGCGGATGGGCGGCGATCTCGTTGACGTTCACCGCGCCCAGGGGCGTCTCGATGAGCGCGATCACCTGCAGACCGTCGACCTGCGCCAGCTTGTCCAGCTGGTGCGCCGACTCGGTCTTCGCGAGCATGACCACACGATAGGCCGTGCGGCGCAGCGCCTCGATGTCTTCGGCGAAGTCGTAGGTGCCGAAGGCGTTCACCCGCACGATCGTCGTCGCCGGGTCGAGATCGTTGTCGATCAGGGCCTCGCGAGCCGCGGGCCGAGCGTCGGCGGTGACGGCGTCCTCGAGGTCGATGATCACCGCGTCGGCGCGCTCGGCCGCCTTGGCGTACCGCTCGGGCCGGTCGGCGGGGCAGAACAGGATCGCGGGGCCGGGCGGCTGCCAAGCGGGCGCGTTCAGGTCATCGTGGTGGAACATCTACGCCCCCTCCCCCGACGGTGCCCGGCGCACCAGCGTGGACCGCTCGGCCACGGCGACGACGGCACCGTCCTGGTTGCGCGCGACGTGCCGCAGGTTGACGATGCCCTCGCCCGGCCGCGACTTCGACTCCCGCTTGCCCGTGCACAGCGTCTCCGCGTACAGGGTGTCGCCGGCGAACACCGGCGCGGGGAAGGCGATCTCGGAGAAGCCGAGGTTCGCGACGAGCGTGCCCTGGGTGAGCTGCGCGACGGACAGGCCCACCAGGGTGGAGAGCGTGTACATCGAGTTCACCAGGCGCTGGCCGCCGAAGCCGGGCTGCTGCGCCGACCAGTGCGCGTCCAGATGCAGCGCCTGGGTGTTCATGGTCAGCTTGGTGAACAGCATGTTGTCGGCCTCGGTGACGGTGACGCCGGGCCGGTGCTCGTAGAGCACGCCGTCCTCGAACTCGTCGAACCACAGGCCGCGCTGAGTGACCCGCCGCACGGGCTCCTGCTCACTCACGAGTTCAGCCCCAGCGAACGCGCGATCAGCATGAGCTGGACCTCGGTGGTGCCCTCGCCGATCTCGAGGATCTTCGAGTCGCGGTAGTGCCGCGCGACGGGGTACTCGTTCATGAAGCCGTAGCCGCCGTGGATCTGGGTGGCCATGCGCGCGTTGTCCATCGCCGCCTCGGAGGAGATCATCTTGGCGATGGCGGCCTCCTTCTTGAAGGGCTTGCCGGCCAGCATGAGCCGCGCGGCCTCGTAGTAGGCGACGCGCGAGGTGTGCGCCCGCGCCTCCATCCGCGCGATGGCGAAGGCGATCGACTGGAACTCGCCGATCGGCTTGCCGAAGGCGTTGCGCTCCTTGGCGTACTTCACCGACTCGTCGACGCAGCCCTGCGCGGCGCCGGTGGCGACGGCGGCGATGGCGATGCGGCCCTCGTCGAGGATGGAGAGGAAGTTCGCGTAGCCGCGGCCCTCCTCGCCCAGCAGGTTCTCCGTCGGCACGCGCACGTCGGAGAAGCTCAGCGGGTGCGTGTCGGAGGCGTTCCAGCCCACCTTGTTGTACGCGGGCTCCACGGTGAAGCCGGGCGTGCCGCTGGGCACGATGATGGTGGAGATCTGCTTGCGGCCGTCGGGCTTGGTGCCGGTCACGGCGGTCACCGTCACCAGGCTGGTGATGTCGGTGCCGGAGTTGGTGATGAACTGCTTGGAGCCGTTGATGACCCACTGATCGCCGTCGCGCTTGGCGGTGGTCTGGGTGCCGGAGGCGTCCGAGCCGCAGCCGGGCTCGGTGAGCCCGAAGCCGGCGAGGTTCTCACCCGCGGCCAGGGAGGGCAGGTACTTCTGCTTCTGCTCCTCGGTGCCGAACTTGTAGATCGGCATGGCGCCGAGGCCGACGCCGGCCTCCACCGTCATGGCGACCGACTGGTCGACGCGGCCGAGCTCCTCCAGCGCGAGGGCGAGGGCGAAGTAGTCGCCGCCCATGCCGCCGTACTCCTCGGGGAAGGGCAGGCCGAACAGGCCCATCTGGCCCATCTGCTTCACGACCTCGTACGGGAAGGAGTGCTCCTCGTCGTGCTTGGCCGAGACGGGCGCGACCACCTGGTTCGCGAAGTCGCGCACCGTGTCCCGCAGGTCGGCGTAGTCCTGGGTCAGTTCCATGTCAATTCTCTTCCGTTCCGGTAGCCGTGACGCTCGCGAGCACCTGGGCCGCGGTCACCTTGTCTCCTGCGCGCACCGCGATGGACACCACGCCGTCGTGCGGCGCGGTCAGCGGCTGCTCCATCTTCATCGCCTCGATGATCACCAGGGTCTCGCCCTTGGTCACCGTCTGGCCGTCCTCGACCGGGACCGCGACGACGGCGCCCGGCATGGGGCTCACGACGTCGCCGCCGTGGGCGCCGTCGCGGTCCTTCGACGTGGACTTCGCGAGCGGCAGCTCGTACGTGCCGTCCTCGCCACTGACCCAATAGGTTCCGCGGTCGAGAGCGACGGTGACCGGCGTCGAGAAGCCGTCCACCACCAGCCGCTCGCCGACGATCCGCGCCGTGCCGGAGCTGTCGAGCGTGGATCCCTCCAAGGTCCCGCGCACCGTGACCGCGTCCCCGAGTACCGAGACGTGGACCTCGCCGGTCTCCTCGGTGCCGGCGAACCGGACCACGGTGGGCTGCGCGCCCCCGATGCGCCAGCCGGTCTCCGTGCCCCACGCGCCCTCGCCACGGGATGCGGCGACCGCGGTGAGCGCCGCCGCGGCGTAGGCGCGGACCGTCGGCTCGGGGCGGGTGTAGGTGGGCGCCAGGCGATCCAGCAGCTCGGTGTCGAGCTCCCCCGAGACCACGTCGGCGTCGGCGAGGACGAACCGGCAGAAGTCGACGTTGGTGCGCAGGCCGGTGAGCTGGGTGCCGGCGAGGGCCTCGTCGAGGCGGCGCAGGGCCTGCTCGCGGTCGTCGGCGTGCACGATCACCTTGGCGAGCATGGGGTCGTAGTCGCTGCCGACGACGCTGCCGGCCTCGATGCCGGTGTCCACGCGGACGGGGCCGCGGCGGTCGCTGCGCGGATACCGCAGCGCCGTCACGGTGCCGCCCGTGGGCAGGAAGCCGGCCGCCGGGTCCTCCGCGTAGACGCGCGCCTCGACGGCGTGCCCGGTCAGCACGATGTCGTCCTGGGACAGCGCCAGCGCCTCCCCGTTGGCGACGCGGATCTGCTGCTCCACCAGGTCGACGCCGGTCACCAGCTCGGTGACGGGGTGCTCGACCTGCAGGCGGGTGTTCATCTCCATGAAGAAGAACTGATCGGGGCGCTTGGCCGAGACGATGAACTCGACGGTGCCCACGCCGGTGTAGCCGACGGAGCGCGCGGCATCGCACGCGGCGCGGCCGATCTCGGCGCGGGTGGCCTCGTCGAGCAGGGCCGACGGGGCCTCCTCGATCACCTTCTGGTGGCGGCGCTGCAGCGAGCACTCGCGCTCGCCGAGGTGGATCACGTTGCCGTGCTTGTCCGCCAGTACCTGCACCTCGATGTGGCGCGGGGTGTCGACGAAGTGCTCCATGAACAGCGTGTCGTCGCCGAAGGCGGCGGCCGCCTCGCGGCGCGCGGCGGCGACCGCGGCGGGCAGATCCGCCGGGTTCTCGACCCGGTGCATGCCCTTGCCGCCGCCGCCCGCACTGGGCTTGATGAGCACGGGGAAGCCGATGCCCTCGGCCGCGCCGATGAGGTCGGCGTCCGTCAGGCCCGGGCGGCTGATGCCGGGGACCACGGGCACGTCCCGCTCGACCACGGCGGCGCGCGCGGTGATCTTGTCGCCCATCGTCTCGATGGATTCGACGGGCGGGCCGAGGAATTCGATTCCGGCATCGGCGAGCGCCCGCGCGAAGGCGGCGTTCTCGGAGAGGAAGCCGTAGCCGGGGTGCACCGCGTCGGCGCCGGTGACGCGAGCCGCCTCGACCACCTTGTCGATGCGCAGGTAGCTCTCGGTGGCGGCCGCCGGGCCGAGGCGCACGGCCTCGTCGGCGAGCCGCACGTGCCGGGCGTCGGCGTCCGCGTCGGAGTACACCGCGACGCTGGCGATGCCGAGCGTGCGCAGCGTATCGATGACGCGGCAGGCGATCTCGCCGCGGTTCGCGATCAGGACCTTCTCGATTTTCTTGCCACGTGCCACATCAGTGCGCATGTCGGTTCCTCTTGTTTCGTGCCCTCTGCTCATGGACATGCGTCACATCCGGAAGACGCCGTAGGAGAC
Organism: Tsukamurella sp. DT100; assembly: GCF_049844855.1. NCBI lineage: Bacteria > Bacillati > Actinomycetota > Actinomycetes > Mycobacteriales > Tsukamurellaceae > Tsukamurella > Tsukamurella sp. DT100. Next base: position 159,373 of record NZ_JBNCLV010000004.1, read on the forward strand.
CTCGGCCAGCGGCGTCCGGGACGCCGCCTCGAGCGCGAGGCCGAGGACGGTGCGGGTGTCGGCGGGGTCGATCACGCCGTCGTCCCACAGCCGGGCCGTGGAGTAGTAGGCCTGCGACTGCCGCTCGAACTGGTCGCGCACGCCCTGCTTGAACTCCTCCATGCCCTCCTGCTCGCGGCGGACGGAGCCGAGCGTGTCGGCGGCCTGCGGGCCGCCCATGACGGAGATCCGGGCGTTGGGCCACATCCACAGGAAACGCGGCGAGTAGGCGCGGCCGCACATCGAGTAGTTGCCGGCGCCGAAGGAGCCGCCCACGATCACGGTGAACTTGGGGACGCGGGCGCAAGCGACGGCGGTGACCATCTTGGCGCCGTGCTTGGCGATGCCGCCCTCCTCGTACTGGCGGCCCACCATGAACCCGGTGATGTTCTGCAGGAACAGCAACGGGATCCGACGCTTGTCGCACAGCTCGATGAAGTGCGCGCCCTTCTGCGCGGCCTCGGCGAAGATCACGCCGTTGTTGCCGATGATGCCCACCGGGTGGCCGTGGATCCGCGCGAAGGCGGTCACCATGGTGGTGCCGAAGAGCTCCTTGAACTCGTCGAACTCGCCGTCGTCGACGATGATCTCGATGAGCTTGCGGACGTCGTAGCCGATCTTCGGATCGGTCGGCACCACGTCGTAGAGGTCCGTCTGCGGGCGGCGGGGCGGCAGCGCCGGGCGCACCTCCCACTGCCGCTCGCCGACGGGGCCGAGGCGCCCGACGATCTGCCGGACCTTCTCCAGCGCCTCGTCGTCGGAGTCGACCAGGTGGTCGGTGACGCCGGACTTGGTGGAGTGCATGAGGCCGCCGCCCAGGTCCTCGGCGGAGACGTCCTCGCCCGTGGCGGCCTTCACCAGCGGCGGACCCGCGAGGAAGATCGTGCCCTGGTCGCGGACGATGATCGTCTCGTCGCTCATGGCCGGCACGTAGGCGCCGCCCGCGGTGGAGCTGCCGAGCACGGCGGCGATCTGCGGGATGCCCGCGGCGCTCATGGTCGCCTGGTTGTAGAAGATGCGGCCGAAGTGCTCGCGGTCGGGGAAGACCTCCTCCTGGTTGAGCAGCATGGCACCGCCCGAGTCCACGAGGTACACGCAGGGCAGCCGGTTCTGCATCGCGATCTCCTGCGCGCGCAGGTGCTTCTTCACGGTGACCGGGTAGTAGGTGCCGCCGGAGACCGTCGCGTCGTTGGCGACGATCATCACCTGCCGCCCGGAGACGGTGCCGATGCCGGCGACGGCGCCCGCGGAGGGGGCCTTGCCGTCGTACATGTCCTCGGCCGCCAGGGGCGCCACCTCGAGGAACGGGCTGCCCGTGTCCAGCAGCCGCCGGATCCGCTCGCGCACCAGCAGCTTGCCGCGGCCCTCGTGCCGGGCGCGTGCCCGCTCACCGCCGCCCTGCGCCACCCTGTCGAGCCGTTCACGCAGCTCGGCGACGTTCGCCTCGTGTTCCTCGCGGAATGTCACGCCCGCTCCTTTGGGTTATTCACCATTAACTGAAAATGAGAATATGTGAGCCCGGCCACCGTGTCCAGTCTTACCCGGGGGTAGCTTCCGCGCGGCGGATTGCGCGGGTTGGTCGGGCTAGACGCCCAGAGCGGCGAGCGCCTTGTCGCGCAGCAGCGCGCGCAGCCGGGGCTGCGGCAGGGCCGGCAGGCTCGGGGCGGCGTTGATCAGGCCGAAGACGGCGTGCACGACGGCGCGGTTGTCCACCGGATCGCCGCCGAGCGCGGTGAGCGCGTCGGCCCACAGCTCCACGTACTGCCTCTGCAGCCGGCGCACCCGGCGCGCCGACTCCGGCGCGAGCGACCACATGTCGCGGTACTGCACGCGGATGAGATCCGGCTCGGAGGCGGCGAAGTCGACGTGGAAGTCGACGAGGTCGCGCAGCGCCTGCCGCGGATCGTCGGCGCGCTCCTCCGCGACCCGGCGGCCACCGTCGTACAGGTACTCGGAGATCTCCACCAGGAGGGCGGCGAGCACGTCCTGCTTGCCCGCGAAGTGGCGGTACATGGCCGGGCCGGAGACGCCCGCTGCCGCGCCGATGTCCTCGAGGCGCACGCCGGCGAAGCCGCGCTCGGCCATGAGCGCCGCCGCCGCGGCGAGCAGCTCGCGGCGGCGCGCCGCCTTCGCGCGCTCGCGCGCCGTCCCCGCCTCGAGCCCTGCCGCGCCGGACCGGCGGGTCGTCGGTACCTCCATGGCGGGCCACACTACTCGGCTTGCAGCGCTAACGACCCCGTGTCATGCTTGTTCCGCAAGGCGCCAATCGTTCGCTGAGGCTCCTTCGCGGAAACAGGCCAGCGACCCCGAACGTCGAGAGACGCCCCGGGTCAGGACAGGCGCATCCGGCTTAAGGGTGCTCCCCGATTGGCTCCCGTTCACGGGTTCACGCCGCGAAGTGCTGAAGGTCTGACGTGGAGGGGCGCACTTTCTCCACCCTCCCTCCCGGCGCGCGGAAGTCGAACCGACGGAGGTGATGCAATGCCCGACGACAGTCGTAGTCGATCGCTCGGCGCTTCCCGCATCACCGCGGGAAGCCGCTGAGCGCACCATGATCCGGGCCGGAGGCCCGCCCCGCCGACGACGCACCGTCGGCGCCCTCGCGTCGCCTCCGTCCCACTGACACCTCCACACCCCACTCCGCCGCGCTCCCCTGGGCCGCGGCGCAGTGGCGCGTGCCCGGACGAGGGGAATCACCATGCACGCCACCACGAACATCGACCAGCTCGACATCCTGCTGCGCATCGTCGCGGGCGTCGGCTTCGGCACCCTGATCGGACTCGAGCGCCAGTACCGCGCCCGCATGGCCGGCCTGCGCACCAATGCGCTGGTCTCCGTCGGCTCCGCGCTCTTCGTCGTCCTGTCCGCCTACGGATTCGAAGGCGGCGACCCCACCCGGGTCGCGGCGCAGATCGTCTCCGGCATCGGCTTCCTCGGCGGCGGCGTGATCCTGCGCGACGGCCTCACCGTGCGCGGGCTGAACACCGCCGCCACGCTGTGGTGCTCCGCCGCCGTCGGTGCGCTGTCGGGCGCGGGGATGTACGTCCCCGCCGCGATCGGCACCGTCGTCGTGATCGGGGTGAACACCGCGCTGCGCTCGGTCGGGCACGCCGTCGACCGCGCGCCCGACAACGGCAAGGAGGCGCCGAGCCGCTACGAGTTCGTCGCCGTGACGCGCGACGAGAACGAGGCGCACGTCCGCGTGATGCTGGTACAGGCCCTGAGCCGCACCGTCTTCCACCTGCAGTCGATCAGCAGCGTCGACACCGCCGACGGCAAGGTGGAGGTGCGTGCCACCCTCGCCGCCGACGGCCGCGACGACCGCGCGCTGGAGACCGCGATCAGCCAGCTCAGCATGGAGCCGTCGGTGACGGCGGTGCGCTGGGACGCCCTGCCCGAGCGCGAGGAGGAGGACCTGTGAGCACGCTGACCGCTCCCCCGCTCGGCGGCCGGCGGACCGAGCGCGACGGTCGCCGCTCGATCGTCGCCGACGTGCTCGTCGTCGCCGGCGCGGCCGCGCTGATCTGGCTGACGATCCGCGTCGGCCAGGGCATGGGCGCGCCGATCGACCTGGCGCACAGCACCGCCCGTGTCGACACGGACCCGGCGAACCTGCCCTACTACGCGCTGCGTTCCCTGCTGCGGATGTTCCTGGCGCTCGCGGCGTCGATCGTCTTCACCTTCGGCTACGCCCTGCTCGCCGCGCGGTCGCGGCGGGCCCGCGCGGTACTACTGCCGCTGCTCGACGTACTGCAGTCCGTGCCGATCCTGGGCTTCCTGTCAGTGACCGTCACCGTCTTCCTCGCGCTGTTCCCCGGGTCGACGCTCGGCCTGGAGTGCGCCGCGGTCTTCGCGATCTTCACCTCGCAGGCCTGGAACATGACCTTCGCCTTCTACCAGAGCCTGATCAGCCAGCCGCGCGAGCTCGGCGAGGCCGCCCGCGACCTGGGACTGTCGCGCTGGCAACGGTTCTGGCGACTCGACGTGCCCGGCGGCATGATCCCGCTGGTCTGGAACGCCATGATGAGCTTCGGCGGCGGCTGGTTCTTCCTCACCGCCTCGGAGGCCGTCTCCGTGGCGGGCGACGAGTACGCCCTCCCCGGCATCGGCGCCTACGTCGCCACCGCCTCGTCCGACGGTGACCTCGCCCGCGTCGGGTGGGCGATCGCGGCGATGATCGTGGTCATCGTCGGGGTGAACCTGCTGTTCTGGAGCCCCCTGACGGCCTGGGCCGAGCGGTTCCGGCTCGAGGACTCCGCCACCGGGCGCGTCCCGCGTTCGGCGGTGCTCACCCTCCTGCACCGCTCGCACGTCACGGACGGGGTGCGCCGCGCCGCCGCCCCGGTGATCACGGGGCTGGACCGGGCCTTCGCCGTGTTCGGCCGGACCGGGACCGCGGCGCCCGCGGACCCGCGCCGCACCCGCCTCGGCGACCTGGCGTTCGGCACCGTCGTCCTGGCGGTCCTGGCGTACGGCCTGTGGCGGGCGCTCGAGGTGATCCTCCGCGACGCCGGACTCGCCGAGGTGGGGCACGTGCTGCTGCTGGGCCTGGCCACGATGGCGCGGGTCGCGGTCGTCATGGTGTTCGCGACCGTCGTCTGGGTGCCGATCGGCGTGATCATCGGCCGCAGCCCGCGCCTGACCCGCGCGCTGCAGCCCGTCGTCCAGGTGTGCGCGAGCTTCCCCGCGAACTTCCTGTTCCCCCTGGTCACCGCGGTCCTGGTGGCGTGGAACATACCGCTCGACCTGGGCGGCGTCGTGCTCATGGCGCTCGGCACGCAGTGGTACATCCTGTTCAACGTGATCGCCGCGGCCAGCGCGATCCCCGGCGACCTGCTGGAGGCGGCCGACGACATGCGGCTGCCCCGGCTGCTGACGTGGCGGTACGTGCTGCTGCCCGGCGTCTTCGCCGGATACGTCACCGGCGGGATCACCGCCGCCGGCGGCGCCTGGAACGCCTCGATCGTCGCGGAAGTCGTCTCCTACGACGGCGAGACCCACCACGCCTACGGGCTCGGCGACTACATCGCGCAGGCCACCGCGGCCACGGGACCCGACCACACCTCCCATCTCCTCCTCGGGATCGTCGTGATGTGCCTGTTCGTCGTGGGCACCAACGCCGCCCTCTGGCGCCGCCTCTACCGCACCGCCGAGCGCCGCTACTCCCTCTAGTCACCCCTTATTACTAGGAGCCGTTCCATGACCACCACGCTCGCCACCCCGCTGATCCGGCTGCAGGGCCTCACCAAGAGCTTCGAGGGCGCCCACGGCGACACCCTGACCGTGCTCGACGGCATCGACCTCACCATCGAGCACGGCGAGATCGTCGCGCTACTCGGCCGGTCCGGCTCGGGCAAGTCCACGCTGCTGCGCATCATGGCGGGGCTGATCCCCGCGACGTCCGGCACCGTCGAATCCGACGGTGCGCCGCTGTCCGGGCCCAACCCGGCCACCGCCATGGTCTTCCAGTCCTTCGCACTCATGCCCTGGCTGACCGTCCAGGACAACGTCGAGCTGGGCCTGACGGCCCGGAACGTGCCGCGCGCCGAGCGCCGCACCCGGGCGCTGGAGGCGATCGACACCATCGGCCTCGACGGCTTCGAGTCCGCGTACCCGCGGGAGCTGTCGGGCGGGATGCGGCAGCGGGTCGGCTTCGCCCGGGCGCTGGTGCGGCAGCCGGACCTCCTGCTCATGGACGAGCCCTTCTCCGCCCTCGACGTGCTGACCGCCGAGAACCTGCGCGGCGAGCTGGTGGAGCTGTGGGGCGGCGACGGCTTCCCCACCCGGAGCGTCTGCATCGTCACGCACAACATCGAGGAGGCGGTGCTCCTCGCCGACCGCGTCGTGGTGCTCGGCTCCAAGCCCGGCCGCATCGTCCACGAGACCCGGATCGACCTGCCGCGCCCGCGCACCCGCACGGCGCCGGAGTTCGAGGCGATCGTCGACCGGCTGTACGGGGCGCTGACGGGCCGCGACGCGGAGATCGAGCACGAGCCCGACCCCGTCGAGGCGACGCCCGTGAGCCGGCCGCTCCCCGACGCCACCGTCGACGGCATCGCCGGCCTGCTCGAGCTCGTCGCCGCGCACGGCGACCACGCCGACCTCCCCGACCTCGCGGCGGACCTCAACTTCGAGCTCGACGACATCATGCCGCTGGTCGACGCCGCGGCCCTGCTCGGCTTCGCCGAGGTGAGCGGCAACGACATCGTGCTCACCGACATCGGTCGCACGTTCGCCTCGGTGCCGCTCACGGAGGCCAAGGAGGTCTTCGCGCGGCAGGCCGCCGAGCGGGCCCCGCTGGTGCGGACGGTGCTGCGGGCGCTGCGGACGGCGCCCGCCGGTGCGCTGCGCAGCGGCTTCTTCCTGGATCTGCTGCGGCGGGGCTTCGGCCCGGACGACGCGGAACGCCAGCTCCGGCTGGCCGTCGACTGGGGTCGGTACGGCGAACTCTACGATTACGACGCGGACGGCGGCCGGATCCTGCTGGACCAGCAATGACACATAGTGACCTGAGGCTTTGTGATCTCATTGTGACCAAGCGCACATTCGACCGAACCGCCCCCCTAGAGGTTGTCTCGCCGCAATCATTTCGTTATCGTCGACGGGACGCGGATCACGAAGCGGTCACGATGAGGACATCGTCGGATCACCACGTGGTCCGAAGTGCGGTTTTACGGTTGGAGTAGGCGAGATATGACACGGAGTCGCGAGAACCACGTGCGCTGGCAAGGCGGCACGCAGGTCCTCGATGATGAGTCGATCACCGCGATCATCCCGCTGGATGAGCTCGAGGCCCGTCTCGACGAGGCCTATTCCGAGACCTGGACCGACGCGCCGGACGACACCGGCCTGGTCTACCGCCCCTCCAGCTCCGAGGTCACGCAGGACCTCATGATCCCCGAGGTGCTGTTCACCGGGGACACCGAGCTCGACGCGCCCGAGCTGGACGAGATCGAGGACACCGCACTCCTCGGCTCGCCGGAGGCCGCCCCCGAGCTGCTCCCCACGCCGGTCCGCAAGGGCGGCAAGCACCGCGTCCCCACCGCTCCGCACGCCCTCAAGGGCCGTGCCGCCCTGCTCGCGCTCGCCGCGGGTGCCAGCGTCGCCGGCGCCGCCGTGGTCAACGCCGCCGGTAGCGAGGGCCCGTCGACCTCGCAGCAGCCGATCGTGCCGCCCGCCGCGGGCCCCGAGGCCAACGCCGGCCGTCAGGCGCCCCTGCCCGCCGCGCAGGACACCGAGCAGTTCACCGCCGGTCTCGCCGGCGGCAAGGCCCGCAAGGACGCGGACGACAAGCGCATCATCGACTCGATGCGCCCGAAGGTGACCGCACCCGTGAACGGCGCCACCCTCACCTCGAACTTCGGCACCCGCTGGGGCGCCATGCACGGCGGCCTCGACCTCGCCGCCCCGCTCGGCACCCCGCTGTTCGCGGCCGCCGACGGCGTGGTCACCGACGCCGGCCCCGCCTCGGGCTTCGGCATCTGGATCAAGATCCGCCTCACCGACGGCACCGTGCTGGTCTACGGCCACATGTACAACGTCAACGTCCAGGCCGGCCAAACGGTCAAGGCGGGCGACCTCATCAGCTGGGTCGGCAACAACGGCTACTCCACCGGCCCGCACCTGCACTTCGAGGTGCACGGCGCCGGCGGCGCGAAGCTGGACCCGCAGAGCTGGCTCGCCGAGCGCGGCGTCCGCGTCTAAGACTCCACACACGCTGAAAGGCGCCCCGGATCACCGGGGCGCCTTTCGCGTTGTTCGGGGCGCTCGCGCCGTTCGGGCTAGAGCTTCTCCATCGGCAGGCCGCCGAAGGTCATCAGGGTGACGGTGCCCGACGAGCCGAAGTCGAAGGTCGCGCGCTCCATCGGACCCGCGCCCGTGACGGCGGTGACGGTGCCGAGCCCGAACGAGTCGTGCGAGACCCGGTCGCCCACGGCGAGCGAGAGCTTGTTCGCACGCCGCGTGGGCCTGGGCGCCCGCTTGGGCGTCCAGCCACCGTCGGACCGCTGATCCCGCCCGCCGTACGAACCCCCGCCCTGGCCGCCCCAGGACGGTCGGTCCTGCCCGAAGACCCCGCGCGAGCCGCCGAACTGGCTGCGCTTGGGCTCGAGGCGGCGCCACGAGATGAGGTGCTGCGGGATCTCAGCGAGGAACCGGGACTCCGGGTTCTGCATCGGATCGCCCCAGGTGGCGCGGACCATCGCGCGGGAGAGGTAGAGGCGCTCGCGGGCGCGGGTGATGCCCACGTAGGCGAGCCGCCGCTCCTCGGCGAGCTCCGCCTCGTCGCCCAGCGCGCGCATGTGCGGGAACTGCCCGTCCTCCCAGCCGGTCACGAAGACCACCGGGAACTCGAGGCCCTTCGCGGTGTGCAGGGTCATCATGGTGACGACGCCGGCCTCGCTGTCGGGCACCTGATCGGCGTCGGCGACCAGCGAGACGCGCTCCAGGAACGCGGCCAGGGAACCGGGCTCCGGCGCGCCCTCGTCGACGACGACGTCGGTGAAGTCCTGCGCGGAGAACTCCCGCGCGACGCTGATCAGCTCTTCGATGTTCTCCAGGCGCGCGCCGTCCTGCGGGTCCGACGAGCCCTCCAGCTCGGCCCGGTAGCCCGTCTTCTCGACGACGGCGTCGAGCAGGTCGCCGAGGTCCTGATCCTCGTCGGCCGCGGTGCGCCGCAGGTCTGCCATGAGGCCCGCGAAGGCGGCGATCGCGTTGCGCGAGCGCGGGTTCAACATCGCGACGGTGCCGTCGACCGCATCCTCGATAGCGGTGCTGAATGTGCCCCCGCGGTTCTCGGCGTGCACGGAGAGGCAGGCCTGCGCCCGGTCGCCGATGCCGCGGCGCGGGGTGTTGACGATGCGCTGCAGGCTGACGGTGTCGTTCGGGTTGTCGATCGCGCGCAGGTACGCGACCAGGTCGCGGACCTCCTTGCGCTCGTAGAAGCGCACGCCGCCGACCACCTTGTAGGGCACGCCGTGGCGGATGAAGACCTCCTCCAGCACGCGCGCGGCGGTGTTCGTGCGGTAGAAGACCGCGACGTCGCTGTACTTGACGCCCTTGTCGGCCAGCGCGTCGATCTCCGAGACCACGAAGCTCGCCTCGTCGTGCTCGTTGTCGGCCACGTAGCCGGTGATGAGGTCACCGTCGCCCTGGTCGGTCCAGAGCTTCTTCTCGCGGCGGCCCGCGTTGCGGGAGATGACCGCGTTGGCCGCGGAGAGGATGGTCTGGGTGGAGCGGTAGTTCTGCTCCAGCAGGATGGTCTCCGCGTTCGGGAAGTCCCGCTCGAACTCCTCGATGTTGCGGATCGTGGCGCCGCGGAAGGCGTAGATCGACTGGTCCGCGTCACCGACGACGCACAGCTCGCTGGGCTCCACGCCGTCGGCGTCGGTCTCCAGGCCCACCAGCTCGCGGACCAGCACGTACTGCGCGTGGTTGGTGTCCTGGTACTCGTCGACCATCACGTGCCGGAAACGGCGACGGTAGTACTGGGCGACGTTGGGGTGCGACTGCAGCAGCGCCACCGTCTCCCCGATGAGATCGTCGAAGTCGAAGGCGTTCGCGCCGCGCAGGCGGGCCTGGTACGTGCCGTAGACCTCGGCGACGGTGACCGCGAAGGCCTCCCCCGTCTTCGCCGCGTCCGCGGAGGCCCGCTCCGGATCGATCAGCTCGTTCTTCAGGTTGCTGATGTGGGTGGCGAGCGCCCGCGGCGCGAACCTCTTCGCGTCCAGCCCCATGTCCTTGACGATCATGGTGAGCAGGCGGCGGGAATCGTCCGCGTCGTAGATGGAGAAGTTGGAGTTCATGCCCGGCAGCAGGCCGGCCTGGGCGCGGAGGATGCGCACGCAGGTGGAGTGGAACGTGGAGACCCACATGATCTTGGCGCGGTTGCCGATGATGCCGGCGACGCGCTCCCGCATCTCCGCCGCGGCCTTGTTGGTGAAGGTGATCGCGAGGATCTGGCCGGGGTGCATGTTGCGGGCGGCCAGCAGGTAGGCGATGCGGCGCGTGAGCACCGCCGTCTTGCCCGAGCCCGCGCCCGCGACGATGAGCAGCGGAGATCCCTCGTGCAACACCGCGGCGCGCTGCTGCGGATTCAGCCCCTCGAGCAGTTCCTGGCCGCGTTCCTGCCGCTCCACCTGCGCTGCTGGGCGGGAGAAGGGCTGACGCTGGCGGAGTCCGGACTGCTGCGGTGCTGGGTTACTCATCTCCCGTCCAGAGTAGCCGGGACGACCGACAGGTTTCGCAGCCGCGCGCCGGGGGCGGGCGTGGGCGCCGGGCACGAACAATCGAAGCGTTCTGCGATGTTCCGTCGCGGGAACCTCGCAGAACGCTTCGAAAGGTGTGTCGGCGTCAGGCTGCCGCGGGGGCCGCCTCCGCAGTGTCGGCGCCGGCCGACTCCTCGGCATCCGTCGTGTCCGCGCCGGTGGCGTCCTCGGATGCGGCGCCCTCGGAAGTGGCGGAGTCGTCCGTCGCCTCCTCAGCGGGGGTCTCCGCAGGCGTCTCCGTGGCCGGGTTCCCCGTCTCCGGCGCCTCGGCGGCCGGGTTCCCGGTCGCCGGGGTCCCGGTCGCCGGGGTTCCGGTCGTCGGAGCCTCGACCGGTGCCTCGGTGGTCGGCGTACCGGCCGCCGGGGCGTCCTCGTCGGTCACCGTCGGAGTCGAGGGCTGCGCACCGCCCGTCGACGGGGCCGGCGAGGCCTCGTCGACGGTGTCCGCCACGGCCGCCTTCGCCGGCGCATCGGCCAGGGTCGTGGCGTTGCCCGCGTCGGCGGTCTTGCCGGTCAGCCCGTCGAGGAAGCCGGTCCCGACGCCCAGCAGGCCGGGGAGGAGGCCGATGGTGAACGGGTTGTCCGAGAACAGCGCGTCGCTGCCGTCGGTCAGCGTGCTCCCCAGCCCGGCCACCGCGGCGTTGATCGCCGCGATCGGGTCACCCGTGCCGAGCGCCTTCACGACGTTCTCGAGGCCGGTGAAGACCGTCGACGGCAGCACCCGAGTGGCGTTGTAGAGCCCGAGCGTCAGGTACAGCAGCGGCTCCGCCGCCCCGTCGAGCCCCTTGCCCAGGGGACCCAGGAACGGATTGAGCTTGTCGCCGGTCTGGAGCACTGCGCCGCCGAGCTCGAGCAGCGGCGCGGCCAGGATGCCGTGGATGACCTCGTAGGAATCGGCCCACTTGCCGGCCGGAACGCCGGTGAGCAGGGTGCTGAGGATCCGCTGCACGCCGTCGGGCCCGGCGAGGTTGGTCGCGATCCGGGTCAGCGTATCGGTCCAGATCCCGCCGATCGCACCGAAGTCGGGCAGCGCGGTCGGCGACGCCGCGAGCGTGGACGCGGATGCGGAGGTGAAGGTGACCTTGTTGCCCGTCGGCAGCGTGAACGGTCCCGCGTTCGCCCAGTCGGACCCGGCGATCCCGCCGATGATCGTCGGGACCAGGTTGATCAGGCTGGGGATCGCGCCCATCTCCCCGAACAGCGCGCCGATCACCTTCTCGCTGACAGCGGAGGCCGTGCCGAACAGCGAGGTCAGCGCCGCAGCGGGACCGCCGGTGCTGAGCGCCTTGAGCGCGGCGGTGACACCGTCGGCGAGGAGCGCCGGCACCTCGACGCCCGCCTGGAGCGGGCCGAAGGCGAGGCCGATGAGCGGGATCAGCGCGGCCTTCAGCCCGTCGCCGATCGGCCCGAGCTGACCGCCGATCGCGTCCATCACCGGGAGCAGGCTGATCGCGGGGGTGAGGATCGCGCCGGTGATGGTGGTCGCGAAGGTCGTCCACGCGTAGCCCAGATTCCCCGCCGCGAGATCCTTCTGGATGCTCTCGAGGTTGTCGAACAGGTTGTTCCCGAGGTAGTCGAAGAAGGCCTTGCCGGCGTCGCCGGCCGCACCCGCGACGGTGCCCGCGGTGGCGAGTTGGTCCTCCACCAGCTTCGTCAGGCCGGTGACCGGGTCCGTGACGAACTTCAGGCCCATCGCCGTGGCCCAGTTCGCGACGGCACTGGCGGCGCCGCCGAGGTCCTGAACGATCGGCGGGAGCGACGGTGCCGTCACGGCACCCATCGACGTCGCGACCGGTGCGACCGCGATCGCCGCCGCGGCGGCCATGGCGACGGCGGGTGCGGCGTAACGACGGTGGGAGGACCGAGGATCTGCTGCGAGCATGGAGAAACACCCTTCAACTGGAGTGAGCCGGATCACACAAGAACCGGACGAACGGAACATACGCCCACGTCGTGGATTTTCGGACGGCTTTCGAAGAAGCTTTGCGACACCACACGTCCATCTGTCTCAATGCAGTCTGCACGTTTCTGAACACACCAGGTCACGCGATGTTTCTCCGCCTGATACGGAACCGCTCCCCAGCGGTGGCGGCGCGGCCGGTAGTTCCGCGGCGCTCAATGCTGGGGAGCGGTTCCTTCGCACCGTCAGGCGTCGGCGGAGACCTCCGCGCCCGTCGTGGAGTCGGAGGCGCCCTGCTCGACCTCGGCGCCACCCGTCGGGGCCTGCTCCTCAGCCTCCGCCGGGACCTCCGTGGTGGGCTCGGCGGGCGCGCTCGGCTCGGCGGGCACCGACGGCTCCGCCGGAACCGTCGGCTCCGCGGGCTCGACGGGGGCGGCGGGCTCCGCCGGGGTGACCGGCTGGGCCGGGGTGACCGCCGCATCGTCGTCGACGACGGTGCCGCCGGCCGCCGGCGTGACGACCGCCGGGACCGACGCATCGACGGCTGCGGACGTCACGGGCGCGAGGGCCGTTTCGGCGGTCGTCGCGACCACGTCCGCGGCGGGCTTCGCCGAGTCCGCGGCGGGCGCTGCGGGCTTGAACGCGTCGAGGATGTTCTTGCCGATGTTGGCCAGCCCCGGGAAGACCGCGTTGTCGAAGGGGTTGTCCTTGGCGACGAACAGGCGATCGTTGAGGAACGTGGTCAGAGCGCCGATGTCGGCCGTCAGCCCGGTGAGCGCCTTGGCCGGATCACCGGACAGCAGCGCCGTCACCAGGTTCTGGCCGATCGCGACCACCTTGCCCGGGGTGTCGAAGAGCACCGCCAGAGCGGAGTTCCCGAGCCCGATGAAATCCGCCTGGGAGTTCGTGAGGCCGACACCGATCGGGCCGAGGTACGGGTTCACGAGATCGGTGATCGGCATGATCCCGCCCAGCAGGACGATGATCGACAGCGCCTTGGCCTTGTCGGCGACGTCGCCGATCGCGCCGGCCGGATCACCCTTGCCGAGCTTGCCGAACGCGTCGGTGATCGTCTTCACGACGCCGGGGGTCCACTCGTCGCCCTTGACGCTCGAGACGAACATCTCGAAGCCCGCCTTCCAGGCGTCGAACAGCGTCGCGAAGTCCGGCATCCCGAGCGCCGGCGCGGAGGCGACGGCGGCGCGGGCGGCCATGGCGTCGGCCTGCGCGGAGGCGGGCAGCTTGGGGATCAGCTCACCGAGCACCGCGGAACCGGCCTTGACCAGGTTGGGAATCAGCCCCGTCGCCGCATTGGTGACGTTGGCCTCGAGGAACTTCCCGATGCCCGCGACTCCGGACGAGACGGCGGCACCGATCTTGGTGACGTCGCCGGAGAGCATCGCCTTGACGATGGCCTCGCCCGCGGCGAGCACCTCGTACGGCAGGCGCGTGGTGAGCGCGAGCGCGGACTGGCCGAGCGGGATCAGGTACGGGAAGGCCGCGTCCAGCCCCTTGCCGAGCGCCCCCAGCTTCGGGTTGAACTCGCCCGAGATGGGGAACAGGACGGCCATCATCCCGATCATCGCGGTGGTCTCGACCAGGCTGCCGATCGGCCGGTACGCGCCGGCGACGCTGCCGGCCTTGAGCGCCTCGAGCGCCTGCTCGAAGGACTTCTGCACGCCGCCGCCGAACTCGCCGGCGAGGCTGGCCTGGACCTGCTTGAAGGCCTCCTGCAGCGTGTTCGCCAGGAAGGTCACGTCGCCCCAGCCCCACGTGGGGGCCGCCGCGGCGGCAGCGACGGGCCCGGCGGCGCGGGGCAGGAGGTTCGCAACCGAGCCTGCGACCTGCGTCTGCAGGTTCACGAGCTTCGCCGGGTTCACCAGGACGGTGGACGCGGGCGCGGTGACGGCGCCGACGGAGGCGGTGATCGGCGCGACGGCGATCGCGGCCGCGGTGACCATGGCGAGGGAGGCGCCGGCGTAGCGGCGCGGGACGGATCGACGGACGACGGCTTGCATTTCAGGCAGCACCCTTCGGCTGGAGTGAGTCCGATCACAGAAGATTCGGACCAGCGCACCATACAACCCACACCGTGGATATACGTCCGAATTCGCGGAACTCTGCGACATTGGACGTTGATGTGTCGCACCGTTGAATCCACGCTGCGGGCAAATGCCAGGTGAGGGCGTATCCGCTCGCCGCAAGCAGCCGGAGAGGCTCGCAGGGGTCAGGACGCCGGGACCAGCAGGCCGACGGGCCCACTACCCACGCAGGCGACGAGGCCCGGGGTCTCGGCGCGCGCGATCAGGCCGTCGCCGGTCCCCGTCACCCGGGCGTAGACGGTGTGCGCGCCCCTGCGGACGGGCACTCGGACCGGCGTGGCGCCGCGCTGCTGCTGCAGCACGACGACCCCGTCGGACGAGGCGAGGTAGTTGAACTGCACGACCCAGTCCCAGAAGGCGAGCGGGCCCTCGTAGGCCAGGGTCGCGGGGGCGGCGTCGTCGACGCGGGTGCCGCACGGGAAGGGGCCGAGCGGCAGGCTGCGGACGCGCGTGACCTGCCCGGGGCGGAAGCGACCCTGCTGGTCGACGACGGTGGCCTCCCCCGCGTGCTCGGCGAACCGCGGGTGCGCGGGCTGCGTGGCGAGGATCCGCGAGAGCCGATTGTTGGGACCGGCGAGCCGCGCCAGGATGTCGCCGTGGACCTCCTGGTCGAGCACCTCGCGATCCGCGTACGCGGCCGCCCCCGCGCGCAGGTTCTGCAGGTAGGGGCCGGTCGGATTGTCGTGCCACAGGGGCGCGAAGCGGACGGCGGAGGCGGTGCCGCTGAGCGCGAAGGCGATCACGACGGCGGCCCACAGTCGCCGGTCGCTCGGGAATCCGGCGACTTTCGACCTCAGGAGGCCGAATCTGGCCTCGTGACCCCGGATTCGGCCGGTTTCACAACGAAGAACGATCGCCGCAGCCAGGGTGAGCACCCACGCGAAGTCGGCGAAGTAGCGCAGGGAGAGCGGCAGCAGCGCCGACGTGTACTCGGAGCTGCGCAGGAAGAAGACCGTCGACGAGGCGCCCAGGAAGTAGGCCCCGGCCGCGCCCCAGGCGGCGAGGCCGCGCGGCGCCCGCCACCAGGTCACCGCGAGGATCGCGGCGATCGCGAGCAGCCCCACGACGGTGATCGTCACGTCGGTGACCACCAGCGGCGGCCCGGGGTTCTCGCGCCGCCACGTCCACGGCCCGCCGACCGCGGCCGGCGCGAGCACCGCGTTCACCGACCGCCACAGCACGCGGGCCGTGAACCCGACGGTGTGCGTGCCCGGCCGCGACGCCGTGACCGAGAGCCACAGCACCACCCACGCCACGACCACCAGCGCGAACGCCGCCCACAGCCAGCGGCCGCGGCGCAGCACCGTCCGGACCGGCCGACGGTGCCCGCGCACGTACGGCAGCAGGCAGGCCGCCGCGAGCGCGACGAACGGGATGACCAGCGCCTTCTCGAAGAAGAGCAGCGAGACCAGCAGCGCTGCGACGGCGTACGCACCGGAGCGCCGCCGGCCGCGCAGGTACCGCATCGTCTCGGCCACGACCACCGCGAGCCCGATCTGCAACGGCAGCGCGTTGAGCGCCGACGCCCACCACGCCGTCGCCGTCAGGGTGAGCGGGCTGAACAGCAGGAAGACGAACGGCACCAGGACCACCGGGCGTCGGCCCGCGACGATCACCAGCGTGCGCAGGGTGAGCACCGAAGCCGCCAGCTGCAGCACCAGGATCGACGCGGCGGCCACCGGCCAGCTCAGCGGCGCGACCTTGGTGGTCACCGCGGCTGCGAACAGCGTGCCGGGCATGAAGTGGCCGTCGTAGTCGACGAACCAGGCGCCGACGTCGGTCAGCGGGCGCGACGCCCGGCCGATGAAGGCCACGTCGTCCCAGTAGAAGTTCCCGCGCGCCAGCACGTACCCACGCACCGCGAGCTGCCCGACGATGAGCAGCGCCGCGCCGATCCACAGCACGCGCCGCGAGGCGGGCACGGTGGGCGGGCTGGCGGCAGGCACGGTGCTCGATGGTAGATCCCACGGCTGTGGAAAACTTGAACCCATGAGCACACCGGACGACACCGGCGCCGAGACGCCGCTCGCCGACGAGGAGATCCAGGCCCTCCGCGAGGAGATCGACCGCCTCGACGCCGAGATCCTGGCCGCGATCAAGCGCCGCAGCGAGGTCTCGCAGATCATCGGCCGCACGCGCATGGCGTCCGGCGGCACGCGGCTGGTGCACTCGCGCGAGATGAAGGTGCTCGAGCGGTTCTCCGAGCTCGGCCGCGAGGGCCACACCCTCGCGATGCTCCTCCTGCGCCTGGGCCGGGGCCCGCTCGGCCGGTAGCCGTCAGGCCCGGCCGACCCCCGCGAAGAAGTCCAGCAGGCCGTTCGGCGCGTCGCCGCCGAGCATCATCGTCGCCATCTCGTCCGCGTCCGCCGCGGACTGCTCGGCACGGACGAACATCTCGCTCTCGTAGGCGGTGAGGGCGGCGTCGAGGTCGCCGGGGTTCTCGACGATGTGCCGGGCCAGCTCGGCACCGTCGAACAGCGCGATGTTCGCGCCCTCCCCGGCCGGCGGGCTGACGTGCGCGGCGTCGCCGACCAGCGTGACGCCGGGGACGCGGTCCCAGCGCAGCCCGACGGGCAGGGTGTAGAGCCGCCGCGGCACGAGCGGCGTGTCCGATTCGCCGATGAGGCGGGTCAGCTCCCCCGACCAGCCCGGGTACTCGGCGAGCACGCGCTCGGCGGCCGACGGTGCCGACCAGTCGATCCCGTCCGCCCACTCCTCGGGCACGTGCAGCTGCGCGTAGGTGTGGACGATGTCGCCCGCCTCCGCGTGCGTGCTGATCCCGCGGCCCGGCGCGAGCGCGAACATCGCACCCTCCCCCACGAGCTCGGCGATGCCGGGGTGGCGGCGCCGGACGTCGTGCAGGTAGGTCTCGACGTAGGTGGTGCCGTAGTACGACGGTGCCGCGTCCGTCACCAGGGCGCGCACCTTGGACCAGGCACCGTCGGCCCCGACCAGCAGGCCGGTCTCGACGACGGTGCCGTCGGCGAACGACAGCTCGTGCCGCCCGCCGCCGAGCGCGCGCACCGCGACGACCTTGGCGCCCCAGCGGATCGCGTCGGCCGGCAGGGAATCGATGAGCAGCTGTCGCAGCTCGCCGCGGAGGACCTCGGGCCGGCCGCCGTCGCCGTCGTCCGGGAGGTCGAGGAGGACGGCGCCGTCGCGGCCGAGGGCCCGGGTCGCCTCGCCGCCCTCGTGGATCAGCGCGCGGAACTGCGCGGTGAGGCCCGCCGCCTCGATCGCGGCCTGGCCGTCGGCCTCGTGGATGTCGAGCTGGCCGCCCTGCGTGCGCGACATGGGCGTCGGTTCGGCCTCGTAGATCACGGCGTCGATGCCGTGGACGTGCAGGACGCGGGCCAGGGCGAGGCCGCCGAGCCCGGCGCCGATGATCGTGATGGATGTCTGCATGGTGCTCCCCTTTCATTGGAACAACGTTCCATAAGAGTTTGGAACATCGTTCCAGTCGTGTCAAGATGGAGCCGTGCCACCCCGCAGCCGCCGCACCGACGCGCTCTCCCGCGATCGCATCGTCGACGCCGCGATCGGCCTGCTCGACGAGAGCGGCGCGGACGCGCTGACCTTCCGCGCCCTCGCGACCGCCCTGAACACGGGAAGCGGGGCGATCTACCACCACGTCGCGGGCAAGGACGAGCTCCTCGCCGCCGCGACCGACGCCGTCCTGCGGCCGATCCTCGCCGCGCCCGCGGGCGGCCGCGACCCCCGGGAAGCGATCCGCGGCCTCGCGCTCACCCTGTTCGACACGATCGACGCGCACCCGTGGCTGGCCGCCCAGGTGATGGCCGATCCGGGCCGGCCGGCGAACCTGCTGCTCAGCGAGCGAATCGGCGGCGCCGTGCTGGCGATGGGCCCGCCGGAGGACTCGCTGTTCGACGCCGCCACCGCGATCGTCGGCTACGTGCTCGGATCGGCGGCCCAGAACGCCGCCAACGCTCGGTCGGACCTCGCCCGCAGCGGGCCCAGCCGCGAGGAGCTGCTGGGCGGCGTCGCGGCCCGCATCGGGCAGTTGCAGCCCGACGAGTTCCCGTACCTGCACCGCATCGCCGCGACCATGGCCGATCACGACGACCGCGCCCAGTTCCTCGCCGGACTCGACCTGCTCCTGGCCGGCATCGACGCCCTGTAGCGAACGCACCACACCGGCCGCGATCCGTCAAGGATCACGTTCACAGTGCCATCGAACCCCAGGTCGGAAGGCCTTTCTGCGCCAGACTGGCGGGCATGCCCAGCCCCGACGACTATCTCGTGTGCGCCAGCCAGCGCAGCGGGAGCACCCTCCTCGTGGAGTCGCTCGCGGCCACCGGCGTCGCCGGGCGGCCGCAGGAGTTCTTCCAGTACTACCCGTCCTCGTCGCTGTCGCCGCAGCCGCGCGAGTGGTTCGCCGGCGTCGACGATCCGTCGCTGCTCGACCTGCTCGACCCGACCGATCCCGGCACCGTCGACCCGCGCGGCCCCGCGCAATGGCGCGACGACGTGCTGCGCGAGGGCCGGACCCCGAACGGCGTCTGGGGCGGCAAGCTCATGTGGAACCAGACGCCCGTCCTCGTGACCCGCACCCGCACCGCGTCGGGCTCGGTGCGGACGGCCATCCGCTCGCTGTTCGACGGTGCCGACCCCCTGTACGTGCACGTCCACCGGCCCGACGTGGTCGCCCAGGCCGTGTCGATGTGGCGCGCCGTCCAGACCCGGGTGTGGCGCGACGACCCCGATCACGACCGCGAGCGCGACGAGCGCGCCGTGTACCGCGCCGACGGGATCGCCCACCTGGCCGGGATCCTGCGCGAGCAGGAGCGGTCGTGGCGGGCGTGGTTCGCGTTCGAGGGCATCACGCCGCTCGAGATCGACTTCCACGAGCTCACCGCCGACCCGCAGAAGACGACGGCGCGCGTGCTGGACGCGCTCGGGCAGGACCCGCACCTCGCTCCCCCGCCGCCGCTCAAGCCCCAGTCGAACGACCGCTCCAAGGAGTGGGCGGAGCGCTACCGCGCCGACGCCGCCGAGAACGGATACCCCCTATGAGCACCGTGACACCCGAACCGATCGCCGCCGTCGACGAGCTGCGCGTCCTCGAGGCCGAGGCGGTGCACATCATCCGCGAGGTGGCCGCCGAGCTGGAGCGCCCGGTGCTCCTCTTCTCCGGCGGCAAGGACTCCATCGTGCTGCTCCGCCTGGCGGAGAAGGCCTTCCGGCCCTCGCCGCTGCCCTTCCCGATCTTGCACGTCGACACCGGCCACAACTTCCCCGAGGTGATCGACTTCCGCGACCGCCGCGTGGCCCCGACCGCGGAGAACCCCGACGGGATCGAGCTCATCGTCGCCTCGGTGCAGGAGTCGATCGACACGGGCCGGGTCGCCGAATCGACGGAGTCCTCCGGCTCGCGAAACCGGCTGCAGACCCGCACGCTGCTCGACGCGCTGGAGGCCGGGAACTTCGACGCCGCGTTCGGCGGCGCCCGGCGCGACGAGGAGCGGGCCCGGGCGAAGGAGCGGGTGTTCAGCTTCCGCAACGAGTTCGGGCAGTGGGACCCGCGGGCGCAGCGCCCCGAGCCCTGGTCGCTCTACAACGGACGAATCCGCCGAGGCGAGTCCGTCCGGGTGTTCCCGCTCTCCAACTGGACCGAGCTCGACATCTGGCGCTACATCGAGCTCGAGGGCCTCGAGCTGCCACCGATCTACTACGCGAGCGAGCGCGAGGTCTTCGAGCGCGACGGGATCCTGCTCGCCGTGTCGGAGTTCACGCAGCCGCGCGCCGGCGAGACCGTGAACTGGGAGTGGGTGCGCTACCGCACCGTCGGCGACCTGACCATCACCGGCGCGGTCCGCAGCCGCGCCACCGAGATCCACGACGTGATCGCGGAGATCTCCGCCGCCACCGTCTCGGAGCGCGGCGAGACCCGCGCCGACGACCGGACATCGGCCGCGGCCATGGAGGACCGGAAGAAGGAGGGGTACTTCTGATGACGGACGTACTGGCACCACCGACCACGCGGCAGCTGCTGCGCCTCGCCACCGCGGGCTCCGTCGACGACGGCAAGTCGACGCTCATCGGCCGCCTGCTGCACGACACCGGCAGCCTGCCCACCGACCACCTGGACGCCGTCACCGACGGCGACGAAGTGGACCTCGCGGCGCTCTCCGACGGCCTGCGCGCCGAGCGCGAGCAGGGCATCACCATCGACGTGGCCTACCGCTTCTTCTCCACCGACACCCGCAGCTACGTGCTCGCCGACACCCCCGGCCACGAGCGGTACACCCGCAACATGTTCACCGGCGCTTCCAACGCGCACGTCGCGATCCTGCTGGTGGACGCCCGCAAGGGCGTGCTGCGCCAGACCCGCCGGCACGCCCGCATCGCGACGCTGCTCGGCGTGCCGCACGTCATCGCCGCCGTGAACAAGATCGACCTCGTCGACTTCTCCGCGGAGCGGTTCGCGGAGGTCGAGGCGGAGCTCGCCGAGCTCGCCGTCCGGCTCGGCCTGGGCGCGATCCCCGCGATCCCGCTGGCCGCCAAGCTCGGCGACAACGTCGTGCACCGCTCGGCGCACACCCCCTGGTACGACGGCCCGACGCTGCTCGAACACCTCGAGGCCGTGCCCCTGCGGGCACCGTCGGCGGTCGCGACCGAGCTGCGCCTGCCGGTCCAGTGGGTCTCCCGGCCCACCGCCGAGCGGCGCCGACGGTACGCCGGCCGCGTCGCCGCCGGCACGCTGACCGTGGGCGACGAGGTGCTCGTCCTGCCGTCCGGGAGCAGGTCGACGGTGACCGCGCTCGACACGCTCGACGACGACCGCGCGACGGCCGTCGCGCCGCTGTCGGTGTCCGTCGAGCTGGCCGACGACATCGACGTGGGCCGCGGCGACGTGCTCATCTCCGGCGCTGACGGCGCGCACCTGCCGGTGAACGCCCGCGAGCTGGAGGTCACCGTCTGCTGGCTGGCCGAGAAGCCCCTGCGGGCCGGGGACCGCGTGGCGCTCAAGCACGCCACGGCGACGGTGCGCGCGACCGTCCAGTCGCTGGAGCGGCGCCTGGATCCGGAGACGCTCATCGAGCAGGTGGGGCCGAGCGAGCTGGCGCTCAACGACATCGGGACCGTGACGCTGCGGACCTCGTCGGTGGTGGTGGCCGACCCGTACGCGCAGAACCGGGACACCGGTGCGCTGATCCTCATCGACGAGGCGAGCAACGACACCGTCGGCGCGGGCACCATCACCGAGGCCCGCGAGGTGGTCCCCGGGCAGGCCACCCGCAACGACATCCGCTGGCACCCCAGCTCGTTGGGCCGCGCGGAGCGCTGGGCGAAGACCGGCCAGCGCGGCGCGACCGTGTGGTTCACGGGGCTGCCGGCGTCCGGCAAGTCGACGGTGGCGGTCGCCCTGGAGCGGGCGCTGGTCTCGCGGGGCCGCGTCGCCTATCTCATCGACGGCGACAACATCCGCCACGGGATCAGCGACGACCTGGGCTTCTCCCCCGGCGACCGCGCGGAGAACATCCGCCGCGTGGGGCACCTGACGCGCCTGTTCGCGGACGCGGGCGTCATCTCGATCGCGTCGCTGGTCTCGCCGCTGCGGTCGGACCGGGACATCGCCCGGGAGCTGAACCTGGCGGCCGAGATCGACTTCCTCGAGGTGCACGTCTCCACGCCAGTGTCGGAGTGCCGCAAGCGCGACCCGAAGGGCCTCTACGCCCGCGCGGACCGCGGCGAGCTCCGCGGCCTCACCGGCGTCGACGGGCCGTACGAGAAGCCCGAGGACCCGGACCTGCGGTTCGACACCACCGGCGCCGACACCGACGAGCTGGCGCAGCGGGTGATCGCGTTGCTCGTTCGGCGGGGAATACTCGAGGAGTGAACTGCTGCACGCCCGAGGGCCCGGATCTGCCGCCGCACACCGGCGCGGCGCCGGGCGGCGGCGTGGCGCCGGTCGGCGGCGCGCACCCGATCGCGCAGGCGCACGTCCCCGCCGGGGCGTTCGCGATGGGCGACGCGCACGGCGACGGCTACCGCGCCGACGGCGAGCTCCCCGTGCACCGGGTCGTGCTGCCGGGCTTCGCGATCGACGCGACGACGGTGACGGTCGCCGCGTTCGCGGCCTTCGCCGACGCGACCGGGTACGTGACCGACGCCGAGCGCTTCGGTGCCTCCGCGGTCTTCCACGCGAGCGCGGCGGACCCGTCGGCCGGGGTGCCGGTGGCGGGCACGCCGTGGTGGCTGACGGTGCCGGGCGCGACGTTCCGCGCGCCGGGCGGGCCGGGCACCGTCGGACTGGACGACCATCCGGTCGTGCACGTCTCGCACGCCGATGCGCTGTCCTACTGCGCGTGGGCCGGGCGGACCCTGCCGACCGAGGCGCAGTGGGAGTACGCGGCGCGCGGCGGCCTCGACGGCGCCCGCTACCCGTGGGGCGACGAGCATCCGGCGCCGGGCCGGGACTGCAATGTCTTCGTCGGCGCCTTCCCCGAGCCCGACGGCCCCTTCGGGACGGTGCCGGCCGCGTCGTACGCGCCGAACGGCTACGGCCTGTACCAGGCGGTGGGGAACGTGTGGGAGTGGTGCGCCGATCGGTATTCCGCTCGCTACTACCGGGTTTCGCCGGAACACTCGCCCGCCGGGCCGGACCGCGGGACCGCCCGGGTGCTGCGCGGCGGCAGCCACCTGTGCCACGACTCGTACTGCTACCGCTACCGCGTGGCGGCCCGCAGCCACAACACCCCGAGCTCGACGGCGAGCAACATCGGATTCCGCACCGTGTCCGATTCCGATATCGTGATTTCATAGATCCGATATACGCCGGCGGTGCGATGGTCGAGGATCCAGACCGGCGAGATCACCACCACCGCACTGGAATCGTTCACGACGGGCGGGAACTTCCTCGCAGCATGCGCACCGCAGCTCCTCGAGGCCCTCTACTCCACACGTTCTCCTCGTGAATGGGAGTCGGAGTACGCCGCCAAATGGGAGTTCCTCGATGTGCTCCACCCCGGCATCGAAACCCACGCCGTCTCCGTGGAGTTGCAGCGTCGCCTCTGGCGTTCCGGCACGGTGCGCTCGGCCGGCCCCGTCGACACGATGATCGCCGCGATCGCCATCCGGCACGATGCGGTCGTCGTGCACCGGGACAGCCACTACGAGCGGATCGCGGAGGTGGCGTCCGAGTTCCGTCAAGTACGGGCGTAGGCCGGGCGGCCACGGCGCCGGGTCAGGCCCGGGCGACGCGGTCCGTGAAGCTCCCGTGGAATCCGGGGAAGAAGCCGGTCGGGCCGGTGGCACGCGCGATCGGACCCGCGTCCACGTGCCGCGCGTCGAAGACGTGCAGCCCGGTGCGCGACGCGTCGACGTCGGTGACCAGGGTGAGCAGCCAGCCGTCGTCCTCGGCGGCGCCGTCGACCGCGGGCACGAACAGCGGCTCGCCGACGGCGTGGCCCGGTTCGTAGGCGAAATGCTGCTCGGCGCCGGTGTCGTGGTCGATCTTGTACACCCCGTTGGTCGCATCGGGCGCCGCGTCGAGGGTGGCGTAGTAGCCGTAGGAGTAGGGCCTGCCGGTGCGGCGCTGATCGTGCTGCGGCAACTCCAGCCGGTGCTCATTGAGGTCGCGCACCGTGACCCCCGCGGGCGTGATCGTCACGCGCGCACTGCATCCGCCGATGTTCTCCGTGGTCGTGCGGAACTCGCGCGCCGGCAGGAAGAAGTCGTCGGGATCTGCATATCGCACGACGTCCACGTGGACGTCGCCGCGCTCGTCCTCGAAGGCGTTCGTGATGTGGATGTACATCAGGTCCTCGTCGAGTGCCTGCTCGATGGGCGCACCGCCGTCACGAGGAACGAGGACCACCCGGGTGGGCCGGTCCGAGTGCCACCGGGCCGCCTGCTCCTGCGGCACCTGCAGCGCCGCAACAGGATCGACCGTGAGCGGGGAGATCAGGAAGACGAGGAAGCGCTCGGTGATGGAGAAGTCGTGCTGCACGTGGAGCGCGGTCAGAGGCACCGTCGCGAGCACCGTGGTCCGCCCGTCCGGCCCGGTGCGGAAGCACTTGAGCCCGACGGGGAGTCGCGGAAGGAGGCCGGGGACGAAATCGAGACCGAAGTTGAACATCTCGCCGGTGACCGGGTCGATGCGCGGATGCGGGGAGAACCGGCCGAAGGTCGACAGCGACCCGTCGAGCGTGCACACGCCGACGGTCGCGAGGGTGTCCGGGTCGAGCTCCCAGGGCTTCCCCGCGTCGGACAGCGCGAGCAGCCGGTCGGCATGGACGACCGCGTGGGTGTTGGCGGCGTCGGCGGGGAGCTTCAGGTTCCGCCACCAGCCCGGCACCGTGTTGCCGATGCCCTTGATCCGCGCGCCCTCCCCCGCCTCCTCCTGCCGGTACTTCGGCGTCCGGACGTACCGGGAGCGGAACCGGACGCGCCCCTCGTCGAGCACGTACTGCGAGACCATGCCGTCGCCGTCGAAGGGGTGCCGGGCGACGAAGCCGCCGGCCTCGAACCGAACCGGCCCGTTGCGGTACAGGGTTCCCCGCAGTCCCGCGGGGAGCGCGCCGTCGACGTCCAGCTCCTCCGCGACGGGCGTCTCGGGCGGACTGGTCCGATACAGGTCTCCGACGGTGATCGACATGGCTCTCCCGGGGTACGAACGACTGTCGATACGATTAAATTACTAGTTGTATCAACTGTGCGGCGGAACGGGCGAGCACGAGGGAAGAACGCAGGTGGATCCGCGGCCCGTCACCGACCGGCGGCACGCGCCTCCGCCGGGGCGGCGTGCTCGGTCGGCACGAGCTCGCGACGCTCGCCCTGCGGGCGGCGCGACGGCAGTGGAACCTCGTCGGCGTCGGGCTCCGCGCGGCCGGCGAAGAACGCCGCCATGAAGGCCTCGGCGATCGCGGTGCCCTCGGCCTCGGTCGGCAGCACGTCGCCGGTGTCCTCGCGCCAGGTCGCGAGCACGCCGGCGAGGCGGCGGGCCACCCACTGGTAGGCGGGCTCGTCGACCACGTTGCGCCGCTCGTACGGGTCCACGACCAGGTCGTACAGTTCCCGACGGGGCCGCGGCGCGGCCGTCTCGTACGGGTCGAGCGAGGCGGCGGAGGAACTGTCGGCGATGTCGAGCGGCAGCAGCAGCGCGGGCCGGTCGGCGTAGTTCTCGATGTAGCTGAACTGCTTGGTGCGCACGGCGCGGATCGGGTCGTACGCGTCGTGGTAGGTCTTCTGCGTGAACAGCCCGGCGCGCACCTGCTCCCCCGTGGGCTCCAGCAGCTCCGCCGCGTGGGTCTCCCCGTCGACGTCCTCCGGCAGTGGCAGGCCGAGCAGGTCCAGCACCGTCGGAGTCAGGTCGACGCCCGAGAACAGGTCGTCGTAGACGCGGGGCGCGAGCCCGAGGGAGCGAGGCGGGCGCGCGATGAAGGCGACGCCGGTGCCCTCGCCGTAGAGGGTCGACTTCGCCCGCGGGAACGCGAGGCCGTGGTCCGTGATGAACAGGATCCAGGTGCTCTCGGCGAGACCCAGTTCGTCGACGGTGTCGAGCAGCCGCCCGACGGCGGCGTCGGCCTGCGTGATGCTGCCGTGCAGCCCGGCGAGGTCCTCGCGGACCTGCGGGGTGTCCGGAAGGAAGCCGGGGACGCCGATCGCGTCCGGGTCGGCGGGCTCGTACTGGTCGACGGGGTACGGGCGGTGCGTCTCGAAGAAGCCCGCCGTGAGGAAGAAGGGCTCCTCATGGCCGACGGCGTCGGCGAGCCACTCCTGCGAGCGCGCGACGACGTACTCGCACAGCGAGTCCGAGACGTCGGCGGTGTCGAACCCGAGGCGGGTGGGGTCCGCGCTCTCGTGCTGCATGCCGAACAGGGCGCTGCGGTACCCCGCCTCGCCGAGCAGCGACGGCAGGGTGCGCACGTGGTCGCGGTACTCGAAGCCGTGGTGCGCGAGCCCGACGAGGCCGTTGCGGTGCGGGTGCAGGCCGGTGAACAGCGAACCGCGCGCGGGCGAGCAGAGCGGCGCCGTCGCGTGCGCGTCGGAGAAGCGGATGCCCTCCGCGGCGAGGCGGTCCAGGTTCGGGCTGACGACGCCCTCCGCGCCGTAGCAGGTGAGGTGGCGGCCCAGGTCGTGCCAGTGCACCAGGATCACGTTCTCCCGGGTGCCGCTACCCACCTGCTTCTCCACCATCCCTCGACGTTGCCACAGCTCGCCCCGCCGCGGCGAGCTTTGCGATCACCCCGACTGCAATTGAGCGACGTTCTGGAGAGGAAACCCGCAGGTCAGGTTCTCCAGAACGTCGTTCAATCGGGGAGGGGGTCACTGGAGGGCGATGTAGCGGGTCTCCAGGTACTCCTCGATGCCCTCGCTGCCGCCCTCACGGCCGAAGCCGGAGGCCTTGACGCCGCCGAACGGGCCGGCGGGGTCGGAGATGACGCCGCGGTTCACGCCGACCATGCCGGCCTCGATCCGGTCGGCGACGCGCAGCGCGCGGTCCAGGTCCTTGGTGAAGATGTAGGCCGCCAGCCCGTACTCGGTGGCGTTCGCGGCGGCGACGCCCGCGTCCTCGTCGGCGAAGGCGACGATCGGCGCGACGGGGCCGAAGACCTCCTCGGTGAGGATCCGGGCGTCGGCGGGGACGTCGGCGAGCACCGTCGGCGGGAAGAAGTGGCCGGGCCCCTCGGGCGCGACCCCGCCGAGCCGCAGCGACGCGCCCTTCGCGACCGCGTCCTGCACCAACTCGGAGACGGTGGCCTGCTGGTCGGCGGAGACGAGCGGCCCGATGGTGACGCCGTCGTCGGTACCGCGGCCCAGGACGTACTTCCCCATCCCGTCGACGAGCTTCGCGGTGAACTCCTCGACCACGGACTCGTGCACGTGGAAGCGGTTGGCGGCGGTGCACGCCTCGCCGCCGTTGCGCAGCTTGGCGAGCAGCGCCTGCGCGACGGCGTGGTCGACGTCGGCATCGTCGAAGACGACGAACGGCGCGTTGCCGCCCAGCTCCATCGACGTGCGCAGGATCCCGGGCGCCGACTGCGCGACGAGCGCGGCGCCGACCTCGGTCGAGCCGGTGAAGGTGAGCTTGCGCAGCCGCGGGTCGGCGAGCAGCGGGCCCGTCAGCGCGCCGGACTTCGAGGTCGGCAGCACGGAGATCACTCCGTCCGGGACGCCCGCGTCGCGCAGCACCTCGGCGAGCAGCAGCATCGTCAGCGGCGTGAGGCCGGCGGGCTTGACCACCATCGTCGCGCCGGCGGCGAGCGCGGGCCCGATCTTGCGGGTACCCATGGCCAGGGGGAAGTTCCACGGGGTGATCGCGAGGCACGGCCCGACGGGGGCCTTGCTCACCAGGATCCGCCCGGTGCCGGCGGGCGCGGGCGTGTACCGGCCGGCGATGCGCACGGCCTCCTCGGAGAACCAGCGGAAGAACTCCGCGCCGTACTTGAGCTCGTTGGCCGACTCGGGCAGCGCCTTGCCCATCTCCAGCGTCATCAGCAGGGCGAAGTCGTCGGCGCGGGCGTGCAGTCCCTCGTACGCCGCACGCAGGATCTCGGCGCGCTCGCGGGCGGGCGTCGCGGCCCAGGCCGGGCCCGCGGCGACGGCCGCGTCGAGGGCCGCGGCTCCGTCCTCGGGCGTGGCGTCGGCGACCTCGATCAACACCTCCTCCGTGGCGGGATCGTGCACCGGAAAGGTTGCGCCCGAACTCGAATCGCGGAACACCCCGTTCACGAAGATCCCGGTGGGGATGCGGTCGAGGAGGTCACGGACGCGCTGCTCGGTTGCCATACCGCCACCCTAGCTCCGCGCCGAGGGCGCGCGCAGGGCCTTGTCCCGGCGCCCGCTGTGACCTCGTCCGTGAACCGCCCGCGGCGGCGCTCCGGACACTAGGCTGACGCCATGAGCGACAGCGACATCACCGCGTCCACCGCCTGGCGGAACCTCGTCGATCACCACCGCGAGATCGCCGGGACCACGCTGCGGGAGCTGTTCGCCGCCGACCCGGACCGCGGCTCCGACTTCGTCTTCCAGGTGGGCGATCTCTACATCGACTACTCCAAGCACCGCGTCACGCGCGAGACGCTCGGCCTGCTGACCGCTCTCGCCGACGAGGCCGGGGTCGCCGCCCGGCGCGACGCCATGTTCGCGGGCCAGCACATCAACTCCACTGAGGACCGCGCCGTCCTGCACACCGCGTTGCGCGCACCGTCGAGCCTGGACCTGCAGGTGGACGGGCAGGACGTGACCGGCGACGTGCACGACGTGCTGGAGAAGATGGGCGCCTTCAGCGATGAGGTGCGCTCCAAGCGATGGCGCGGCGCGACGGGCGAGCCCATCACCGACGTGGTGAACATCGGCATCGGCGGCAGCGACCTGGGCCCCGCGATGGTCTACAAGGCGCTGCGCGCCTATGTCCAGCGTGGCCTGACCTGCCACTTCGTCTCCAACGTCGACCCGGCCGACATCTCGGCCACGCTGGCGCAGCTCAACCCCGCGACCACCCTGTTCATCGTCGCCTCGAAGACCTTCTCCACGCAGGAGACGCTGACCAACGCGCACGCGGCGAAGGCCTGGCTGCTGGAGAAGCTCGGCGTCGGCGAGGAGGCCGTGGCGAAGCACTTCGTGGCCGTCTCCACCAACGCGGAGCGGGTCGCGGCCTTCGGCATCGACACCGCGAACATGTTCGGCTTCTGGGACTGGGTCGGCGGCCGCTACTCCGTGGACTCGGCGATCGGGCTGTCGGTGATGATCGCCGTCGGCCCCGAGCGGTTCGCCGAGTTCCTGGCCGGATTCCGCACCGTCGACGAGCATTTCGCGACCGCGCCCGCCGAGGCGAACGCGCCGCTCATGCTCGGGCTGATCGGGCTCTGGTACTCGGACTTCTTCGGCGCGCAGTCCCGCGCGGTGCTCCCCTATGCGCAGGACCTGGCCCGCTTCCCCGCGTATCTGCAGCAGCTCACCATGGAGTCGAACGGCAAGTCGGTGCGCGTGGACGGCACGCCCGTCACCGCCGACACCGGCGAGATCTTCTGGGGCGAGCCCGGCACCAACGGCCAGCACGCCTTCTTCCAGCTGCTGCACCAGGGCACGCGGCTCGTGCCGGCGGACTTCCTCGGCTTCGCGGAGTCCACCGACGACCTGCCCACGACCGACGGCGTCGGCACCATGCAGGACCTGCTGATGAGCAACCTGTTCGCCCAGACGAAGGTGCTCGCCTTCGGCAAGACGGCGGACGAGATCGCGGCGGAGGGCACCGATCCGGCCGTGGTGCCGCACAAGGTGATGCCCGGCAACCGGCCCACCACCACGATCCTCGCGCCCAGGCTCACCCCGTCCGTCGTGGGCCAGCTCATCGCGCTCTACGAGCACCAGGTGTTCACCGAGGCCGCCGTCTGGGGCATCAACGCCTTCGATCAGTGGGGCGTCGAGCTGGGCAAGGTGCAGGCCAACGCGCTGCTGCCCGTCATCGCGTCCGACGGTGCGCCCGCCGCCGACCTCGACTCGTCGACCGACGCGCAGGTGCGCTGGTACCGCGCGCAACGCGGCCGCGCGGTCTGAGCCGCGGGGCGGGACCGCCGGGCCGGGACCGCCGGGCCGGGCCGCCGGGCCGGGCCGCCGGGCTAGGGCCGCTCCGTCGCCGCCCGCTCGCGCCACGGATTCGTGAGCCGGGCGGCCGCCTCGGCCAGCGCAGTCGTCACGGCGGCGACGCGCGCATCGTCGAGCTGCTCGGTGGGGACGGCGACGCCCAGGCCCAGCGGCGGGTCGCCCGGCGCCCACGCGGGCAGGGCGACGGCGATGCCGGTGAGGCCCAGCGTGCCGCGGCCGGGGTCGATGGCGTAGCCGCGCTCGCGGACGCGGGCCAGCTCCGCGCGGATCGCGGCGTCGGTGATCTCGGTGCCGTCGACGGCGCTGCGCGCGGGCACGGCGGTCGCGAGGATCGCGTCGAGTTCCTCGTCGGGCAGGCTCGCGAGCAGGGCCTGCCCGGACGCCGTGAAGACGGCGGGCAGCCGCGAGCCGAGCGGCGTGCCGAACCGGTAGGGCACCCGGCCCTCGTGCCGCGCCAGGTAGAGGGCGTGGGCACCGTCGAGCATGGCGATCTGGACCAGTTCGCGGTGCAGCACCGGCGACGCGGAGATCACCGGGAAGAACTCGCGGACCTGGTTGAACTGCAGCGCGTACGCGCCACCGATCTCCGCGGTGCGACGGCCGAGGGAGAAGCCGCCGGGGACGCGGCGGATCATGTCGCCGTCCTCCAGGGCCTGGCACAGGTTGGCGCAGGAGGACTTGGCGATGCCCAGGCCGCGGGCGAGGTCGCTGAGGCTCAGGGCCGGGCTCTCGGACTCGGCGAGCAGCGAGAGGATGCCGATCGCGCGGGTCACCGCGGGCGCCGGGGCCCGCGGGCCCTCCGGGGAGGCCATCAGTAGAACTCCACCGTGTCGACGACGTTCGCCATCGGCACACCGTCGAGCAGGGCGGTCGCGTTGCGGGCGAAGAGGCGGGCGATGCGCGTGCCCTCCTGCCGGCTGAGCGCCGCGGTGTGCGGGCTGGCGAGCACGCGGGGATGGCCCCAGAGTGGGCTCGCCTGCGGCAGCGGCTCGGTCGCGAAGACGTCGAGGGCGGCGAAGCCGACCCGCCCGTCGTCGAGGGCGGCGAGCAGCGCGTCCTCGTCGATGACGGTGCCGCGGCCCACGTTGGTGAGCAGGGTGCCGGGGCGCAGGCCCGCGAGCAGCTCGGCGCCGATCAGCTTCTCGGTGGCGGCGGTGCCGGGCAGGGTCACGACGATGGCGTCGGCCTGCGCGGCCGCCTGGGCGAGGTCGTCGAGCGGGATCACGCGGTCGACGTTCTCCACGGGGCGGCCGCTGCGGGAGGTGCCCCAGACCGTCGATCCGCAGGCCTTGAACCGGGCGGCGGTCGCGGCGCCGATGCCGCCGAGGCCCACGATGAGCACCGTCATCTCGTCGAGGTGGCGCATGGCCCAGCGCTCGGCGGGCCAGTGCCGGGCGGCCTGGTCGGCCTCGAGGTGGCGCAGGTCCTTGGCGCCCGCGAGGATCCCGAACAGGGCGAACTCGGCGAGGGTGGAGCCGTGCACCCCGGCGCTGGTGGTGAAGGCGACGCGCTCCAGCTCGGCCGGGGTCAGGCCCGCGGCGCGCACCTGGGCGCCGCCGCCCGCCGCGGTCGCGTGCACCCAGCGCAGCGACGGATTGGCGCGGACGGTCGCGGCGAGCCGGGCGGGGCTGACGTCGGGGAGGCCGAACAGGGCGTCGGCGCCGTCGAGCAGAGCGGTGAAGGCGGCCTCCTGCTCGGGGGTACGGGTGAAGGCGGGGTCGCCCTCCCAGTCGGCGTCCCACCGGGAGGGTTTGTTCAGTGAGTGGTCGCGCAGCAGCTCGACGCGGGGCTCAAGCCGCTCGATGAGCAGGCAGTCGTCCTCGGGCAGGTCGACGGCGAGGGCGGCGCGGAGCGTGGAGGTCATGCGGCGAGTCTAGTCAATCGGCCAACATATTGAACGCGATTCGCTAGGTTGGACGAATGACGGAGGTTTCGGCCCCCTTGAACGGGGTGACGGTCGGCGTGATCGGACTCGGCGCCATGGGCGCCCCCATGTCGCGGCACCTCGCCCGCGGCCACGGGAGCGTGCACATCACCGCCCGGCGCCCGCGCCCCGACCTCGTCGCCGACGGCGCCGTGCAGCACGCCGACGCCGCATCGCTCGCCGCCGTCGCCGACGTCGTGCTCCTCATGCTGCCAGATCTGCCCGAGGTGGAGGAGGTGCTGGCGGGCGGGCTGCTCGCGGGCGACCGCCCCCTGCTGCTGCTCATCGGCTCCACGTCCTCCGCGCCCGGCGTCCGAGCCCTCGCCGAGCGCCTCGACCGCGAGACCGCGGGCCGGGTCCGCGTCGTCGACGCCCCCGTCTCCGGCGGCGACGACGGCGCGATCGCCGGCACGCTGTCGATCATGCTGGGCGGCACCGAGGACGACTGCGCCCTCGCCGCCGCGGTGCTGGCGCCGTGCGGCACGCCGGTCCGGCTGGGGCCGCTCGGGGCGGGACAGGTCGCGAAGGCCTGCAACCAGCTGGTGGTCGCCGCGACCATCGCCGCCCTGGGCGAGGCGACGGTGCTGGCCGACCGGTCGGGCATCGACCTCGGCACGATGTGGGACCTGCTCGGCGGGGGCTACGCCGCCTCGCGCCTGTTGGACACGCGCAAGGAGAAGCTGGTCACCGGCGACGACACCCCGTCGGGGATGGCGAAGTACCTGCTCAAGGACTTGAAGTCGGGGGCGGAGGTCGCGGCCGCCACGGGCACGGAGGCGGCGCTGCTGCCCGCCCTGTTGGCCGAGTTCGAGGAGATCGTCGCCGCCGGGCTGGGCGAGCGCGACATGTCCGTCACCCGGCGGTTCGTCGCCGAGCGGAAGCCGTCGGAGTAGGGCTCACGGCTCCTTGGGGATCTGCCAGGTGCCGTTCGCGTTGCAGCTGAGCACGAAGCCCTGGCTGCGCTCGAGCGCGAGCTTGCCGACGTTGTAACCGGCGCAGCTCTCGCCGATGCTGCCCCGGGCGTAGTCGCTGATGTCCGGGTCGGCGTGGACGGGGGCCGCGGCGACGATGAGGGCGACTCCGGCTGCGGAGGCGATCGTGGCTGTCTTGATGAATGTGCGCATTTCGCACCACCTTTCGTCCCTGCTAACGCTAGGAACTTCGGTGTCGCGGCACATCCGGGCCGGGCCCCCACGTTTCGGGGCGGCGCCTCAGGGGTGGGCCCCTAGTCCTTCCGGGGGATCCGGTCGGGGCTCAGATCAGGCGGCGGGTGACCTCGTCCGGGGCGTGCCGCAGCACGGCACCGATCGGCGCCCAGGGCCACGGCGGCACGGCGGCCTCGCGCGGCGCTCGGTCGATGGCCTTGACGATGGCCTTGACCCCCTGATCGAGCGGGACCATCAGCGGCGTCTTGAGGCCGTCGGTGATCGCCGTCTCGATGTAACCGGGCTTGATCACGGTGATCTTGATCGGCCCGTTGGGGAACTCCGCCTGCATGCCCTGGCCGAGTGCACTGAGGCCCGCCTTGCTGGCCGCGTACGCCGTGCCCGCACCGGGGTGCCCGCGCTCGCCCGCGATCGAGGAGACCAGGACGAGGTGGCCGTGGCCCTGCGCGCGGAAGATCTCGAGCACCGCCTCGGCCTGCGCGAGGGCGCCGGTGAGGTTGGTCTGCACCGTCTCGATATTGGCCCTGGCATTGCCGGTACCGACCGAGGCGCCCTTGCCGATGCCGGCGTTGATGATCGCCCGGTCGAGGCCGCCGAGCCGCTCCGCGATGTCGGCGATGGCGACGGGCACGGCGTCGAAGTCCGTGACGTCGAGCCGGCCGACCTCGACGGCGCCGGCCTTGGGGCAGGCGGTGAGCTCGGCGCGCAGGGCCTCGAGCCGGTCGAGGCGGCGGGCCAGGAGCCCTACGTCCTCGCCGCGCTCCGCATACGTCCGAGCCATGCCTTCGCCGAGACCGGAGCTGGCTCCGGTGATGAGGATCCGCATTCGCCCACCTTAGCGACTGCATCGTCTCCGCCGCCGTGTTCGCCGCGGGCGAGCGCCGGGCCGCCGAGTCCGGTCTTCGCGAACAGCTGGATCAGCGGGCCGACGCCCGCCGCGTACAGCACGGTGCCGATGCCGAGGGTCCCGCCGAGCAGGAAGCCCACGATCACGACCAGCACCTCCATCGACGTGCGCACCACGCGCACCGAGCCGCCGGTGCGGGCGACGAGCCCCGTCATCAGGCCGTCGCGCGGGCCCGGTCCCATACCGGCCCCGATGTAGAGCACCGTCGCGAAGGCGTTGAGCACGATGCCGCCCACCATCATCGGGATCGCGACGACCAGCGCGGGGTTCTCGGGGAACAGGGGCGCCATGGTGTCGAAGGCGACGCCGATGACGATCACGTTGGCGACCGTGCCGAAGCCCGGCTTCTGCCGGATCGGGATCCACGCGAGCAGCACGAGCGCGCCGACGACGATCGACGTCACCCCCACCGACAGGCCGATCTTCTCCGCGAGCCCCTGGTGCAGCACGTCCCACGGCATGTTGCCGAGGCCCGCGCGCAGGATCGCGACCATCGCCGTGCCGTACAGCCACAGGCCCACGAACAGCTTCATGAGTCGAATCATCATGACACTCACTCTTACGCCAAGTGGCATGGCAATCCATAGCCAGTCCTGAGATACTGGCCTCATGTTCCCCTCAACTGGCACTGTCGGCGCGGCCGCCCTGGTCCGCCAGCTCGGCTCCTGGAAGCCCGACGGTCCGCGCCCGGCCTACCTCGCGCTCGCCGAGGCGCTGCGCCTGCTGGTCCTGGACGGACGGGTCCCCGTCGGGACCGCGCTGCCGAGCGAGCGCGCCCTGGCCGCACACCTCGAGGTCAGCCGCACGACCGTGACCACCGCGTACGCCGAGCTGCGCGACAGCGGGCACCTGCAGTCCCGGCAGGGCGCGCGCAGCGTGCTCTCGCTGCCGCACGCCGTGCCCGCCGAGCCCGCGGACACCGGCCCCGAGGCCGACCTGATCCGGCTGAACATCGCGGCGCCGTCGGCACCGGACCAGATCGTGCACGACGGCTACCGGCACGCACTCGAGTGCGCGCCGCCCTACCTCGCGGGCATCGGCCTCTACCCCGGCGGCGTGCGGGCGCTCAAGGAGGCGATCGCGCGGCGGTACACCAACCGCGGCCTGCCCACCGCGGAGGAACAGATCCTCGTGACCTCCGGCGCCCAGCACGCGTTGCGCGTCGTGCTGGACACGCTGGTCCATCCGGGCGACCGCGTCGTCATCGAGCAGCCGACGCACCACGGCACCATCCTCGCGCTGCGCCGGCACAATGCGCGGCCCGTCGCCGTGGGGCTGCACCCGGAGCACGGCTGGGACCTCGACCAGCTCGAGGCCGTCGCGAAGCAGCAGAATCCGCGGATCATCTTCACCATCCCCGACTTCCACAACCCGACGGGGCTGCTGCTCGACGAGGCCGGGCGCCGGCGGCTCGGCGAGATCTCCGCGCGCTACCGGGTGCCCGTCGTGGTCGACGAGACGATGGCCGAGCTCGCGCTCGACGTTCCCACTCCCCCGCCCGTCGCCGCGTTCGCGCCGCGCGGCGCCCGGATCATCACGCTCGGGTCCGCGAGCAAGACCATCTGGGCGGGCCTGCGGGTGGGCTGGATCCGCACCGAGACCTCCCCCGATTCGCTCACCGCCGCCCGCTACGACATGGACCTCGCGGGCGCCGTCTTCGAGCAGCTCGCCGCCGGCTACGCCCTCGACCACCTCGCCGACTTCCTGCCCGGGCGGCTGGATTCGCTGCGAACGGCGCGGGCGGTCGCGCGGGACGCGGTCGCCGAGCACCTGCCCGGCGCGACGGTCTCCCCCGGCGTCGGCGGGCTGTGCCTGTGGGTGACGCTGCCGCGGCCCGTCGGGACCGCCACCGCCGCGGCCGCCGCGGGCCTGGGGGTGCGCATCGCCGCCGGCTCCGCCTTCGGGGTCGACGGCGCCCTCGAGCGCAACATCCGCATCCCGTACTCCCTGCCGCCGGACCAGCTCGCGCAGGCCATCGAGCTGGTGGGCACCGCGTACCGTCGGGCGACGGGCGGCGCGACGATGCCGGACCTCGAGGGGCAGCTCGTCGTGTGAAGTGGACCACTCCCGGGAATCCTCGGGACCGCGGTCCGGTTGAACGCCTCAGAACCGACGACCTCCGCTGGAAGGGACCCCGACATGGGACAGAACAACACCGCACGTGACCTCGGGCTCCTCGCCCTGCGTACCGCCGTCGGCGGCGCCCTCGCGTACCACGGCGCGCAGAAGCTCTTCGGGGTGTTCGGCGGCCACGGCCTCGAGGCCACCGGGCAGGGCTTCGAGTCGATGGGCTTCGCGCCCGGCAAGCCGAACGCCGCCCTCGCCGGCGCGGGCGAGCTGGCCGGTGCCGCCCTCGCGCTCGGCGCCGCGACCCCGCTGGCCGCGGCCGGCGGCGTGGGCGCGATGCTGGTCGCCGCCGAGGTCCACCGCCCGCAGGGCTTCGCCGCGCAGGGCGGCGGCAACGAGTACCCGATCACCCTCGGCGTCGCCGCGGCCGCGCTGGCGCTGACCGGCCCCGGCAAGTACTCGGTCGACCACCTGCTGGGCGACCGCCTGAACAAGCCGTGGATCGCGGCCCTCGCGCTGGGCGGCGCCGTCGCCGGCGGCGCGGTCACCATCGCCCGCCGCAACGCCGTGCTCGCGCAGGCCGAGGCCGTGTCCCAGGAGATCGAGGACGAGGCCGCCGAGGGCGACTTCCTGCTCGGCGACTACGACCCGGAGACGGGCACGAACGACGGCGCGGACAAGCTCATCAAGTAGTCCCCGCCGCCGCGGCACTCACCGGCCGCGTTGAAGTCGAATGCCGCCGGACCCCTCACCCAGGGTCCGGCGGCATCGTCGTCTGTGCGCGGGCGCGCAGCTCAGAATCTCCAGTTCTGCGGGACCGCACGTGTTCCAGCGCACGCGCGACGCCGCAGAAGGCGACATCGTGAGGAGCCCCTCAGCGGAACAGCCCGGCCCCGAGGAAGTCGTCCGCACCCCGCACTCCGGGGACGGCGAAGAAGTAGCCGCCGCCGAACGGGGTCACGTAGTCGGTGAGCGGCTCGTCGATCAGGCGCTTCTGCACCTCCTCGAACTGCGCCTCGACGTCCTGCTGGAAGCACAGGAAGACGTGGCCGCACGCCATGTTGCCGTTCATGTCCAAACCCAGGTCGTAGTTGTACGACCGGCGCACCAGGCGCTGCTTCTCCGTCTTCTCCCCCTCGCGCGGGTTCGCCAGGCGGATGTGCGAGTCCATCGGGATCACGTCGCCCTCGGGGTCGGCGGCGTAGTCGGGATCGTCGGTCTCGGCGGCACCGTCGAGCGGGGCGCCGGAGTCGCGGCGCCGGCCGAACATGCCCTCCTGCTCCGCGATCGAGACGCGGTCCCAGAACTCGACCATCATCCGGATCAGCCGCACCACGAAGTACGTGCCGCCGGTCGCCCACGCGGGCTCGCCGCCGCCCGTCACCCAGATCAGCTCCTCCGCCTGCGATCCGACGGGGTTGGCGCTGCCGTCCTTGAAGCCCATGAGGTTGCGCGCCGCGCCCTCGGGCCGCGGCGGGGCGCCGTAGCCCTGCATCTTCCACCGCAGCTGCATCGCGCCGCGGGTGTGCTTGGCGATGTCGCGCAGCGCGTGGTGCACGGTGTCGGGGTTGTTGGCGCAGAACTGCAGCACCAGGTCGCCGTGCATCTGCGCGGCGTCGGGCTGGTCGTTGGGGAAGACCGTCATCGGCTTGAGCTTCGCCGGCTTCTTCGCGCCCAGCCCGAACCGGTCGTCGAACAGCGACGAGCCCACGCCGAGCGTGATCGTCAGCCCGTCGGCGGGGACCACGGGCCCGAGCACCGCGCTGTCCGCGGGCGGCTTGCCCACGCCCAGGTTCGCCGGGGTGCCGCCCGCGGTGAGGAAGCGCGCGCGGTCGGTGATGGTCCGCAGCAGCTTCTCCAGGCCCGCGCGATCGGTGATCACGTCGAACGCCGCGACCATGAGGGCCGCCTGCTTCTCCGCCGGGGCGGGCGTCAGGATGCCGGACTGGTGCTCGCCCTCGAACGGGTAGGAGTCGCGCACCGTCGGGCCCGAGGACTGCGCCGCGTCGCTGCGCGCGCCCCCGGCCAGCACGCCGCCGACGGCGGCCACGCCCACGGCGCCGACCGCCGCGCCCTGCAGGAACTTCCGCCGGCCGGTGCCGGTCGTCGTCTCATCGCTCATGCTTGGGGATCTCCAGGAGGTTGGGCACGGCGGACAGGGTCTCGAGGGCCTGCCCGACGGTGCCGTTGATCTTCTGCCGCAACGCCAGCGGCGGAGCCTCGAGCGGCGGGTAGGTGCCGTCGGGCCGCTTGACGGCGTCGAGGGCCTTGGTGATGTCGTCCAGCTCGCGACGAGCGGTGGACACCAGGTCCGGGACGCGCGGCGCGAGCAGCGGCTCGAGCACGCGGAGCACGGCGCGGGTGGCCTCGACGTCGGCGGCGGTCGCGGCGTAGCCGGCGTGCGCCCCCTGGTCGCTGACACCCGTGAGGTGGTCGCGCAGCGCGTCCTCGAGGATCTCCTGGGCGCGCTTGGTGAGCGTGATCGGGTCGCCGGCGATGTCGTCGGTGCGCAGGTCGGCGCGGACCTTCGTCAGGCCCTCGAGGGTCTTGTCAACCTGCGCCGTCAGCGCCGCCGACGGTTCGCCGGTCCACAGCCCGTACTCGATGCGCCGGATGCCGGAGAACTCCGGATCGCGGACCCCGTCGGCGAAACCGTCGGGCAGGCCCGCGACGGCCGTCCCGACCTCGCCGAAGCTGTTGTACGAGGCGCCGACCTTCTCCCACGCGGTCATGGCGTCGAGCCACGCCGCCTTGGCGCCCGCGGTGTCGCCGCCGCCGAGCGCGGCCTTCACGCGGTTCAGGGCGGACTCGACCGCGGGGAGCACCGTCAGCACGTAGTCCTGGTACTTCGCGTTGGCGCCGTCGAGATCGTCCTTGGTCACGCGCGCGACGGCCTTCGGAGCCGCACCGCCGCCGGTCACGGTGAACTGCTCGGAGCGGGTCTCCTTCTGCCCTGCGAGGTAGCAGACGAACCGGTAGCTCCCGCCCCCGAGCGTCGCCGACAGGTCGGCGGTGGTGGCCGGCCCGAGGGTCTCGATCTCGCCGACGACGGCGTCGCCGCTGTCGACGAGAGTGATCTCGCCCGACTTGCCGGACTTGTTGGTGACGGTGATGCGCTGCTGCCCGGCCGAAGCGCCGCTGAAGCCCTTGGCGCAGTCCGCCTCGGTGACGGTCACCGCGCCCGCGGCGGCGGGCTTGGCCGGCAGGATCGCGATGATCAGGCCCGCGACGAGCAGCGGCACCAGCACGACGACCGCGGCCGCGAGGCCGGTGCGCGTGCCCGCGAGGCGCGCGGCCCAGGCCTCGAAGCGACCCTTCTCGCCCGGCGTCGCCGGTGCGGGCTTCGTGCCGAGGAAGATCCCCAGTACGACCACCAGGTAGGCGAGCCACGCGAAGACCTGCAGCACCGTCATCTTCGGCGCGAGGTTGGTGATGCCGCCGATCAGCGCCACCCACCACGAGTCGGTGCTGATGCTGCCGGACAGGTCGAAGGCGATCCAGGTGCGGCCGGGGAGGACGCCGGCGTTCTGCAGGTCGCCG
The DNA here is from genome assembly GCF_049844855.1 of Tsukamurella sp. DT100. Lineage (NCBI taxonomy): Bacteria > Bacillati > Actinomycetota > Actinomycetes > Mycobacteriales > Tsukamurellaceae > Tsukamurella > Tsukamurella sp. DT100. Next base: position 198,856 of record NZ_JBNCLV010000004.1, read on the forward strand.
AGGCCGTAGGCGAGGACGCCCGCGGCCACGACGATGAGCAGGATCGCGGTGTACCGGAAGAACGTGGCGAGGTTCAGCCGCACGGCCTGCCGGTAGAGCAGCACGCAGATGCCGAACGCCACCGCGAGGCCGAGCGCCGCGCCGACGGCGGGGCCCACCGCGTCGCCCGAGGCGCGGGCCGCGGTCCACAGGAACAGCGTGGTCTCCAGGCCCTCGCGCGCGACCGCGAAGAACGCGGTGAGCACGAGCGCACCCGCGCCCAGCACCATCGCGGTCTCGACGTCGGCGCGCAGTTCCTTGGACAGCGACGCCGCGGTGCGCCGCATCCAGAAGATCATCATCGTCACGAGCAGCACAGCGAGCACGCTCAGCGTGCCCGCGACGACCTCGCGTGCCGTGGCCGACAGCTCCGACGTGGTGAAGGTCAGGATCGCCCCGAAACTCACCGACAACGAGGCCGCGCCCAGCGCGCCCAACCACACCGGCACCCGCGAACCGCCCGACTTCTTCACGGCGGCGAGCAGGATGCTCACTATCAGTCCCGCTTCCAGGCCTTCACGCAGGCCGATGAGGAAGTTCGGGACGGCATCACCCCAGTTCATGCCTAGAAGGTAAGGCACGCCTTCAATCGACTATGCAGCGATGCCTAACCTCAGGGCGGTTTGGGCTCATTTCAGCAGTTTCGACATCCGACGGTCCGCCAGCACCTTGCCGCCCGTCTGGCACGTGGCGCAGTACTGGAAGGAGCGGTCGGCGAAGGAGACCTCGCGCACGGTGTCGCCACAGACCGGACAGGGGCTGCCGGTGCGGGCGTGCACCTTCATCCCGGAGCGCTTCTCCGCCTTGAGGGTGGCGACGTGCTGCCCGACGGACCGCTCGACCGCGTCCTCGAGCTCGGACCGCATGGCGGCGTACAGGGCGTCCGCCTGCTGCGCATCCAGGGACTTCGCCGCCGCGAAGGGCGAGAGCTTCGCGGTGTGCAGGATCTCGTCGGAGTAGGCATTGCCGATGCCCGCGATCGTGCGCTGGTCGCGGAGCAGCGTCTTGAGCTGCGCGCGCGAGCCGGCGAGGATCGCGCCGAACTCGTCGCGGGTGACGGCCAGCGCGTCGGGGCCGAGCGTCGCGACCATCTCGATCTCCTGCGGGTCGTGCACGATCCACACCGCGAGCCGCTTCTGCGTGCCCGCCTCGGTGAGATCGAAACCCTCGCCCTCCGGCCCGACGTGCACGCGCAGCGCGATCGGCGACTTCCCGCCGGGTCTGAGCGGCGTCGGCGAGAGCTTCTCCGACCAGCGCAGCCACCCGGCGCGGGAGAGGTGCACGACGAGGGCGAGGGCCTCGTCGCCCTTGCACGCATCGAGGATGAAGTACTTGCCGATCCGGCGCGTTCCGGTGACGGTGGCCCCGACCAGGTCGTGCGGGCCCGGCGCATAGGTCTTGAGCACGGACAGCGCCGCCACGTCGACCCGCCGGACCTGCGTGCCGACGGCCTTGGCGCCCACGTAGTCCGCGATCGCGGTGATCTCGGGAAGCTCCGGCATACAGCCACTCTAGGGTGGGGGTATGACCTTCTTCGGCCGTTCCGACGGTGGCGCCCTGTCCGACATCGAGCTCGCGGCCGAGATCGCCGACGGTGCCGGGCGGATCCTGCAGTCCATCCGGCACGGTTCCCTGCTCGACGACGGGGTACTGGGCGACACCGGCGACCGGCTCGCGCAGGCCTGGATCGCCCGCGTCCTGCGCCGGCACCGGCCGAACGACGCGGTGCTCTCGGAGGAGGCGCCGGACTCCACCGAACGGCTCTCGGCCGAGCGGGTGTGGGTCATCGACCCGCTCGACGGCACCCGCGACTACGCGGCCCACCGTCCCGACTACGCCGTGCACGTCGCGCTCACGCAGGGCGGGCAGCCGGTGCACAGCGCGGTCTCGCTGCCCGCGATGGACCGGGTGTTCCGCTCCGACACTGTCACCGCGCCGACCGGGGCGTTGACGGGCAACCTCGCCCTGTCGCGCAGTCGCGCGACGCCCGGCATGTTCCGGGTCGCGGAGTCGCTGGGCCTGCAGCCCGTCTCGCTGGGTTCCGCCGGGGTGAAGACGATGGCCGTCGTGACGGGGCAGGTCGACGTGTACCTGCACGCGGGCGGCCAGTACGAGTGGGACTCCTGCGCTCCCGTCGGCGTCGCGCGCGCCGCGGGCCTGCACTGCTCGCGCCTCGACGGCAGCGAGCTCACCTACAACAACCCCGACCCCTACCTCCCCGACCTGGTGGTCTGCCGCCCGGAGCTGGCGGAGAAGGTCCTCGACGCGCTGAACTGAGCGCATGAGCGGGTGGACGGGGTCGGTGCACCTCAGCGTGGGCGCGCTCGCCTACGACGGCGCCGTCGGCACGACGGGGCGGCACCGGCACGCGGCGTGGCAGCTCCTCTCCCTCCGGTCCGGAACGGTCACCGTCACCGTCCAGCCGCCCGACGGTCCTCCGCGCGCCCGGGAGGGCGTGACCGCCTTCGTGATCCCGGCGGGCACCGTGCACGCGATCGGCCCGGTCTCGCCGGACGCGGCGGGGCTCACCGTCTACCTGGATCCGGACGCGGTGCCGGCGGACCTCCCCGAGGCGCCCACGGAGGCGGAGCTGCGGGCGCTGGCGACGGCGCGGGACGGGCTCCGGCCTGTGCATCCGTACGTGCGGTCGGCGCTGGACGTGGTGGCGCGGCGGCGATCCGAGCCCCTGTCGCTGACCACCGTGGCGGCGGAGATCGGGGTGTCGGCCTCGCACCTGAGCCGGCTGTGGCGCCGCGACCTGGGCCTCGCCTTCCCGGCCTGGGTGCGCTGGTCACGCCTGCGCGCGATGGCCGAGCGGGTGCGCGACGGGGCGTCGATCACCGACGCCGCGCACGCCGCGGGCTTCGCGGACGGGGCGCACGCCAGCCGGGTGTGCCGGGAGATGTTCGGCCTGTCGCCGCAGCAGTTGCTGGCCGCCCTCGGCTGATCCGATCGATCCGTACAAGCCCGGCGGCCGGTCCCGCGGCGAGGCTGGACGCATGAGAAACCTTCTCCGCTACGGCTATCCACTGCTCATGCTCGTCGGCGTAAACGGCACGATCATCGCGCTCGCCGGATCGGGCGCCCCGAAGCTCACCCTGATCGGCGTGGTCCTGGTCGCGATCGCGCTGTCCTTCACCGCCGAGCGCGTCATCCCCTACGAGCGGGCGTGGAACCGCTCGCATGACGACGCAAGCCGCGACGTGGCGCACGTGCTGGTCAACGAGTCGCTGATGCTGGCCTCGCTCGCGGTGATCCCGCTGGTCGCGGCGCTCCGCGGCCCGGGGTCGTGGTGGCCGCACGCGCTGCCCTTCTGGGCGCAGGTCCTGCTCGCGGTGCTGGTCGCCGACCTCGGGATCACCGTGGTGCACATGGCCAGCCACCGGTACGGCTGGTTGTGGCGGCTGCACGCGGTGCACCACAGCGTGACCCGCTGCTACGGGCTCAACGGGCTGATGAAGCACCCGCTGCACCAGACGCTGGAGACGATCGGCGGCGTCGCGCCGCTGCTGATCCTCGGCATGCCCGTGCCGGTCGCGTCGGCGCTGGCGGCGATGGTCGCGGTGCAGTTGCTGCTGCAGCACTCCAACGCCGACTACCGCGTCGGGCCGCTGCGGTCCGTGCTGGCGCTCAACGAGGGGCACCGGTTCCACCACCAGCGCGAGGCCGGGGCGGGCGACGTCGACTTCGGGCTGTTCACCTTGCTCTGGGACCACCTGTTCGGCACGTACGTCCTCGATCGCCGCCGCCGGTTCACCAGCGCCGACCTCGGCATGGCGGCCAAGCCCGACTACCCCACGGGTTACGGCGCGCAGCTCGTCGTGCCGTTCACCGAGGCGGGCGGCTGCGGGGAGATGGGCCCGCTGCCGCGCCGGACGGTGCGCGACCGGCTTCAGTCGGCGGGGCGGCGGAGCAGGTAGACGTCCATGATCCAGCCGTGCTTCTCGCGGGCCTCGGCGCGAGTGCGGGCGATCAGGTCGCCCACCTGGCCGACCGGGCCGTCGAGGAGGATCTCGTCGGGCGTGCCGAGGTAGGCGCCCCAGTAGACGTGGTCCGTCGGCTCGGCGGTCTCGCGGAACGTGCAGTCCGCGTCGAGCATCACGACGGTGTTGCGGCCGTCGTCCTCGTGCAGGCGGCGGCCGGTGGTGATGTGGATCGGCTCGCCCACCCGGTTGAGCAGGATCGCGTGCGCGGCGGTCAGTGCCTGCACGCTGGTGATGCCGGGGATCACCTTCGCCGCCAGCGGGAGTGAGTCGGCCACGCGATCCAGAACCCGCAGCGTCGAGTCGTACAGCGACGGGTCGCCCCACACCAGGAAGCCGGCGTTCCCGCCCTCGGGGACGTGTTCGGCGATCGCCGCGGCCAGCGCGGCGGCCCGGGCGTCGTGCCACGCGCCGACGTTGGCGGCGTAGGCACCGTCGGGCCGCGAGGCGCCGCGCTCGGCGGACCGGTCCCGCGGCGGGTCGGGCACGAGCACGACGGGGGTGTCGGGCGCGTGCCGGTCGACGATCTCCTGCCGGATCCCGGTGAGCGTGCCCGCGTTCGGCTTGTCGAGGACGAACAGGGCGTCGGCGGCGCGCATCGCGTCGATCGCGCCCACGGTGACGTGCCCCGGGTCGCCGGCGCCGATGCCGATGACCAGAGCGGTGCGGGTCACGCGATCGGCTCGCTGTACATGTTGAGCGTGGCGGTGAGCAGGTCGATGCGGTTCTGCTTGAGGGTCTCGTTCTCCGGGTCGATCACGCAGTACGACGCGGTGCCCTCGTGCACGGCGAGCAGCGCGTAGCCGAGCGCCTCGGGCGCGGTGACCCGGCGGCCGGCCGCCTCGAGCACGTGCATCACGGTGGGGATCATATTGGCGAGCAGCATCTGCTGGGCGTCGCGGACCGTCTGATTGAGCTCGGGCGTGCGGGTGCACAGCGCGACGAAGTCGCCGTTCACGCGCTGCCAGCGCTCGTTGACGGGGATCGCGCGGACGGCCATCTCGATGAGCTTGCCGTAGTCGGCGCCCTGGACGACGTAGGTGTCGACGACCTTGGCCATGACGTCCATGATCCACTGCACGTGGAACCGCCAGACCTCGATGAACAGCTCTTCGAGGCTGGTGAAGTTGGAGTAGAAGGCGCCGCGGGTGAAGCCGGCCGCCTCGCACACCATGGTGACGTTCGTCGAGCCGTAGCCGTGCTGCGCGAACACCAGGTACGCCGCGCGGATCAACCGCCGACGAGTCTTCGCGCGACCCTTGGGATCGTCCGTCGGTTGCAGCGCCGCGGTCATCCGGCCGTCCCCGTGGGACAGAATGTGCGTCGCTGTTCCATCGGCTCAGTGTACCCGTCGGTAGCCTCGGCTTCAGCGGTACTTCAGCGACCGCCAACCGCGACGTCCTAGCGTTGCGGGCATCACGTCGTAGGAGGTCCGCAATGCCCGATTCACCGCCCGCATCCGCATCCGGCGCGGCCCGGATCGCCGGGCTCGCCCTCGCCGTGGCGGGCGCCGTCGGCCTCGTCGTGGCGGCCTTCCTCACGTGGTACACGGTCACGGCCAGGGCGCCCGAGGGCGTGCCGGGAGGCCTGCTCTCCTCGCTCGAGGCCCGGGTCAACGGGATCGGCGCGGTCACCATGCCCGCGTTCGGCGGCGCCGACGTCTCGTCCTCCGTACCGAACGACGTCGCGTGGGGAGGTTGGGTGGCCGTCGGGCTCGCCGTGGCCGTCGTGCTCCTGGCGGCGGTCGCGGCCCTCGGGCCCGCCGGGCAGCGACGCCTCGGCGCCGCGGGGGCCGTCGTCGTCGGCGTGGCCGGGATCGCCCTCGGCGTGTACGCGGCGGTCGTCCCCGTCGGCACGCAGACGGTGGCGGTCGAGGGCCTGAACCTGCAGGTCGACACGAAGGCGGGCGTCGGCCCCTACGCCGTGATCGTCGCCGCCGTGATCGCGACGCTCGGAGCCCTCGCGCTGCTCCTCGCCCGACGGTCCGCCCCCGCCACCGTCGCGCAGCCCGCTCCACAGGCGCCGCAGTTCCCGGCGTCGCCGTTCGGGCCCGCCGGCCAGGCGTCCGGCGCTCAGGCTTCCGGCGCTCAACAGCCCAGCGGTCAGCAGCCCGGCGGTCAGATCCCCGGTGCACAGCTTCCCGGCGCCCCGCTGCCCGGCGCACCGCTGCCGCCCACGCACCTGCCTCCCCAGCACGCGCCGCAGGCACCGTCCAACCAGCAGTACCCGCCGGCCGACCCGGCCTGGGGCCGCCCCGTCGCGCCGCCGATGCCGGCGCACACGCCGCCCCCTCTCCCCGCCCCGGCCGCCGTGCCCGACGAGCAGACGCGGACCGCCGTGGCGCCGGTGGCGCAGCGCCGGCCGCAGCCCGACTGGGACCGGAACTGGCCCGGCACGGTGCCGCCGAAGCCGGGGCCGGTCACCCCGTCGGAGCAGCACACGCAGGTCGTGAAGCGGCCGCCGCGCCCGGTGAAGGTCTCGCCCAAGCCCGAGACGGAGGCGATCCCGCGCCGCGATCCGCGCTTCGACAGCCCGACGCAGCCCTGATCAGCCGGCGTCGCCCTCCAGCTCGGCGACGCGGGCGCGCAGTCGGTCGATCTCGGTCTGCAGCTCGGCCTCGCGCTCCGCGGCGACCTTCTGGTACGCCGCCCCGAGCTGCTTGATGTACTCGCGGTCGAAGCGCGGGATGATGCTGCGCTGGCAGTTCCAGTCGAAGGCCTCGACGGCGATCTCGATGACCCGGCGGTCCGCGGTCTCGCGCACCGTGCCGCGCCCGAAGACCTTGAGCCGCACGCGCCGCGGGTAGTCGACGAAGAACATGGCGAGCCGGTCGTCGTCCGCGAGGTTGCCGAGGGTGACGAACTGGTTGTTGCCCGGGATGTCGATGAAGCCGAGCCGCCCCGTCGCGGGGTCGTGCTGCACGAAGCCCGCCGGGCCGCTGCGGTACTGCAGGTAGGGCCAGCCCTGCGGGGTCACGGTGGCGAGGCAGAACTGGTCGGCGCGGGTGATCATGAGCAGCTCGCGGTCGGTGAGGGCCTGCGGCCCGTCGTCGCCCCGCTCGAGCTGCCGGCCGTACGCGACGTAGCTGCCGTTGCGGCGCTGGCGTTCCAGGGCGTCGTCGCCGAAGACCAGGTGGTGGTAGTGATTGTTCGGCACGGCTTCACGGTAGCGCGCACCGCTAGGATGGCTCCTCGTGGCGGACGAGATCGTGATCTACACCGACGGCGCGTGCTTGGGGAATCCCGGGCCGGGAGGCTGGGGCGCGGTGCTGCGCTTCGGCGAGCACCAGAAGGAGCTGTACGGCGCCGAGAAGGACACGACGAACAACCGCATGGAGCTCATGGGCGCCATCTCCGCGCTCGAGGCGATCACGCGGCCGATGCCGGTGGTGCTCTACACCGACAGCTCGTACGTGAAGAACGGCATCACCAAGTGGATCGCCGGCTGGAAGCGCAACGGCTGGAAGACCTCCGCCAAGCAGCCCGTGAAGAACGCCGAGCTGTGGCAGCGCCTGGAGCAGGCCGCCGCGCAGTACGAGATCGACTGGCGCTGGGTGAAGGGGCACGCGGGCAACGAGGGCAACGAGCTCGCCGACCAGCTGGCCTCGCGCGGCGCGCAGGAGGCGCGGGACGCCTAGTCGCGCTCCGAACGTCGAGTTCTGCGACGACGGACAGGTCCCTGCGCGCCTCCGTCAGCGGAGAACGCGACGTTGGGAAGCAGGCGACGCTTCACGGGTCGTTGCGCGGGGCGCAGCCTCGGCGGCGCATCGGCCGTGCGGGTCCGGACCTTCGCAGTCGAGGCGGCCCCGGGGTCGGCGAACCGGCGGGTCCACTTCGTGCCGTTCCACCAGCGCATCCGCGCGGCGTCCTCGGGGTCCGGGTACCAGCCCGCGGGCGCGACGGGCGGCGGCAGCTCGACCCGGCGCGGCAGCGACAGGCCCGCGGGGACGCGGGTGGCGGGGAGCATGAGGACGGGCACGCGACGGGCGGCGGTGGGTTTGCGGCGGGTCCGCGCCGACGGGGCGACGCTCACCGTCACCGGCCCGACGTCGGTACTCGCGCGGATCGCCATACCCGGATCATGCCCCGGTCAGGCCGCGCTCAGCTCCAGAATCGCGATCTCCGGCGGCGCGGCGACGCGCACCGGCGGCCCCCACGCGCCCGCGCCACGGCTGGTGTAGACGGGCATCCCGTCGACGGATTCGAGCCCCTGCAGCGCGGGCTGCTGCAGCCGGACGAAGTACCGGAAGGGCCAGATCTGGCCGCCGTGCGTGTGCCCCGCGACCTGCAGGTCCGCGCCGCGCTTGGCGAACTCGCGGCCCTGCAGCGGCTCGTGCGCGATGGCCACCGTGAAGGCGGCGGGATCGACGCCGGCGAAGGCCGCGTCGTAGTCCACCTCGTGCGGCGCCTTGCCCGTCCGGTCGTTGGCGCCCACGAGCGTGACCGTCGCGCCGTTCCGCTCGAGCCGCGCCGAGCCGTTGGTCAGCGGGACGACGCCGACGTCGCGCCAGCGCTGCACCCAGTTCACGACGTCGCCGGCGTAGTACTCGTGATTGCCGGTCACGGCGAACACGCCGAGCGGGGCGCGCAGGTCGCGCAGCGGCGTCAGGTCGTCGCCGATCTGCGCCACCGTGCCGTCGATGAGGTCGCCGGCCATCAGCACGAGGTCGGGCCGCTCGGCGTTGGCCCGGTCGACGACGCCCTGCACGAAGCCGCGGCTCCGCACCGGGCCGGCATGGATGTCCGTGATGAGCGCGACCTTGAGCGGGCCGAACGCGGCGGGCATCGACGCGAGGCGGATCTGCGTGTGCGTCACCCGCGGCGTCGCGGCCTCGACCAGCCCGTACAGCGTCGCGGCGACGGCGCCGATCACGCCCACGAGGGCCACGGCGCGACGGAGCGGCGCACCGTCGAACCCGGGGCGGACGAGCCGCACCAGCCGGGTGAGCACCCACAGGACGCCGAGGACGAGCAGGGTGAGCAGCAGGTAGAAGATCGTCGCGAGCCACGTGAGACCGGCGGCGCTGATCCAGCGGACGCGATCGGGGGCGATCGCGCCCGCGCCCGCGAGCAGGCCGACCGCGCTGCACGCCGTGAGGACCACGGCCACGGCGACGGCGACGTTCCCGGCGATGCGCGCCGGCCGGGTCGTCCACCGCCGGACCACGCGACGCTGCACGAGAGCCAGCGAGCCCAGCGTGACGACCAGAAGTACTGAGATGCCGATCGGCACGCGGCCAACCCCCTCGTGATGCTGCAAACTCGGACATCCGAATGTACCCGGCGGGCTCCGCGTGGCTAAACTCGTGCCGCACGCCCTCGTAGCTCAGTCGGATAGAGCGGATCTCTCCTAAAGATCAGGTCGCAGGTTCGATTCCTGTCGGGGGCACCACGCGCGCGGCTACCGCCCGGAGATCCAGGACGGGATCGCGGGTCCCTCGACCCCGAACGCGGCCGCGATGTCCGCGAGGATCGTGTACGCGCCCTGCACGCTCACCGAACTGATCCACTCCCGGTCCTCGACCGTGACGACCTTCGGGACCAGCGACGACCACAGGGGGTTGCGCTCGAACTCGCCCCGCGCGTCGGCGGCCTTCGCGCCGTTGGTCGCGACGAAGATCTTGGTCCCGTCCGCCATCGGGATCTGTTCGGGGCTGATCTCCACCATGAGCTGGTCGACGTCCTGCGACGCGGGCCGGGCGAGGCCCGCATCGGCGATCACCATCCCCGTGAACGACTTCCGACCGTAGAGCCGGGTGGGCCCGCTGGTCACGAACCGCACGACGGAGACCGTCGCCTGCTCCCCGGCCTTCGCGCGCACCGCGCGCCCGACCTTCGCGGCTTCTGCCTCGTACTGGGTGAGACGCTCGGCGGCCAGCGACTCCTTGCCGAGGCTCTTCGCCAGGAGCGCGATGTTCTCTCGCCAGGTCTGCCCGGTCGTCTCGCTCATCACGGTCGGCGCGATCGCGCTGAGCTGCGAGTACTGCTTCTCGTGGCGGACCTTGGCGCTGACGATGACATCGGGGTCCAGCGTGGCGACGCGCTCCACCGAGGGCGCCGTCAGCGGGCCGACGCTGACCGCGCCCGCACCGAAGCTACGCGACGCGCCCAGGTGCTCGGCGAGGCCGCCGCCCTCGGTGCGGTAGTCGGTGTACCCGACCACCTGGGTCTCGAGCATCAGGGCCTGCTCGACGTAGGAGTCGTCCAGCGCGACGATCCGCTGCGGCTGAGCGGGGATGGTCGTCGTCCCCATGGCGTGCTCGACGGTCCGCGGGAAGCCCGCCCCCGGCGTACCGCTGCCCGCGGACGGGCCGGTCGGCGAGGCGCTGCCGCAGGCGGTGAGGGTTCCGATGGCGAGCGCGGCGATCGCGATCCGCACGAGGGACGACTTCATGGGCGGGCTCCGTTTCCGAACACGTCAGACGATGAGGGGAGCCTATCCTAGGTAGTCCGATATGCCCGACCGGTCCGGAAGCCTACTTCGCGCGCTTGGCGACCGCGTTCACGAAATCCGCGAGCATCTGCTGCTCGGTGTCGGCCGACTGCGCGGTACCGCCGGTGGCGTCCGCGATCCGCTTGAGGGCCGGCAGGTCGGCGTCCTTGCTGATCCCGACGGTGTGGATGTTCACCGGCCGCGCCGGGTCCACCAGCTTCTTCAGCTCGGCCACCAGCTGGTCGAGGGTGGTGCCGCCGTTCTTCTCGTTGCCGCCGTCGCTGAGCAGGATCAGCGAATTGGAGTAGGCGGGGTCGAAGTCCTTGACGGCCTGTCGGTAGGCGGCGAGCGTCGTGTCGTAGAGGCCGGTGCCGCCGCGGACGCGGCCGGGCAGCGAGTTCACGCCGTCGAGCAGCAGCTGCCGCTGGGTCTTGTCCCCCCGCTTGTCGGAGAGGCGCGCGGTAGGGACGACCTCGGTCCAGTCCTTGCCGCCGTTCGTGGCGAGGGAGAAGGTCCACAGGCCGACGGCGTTCGCGTCGGGGATCTGGGTCACGACCTTGGTGAAGCCCGACGCGAGCATCCCGATGCGGGTGGTGTCGCCCACCTTCTCGTCCATCGAGCCGGAGGTGTCGACCACGACGAGCGCCTTGAGCGGCACCGCGAGGGTCGAGTAGGCCTGCTCGGCGTGCGCGAGCCGGGTCCGATCGGGGTCGGGGAGCGCCGTCACCGCGCCCACGCCGCCCGACGGTGCCTCCGCCAGCGCGGTGCCGCGCAGGCCGTCGCGCGCGAGGGCGGCGAGGCCGTCGCCGGAGGTGAAGGCCGCGGCGAGGCGCTTGCCGGCGTCGGTCGCGGCGGCCTGACGCTCGCCGGTGGCGGCGACGGCGAGCAGCAGCTCGTCGCGCGGGGCACCGGTCTTGGGGACGACGGCGGCGAGGTCGCCGCGTCCCTTCTTCGCGGCGAGGTAGGCGTACTCGGGCACGACCACGACGCCGCCGTCGGCGGCCGCGGCCGTGACGGGATCGCCGTCGACGCGCTTGGCGGCCTGGGCGTACTGCGCCAGGACGGCGTTGAGGGCCTGGTCGTCGCCGCCGCCGGGGCGGGTGGACTCGGCGACGGCCGCGACGACCGGCGCGTCGGCGTAGGGGGAATCGGCCGTGACCGCGCGGATCGTGGCCTGCGTCATGGCCTCGGACCAGCTCGCCGGCTGCGGGACCGCGGCGCCCGCCAGGACGATCGGGGAGCCTGCCACGACGGTGGTCGGCAGGTCGCGGCCGAGCTGGGCGGAGACCGCCTCCGCGCGCGAGCGCGACGGGGCGAACCACAGGTCGGCGGCGCCGGCCTGCAGCCGACCCGCGGACTCGCGGTCCGGCGCCTCGGCGACCGCGATGGTGGTGCACTTGTCGGAGGCGAGCGACGCCTGCGAGCGGAGCGCCGGCGCCAGCGCCGGATCGGCCATCACGGTGACGGTGCTCGACGCGCCGCAGCCCGCGAACTTCCCGCCGACGATCGCGACGATCCCGGCGACGAGCACCGCGACCAGCCCGGCCCCGACGAGAAGCCGCGCGACGTTCCTGCCGCGCGGCTTCTCCGCAGCCGGTTCACCCGGCGCGTAATGACGACCCATGAGAGCAGTGTCGCCCTTTCTGAAGGTGTGTTACTGCTGCGGACCCTGCTGGTCCTGGGGGCCCTGCTGGCCCTGCTGGCCGCCGGCGAACTTCTTCGCGGCGTCCTGCGCCTTGTCCACCTGCGCGGAGTACTTGCCGCCGGTCTTGCCGTCGATGAAGTCGCCGGCCTTGTCGATGACGCTCGGGTTCTTCCCCAGCGCCTGCTTGGCCTTGTTCGCGAGATCCTTGAAATCCATGCGTGCCAGGCTAGCGGACCGTCGACCACCAGTCGTGCGTACCAGGCATGATCGCGCCCGCGGGGCCCGCGCCGGCACCGTCGACCCGGCCGCCCGGCATGGGGATGATCGTGGCGACCCCGGCCTCCTCCGCGGCGGCGAGGAGCCGCTCGACGGGCTCGGACCAGTCGTGGAAGGCGAGGTTGAACGTGGCCCAGTGCACGGGTACGAGCGGGGCGCCCGGCTTGGCGATCATCGCGTGGATCGCGACGGCCTCCTCCGGGTTGGTGTGCACGTCGGGCCAGAGGGGGTCGTAGGCGCCGATGGGCAGCAGCGTGAGGTCGAACGGGCCGAAGTGGTCGCCGACCAGCTTGAAGCGCTCGGTGAAGCCGGTGTCGCCGCCGAAGAAGACGGAGTGCTCCGGGCCCACGAGCGACCAGGACGCCCACTGCGTGGAGTTACGGGTCAGGCCGCGGCCGGAGAAATGCCGGGCCTCGGTGCACACGACCTTGACGCTCTTCCCGTCGCGGGTCAGCGTGTGCGCCTGGTCCCAGTCCAGCTCGACGATCCGGTCCTCGGGGACGCCCCACGCGCGCAGGTGCCCGCCCACGCCGACGGGCACGCAGAAGGGCACGTCGCGGTCGCGGGTGAGCTCGTCGATGGTGGGCAGGTCGAGGTGGTCGTAGTGGTCGTGGCTGATGATCACCGCGTCGATGTGCGGCAGCGCGCTCAGCGCCACGGGGACGGGGTGCAGCCGCGCGGGGCCGATGGTCGGCGACGGCGACACCCGCTCGCCCCAGACGGGGTCGGCGAGGATCCGGAAGCCGTCGACCTCGATGAGCACCGACGAGTGCCCGAACCAGGTGACGGCCAGGTCGGAGGGCTGCTCCGGGCTCGGGTCGGCGGCCAGCGGGATCGGGCCCGACGGTGCCCCCACCCCGTGCCGGGCCCGGCCCACGACGCCGCGGGCGATCTTGGCCGCGTCGAACCGCTGGTGCGGGCTGTCCGGATCGGTGTTGGTGTAGACGGTGTCCACCTGCGCGCCCATCGACCGCTTCAGGCCGCTCGCGGCGCGGATCCCCGCGGCGCCGGCGATACCGGCGGCCGCGCCCGCGGCGAAGGTGACGACGTTCCCCAGCCGCATGATCAGCGACCCGTGAAGCGGGGCTCGCGCTTCTCGATCCGGGCCATGATGGCCTCCTTGAGGTCCTCGGAGTCCCACACCGCGTGCAGGCGCTCGACCTCCTCTTCGGTGGCCGGCTCCAGCGCCACGTCCGTCTTGAACAGCGCCTTGTAGTTCTGCAGCGAGAGCGGGGCGAGTTTCGCGATACCGCGGGCGAACTCGAGCGCCGCCTCGCGGTCGCCGATCGCGTTGGCGAAGCCCAGGTCCAGCAGCTTCTCGGCGCCGATCTTCTGCGCGGCCATCAGCACACCGCGGGCGTGGCCGCCGCCGACCAGATCTTCGAGGCGGCGCAGCGTCCACTTGTCGATGGTGACGCCGAGCTTGGCGGCGGGGATCGCGATCGTCGCGCTGGGATCCAGCACGCGCAGGTCCGCGAGCATCGCCATCTGCACGCCCGCCCCCACCGCGGGCCCGTTGACCGCGGCGACCAGGATCTGCTTCATCGACTCGACCCGGCGGTAGAAGCGGATGACCCGCTCCATGAAGTTCTTGTCCAGCACCGCGCCCGATCGCAGATCCGCCCCCGCGGAGAACACGGTGCCCTGCCCCGTGAGCACGATGACGAAGACCCCGTCGGCCTCCGCGCGGTCGAACGCCGCCTCCAGGCCGTCCATGATCTCCGGGTTCAATGCGTTCCGCGCTTCCGGGCGCTGGAACTCGATGACGGCGACCCGGTCCTCCAACGTGTAACCAATCATGGCAGGCAATCTACGCTACGGGGGTGAAGGATGTCGTCGTGGTCGGTGCTGGCCAGGCCGGTCTCTCGGCCGCCTACTTCCTCCCCAGGTTCGGTATCGAGAATTCTATTGTTCTCGATCACAACGCCGGTCCCGGGGGCGCGTGGCGGCAGCGCTGGCCGTCGTTGACGCTCCGCTCGGCGAATCACGTCCATGACCTGCCGGGCTGGGGTCTGCAGGACGCGCTGGGCACCGACTGCGATGACGTCCCGGCCGCCACCGGCGTCGCGCAGTACTTCGGCGACTACGAGAAGCGGTTCGACATCGACGTGCACCGGCCCGCCCACGTCGCCTCGGTCTCGCGCTGCGACGAGGGCTACCTCGTGGCCGGGCACGGCGCCGAGGGCCCGTTCGAGTACCGGACCGCCGCCGTCATCAACTGCACGGGCACGTGGGACCGGCCGTTCTGGCCGACGGTGGCCGGCGCACCGTCGTTCCGCGGGACCCAGCTGCACGCGCACGACTACCGCACCGCCGAGCCCTTCGCGGGGAAGCGGGTCGCCGTGGTCGGCGCCGGGATCACCGCGGTGCAGCTGCTCCTGGAGATCGCCGAGGTCGCGGAGACGTCCTGGTTCACCCGCCGCGAGGTGCAGTGGGACACCACGCCCTTCGATCCCGACAAGGGTCGTCGCGCCGTAGCGCGCGTGGAGGAGCGGGTGCGGGCCGGCCTGCCGCCCGGCTCCGTGGTCTCGGTGACCGGGCTGCCGATGACCGACGCCATGCGCCGCGGCATCGAGGCGGGGGTGCTGGTCCGGCGCCCGATGTTCGCCTCCCTCTCGCCCGACGGTGCCGTGCTCGCCGACGGAACCCTCGTGCCCGCCGACGTGATCCTGTGGTGCACCGGCTTCCGCTACTCGATGGACCACCTCGCGCCGCTGAACCTGCGCTCCCCCGGCGGCGGCATCGTCATGACCGGCCGGCTCGCGACCGAGGTCGCCGGCGAGCCGCGGCTGCACCTGCTGGGCTACGGCCCGTCCGCGTCGACGATCGGGGCCAATCGCGCTGGGAGGGAGGCGGCGAAAGCGATCGCCGAGGTCGTCGGCGGGGCGCTGGGTACGGGCCGGGCGGGGCGGGGATGACGCGGCTCGCTTAGACGTCGGACCGCTCGCCTAGCGGCTCGGGGCCTCCGATGCGCTCGACCGCGTCTTCCCCACCCCACCCTCGTTCGTTCGTAGTCGCGTCCGGTACGGCCGTCGTCTCGCGTGGGCCTTGGGGACCAGGGGGTCGTTTGCGGGCGGCTCTCCGATTGTGTCCGAGATGGACAAGGCCCCATCTTTCGAAGGGGTCTGCGACGTTCGGCGTCGCATTCGTCGCAGAACGCTTCGAGAAGTGTCGGTGGGTGTGGTGGCGCCGTGGCGTGGCGTCGCCCCCGCGCCGCGTCAGCAGGGGCGTTGTCCGAATCGGACAGGATCCGAGAGTCGGCCGGAGGGCACCGTCGGGCCCCGGGAGCCGCAGCGCGGCGCCCCGGGGCCGGACCGGCGGATCAGCGCAGGTTGAACGTGGCCGGATCCGGCCCGATGCGCTTGCCGGGCAGCGCGCTGATGCGGGCGACCTCGTCGTCGGAGAGCGTGAAGCCGAAGACGTCGAAGTTCTCGGCGATGCGGGCGGGCGTCACCGACTTGGGGATCACGACGTTGCCGAGCTGCAGGTGCCAGCGCAGGATCGCCTGCGCCGGGGTCACGCCGTGCGCGGCGGCGACCTCGACGACGGCGGCGTCGGTCAGGGATTCGCCCTGGCCCAGCGGCGACCAGGCCTCGGTGGCGATGCCGTGCTCGGCGTGGAAGGCGCGCAGCTCGTCCTGCGGCAGGCCCGGGTGCAGCTCGATCTGGTTGATCGCCGGGGTCTCGCCGGTCTCGTCGATCACGCGGCGCAGCGCCTCGACGGTGAAGTTGCTGACGCCGATCGCCTTCGCGCGACCGGAGTCGCGGATCTGCTGGAAGGCCTTGAAGGTGTCGACGTAGCGGTCGTACTCGGGGACCGGCCAGTGGATGAGGTAGAGGTCGACGTAGTCGGTGCCGAGCCGCTCGAGCGAGGCGTCGAAGGCGCGCAGCGTCTCGTCGAAGCCCTGATCGGAGTTCCACAGCTTGGTGGTGAGGAAGACCTCGTCGCGGGCGAGGCCGCTCTCGGCGATCGCACGACCCGTGCCGGCCTCGTTCTCGTAGACCTTCGCCGTGTCCACGCTGCGATAGCCGACCCGCAGGGCCTCGGCGACGGCGTCGTGCGCACCGTCGTCCGACACCTGCCAGACGCCGAAGCCGAGCTGGGGGATCGAGGTTCCGTTATTGAGCTTCACGTTCGGTACGGTCATGGCCCGAACAACGCGGCCAGAGGGCCGAGTGTTCCCAGTAACCTGAATTCCATGGCGATCACCGCGCAGGACCTCATCGATGCGATCCTCGACCGCGGCACCTTCACCAGCTGGGACGGCCCGCTGCCGGACGTCGCGCCGGACGCCGAGTACGCCGCCGCGCTGGAGCGCGCACGGGAGCGCTCGCACCACGACGAGGCGGTCATCACCGGCGAGGGCCGCATCCGCGGGCAACGGGTCGCGCTCATCGCGTGCGACTTCGCATTCCTCGGCGGCTCCATCGGCGTCGCCGCGGCCGAACGGATCGTGACCGCGGTCGAACGCGCGACCGCGCTGCGGCTGCCGCTGCTAGCGACGCCCACGTCGGGCGGCACGCGGATGCAGGAGGGCACCGTCGCCTTCCTGCAGATGGTGAAGATCTCCGCGGCGGTCACGCTGCACAAGCAGTCGGGCCTGGCCTACCTCGTCTACCTGCGCGATCCCACGATGGGCGGGGTGTTCGCGTCGTGGGGCTCGCTGGGGCACGTGACCATCGCGGAGCCCGGCGCTCGCATCGGATTCCTCGGGCCGCGCGTCTACGAGGCGCTGCGCGGCGAACCCTTCCCCGACGGGGTGCAGACCGCCGAGCACCTCTTCGAGCGCGGCCTCATCGACGGCGTGGTGCCGCTCCGCTTCGTCCGGCTGCTCGCGCATCGCACGCTCCGGGTGCTCGCGGGCGCGCAGGACGCCGACCCGCTGGCCCCGCACCTCGGCGTCCGCGAGGAACTCGACGCCGCCGACGACGGCACGCCCGCCTGGGACTCGGTGCGGATCAGCCGCGAGCCCGGGCGGCCCGGCGTGCGCGCCTTCCTCCGCCACTCCGCCACGGACCGGCTGCCGCTGTCGGGCACCGGCGAGGGCGAGACCGACCACACGCTGCTGCTCTCGCTGGCGCGGGTGCAGGGCTATCCGTGCGTGGTCGTCGGGCAGGACACCACGCGGGCCGAAGGCGCGGCGCTCCCCCTTCTCGGCCCCGCGGCGCTGCGCGCTGCCCGCCGCGGCATGCGGCTGGCCGCGGAGCTGAACCTGCCGCTCGTCCTCGTCATCGACACCTGGGGCGCGGCGCTCTCCCCCGAGGCCGAGGAGGGCGGGCTCGCCGGCGAGGTGGCGCGCAGCCTCTCCGACCTGGTCACCCTCACGGTCCCGACGGTGTCGGTCCTCCTCGGGCAGGGCACGGGCGGCGGCGCGCTGGCGATGCTGCCCGCCGACCGGGTGCTGTGCGCGCAGCACGCGTGGCTCGCGCCGCTACCGCCGGAGGGCGCGAGCGCGGTGATGTACCGCGACGCCGACCACGCCGCCGAGATGGCGGACCGGCAGCGGATCCGCGCGGCCGACCTGCTCGCGGACGGCATCGTCGACCGGGTGATCCCGGAGCGACCGAATGCGGCCGACGAGCCGACGGAGTTCTCCCGCCGCGTGGGCCTCGCAGTGAGCGACGCCCTCGCGGAGCTCTCCCTCATCCCCGATCCGATCCGGATCAGCCGGCGGCTGGATCGCTACCGCTTCCTGGGCGGCCGCTGATCAGTTCCCGACGGTGACGCCCCACTGCACGCGGGCGGAATCGACGGTGGTCACCGTCACGGTCACGTCGTGCCGGTGACCGCCGGCGTTCATGACGCAGCTCTGCCGGGCCCCGACGGTGCCGGCGAGCGCGCCCGCACAGCTCACCGAGTCGACGCGCCGACTCCGCTCGAGCACCTCGTGGGTGCGCCGCTCGAGCTCGCCGATGGCCACCCGCCGGCCCGCCTGGGGCACGCCGGCGACCGTCGAATTCCACTGCACCCGATCACCGTCGACGTCGGTGACCTTGAGGGCCACGGCGAACTCCTCGCCGTCCCGGGTCAGGACGCAGGACTGCGCCGCCCCCACCTCGGCCGCGAGTCCGCCGTCGCAGTGCAGATCGTCCGACGGTGCCGCCGCCACCTGCTGGAGGGTGCCGTTTTCGACCTGCTCCTGAGCGACCTCGGTGGGCGAGAGCATGGTCCAGCACGCGGCGATCGCGACGCCGGCACCGCCGACGACGACCGCCAAAGCCCGCAGACCCATCGCGACTCGTTTCCGTGACTAAACTCCGCCTTCACGACATGTGAATTGCGTTTATTGAATCACGGTACAGTTGCGATCTCAACACGGAAGTGATCCGTGTCGCGCTTAGGCGCGTGTCAGCCGGTGACGGTGAGGTAGATCAGCGCGACGTTGAGAGCGACGATCAGCGCGCCCGCGGCCGCGGACGCCCAGCGCAGGGGCGCCCGGTCGGCGAACTCCCCCATGAGCGCCCGGTCGGCGGTGTAGCGGCGCAGCGGCAGCAGGGCGAAGGGGATGCCGAAGCTCAGCACCACCTGCGAGATGATCAGCGCCTCGGTAGGCGGCACGCCCAGCGCGAGCACCCCGATCGCGGGGATCATCGTGACCAGCCGGCGCACCACGACCGGGATCCGCTTGTGCAGCAGGCCCGCCATGATGGTGCCGCCGGCGTAGCTTCCGACCGACGTGGACGCGAGGCCCGAGGCGAGCAGGCCGACGGCGAACAGCCCGGCGACGACGGGCCCGAGCGCGTCGCGCACCGCGGCGTGCGCACCCTCGATCGAGTCGGTGCCCTCGACGCCGTACAGGCTCGACGCCGCGAGCACGAGCAGCGCGATGTTCACCGCGCCGGCGATGATCAGGGCCAGCACCACGTCGACCCGGGTCACCTTGAGCAGCCGGCGCGCCCGCTCGACGGCGCCCTCGGCGGGCGGCGTGCCGTGCCGGTCGACGACCAACGCGGAGTGCAGGTAGATCGCGTGCGGCATGACGGTCGCGCCCAGCATCGACGCGGCGAGCAGCACCGTCTCGCTGCCCTGCAGGCGCGGGACGAGCCCGCTGAGGAAGGCGGCACCGTCGGGCGGCGCGGCGATCAGGCCCGCCACGAAACCGACCACGATGATCGCGAGCATGCCGATGATGACCAGCTCGAACCGGTACTGGCGGCGGCCGTCGGCGAGCGTGAGCAGCAGCGTCGAGATCATGCCGACGATGAGACCGCCCCAGACCAGGGGGACCCCGAAGAGCAGGTTCAGCGCGAGCGCGCCGCCGATGACCTCGGCGATGTCGGTGGCCGCGGCGACCAGCTCGGCCTGGCCCCAGAACGCGAGGCGCGACCGGCGCGGCAGCCGCTCCCCCAGGACCTGCGGCAGCGAGCGGCCGGTGACGACGCCGAGCTTGGCGGACTGGTACTGGATCATCACTGCCATGACGTTCGCCAGCACCAGCACCCAGACCAGCAGGTAGCCGTACTTCGCGCCCGCGGTGACGTTCGCGGCGACGTTGCCCGGGTCGACGTACGCGATCGCGGCCACGAAGGCGGGTCCGAGCAGCATCAACGCGCGAACGGGAGGGCGCTTCGTCGGCACGACGGTATCGGTGAGCACGTTAGAAGGTTAAGCGAACACAGAGTTTCGGTCAACCGAAACCTTGGGTGCCGCGTGCCGGGACCAGGCACGCCCTAGGCTGCTCCCATGACTGTTCGCGACCACGGCGACCCCGGCGACGCCCCCACCATCGCCCCGCCCCTGACGGACGTCGCCGAGCCCCGGCGCCCCTCCGCCGCCGAGGAGGCGCGCACGGTCGCCTCGGCCGGCAACACGGCGACCCTCGGCAGCCTCTCCGCCGACGGCGGCCCCTGGGCCTCACTCGTCACGTACGGGCTGCTCGGCGGCGACCCGGTGCTGTGCGTCTCGCACATGGCCGAGCACGGCCGGAACCTGGCGCGCGATCCCCGCGCGAGCGTCTCGATCGTCGCGCCCGACGCCTCGTCGGATCCCCTGGCCAACGCGCGGATCACCCTGGCGGGCACCGTCCGCCGCCCCGAAGGCGATCAGCTATCGGCGGCCCGGGAGGCGCATCTCGCCGCCGTGCCCGCGGCGAAGTACTACATCGACTACAGCGACTTCACCGTGTGGCTGCTTGAGGTGGAGCGGGTCCGCTGGGTGGGCGGATACGGCCGGATGGACTCGGCGTCGAGCGCGGATTACGCCGCCGCCGAACCGGATCCGGTCACCCCGCACGCCGCGGGCGCCGTGCGCCACCTCAACGACGACCACGCCCCGGCCCTGCTGGACATGGCCCGGCAGCTGGGCGGCTACCCCGACGCCACTGCGGCGCGCTGCGAGCGCGCCGACCGGTACGGCCTCGACATCCATGTGGACACCCCGCGCGGCTGGGCCGTCACCCGCGTCGGCTACCTCGCCCCGCTGGACGCGCCAGCCGAGCTGCGGCAGGCCACCGTCGCCCTCGCCCGCCTGGCGGCCGGGCGGTAGCGGACCCACCGCCCCGGCGCCGGCGTCAGTTCGCCGGGGCCGGCGTGGTGGTCGTCGGGACCGGCACGGCGACGGTCGGCTTCGGCGCCACCGGCTTCGGGGCGACGGTCGTGGTCGGCACCGGCGCGACGGTGGTGGTGATCCGCGGCGGGGTGATCACGGGCGGCTGCGTCGTCGGGGGCTTCGTGACCACCGGCGCCTGCGTCGTCGGGGGCGCCTGCGTCGTCACGCGCGGCGGAGCGATCGTCGTGGTCGGGACCGGCGCGACGGTCGTCGTCGGCGGGGCGACGGTGACCGGCGGCGCGACCGTCGTCGGCGCGACCGTCGGTGCGACGGTGGGCGCGACCGTCGGCGGCGCGATGGTCGTCGGCGGGATCGTCGGCGCCGCGGTCGTCGGCGCGACCGTCTGCGGGGACGTGCCCGGCGGAACCGTCTGCGGCGAGGTCCCGGACGTCGCGGTCGGGGCGGCGGTCGAGGTCTCGGTCGGGCGGGTCACCGTGCCTCCCTCAGAGGTCCCGGCGCCGACGGGGGCCGACGTCGCGGCGGTGGTGCCGCCCGTCGCATCCCCGGCCCGGCCCGCCGTGGTGGTCGCGGCGGTGGTGGTCGGGCTCGCGACGGCGACGGAGACGCTGGTGCCGATCGCGTCCTCGACGGACGCGCGGCTGCCGGCCTGGACGGTGGCGCCCTGCAGCGCGGCGGCGACCGGCGCGGTGACCGTGGCGTCGGTGTTCACGTTGCCGGGGACGGCCTGGCCGGGAAGCGCGACGATGGGCGCGACCTTCGCCGAGGTCGGCAGCGGCGCGAGCACCACGCCGGGCGCGACGGGCGCGGTCACCGTGGTCGTCGTGGTGGTCGTGGTGGTGCTCGTCGACGTGGCGGTGTACACCGGCGCGAGGATGCGGCCCTGGTCGCGCACGTCGACGACGCGGCCGGGCGTGACCGCCCAGACCGGGTAGAACGGGTCGGTGAAGCGCGGCGGGACCCGGCGGTACGGGTTGCTGAAGATGTTGATCGTGATGGACACCGAGATGATCGGCTGCGGCCGGGGGCGGGTCCAGCTGCGCGGGTAGATCCAGATCACGGGGACGTCGGCGTGGAAGCCCGGGTCGAACCAGGGTCGCGGGTAGCCGGGCCGGAGCCACGGGCGGGGCTGGTCCGGGGTCCACGGGCGCACGCCGAGCTGGCGGCCGTACAGCGTCCAGCAGGTCTGCGTCTGCTGCTCGATCCCGGCGATCCACGATCCCCAGCGGCCCGTCTCGCAGATGGATCGGTAGGCGTCGATCTGCGGCTGCGTGTACTGCCACGGCCGCGTGTTCGCGGGCCGCGACATCGGCGCGGGCGGGGCGGGCTGCGGCGCCACGACGAGCCCCGGCACCGCGGGCGCCGGCGGGTAGTAGACGGTGGTGTTGTTGCTGGTGGAGGTGATGGTGCCCTGCGGCAGGCCCGCGTTCACCGCGGCCTGCGCGGGGATCGGGTCGCCGACCATGGTGACGTCCTTGGGCGGCACGACCACGCCGTCGGTCTGGAAGGCTCCGGGGTTCGACGTGTACTGATCGCCCGTCACCGGGCTGAACGCGACCGGCGAATCCTCGCTCGAGGAATCCTTGCCGCAGCCCGCGACCAATCCCGCCACCGAGAGCGCCGCGACCGCCGCAGCTGAGACCCTGACCCTGTTCATCTGTCCTCCGACCCCGCTCGCCGGCGCGAATCGCGGCGATATCCACCCATTCTTATCGGCCCGGCGACCCGCGCGCCATCGTCGGGACAGGATCGGGACCGATTCGAGACCGACAGCGATGACAGCATTGCTAGCATTGCTGTCATGGCGACGCTGACGATCCGCAACCTCCCCGACCGGGTCCGGGACCGGCTCCGGGTCCGCGCCGCGGAGAACGGCAGGTCGATGGAGGCGGAGGCGCGCATGATCCTGGAGGAGTCGCTGATCGAACCAGGGAAGGTCGATCTGAGCTGGGTGGAGGCGATCATCGAGGTGGGCAACGAGTTCGGTGGGATCGAGCTGGACATCCCCGCGGACGCTCCTGCCGAGGTCCCCGATTTCACAGACCTATGATCATCCTCGACACGAATGTCATCTCCGAACTCATGCGCGGCGAGGCGAAGAGCGATCGCCGCGTCGTGGAGTGGGCGCGGGCGCTCAGCGAGCAACCGGTGTCGACCGTGATCAACCACGCCGAGATCTTGTCCGGGTTGGCCGCACTTCCCGCGGGCAGGCGTCGGGCGCAGATCCTCGCGCGGGCCGAGAACATCCTGCTCAATCTCGGCCCGGCTCTGCCCCTCACGCCGGATTGTGCGGGCGCGTACGCCGCGATCGTCGCCGAGCGAAAGGCAGCGGGGTCGCCCGTCGGTCAGATGGACGGCCTCATCGCTGCCATCGCGCGGACCACCGGTGCGGCCATCGCGACGCGGAACGTCAGTGACTTCGACAGCCTCGGCCTGCGCCTCGTCGACCCCTGGACCGCGGAAATCTAGACAGAGGTAGATAAATGCGTAGCCTGGAGACCATGAAGAGCATCACCGTCGCCGAGCTGCGCCAGAACCCCACGGCCGCGCTGGCGGAGGTGGAGAACGGCGAGACCTACGAGGTGACGCGGCACCGTCGAGTGGTGGCGCGGCTCGTGCCGCCCGAGCCGGCCATCGAGTTGATCCCCCCGAAGAAGCGCGGCGGCGCCCGGCTGTCCGAACGTCCGGGTCCCGTCACGAACCGCTCGGTCGCGGAGATCGACGAGCTCCTCCGCGAGATGCGTGAGGACCGATGACGTTCTACTACCTCGACACATCCGTCGCGATCCACGCGCTACTGCGCACTCCCGGGGCGCTGGAATGGTTCGACGCGGTCTCCGCGGATCCCGAGTCGACGATCATCTCGTCCCGGATTCTGCAGACGGAGCTCACCCGCTACCTCCGCCGGGAGTCCGCCGAGGTGGCGGCCCGGAGCCAGATCCTCGACCACGTCTCCGCGATACCGCTGTCCGAGGCGATCCTCACCTCGGCCGAGTCGATCGCCGAGCACGTCCGCGCACTCGATGCGATTCATCTCGCGTCGGCGATGGTCGGTGGGTCGCGGACGGTGGTGGTCACGCACGACGCACGGATGCGAACGGTCGCGGAGGCGAACGGGCTCACCGTGCTGGACCCCGTGGCCTGAGAAACGCGAGAGCCCCGCACCGTCGAATGACGGTACGGGGCCCTGAGCGCAGAACTGTTACTTGACGCCGAGCAGGTCATCACGGGGACGAAGCCCCGTGCTCGACGAACGTCGAGCTACTTGACGCCGAGCAGGTCGATCACGAACACGAGCGTCTTGCCCGACAGGCGGTGGCCGCCGCCCGCGGGGCCGTAGGCCAGGGCGGGCGGGCAGATCAGCTGGCGACGGCCGCCGACCTTCATGCCCGGGATGCCCTCCTGCCAGCCGGCGATGAGGCTGCGCAGCGGGAAGTTGATGGACTCGCCGCGGCTCCACGAGGAGTCGAACTCCTCGCCGCTGTCGAACTCGACGCCCAGGTAGTGGACGTCGACGACACTGCCGGGCTGGGCCTCGGCGCCGTCGCCCACGACGATGTCCTTGATGACGAGCTCGGTGGGCGCGGGGCCCTCGAGGAACTCGATCTCGGGCTTGGTCATAGAGACTCCTTTGATCAGGCGGTGCAGATTGTCGCGCCGGATGGGCGGCATCTACGCGCCGGGGTAGTCACGGGCGGTCGAGCCCGTGTAGATCTGCTGAGGACGGCCGATCTTGGTGGTCGGGTCCTCGTGCATCTCACGCCAGTGGGCGATCCAGCCGGGGAGCCGGCCGAGCGCGAACAGCACCGTGAACATGCGCGTCGGGAAGCCCATCGCGCGGTAGATCAGACCGGTGTAGAAGTCCACGTTCGGGTAGAGCTTGCGCTCGATGAAGTAGTCGTCGTGCAGCGCGACGTCCTCCAGGCCCTTGGCGATGTCGAGCAGCTCGTCGGACACGCCGAGCAGCTCGAAGATGCGGTCCGCGGTCTGCTTCACGATCGCCGCACGCGGGTCGTAGTTCTTGTAGACGCGGTGCCCGAAGCCCATGAGCTTCACGCCGTCTTCCTTGTTCTTGACCTTGTTCATGAAGGCCGTGGTGTCGCCACCGGAGGCCTTGATGTCGTCGAGCATCTCGAGGACGGCCTGGTTGGCGCCGCCGTGCAGCGGGCCCCACAGGGCGTTGATGCCGCCCGAGATCGACGTGAACAGGTTGGCGTTCGACGAGCCCACCAGGCGCACGGTCGACGTGGAGCAGTTCTGCTCGTGGTCGGCGTGCAGGATGAGCAGCATGTCGAGGGCCTTGACGATCTCCGGGTCCACCTCGTAGGGCTCGGCCGGGAAACCGAAGGTCATGCGCAGGAAGTTCTCCACCAGCGACAGCGAGTTGTCCGGGTAGAGGAAGGGCTGGCCGACCGACTTCTTGTAGGCGTACGCACAGATCGTCGGGAACTTGGCGAGCAGGCGGATGGTCGAGAGCTCGACCTGCGCCGGGTCGTTGTGGTCCAGCGAGTCCGGGTAGTACGCCGAGAGGGCGTTGACCGCCGACGAGACCACCGGCATCGGGTGCGCGTTGCGGGGGAAGCCGTTGAAGAACAGCTTGAGGTCCTCGTGCAGCAGGGTGTGCCGCTGGATCTTCGCGGTGAACTCGGCGAGCTGCTCCGGGGTCGGCAGCTCACCGTGGATCAGCAGGTAGCTGACCTCGATGAACGTCGACTTCTCCGCGAGCTGCTCGATCGGGTAGCCGCGGTACCGCAGGATGCCCTGGTTGCCGTCGATGTAGGTGATCGCGGACTTGCACGAGGCCGTGTTGACGAAGCCGTTGTCGAACGTGCTGTAGCCCGACTGCGCGAGGAACTTACCGAGAGCGATGCCGTCTGCACCCTCGGTCGCCTTGACGATCGGCAGCTCGATCTGGCCGCCGGGATAGGCGACCGTAGCGTTCGCGGTGTTGTCATCAGTGGACAATGTTCGTATCCCCTCGCTGTGGTCGGCGGATAAAAGCTACCTGGCTAGAACCTAGCGGTATCGCGGTTCCGCGAGGAAATCGGGCCGTCACCGGATGCCCCATTCGGTGCCCCACCGGGCGCCCGGAGCCAGCCGGATCACGTCGGTTCCGGTGTGGAGGGCGTTGCCCGGGGCGGACATCGGCTCCACCGCCAGGGCCCGGCCGCGGCCCGGGTATCCCTTGCCGTTGACCGGGTCCGCGATGAACACCTGGGCCCACGGCAACGACGGTGCCGTCCACAGCTCCGCCGCCCCCGACGGGCCGCGGAGCACGGTGGTCCGCGCCACGTCGGTGAAGGGAGTGTCGATCTGCACACCGTCGAGCGAGCGCGGGGCGCGGTAGTCGTACTCCGTCCCGTCGACGGTGCGCGGCGGACCGTCGGGCAGCAGGCGCCCGTCGAGGGGCTGCCAGCGCCCGGCCCCGAGCTCCAGGGTGCAGGCGTCGACGGGGTCGTCCCCGACGCGGAGGTAGGTGTGGAAGCCGACGGCGAGCGGCAGGTCGACATCACCGTCGTTGCGAGCCTCGAAGGCGCAGGTCAGGCCGCTCTCCGCGACGCTGTACCGGATCCGCAGGTGCAGGCCGAAGGGCCAGCCGGGGTGGCGCCCGACGTCGAGGACCAGCGTGACGGCATCCGATGCGACCTCGACGTCGTCCCAGTCGACGCGGCGCACGAGGCCGTGGTCGGCGGTGCCGGTGACGTCGCTGGTGACCGCGAGGCGGTGGACCTCGCCGTCCCAGGTGTAGATGCCGTCCTCGGTGCGGCCGGGCCAGGGGGCGAGCACGAGCCCCGCCGACAGCGGCGGCTTCGCGCCGAGCGGCCACTCCTCGGTGAGGGCGACGCCGTCGCGGCGGAGGCCGCGCAGGCCCGCGCCGGTCCGCGCGATCTCCGCGACGTAACCGCCGGCGGCGATCGTGAAACCGGGTTGCACCGACATGGGCGCAATAGTACGGGCGGGGACGGGTGCGGCGAGCGGCGTCCGCCCGACGGCCGCCGGATGCAACCCCCCGCAACGTCGGAGGGACCTCAGCGGGCGAGCGTCCCGGCGATCACGGTCGCGACGGCGGACTGCAGCGCGGGCACGAGCTCGACGCGGAAGACGGCGAGGGCGGGGTCCACCAGGTAGGCCGACTCGCACAGCCGCGACTGCTCGGCCTGCGCGTAGACCGCGCCGGAGAGGGTGAGCATCAGCGAGCCCACCACGGGGGCGTCGTCCCCCAGCTCGGGGATCGCGCGGGTGATGACGGACGACAGGGTGTCCAGCCCGGCGAGGGCGGCGCGCTTGAACCGCACGATCGCCTCGGTGGAGACGTTGCGCTCGAGCACGGAGGCCTGCGCGGAGACGAGGTCCAGCAGGTCGGGGTGCGCGGCGGCGACGCGGGCGTAGACGGCGGCGAAGGCCTCGATCCGCTCGGGGAGCGCCGCGTCGCCCAGTACCTCGGCGGCCCACGCCTCGTCGAGCTCGACGATGCAGGCGGTCGCCGAGCGCATGAGCACCTCGAGCAGGACCTCCTCGCGGGACTCGAAGTAGCGCAGCACGTTCGACTTGGCCAGGCCGACGCGGCGGCTGAGCTCGCTCAGGGTGAGGGCGGCGACCGGCATCTCGCCGAGCATGCCCGCCGCCGCGGCCATGATCGTCTCGCGCCGCTCCTGCCGCTGCTCCGCGCTGCGCGCCCGTTGGAATCCCACGGACCGATTTTACAGACCGTCGGTCTATTGACAGCAGAACGGTGTTCTTTTACCGTGGAGTCAATCAACAGACCGGCGGTCTCTTAAGCCGTCGTGGACCACCGAGGAGCAAGTATGAGCTGGACCGAGAACGACGTACCCACCCAGGCCGGACGGGTCGCCGTCGTCACCGGCGCCAACACCGGACTCGGCTTCGAGACCGCCCGGGCGCTCGCCCAGAAGGGGGCCGAGGTCGTCCTCGCCGTCCGGAACACCGACAAGGGCGCCGACGCCGCCCGGCGCATCGCCGCCGTCGCGCCGGGCGCGACGGTCCGCGTCCAGCGCCTCGACCTGGGCTCGCTCGCCTCGGTACGCGACGCCGCCGCGGAGCTGCGCGAATCGACCCCGCGGGTGGACCTGCTGATCAACAACGCCGGCGTCATGTACCCGCCGAAGCAGACCACCAGCGACGGCTTCGAGCTGCAGTTCGGCACCAATCACCTGGGCCACTTCGCCTGGACCGCCCAGGTGCTCGACCTGCTGCTGGACGTGCCCGGTTCGCGCGTGGTGACCGTCGCCAGCATCGCGCACCGCATCCGCGCGGCGATCCACTTCGACGATCTGCAGTGGGAGCGCTCCTACGAGCGGGTCGCCGCCTACGGGCAGTCGAAGCTGTCGAACCTGCTCTTCCACTACGAGCTGCAGCGCCGCCTCGAGGCCCGCGGCGCCGAGCGCGGCACCGTCGCGCTGGCCGCGCACCCCGGCATCGCCGACACCGAGCTGGTCCGCAACCTCCCGGCAGTGCTGCAGAAGGCGCAGGCCTTCGCGCCCCTGTTCTCGCACGACGCGGAGCACGGCGCGCTCCCCCAGCTCCGGGCCGCAACCGATCCCGGCGCGCTCGGCGGCCAGTACTACGGCCCCGACGGCCTCGGCGAGCGCCGCGGCGCCCCGAAGGTCGTGGCGTCCAGCGAGCAGTCCTACGACCTGGACCTGCAGCGCCGCCTGTGGTCGGTGTCGGAGGAGCTCACCGGCGTCGCCTTCCCGGTCTGACCCTCAGCCCAGGATCTTCTGCAGCCAGCCGGAGTCGGTGAGCGCGACCTGCGCGCCGTCGTGCAGAACTGTCGGGGTGCCGGTGCCGCCGGCCGCGGTGAGCAGCTTGAGGTTCGCGGCGCCCACGGCCTTGCCGTCGATACCGGTGGAACCGTCGCGGATCTTCGTCACCGCGGTATCGACGGTGCCGGACGCGCCGGCGATGGTCGCGATCTCGGCGTTCGTGAGGTCGCTCGAGCCGCCCTCCTGGGGCTGCGAGAGGAACATCGACGTGAGGAAGCCGAGGGCCGCGTCGGTCCCGCCGGACCGGCCGACCTGGAGGAAGGCCGCCAGCGCCCGCGAGGAGTAGTCCCCGCTCGCGGACTGCCGGTCGAGGAAGCTCACCGGCCGGTACTCGACGGTGAGCCGCCCGCTCCGGACGGCGGCGGTGATGTCCGTGCCGTACGTCGTCTCGAAGCTCTTGCAGGCGGGGCACAGGAAGTCCAGGTAGACGGTGATCGTCGGGCCGCCGGTGCCGACGCGGACCGCGCCGTCGTCCGACCCGGCCGTGGCGCCCGCCCCGCCCGACGGCGCCGCCACCGCCGTGCCCGCGACGGTGCGCGCGCACCCGGACAGGGCGAGCAGCGCGACGAGCACGGCCACGACGACGGAGATCCCCCGTTGCATCCTCATGCGCCGAGGATACGGCCGGTCCCGCGTGACACGGGTCAGCGCGTGACGCGGTACCGGACGAAGGCGGGCACGGCGAACGCGGCGAGCACCGTGAAGACGATGACGAGCACGCCGCCGCCGGCCGCGGCCATCGCGGCGCCGGCGGAGGCGGCGGCCGCGCCGTGCAGCGCGTCGCCGATCCGCGGCCCGCCCGCGACCACCACGACGAAGACGCCCTGCAGGCGTCCGCGCATGTCGTCGGTCGCGGCCTGTTGGAGCATCGTGGTGCGGAAGGCCGCGGAGAACATGTCGGCAGCGCCGCCCAGCGCGAGCAGCACCAGCGCCGCCCACAACCAGCTGAAGTGCGCCGCGACGCCGAATCCCCCGATCGCCAGGCCCCACAGCACGATCATCACGATCACGGCGAGCCCCTGCCGGGAGACGCGCGACGTCCAGCCCGAGAGCACGCCGCCGAGCACGGCGCCCACCGACATCGCCGCGAACAGCGCGCCGAACACCCAGCCGCCCTCGATCGGGTCGCCGAAGTTCTCGTGCGCGATCTGCGGGAACAGGGCGCGCGGCATGCCGAAGACCATCGCGATGATGTCGACGACGAAGCTCATGAGCAGCACCTTGTGGCCCGCGAGGTACCGGAAACCGTCGATCACGGAGCTCAGCCCCAGCGACTGCCCCTTGTCCTCCGCCTTGATCGACGGCAGCTTCCACACGGCCCAGAGCGTGACCATCAGCGACGCCGCGTCGAGAGCGTACAGCCAGTGCACGCCGATGATCGGGATGAGCGGCGCGCCCAGCATCGGGCCGGCGATGGCGCCGAACTGCATCACGGTCATGTTGAGCGAATTGGCCGCGGGCAGCTGCTCCGGCGGCACCAGGCGCGCGTAGATCGCGGACCGGGTCGGCTGATTCACGCCGAAGAAGGCCTGCTGCAGCGCGAAGGCGCCGAGGATCAGCCAGACGTTGTCGGGCAGCAGCGCGAGCATCAGGGCGGTGCCCGCGAGCCCGAGCGTGGTGCCGATGATCACCAGGCGCCGGTCGAGCGCGTCGGCGATCGCCCCGCCCCACAGGCCGAAGATCACCAGCGGGACCAGGCCGAAGACGCCGGTCAGGCCGACGTACGCCGACGAGCCGGTGATCGCGTAGATCTGCGCCGGCACCGCGACCGCGGTGAGCTGCGCGCCGATGACGGTGACGATCCCGGTCCACCACAGTCGCCGGTAGTCGGGGTTCTGGAGTGGCCGCGTGTCGGCCAGGAGTCTCGGCACCTGAAAGATCCTACGACTTCCTCAGGATCTCCCGCGATTCGACGCACACCGCTACCGTGGCGCCGATGAGGCTGGCCCGCGCACGCATCGACGGCGACGCCCTCGTGGACGTCGACGTCGCCGGGGGCCGGATCGCCGCGCTCTCCCCCGCCGGCTCCACGCGGCCCGCGGGCGACGTCCTCGACCTCGACGGCCGCCGCCTGATCCCCGGCCTGTGGGACGAGCACGTCCACGTGCGCACCTGGGCCGTCTCCACGCGCCGCATCGACGTGCGGTCCGCGACGGGCCCGGAGGAGGTCGCCGCGCTGGTCCGCGCAGCGCTGCCGGACGCGGAGCCGGGCCTGCCCGTGGTCGCCGTCGGCATGCGCGACGGGCTGTGGGGCGGCGCACCGTCGCGCCTGCTGCTCGACGAGATCGCGCTGGAGGTCCCCGTCATGGTCGTCTCCTCGGACCTGCACAGCTCCTGGTCGAACGCGGCGCTCGGCCGGCTCCTCGGCGTCGATCTCGACGACACCGGGATGCTCCGCGAGGCGGCGAGCTTCGCCGCGGCCGTCCGCGTCGAAGCGCTCGTCGCGGACCGCGCCGACGCGTGGGTGATCGAGGCGCTCGCCGGCCTCGGTCGACGGGGCGTCGTCGGCCTCGTCGACCTGGATTTCGACGATGCCGTCGGCGCCTGGGAGCGACGGCCCGCCCCGCCCGTGCGGGTCGACGCGGGCGTCTACCCGCAGCACCTCGACGCGGCGGAGGCCCGCGGCGCCGGCACGGGCGCCCCGATCAACGGCCTGGCCCGGGTGGGCCCGCTCAAGGTCATCACCGACGGTTCCCTCGGCACGCGCACCGCGTACTGCCACGCGCCGTACCCCGGCACGGCCGATCGCGGCGTGCTGGAGGTGCCGCCCGAGCGCCTCGTCGAGCTGCTGGGCCGCGGCGCCGCGCTGGGCCTGGCCCCGGCCATCCACGCCATCGGCGACGCGGCCAACGCGCTCGCGCTGGACGCCTTCGCCCGCACCGGGGTGCGCGGCCGCATCGAGCACGCGCAGCTGCTCACCGAGGCGGACCTCGACCGGATGGCGGAACTCGGAATCGGGGCGTCGATCCAGCCGGAGCACATGCTCGACGACCGCGGACTGGTCGCCCGGTTCTGGGGCGACCGCGCGGGCGACGCCTTCCGCGTCGGCTCGCTGGTGGCCGCGGGCGTCGACGTGGTCTTCGGCTCGGACGCGCCGGTCACGCCGCTGGACCCGTGGTTCGCGATCTCCGCCGCCGTCACCCGCAGCCGCGACGGGGACGCGCCGTGGCAGCCGTGGGAGGCGGTCGACGTGGAGACCGCGCTGCGGCTCTCGGCGCGGTCTCGGATCGCGGTCGGCGAGCCCGCCGACCTGGTGGCCCTCGGCGCCGACCCGACGCCGGAACGCCTGCGCACCATGCCCGTCGACCTCACGCTCGTGGCCGGCGCGATCACCCACACAGGGCTCTAGGGCTCACAGGGCTCTAGGGCTGCAGGCGGAACGGCGCGTAGTCGGGCGCGACGAGCCGCACCCGGTTGTGCACCCGGTTCTCCCGGCCCTGCCAGAACTCGACCACCTGCGGCGCGATGCGGTAGCCGCCCCATTCCGGCGGCACCGGCACGTCCTGCCCCTCGAACCGGGCCTCCACCTCGGCGAAGCGCTCCGCCATCGCGGCGCGGGAGGCGACCGGCCGGGACTGGTCCGAGGCCCACGCCCCGAGCTGCGAGCCCCGCGGCCGCTCGGCCCAGTAGGCGGCGGTCTCCTCCGGGGTGACCTTGGTGACGGCGCCGCGCACGTGCACCTGGCGGTGGATCACGATCCACGGGAAGGTCACGGCGGCAACGGGATTCGCCTCGACGGCGCGGGCCTTGTCGGAGCCGTAGTTGGTGTAGAAGACCACGCCGCGCTCGTCGAGGCCCTTGCACAGCACGGTGCGGGTGGCCGGGAGCCCCGTCCCGTCGACGGTGGCGAGCACCATCGCGTTGGGCTCCGGCGCGCCGGCGGCGACGGCCTCGTCGAACCAGGACCGCCACAGCGGCACCCACCCGGACGCCAGGTCCTCGGGCTGCAGATCGAAGGAGTCGCCGTCGTACTTCTCGCGCATCGCCGTCAGGTCCACGAAGCCGAGACTACTCATTAGGCTGCACAGCATGACTGAGATTCCGGGTGGGCTCGAAGGCGTCGTCGCGTTCTCCACGGAGATCGCGGAGCCGGACAAGCAGGGCGGGGTGCTGCGGTACCGCGGCGTCGACGTGGCCGACCTGGTGCGCGACCGGGTCACCTACGGCCAGGTGTGGGGCCTGCTGGTGGACGGCGAGTTCGGCAACCCGCTGCCCGCCGCGGAGCCCTTCCCGCTGCCGATCCACAGCGGCGACGTCCGCGTCGACGCGCAGGCCGGCCTCGCGATGCTGGGCCCGCTCTGGGGCTTCGAGCCGCTGCTCGACATCGACGACGCCACCGCCCGCGAGAACCTGGCGCGCGCCTCGGTGATGACGCTGAGCTTCGTCGCCCAGTCGGCCCGCGGCCTGGAGCGCCCGGCGGTGCCGCAGCGGATCATCGACCAGTCCCCCACCATCACGCACCGGTTCATGACCCGCTGGCACGGCGAGCCCGACCCGGACCACGTGCGCGCCATCGACGCCTACTGGGTCGCGGCCGCCGAGCACGGCCTCAACACGTCGACGCTCACGGCGCGGGTCATCGCCTCGACGGGGGCCGACGTCTCGACGGCGCTCTCGGGCGCGGTCGGCGCGCTGTCGGGGCCGCTGCACGGCGGCGCACCGTCGCGCGTGCTGCCGATGCTCGACGAGGTGGTCCGCACCGACGACCCCCGCGGCGTCGTCGCTGCGCGGTTGGACCGCGGCGAGCGGATCATGGGCTTCGGCCACCGCATCTACCGCGCCGAGGATCCGCGGGCGGCGGTGCTGCGCGCGGTCGCGCGCGACCTGCAGGCGCCCCGCTACGAGGCCGCCGCCGCGCTGGAGCGGGAGGCGAACGCCCTGTTCGCCGAGCGCCGGCCGGACCGCGCGATCTCGACGAACGTCGAGTTCTGGGCGGCCGTGATCCTCGACTACGCGGGCGTCCCGCCGCGGATGATGCCGGCGATGTTCACCTGCGCGCGGACCGCCGGCTGGTGCGCCCACATCCTCGAGCAGAAGCGCGCGAACAAGCTGATCCGTCCGTCCGCCCAGTACATCGGGCACGGCCCGCGGCAGCCGGAGGACGTGCCCGGGTGGGACACCATTAGGATTTAGGGCATGACGATCGAGATCCCCGCCGCGCTCAAGCCCGTCGACGGCCGCTTCGGCTGCGGCCCGTCCAAGGTCCGCCCCGAGCAGCTGCAGTCGCTCGTCGATACCGGCGCCTCGGTGTTCGGCACCAGCCACCGCCAGGCCCCCGTGAAGAACGTCGTGGGCCGCGTGCGCGAGGGCCTGAAGGACCTCTTCTCGCTCCCCGAGGGCTACGAGGTCGTGCTCGGCAACGGCGGTACCACCGCCTTCTGGGACGCCGCCGCCTTCGGCCTGATCCGCGAGCGCAGCCAGCACTTCACGTACGGCGAGTTCAGCAACAAGTTCGCGAGCGTCGCCAAGGGCAACCCGTTCATCGGCGATCCCATCGTCGTCTCGAGCGACCCGGGCTCGGCCCCCGAGCTGGTGGCCGACGGCACCGTCGACCTCATCGGCTGGGCGCACAACGAGACCTCGACGGGCGTCGCGGTGCCGGTCAGCCGCCTCGCGGGCAGCGAGAACGCGCTCATCGCGATCGACGCCACGTCGGGCGCCGGCGGCCTGCCGGTCAACGTCGCCGACACCGACGTCTACTACTTCGCGCCGCAGAAGTGCTTCGCCGCCGACGGTGGCCTCTGGGTCGCCCTCATGAGCCCCGCCGCCCTGGCTCGCGTCGAGGAGATCAAGGCCTCGGGCCGCTACACCCCCGAGTTCCTCTCGCTGCCCATCGCGGTGGACAACTCGAGTAAGAACCAGACCTACAACACCCCCGCCCTGGCGACGCTGCTGCTGTTCGCGGACCAGATCGAGTGGATGAACGGCAACGGCGGCCTGGACTGGACCGTCGCGCGCACCAAGGATTCGAGCGACCGGCTCTACCAGTGGGCCGAGGCCAGCGAGTTCGCGACGCCCTTCGTCACCGATCCCGCGCTACGCAGCCAGGTCGTCGGCACCATCGACTTCGACGAGAAGATCGACGCCGCCGCCGTGGCCAAGACGCTGCGCGCGAACGGCATCGTCGACACCGAGCCGTACCGCAAGCTGGGCCGCAACCAGCTCCGCATCGGCATGTTCCCGGCGATCGATCCCGAGGACGTCACCGCTTTGACCAAGTGCATCGATTTCGTGGTCGAGCGCGTGTCGGCCGACGCGTAGCGAATCGAACAACTACCCTTGCACCATGCAGGAGCTGCGGGTTGTGGGACTGGACGACGACGGGACGTCTGTGGTCTGCGAGGGCCCCGCAGGACGTTTCCGCCTGCCGATCGACGACACCTTGAAGGCGGCCGTGAGCGGTGAACTAGGAAGCGGCACCCAGACCGAGCTCGAGCTGGGCGCCGACCTCTCCCCGCGGGAGATCCAGGCCCGCATCCGCGCCGGCGCCACGATCGAGGAGATCGCCGAGTTCACGGGCGCCCCGAACCACCGGATCAAGCGCTTCGCGGGCCCGGTGCTGCTGGAGCGTTCGCGCGCGGCGGAGATGGCTCAGCTCGCGCACCCCGTGCGCGGCGACGGCCCGATGCACGCCACCCTCGCCGAGGTGGTCCGCTCCGCCCTGGCCGAGCGCGGCCACGCCGACACCACCGAGTGGGACGCCTTCAAGGGCGCCGACAACCGCTGGGTGGTCTCGATCAGCTGGAGCGTCGGTAAGTCGCGCAACCAGGCGCACTTCCGGTACGCGCCGGGCGCGCACGGCGGCACCGCCAGCCCCGTCGACGAGACGGCCCGCGGGCTGCTCGATCCCGACGCGCGGCAGGGCCTGCGGAGCATCGACCGGTCTGCCGACGAGCCGCTGCGCGCGGTCCCCGGCCCCGTCGATCCGAGCCGGGTCGTGGAGGGCACCGTCGAGGAGCGTTCCGAGCGCCGTCCCGCCCAGGCCCCCGCGGCCGCGGTGGGCCAGCACGGCCGCCGGCATCCGGAGATGCCGTCGTGGGAGGACGTGCTCCTCGGCGTCCGCGGCGGGAAGAACGGGTAGGTCGTGGGCGCTACAGCTGCGACGCTCTGGTTCCTCGACGTCGCGGAGCCGAAGGGCATTCTGGCGATCGTCGGCAGGCCCGACGAGGCCGCGTCCCGCGCGATCGCCGAGCAGGTGCTGGGTGAGCCCGTCGTCGGGCGGCCCGAGTCCCTCGCCCGCGCCGCGGATCCGCTGCCCGGGCACGTCTACGTGGCCGCCTGGGGTGGGCTGACCGTGGTCACCCACGCGGGCCTGCGCGTGGACAAGCCGAGCGAGCTCGACGAGTCCTGGTGGAACCTCGTGCCCGCGCATCGCGCGTTCCTGCTGGTCACGGCCCCGGAGCGGGCCGTCGGCGGGTTCGCGCTGCGCTCCGACGGTGCGCCCAAGCGCTCGTTCTCCGCGCACCCCGTCGACATCCTCGAGGACGAGGGCCTGCCCGAGCTCTTCGAGGGCCCCTTCTGGGCCGGCGAGCACCCGCTGTCGTACGCCGAGGGCGTCACTCCGGACCCGCGGGCCCTGCCCTTCCACCCGATGGAGTTCGCGGAGCAGGCGAACCGGGAGATCCTCGGCTTCCGCTACACGCACCCGCTCGCGCCGACCGACCTCGACCCCGCCCGGATCCAGGTCATCGACTTCGTGCCCGCCTCCCAGCAGCAGGTCGTCCAGGCCCAGGCCGACGGTGCGCCGCAGCCCCCGGTCGAGCAGCCGGACCCCGGTTACGAGGACCGCGGCAAGGTCCGCAGCTTCTTCGGTTTCTGATCCTGGCTCACCGTGTGACAGGTGACCAGTTCCATGTCGTGATGCGTGATGCGTGATGCGCGCGTATCCTGATCTCTATGAGGACGACGCTCGACATCAGCCCCCGCGTTCTCGCCGCTGCGCGAGCGCGGGTGAACGCCGGGCTGAACACGAGCATCGGGGATGCAGTGTCGTACTTGGCCACCGTTGGACTCGAAGGCACTGCGACGAGCCCTGAGCCGTCCCGTCGCGGCCTGGTCCTGCTCCCGTCGGCGCCCGACCATGTCATCACCAACGAGATGGTCGAGGACGCGATGCTCGATGACTGAGCTCGAACTTCCGGATGTGAACGTCCTCGTCGCTCTCGTCAGCGCCAATCACGTCCATCACGACACGGCTCGCGGCTGGTTCGAGTCCACCGCACGCTTCGCCACCACACCGATCACCGAGGCCGGGCTCGTCCGGATGGCGCTGAACCGGGCCGTCATGGGGACCGCCGTCACTGCGCAGCAGGCGCTCGCGTCGCTCGCCTCCCTGCGCGCGGACGAACGTGCCGAATTCGTGCCGGACGACTCATCGCTCGCCGGCCCGTCCATCGATCTCGTGGGTCTCGCCGGCCACAAGCAGGTCACCGACCTCCATCTCGTGAACCTCGTAGCGCAACACTCGGGCGTGCTTGTCACCCTCGACACCAAGATCCGGCCCGTTCTCGCACCCGACGACCAGTCCCTCGTCCACGTCCTCCTCTGAGCCCGGGCCCGCAGCTTCTTCGGTTTCTGATCGCGGCGCGGTAGCCAGGAGTGCGGCTGCGGGGAGCGACGTTCCTTTTCGCGGTGGCCATGCCGAAACGGCATAAGCACGTCGGTGCGGCCCTCGCTCACCCGGCGAGCGCCTTGTTCGCGTTCGAGACTCCGACGAGGAGCGCGACCTCCCTCATTGACCAGGCGTTATGCGTGCGTCGCATCGCTGTTCCGCGCGACTACTGCTCCCCGCGCACAGCCGCCTCCCCGACCGTCGCCGTCCGCGCGCCGTCCTCCCGCAACGCCTCCGCGGCGGCGGACCGTCGCAGCGCGTAGGCGCCGCACAGGGCGCAGGTGACGGCGGAGACCACGCCGCCTACGAGCAGCGGCGCAGCGGGGGTGGTCACGTCGGCGATGGCGCCGAGCAACGGCGCGCCCAGGGGCGTCCCGCCGAGGAAGGCCAGCATGTAGATGCCCATCACGCGGCCGCGGTACTCGGGATCCACCGACAGCTGCATGATGCTCATCGCGGAGGTGGTGAAGGCCATCTGCAGCAGCCCGACGAGCATCAGCAGCACCGCCACGAGCCAGAACCACGGCGCCAGCCCCGCCAGCACCGAGGCCACGCCGAAGGCGCAGCCGCCCACGAGGCAGGTCCGCAACGACGCCATGCCCGTCCGCTTCGCGGCTAGCAGCGCCCCGGTGAGCGTGCCGACGGCGAGCAGCGTCGACAGCAGGCCGTAGGCGTCGGCGCCCAGGCCGAAGCCCTGGCGCGCCAGCAGCGAGAGCGCCAGCGGGAAGTTGATGCCGAAGGTGGAGACGAAGAAGACCGCGATCATCACGAGCGCCAGCTCGCGCCGCCGACGCACGTAGGCGAACCCGGCCCGCAGCTGCCCCCGCGCGCGCGGCACCGGCGGCGCGGGGAACAGCTCGCTCGCCCGCATCAGCAGCAGCGCCGCGACGATCGCCCCGGTGAACACCGCGTTCACCGCGAACACCCACCCCGTGCCCACGCCTGCGATGAGCAGGCCGGCGATCGCGGGACCCACGATCCGCGCGGCGTTGAAGACCATCGAGTTGAGGCCGATGGCGTTGGGCAGCAGCTCCGGCCCCACCATCTCGATCGTGAAGGCCTGCCGGAAGGGCCCGGCGATCGCCGTCACGCAGCCGAAGACGAAGGCCAGCACGAAGACGTGCCACAGCTGCACCACCCCGGTGAGCGTGAGCACCGCGAGCACGGCCGCGCACGCCGCCGCGGCGGTCTGGGTGAACATGAGCACCCGGCGCTTGTCGTACCGGTCGGCGAGGAGGCCCGCCCAGGCGGAGAGGAACAGCGTGGGCCCGAACTGCAGGGCCATCACCACGCCGAGCACCCAGCCGCGGCCGTGCGCGAGGTCGAGCACCAGCCAGTCCTCGGCGACGCGCTGCATCCAGGTGCCCACCAGGCTGACCGCCTGGCCGCCGGCCCAGAGCCGGTAGTTCCTCGTTCGCAGGGAAACGAAGACGCTCGGCACTCGTCCGATAGTAGTCCTAAGTTTTCCGGCGGGGTCTCAGACCAGCCCGCTGGAGAGGGCCACGACGGCCGCGAGCCAGGCCAGCACGATCGCCCCCGCGAAGCCCGCGCAGAAGAACCGCGCCACCGGCCGCCGACGGTACGCCGACAGCACCGGCACGGCCCCCGCGGTGCCCAGCACGAGCAGGAACAGGCCCAGCCACCGGTTGATCGCCATCACCCCCACGAACAGCCCGGAGAGCACGCCACCCGCGAGCATCGCCACCACCGCCGCGACGGCGGTGCCGGTGATCCACGGGGTGTAACGCGGCGCGGTCATGTGCGGGCGCGCTCGTACAGGGCCAGCGCCGCCGCGGTGGCGACGTTGAGCGAATCGGTGCCGCGCGACATGGGGATCCGCGCGCGCACGTCCGCCGCGGCCATCGTCGCGGCGTCGAGCCCCGGCCCCTCCGCGCCCACCAGGTACGCCACCCGCGACGGGTCGCCCGCGACGGCCGAGGCCACCGTCGCCTCCCCCGACGGGGTCAGCGCCACCGTCCGGAATCCGTGCTCCGCCAGCACCCCCAGGCCCGAATCCGGCCACCCGGGCGCGGGCAGGTGCGCGAACGGCACCAGCAGCACGTGCCCCATCGACACCCGCACCGCGCGCCGGTAGAGCGGGTCCGAGCACCGCGGCCCGAAGAGCACCGCGTCGGCGCTCAGGCCCGCGCCGTTGCGGAAGATCGAGCCCAGGTTCTCGTGGTCGTTGACGCCCTCGAGCACGACGACGGTGCGCGCGCCGTCGAGCAGTTCCCCCGCGTCCAGCGGCTCCGGCCGGCGGGCGGCGGCGAGCACCCCGCGGTTGAGGTGGAAGCCC
Organism: Tsukamurella sp. DT100; assembly: GCF_049844855.1. NCBI lineage: Bacteria > Bacillati > Actinomycetota > Actinomycetes > Mycobacteriales > Tsukamurellaceae > Tsukamurella > Tsukamurella sp. DT100. The sequence continues at coordinate 238,427 of NZ_JBNCLV010000004.1, forward strand.
ACCACCCGCGCCATGAGTTCCGCGGTCACGAGGTAGCGCGGCACGTCCGGCGCCCGGCCCTCGAGGCGCGCCAGCTTGGACTCGACCCCCATGATCGCGTGCGGCACGAAGCGCGAGGCCAGCATCCGCTCCACCACCGGCACGCCCTCGGCGAGCACGATTCCGCGCGCGAGGTCGGGCCGCTTGTCCGCGGCGGACAGGTCGCGGAAGTCGCTGAGCCGCGGGTCATCCGCGTCGTGAATCGGATAAATCGGTTGCGCCGGCACCCCACCAGCCTAATATCGAACTACGTGATCGAGATCCGTACCGCGACCGAAGCCGACTGGCCCGAGATGTACGCACAGGACGTGCACGCCTTCGGCTCCCCCTTCGAAGCCGAAGCCGCCCCGCTCATCCGGCGCACCCTGGACCTGGACCGGTTCGTCGTCGCCCGCGACACCACCGACGGCGCGCTCGTCGGCGTGGCGGGCTCCTTCGCCCTCACCCTGACGGTGCCCGGCGGCGCGCAGCTCGACGCGCCCGGCGTCACCTGGGTCTCGGTGGCGCCCAGCCACCGCCGCATCGGCGTGCTGCGGAAGATGATGGACGAGTTGCACTCCCGCTACCGGGCCGCGGGCAACGCCGTCGCGATCCTCACCGCGAGCGAGGGCACCATCTACGAGCGCTTCGGCTACGGCGTCGCGACCATCGTCGACGAGGTGACGATTGCGCGCCGCACGGCCCGGCTGCGCACCCCGCTCCCCGGCCCGCTGCGCACCCGCATCACCGACGCCGCGGCCGCGCGCGAGGCCGTCGAGGACCTGTACCGCCGCTGGCACGCCGCGACGCCGGGATCGGTGTCCGCGGAGCAGTTCTGGGAGCTCTTCCACGCCGACCCGGAGTGGGCGCGCTGGGGTGGCACGGCCCGCCGGCTCCTGCTGCACCCGGACGGCTTCGTCGCCTACCGGGTGGACGAGAAGGACCGCGCGCAGCTCGACGACGTCCGGGCCCTCACCGACGAGGCCGCGGCCGACCTGTGGCAGACGGTGCTCGGGCTCGACACCTTCGACGAGGTGACCGCCGACCTGCCGCCGGATCACCCGCTGCGGGAGATGCTCGTCGATCCGCGCTCGGTGAAGGTCACCGACCACAAGGACCGGCTGTGGCTGGCCTTCCTCGACGTGCCCGCCGCCCTCGAGGCCCGGACCTACGAGTACGACGGCGATCTCGTGCTGGGCGTGGACGGCGCCGCGTACCGGCTCACCGTCGACGGCGGCGTCGCGCGCTGCCGGGCGACGAAGGAGGCACCGTCGGTCTCGCTGAGCGGGCCGACGCTCGCCGGGCTGTACCTGGGGGCGGTGTCGCCGAGCACCCTGGCGCGCGCCGGCCGGATCGCGGGCGACTGGAAGGCTCTGGGGATTTTCGTCACCGCGAGTCGGCCGGAACTCGGGACCTCGTTCTGAAAATTCGGCGTACGCCGCGATTCAATGACGGTTAAGGAACGGCCCTATCGGAATCAATCCGATAGGGCCGTTCGCTATTCGATCGGGAATCCGGGTGGATTCAGCTTTGCTTCTCTTCGGCGGCAATGAGGCCGTTGAGAATTCCCACCGCGTCGCCGAGCGTCGCGCGCTGCTCGGGCGACAGCTCGTCGAGCTTGCCGCGCAGCCACGCCTCGCGGGCCGCGGCCTCGCCGGTGATGACCTGTTCGCCCTCGTCGGAGAGGCTGACGATCACCTGGCGGCCGTCGGTGGGGTGCGGGGCGCGCCGGACCAGCCCCAGGTCGGCGAGGGACGCGATGACCCGGGTCATCGACGGCGGCTGCACGCGCTCGCGTGCCGCGAGTTGCCCGGGCGTGAGCGGCCCGTCATTCGCGAGCGCGTTGAGCGCGGAGAGCTGCGTCAAAGAGACGAGCGAATCGCGACGCCGGCCGCGGAGGTGGCGGGCGAACCGCACGGTGGCGAGAGCAAGCTCTCCCGCCAGCCGATCGTCATTGTCAGTCACGGCGTTAGAGTACATCTGAGAAGTGCAATTGCGCGCATGAACCCCGGGAGTAACGATGAACCTTCAAGGGAACGAGCCGGGAAACACCGTCACGGCACCCGAACTCCCCCGCGCCGCGACCGAGCCCCGGCCGGTCGTCATCGCCGGGACCGTTGCGTTCGCAGTGGCCCTCGTCATCGCCCTGCTCGCCCGCGGGACCTTCGGCGACGCGTGGATCGTGTGCGCGTGCGGCGTCGGCGTGGGGGCGTTCGGGGCCACCGTCCTCACCCTGCAGCGGCGGGCGGCCCTGCGCGGCGATCGGGGAGCACAGCGCGGCCTCGTGTGAGCCGCAGCACACCCAGCCCCAGAGCGACCACGAGCGCGCCGATCGCCCACCCCGCCACCACGTCGAGCAGCCAGTGCGCGGCCAGGTACACGCGGCTCAGGCCGATGGCGAACGTGCCGAGGAGCGCGGCCACGAGCGGCCACCGTCGGCCCGTGAGCGCGCAGGCGGCCACGGCGAAGGTCCCGAGGACCACCATCGAGTTCAGCGCGTGCCCGGACGGGAAGCTCTCCGACGAGATCACGACCAGCCTCGGCGGGATCGGCGGCCGCTCCCGCCCGAAGAGGGATTTGAGCACGACCATCAGCCCGAGACCGAACAACTGGGTCAGGCCGCAGTACAGCGCCCAGTCCGATCGCTTGAGGCGCACCAGCAGGTAGAGGAACCCCGCGATGCCGATCGCCCACATGGACGCGGTGTTGCCCACCGTCGTGATCACGCGCATCGCGGCGGTCAGCGGCCCCTCACGGATCGAGAGCATCCAGTCGAGCGCACCCTGATCGACGGGATTGGGCCATGCGTCGCCGTCGGTCACCACCGTCTCGACTGTACGTGGAGCACGCCGTCCGCCACGACGTACGGGACGCGGCGCTCGGCCCCGCCGACCACGACCACGAGCTCGTCGTGGACGTGCACCTCCGCCGCGTCGGGCAGTTCCCCGAGGGCCTGGGCCAGGGTGACGCCCGGGTGCGCGCCGCGCGCGAAGCGGTCGCCGGCGCTCGGGATCTCGACCGGCTCGGCGCCCGCGAGGGGAAGGTCCAGCGTGTCGGCGAGGTCCGCGGCCACGTCGAGCCCGCCGAAGACCAGCCCCGACGCGGTGAACCGCGCGTACGGCACGTCGAGCACCGCGGCGTCCTCGGCGTCGAGCACCTCCCCGTCGATGCCCCGGACCCGGGCGGGGAGCGCCGCGAGCCGGTGCCCCGCGATCGCCCGGTGCGCCGCGATCACCACGGCGGGCGACGGGGTGCGCGCGGGGTCGGCGAGCGCGTCGGCGAGCACCTGCGCGTCGGCGTCGGTGCGGACGGCGTGCAGCAGCGCCGCCCGCAGTCGCGGCGCGGCGGGGTGCGTGCACGGGTCCAGCAGCCCGGCGAAGGCCTCGTCGTCGGGCGGCCGCAGCCGGCCCAGATCGGTGCGGGTGTGCAGCCACCAGGCGGTGTAGCCGTCCGGATCGTCCAGTACGCCCGGCAGTTCCGCCAGCAGCGCGTACGCGGGCTCCCAGTGCTCGACCAGATCGAGGTCGCGGACCGCGATCAGCTCGTCGGGCTCCCCCGGCAGCTGCGACCACCACTCGTCCGCGCCGTCGAGGCTCTCGTCGGGCTCGGTCGGCAGGGGCTCGCGGAGCACGCCGAAGGACCAGCCGACGCCGATGGCCCGCAGCGCCTCCGCGGGGTACCGCGCCTCGAAATCGGGGTCGACGGTGCCGTACGGGTGGTCCTCTCCGAGCACCGCGCGCAGCGGCGCGGCCGCGGCCAGCAGCTCGTCCGCGGGGTACAGCGCACCGTCGTCGCCCGGGACGGCGAGCAGGCCCAGGAAACCCGGCCCGACGGTGCCCTCGCCGATCAGGCCGAGCACGGCCGCGGTGAGTTCGAGGTCCGCGTCGGTGGCGCCGGCCTCCCAGTCGATGCGGCCCACCTCCTCGCGCAGCGCGGGATCGCCGAGCAGGTCCGCGGGGCTCAGCCGCCGCGCGCCCGCCCGCTCCAGCAGCGGGTGCGCCGCCGCGGGGTGCACGATCCGCGCCCAGGTGACCAGCGCCAGCGCATCGGCGTCGCCGGCCACGAGGCTCGCGCCGCGCGCCCCGGTGACCACGCGGCCGTCGGCGAGCGGGACGGGCAGGGCGCCCAGGTCGTCGGCGGAGAGCCGCGCGGCGTCGAGGGCGGCGTACAGCTCGCCGTACCAGGCCGGATCGCGGTCGCGCGGCACCGCGTCGGCGAGGTCCGCCGCGGTCAGCTCGCGGGCGCCGAGCGCCACCAGGCGCGCCGCGTCCGGCGCCGACGAGTACTCGGGCGGGACCAGCGGAAGCGCCTCGCACAACAGAGTATTCAGCTCGGCGGTGAGCCCGGGCAGCACCGCGGCGCGGTCGGGGCGCAGCCGCGCACCGTCGGGCCCGGGGACCCAGGCGTGCCCGCGCAGCTCGTCGTCGATCGCCTCCCGCAGCAGGGCGTCGACGGGGCCCGCCGGCGGCCGGCGCGGCGGCAGCAGCGGCATCGGGTCGGGCTGCGCGGCGACGAAGGCGGCGTAGCCGCGGGCGGCGAGCGCGACGTCCCCGCCGGGGTGCAGGCGGCGCCGGTCGGGCGTGGTCGGCAGGTCGGCGATGACCCGCACGGGCAGGGTCAGCGGCTCGTCGGTGCGGGTGGGCGCGTGCAGGAACCGTGCATCGGCGCCGATCACCCAGCGCGCGTGCGGCCCGTGTCCGGTGACGAGGTCGGGGGTTTCGAACCGCTCGTCGCCGACGGTGACCGCCGCGAGCGCGGGCAGGTCCAGCAGGAGGTCCGCGGCCTGGTCGGCGAACTCGGCGAGCAGCGCGGGGTCCGCGCCGACGAGCACGACCTCGGTCGCGAAGCCCGCGCGCGGCGGCGCGGCGACGGGGTACGGCAGGCGCATCGCGGCGACCTCGTCGAGGCCGGAATCGGCGCGCGAGCGCTCCGCGGAGAAGGCGATGCCGCCGCCCGTCGACCGGATCTCGACGTGGTCGGTCACCGTCAGGACGGCGGCGAAGCCGACCCCGAACCGGCCGATGGAGGCACCGTCGGACTTGGGCGAGACGCGCAGCGCGGCGAGGGAGGCGACCCCGGACTTCGACAGCGGTGCGCCGGTGTTGGCGACGTGCACCCCGTCGGCCTCGGCCCAGACGGCCAGTTCGCCGGGGATCCCGGCGGCGGTGGCGGCGTCGGCGGCGTTCTGCGCCAGCTCGACGGCGACGCGGTCGCGGTAGCCGACGGTGACCAGGTCCCGCTCGGCGGCGAGGTCCTCGGCCGCGCGGGTGGGTGAATCGCGCCACGCGGCGAGGGTCGCGCGGCGCAGCGCGGCGGTACCGAACGGATCGGCGGCCATGTCAGGCCTGCTCGGCGGGAACCTTCTCGACGGCGCCGTCGTCGTAGGGCTCGTACGCGGGGCTCCCCTGGCCCGACGGTGCCGTGACCGAGGAGTGCGCGCCGCAGCCGTAGTGCGCGTGCACGACGCGGCCGTCGGCCGAGTACTCGTTGCCGCAGGCGCCGAAGGCCGCGCCCAGCGCGCCGGCCAGCGGCAGGAAGAAGGCGCAGTCGCCGCAGTGGTAGCGGGTGGAGCGGGCCATCTCGGACTCCGGGCCGAAGTCGCCGGCCAGCCAGCGCTCGGCGGCCTCGATCCGGCCGATCCGCGACATCACGCGCTCGAGGTTCACGCCGATCTCGCCGGCGACGTCGTCCACGGCCGGGTCGCCGGACAGGGCGTGACCGGGCTCGATGCGCACGTCGTTCTCGCGGGGCGGCAGCGTGTCGCCCGGGGCGAGGTCGCCCGCGCGGATCCGCTCCTCCCACGGCACCCACTCGGGGGCGGTGAGCGAACCGGGGCCGGGCAGCAGCGCGGTCTCGGAGACCGTCAGTTCCCCGCCGGGCGTCGCTGCGATCACCGCGCACCATTGCCAGCCGCGGTACGCGGGTACGTCGGCCTCGAAGTAATGGGCCACCGCGAACTCGTCCTCGACCACGGTGGCGACGTGCGCGCCCACCCGGGCGCCCTCGTCGGCCTCCAGTACGGCGCGCGCGAGGTCGACCGCGGCGCCTGACTGCAATGCGGAACTCACCCGTCCGATTGTGCCGGATGGCGGGCGCGCAGGTGCAGCCGGGCGGCACACGCCCCCGAAGACGGCACCGCCGCGGATGCGGAACAATGGTCGGTGTGAGCGGTCATCCGGGGCAACAGCAGTATCCCCCCGACGAGCCCCGGCGCCGTCCGGGGTCGACGCCGCATGCCCACAGCGGGCAGTCCGTGCGGCAGGGGGCGGGCGGCGATGCGCGCCCGCAATACACCTCCAACCACCACCTACCCCCGCTCGAGGACACCCCGTCCGCCGCCGACCGGCGCGCGGCCGAGGACGAGCAGCGGCGGATGCCGCGCAAGATCACGGTCACCCGGGTGGCGGCGATGCGCAGCCGCGAGATCACCGAGGCCGGGATCGCGAAGTGGCATCAGGCCACCAAGGCCGACGGTGCCGACAAGTCCGGCCTGACCGCCCTCACCTACCCGGTCATCCTCAACAACGCGGTCGACGCCGCGATGATGGTGGCGCTGGCGAACACCCTGTTCTTCGCTGCGGCGCAGGCCGAGTCGAAGTCGAAGGTCGCCCTGTACCTGCTGGTGAACATCGCGCCCTTCGCGATCATCGCGCCGTTCATGGGGCCGCTGCTGGACCGCATCCAGCACGGGCGCCGGGTGGCGCTGGCCGCGTCCTTCGGGATCCGCGTCGCGCTGGCGGTGCTGCTCATCACGAACTGCGAGTACGACCCGATCGCGAACACCGTCAACTTCGATCCGTGGGTGCTCTATCCCTGCGCGCTCGCGATGATGGTGATGAGTAAATCCTTCTCGGTGCTCAAATCCGCGGTGGTGCCGCGGGTGATGCCGCCGTCGATCGACCTGGCCCGGGTGAACTCGCGGCTCACCCTGTTCGGCCTGGTCGTGGGCTCGGGCGTGGGCGGCGCGATCGCCGCGGGCGCCGAGTTCGGGCTCAGCCGGATGCTGCACATCCCCGGCGGCATGTACGCGCTCATGGTGTTCGCGGTGCTCGGCGCCGTGATGTGCATGCGCATCCCGAAGCGGGTCGAGAGCACGGCGGGCGAGGTGCCCACCACCCTCTCGTACACGGGCGCGATGGCGCGCGACGCGGAACGGCAGGCGGACCGCGGGCAGGACACGGAGAGCGGGCGCGCGAAGCTCGGCGCGGCGTTCAAGAACCTGCGGGTGCCGCTCGGCCGCAGCGTGGTCACCGGGCTGTGGGGTAACACCACCATCCGCGTGCTCACCGGCTTCCTCACGCTCTACATCGCCTTCTACAGCAAGGCCGAGCAGGCGGCGGGCGGTTCCGCCACCGAGTCCCTGCTCATGATCGGCGCGGTCGGCGCCGCCGCGGGCATCGGCAACTTCATCGGCAACGGCATCGGCGCCCGGCTGCAGCTGCCGCGGCCCGCGCGCATCGTCGTGCAGGCGACGGTCGCGGCCACCGTCGGCGCGATCGTCGCGGCGGTCTTCGGCAACCTCGTCGTCATCGCCGCCGTGACCTTCGTCGCGTCCGGGGTGTCCGCGCTGGGCAAGGTCTCGCTCGACGCGTCCATCCAGGACGACCTGCCCGACGAGTCCCGCGCCTCCGCCTTCGGCCGGTCCGAGACGGCGCTGCAGCTCGGCTGGGTCGGCGGCGCCGCGCTCGGCGTGCTGCTGCCGCCGACGCTGTGGATCGGCTTCGCGACCGTCGCCGCGATCATGGTCGTCGGCACCGTGCAGACGGTGCTGACCTACCGCGGCGGCTCGCTGATCCCGAACTTCGGCGGCAAGCGGCCGGAACACGTCCCACCCACGATGAACGGTGTCTGAAGATGATCAAGCCCAGCCCGAAGCTCCTCCTCGCCGGCGCGGTGTTCGCCGTCGCCGCGGCGGTGATGTTCGCCTTCACGATCGTCGCCGGGCTCGAGAAGCGGGATGAGCCGAAGCCCCGGCCCACGCTGCAGGCGACCGTCGGGGACCGCATGCTCAACGTCGCTCCGATGCAGTTCTGCACCAACGTCCAGGCGTCGGCGTGCGACACCGCGCAGCGCCCGGTGAAGCTGCCGGTGGAGTTCGGCCAGGCGATCGTCATCTCGCTGCCCGAGTACATCACCGAGCGCCCCTGGTTCCTGACGGTGCAGCGCTACGACGCGAAGCGCGGCCAGGCGAAGCTCGACACGATCACCCACGTCGATCCCGCCGAGGCGACGCTCGTGCTCAAGTCGACCGAGGACCTGTGGGTCGCGGCCGTCGAGATCAACGTCCCGTCGCAGTACCAGGACGCGTCGGGCAACCTCATCGCGCAGGCGGTCTGGGGCATCGACACGACGCCCGACAGCGTCTCCAAAGACTTCGCGCTGGTCCAGAAGCCATGACCGGCGGCGAGAGCGTCATCCTGCTGTTCGTCATCGCGGGCACGCTGGCGCCGATCGTCCTCGCCGTCGTGGTCCGGCGCCGGCAGAAGTCGGGCCGCTGGCGCGGCGGCTTCACTCCCGGCTACGACCCGACGACCGACAACTGGGCGACGCGGGTGAACGACCCTCCGCCCGCGAATCCCGACCAGTCCGAGATCCGCGACCGCCGCGAGTTCTGAGCCTCACCCGGTCCGGTCCGCCCGCCCCGGCAGGCGGAGTGCGGGGACGACGCCGAGCACGGTGACCGCCGCCATCACCCAGAACGCCGGGTGCAACGCGGCCTCGGCGGGGCCGTGGGCGAGACCCGCGTGCAGGACGACGGCCACCGCCGCGACGCCGATCGCGCCGCCGAGCTGCTGCGCGCCGCGGGTGAACATCGAGGCGTGCGGGAACTGATCGCGCGAGAGCCCGGTGTACGCCGACGACAGGATCGGGACGAGCACCGCGCCGAGGCCCAGTCCGCGCGCGAACAGCACGAGCGCGAGCACGACCGGGCTCGTGCCGGCCGTGACGAAGGCGAAGGGCACCGTCGCGGCCGCCATCAGCGCGATCGCCGAGACGGCCACCGGACGCGGACCGAAGCGGTCCACCAGCCCGCCGACGAAGAACCGCGGCACGAACGCCCCGACGGCCTGGGGCGCGAGGAGCAGGGCCGTCGCGAGCGCGCCGTCGCCGCGGACCGTCTGCCAGTACAGCGGCATCAGGAACATCGTCCCCATGAGCGCGCCGCCCACAGCGAGACTCGCCAGCGTCGACGCGGCGACGGTCGGGATGCGCACCAATCGCACACGCACCAGGGCGCGGTCCCCCACCCGCGCCGCATGCACCCCGAACGCCGCGATCAGCGCCGCCCCGGACGCCACGAACAGCAGAAGGACGCCCGACGTGCCGCGCTCCGCCAGCTCCGCGAGCCCGTAGAAGGTGAGGACGATCCCGGGCGCGAGCAGCGCCAGGCCGGTGCGGTCCAGCGGCGGAACGGCGCTCGTCGGCGCATCGTCCGGCAGCACCCGCAGCGCCGCCACGACGGCGAGCAGGCACAGCGGGACGTTGATCGCGAACATCCAGCGCCAGTCCGCCCAGTGCAGCAGCGCGCCGCCCACGACGGGGCCGATCAGGGGCCCGAGCGCGATGGGCACGCCGAGCGCGGCGGTGACCCGCGCGACCGAGCCGCCGCCGGCCGCGCGCACGGCGATCGTCTGCATGTTCGTCATCAGCACGCCGGCGGCGGCGCCCTGCAGCGTGCGGAAGACGATGAGGCTCACCGGACTCCAACTCGCGGCGCAGAGCGCGGAGCCGACGGCGAAGACGACGAGCGCCGCCACCCACAGGCGCCGGCCCCCGAGGCGGGCGTCGAGCCATCCGCACAACGGGATCGAGACGACGAGCGCGAGCAGATAGGAGGTGCTCACCCACTGGATGGTGGCGATGTCGGCGCGCAGGTCGAGCACCAGCGTGTGCACCGCGATGGTCAGCATCGTCGTGTCCAGGATCGGGGCGAAGACGCCGACGACGAGGGTTGCGATGAGGGCGCGCATCGAGCGCGTCGAGGTCGCCACATTAGATACAGTCACGTATCTAATGTGCGCCATGTTGATAAGATACGCAAGTGGACTCAAAGTCGGATGCGCCGCGCACCCGCCGACGCGGCGCGGCGCTCGAAGAGGCGATCCTGGACGCGGCGTGGGACCAGCTGACGGAGCGCGGCTACGGCGACTTCACCCTGGAGGCCGTCGCCGCCCGCGCCGGAACGTCGCGGTCGGTCTTGTACCGCCGCTGGCCCGGCCGGGTGGAACTGCTGCGCGCCGCGTTCGCGCACCTGGGCGGCACCCCCGTCGCACCGGCGCCCGCGACCGGCTCCCTGCGCGGCGACGCGATCGCGCTCCTCACCGCCATGTCCGACCACCGCGTCGAGCTGATGATCCTGCTGCAGACGCGCCTCGGCGGGTTCTTCGCCGAGTCCGGCGACTCCCCCGAGGACGTGCGCGAACTCATGGTCGGGCCGCGTGCCGGGTCGATGCAGGAGGCCGTCGACCGGGCCGTCGAGCGCGGCGAGGTCGACCCGGCACGGGTCACCGACCGGATCGTGCGCCTCCCCGCCGACCTGGTCCGCCATCAGATGGCGATGACGCTGCGCGCCGTGCCGCCCGAGGACATCGCCGAGATCGTGGACGACTGCTTCCTGCCGCTGCTGGCGACCCGAGCGGCCGGAGCGGGGACCTAGGAGTCCAGCTCGCGGGCGATCTCGCGAAGCACCTTGGCGATCTGCTCGGAGGCCTTGCGGTCCGGGTAACGGCCCTTGCGGAGCTCGGGCTGCACGCCCACGTCGAGCAGCTGGATCATGTCCTCGATCAGCACGTTCAGGTCCTCGGCAGGCCGACGGTTCGCCGCCGGGCGACGGCCGCGCTGGGCGCCCGCGGCGGCGCCGCGCGAGACGCTGGGGGCCGGCTCGAGCACGGTCACCGTCAGCGCCTGCGGGCCGCGACGTCCGGCGGCCATGCTGAACTCGACGCGCTGCCCCTGCTTGAGCCCGTCGGTACCGTCGGGCAGCGCGGAGGAACGGACGTACACGTCCTCCCCGCCCTCCTGGGAGAGGAAGCCGAAGCCCTTGTCCGTGTCGTACCACTTGACCTTGCCGGTAGGCACCGTCATCACCCGCTCTGCACTAAGAACAACAAAACGCGCCCCGCGAACGGCGGGACGCACTGCGACTAGTCTAGAGGAATGGGCAAGTTCGTTTCCGTCGCCGTCTCCGCCGCGATCGCGCTGTTCGCGATCGGGCTGATCGCGATCGCGGCCCTCTTCCTGACGCCGCTCCTCGCGGACGGCACCACGGCCCCCACCTGGGTGTACGCCCTCACGCCACTCGCGCCCGTCGGATTCCTCGTCGGCGTGGTCGCGGTGATCCTCGGCGGCCGCGCCGGAGACGGCGAGCCCCGGCCATGAGGCCGCTGGTCGACCGCTACGGGCGCGTCGCACGCGACCTCCGGGTCTCCCTCACCGACCGGTGCAACCTGCGGTGCACCTACTGCATGCCCGCCGAGGGCCTCCCCTGGCTCGCCAACGACCACGTCCTGACGGGGCCGGAGGTCGACCGGCTCATCACCATCGGCGTCCGCGACCTCGGAATCACGGAGATCCGATTCACCGGCGGCGAGCCGCTGCTGCGCGCCGACCTCGACCGCATCGTCGCGCACGCCGCGGCGCTGGAGCCGCGGCCCGAGATCTCGCTGACCACGAACGGGCTGTCGCTGGCCCGGCACGCGGCCAAGCTCGCCGGGGCCGGCCTGGACCGCGTGAACGTCTCCCTCGACACCGTCGACCGGGAGGCGTACGCGAAGGTCACCCGGCGCGACCGCCTCGACGACGCCCTGGCCGGCCTGCGCGCGGCCGCCGACGCCGGCCTCACCCCGGTGAAGGTCAACGCCGTCCTCGGCCCCGGGCGGCTCGACGACGCGCGCCCCCTGCTGCAGCTGTGCCTCGACGCGGGCTACGAGCTGCGGATCATCGAGCACATGCCGCTCGACGCCGACCACACCTGGGACCGGAACACCATGATCACGGCCGAGCACATCCTGGCCGAGCTGCGCCGCGAGTTCACCCTCACGCCCGACGGCGAGCCGCGCGGCAGCGCGCCCGCCGAGCGCTTCCTGGTCGACGGGGGTCCGGCGACGGTGGGCGTCATCGCCTCGGTCACGCGGCCCTTCTGCGGCGACTGCGACCGCGTGCGCCTGACGGCCGACGGCCAGATCCGCACCTGCCTGTTCGCCGCCGACGAGACCGACCTCAAGCCGCTGCTCCGCGGCGGCGCGTCCGACGAGGAGATCGCCGACGCGTGGCTCGCCGCGATGCTGGGCAAGCAGGCCGGCCACGGCATCGACGACCCGTCCTTCCTGCAGCCCGCCCGTCCCATGAGCGCGATCGGGGGCTGACGGGGTGCTGATCCGTTACTTCGCCGCCGCGCGCGCCGCGGCCGGCGTGCCGGAGGAGACCGTGCCGGTGCCCGACGGTGCGACGGTCGCCGATGTCGCCGATCTGCTCGCCGCGCGCCGCCCCGAGCTGGGCCGCGTGCTCACGCGCTGCAGCTTCCTGCTCGATGAGGTGGCGGTGCGGGACGTCGCGGCGCCCGCGACCGGCGCGATGCTCGACGTGCTGCCGCCGTTCGCCGGCGGCTGATCCGTACGCGTACACCGAGTGACATCAGTCACACATCGCAAAATCACGGTCCGGTAACGGTTGGGCCACGGGGCGGGTTCTGTTACCGTCGCTGAGGGCCGCAGCAGCAGCCACCCGATCGTCCGCAGCGCAGAGCTTCGTCCAGCGTCCGATTCGGGAAATGCACCACGATCTACACCTGGACGAAGGCGGAGGAACCATCCGCGGCCGCAAGGCCGCAGGGCACACGCCCTAGGGGTCAAGCCGGGCAACCGGCCGAGCAGCCTCTCGCTCGAACCCGACAGCTAACTTCGCACGCGCGTAGAGAGGAAAGACTTCACACGATGACCGGTCGTCACCGCAAGCAGTCCACCACCAGCCTGAGCGCCGCGAAGATCGCGGCCGCGGGCGCGATGCTGGGTGGCGCGGGTCTCGCGCTCGCCGCCCCCGCCGCGAACGCCGCCCCCGATTCCCAGTGGGACACCGTCGCCGCGTGCGAGTCCGGCGGCAACTGGGCCATCAACACGGGCAACGGCTACCACGGTGGCCTGCAGTTCAGCCCGTCCACCTGGGCCTCGTACGGCGGCACGCAGTACGCCCCCACCGCCAACCAGGCCAGCCGCGCGCAGCAGATCGCGATCGCCGAGAAGGTCCTCGCCGGCCAGGGCAAGGGCGCATGGCCCTCCTGCGGCACCGGCCTCGGCTCGCCGACCCCGCGCACCGTCTCCCCGACGGACACCGGCGCCACCAAGCCGGTCACGAAGCCCGTCAGCAAGCCCGCCGCCAAGCCGGCGACGAAGCCCGTCGCCAAGCCGGTCGCGAAGCCCGCTGCCAAGCCCGTCGCCAAGCCGGCGGCGAAGCCCGTCGCCAAGCCCGCGGCGAAGCCCGTCGCGCAGGCCGGCCAGTCGGTCAACTCGCAGTACATCAACCAGGTCATCTCGCAGGCCCAGAGCGGCGGCCAGCAGGTCGACCCGGCCGTGCTCGCCATGCTGCAGCAGGCCGCGGCCAAGGGCTACTGAGCCCACCCGCACCACGTACGTCCCGAGAGGGGTCGCCGGCATCACGCCCGGCGGCCCCTTTCAGCGTTTCGGCCCGAAATCCTGCGCGCACGACGACACCCGAGGACCACGGGTACAGAATGTTTTGCATTCGCACACGATCTGCTAGGTTCACATCGGTCGTATTCGTGAACGCAAAGTTCAGCAGGGAAGAGAGCTACCGATGATCGCTCGCCACCGCTCCTCGCGCGCCGTCGGCACAGTCGCCGTGGTCAGCGCACTGATCGCCGCCGCGGGCCTCGTCGTCGCAGCTCCCGCCGCAGCCGCCCCCGGCTGCCCCTGCAGCCCCACCGTGCCCGTCCCGACCCCGGGCGCGCCCGCGAAGCCCGTGGCCGCGAAGCCCGCGCCCACCAAGCCCGCAGCAGCCAGGCCCGCGGGCGTGCCGGGCGGCGCCGGCGCCGTGAACGTCCCCGGCGTCGGCGCGGTGGCCGTCCCCGGCCTGGGCGGCGTCGGAACCGGCACGGGCGTCGTCGCGCCCGGTGGCCGCACGGGCGGCGCGGCCGTTCCCGCCGGCGTCGCCGTGCCCGCCGGCATCGGCGGCGCGACAGTCCCCGCCGCCACGGGCTCCACCCGCCCCGCCGGCACCGGCGCCGCGGCCGTTCCCGCGGGCACCGGCGCTCCGAACGTCCCCACGGGTCGCGTGGGCGGCGTCCCCGTCCCCACCGGCATCGGCGGCGCGACAGTCCCCGCCGGCATCGGTGGCGTGGCCGTCCCCGCCGGCATCGGCGGCGCAGCCATCCCCGCCGGCATCGGCGGCGCGGCGATCCCGGTCGTCGGCGGCACGGGCTTCCCGATCGCCACGGCGAACGGCATCGGCAGCACCGGCGGCGTCACCACGAACGGCGCGGGCGCGCGCGGCGTGGGCAGCGCGGCGGGCGTCGGCACGAACGGCGTCGGCACGGGCGCGGGAGCGCGCGGCATCGGCAGCGCGGCGGGCGTCGGCACGAACGGCATCGGCGCGCAGGGCCTGACAGCCTCGGTCGGCATCCCCGGCATCGTCGTCCCGGGCTCCGGCGTCACGCCGGTCCGCCCCGTCGTCCCCGCAACGCACCGGCGGTAGCCAGTCGGTCGCCCCGGGCGCCTCGGCGCCCCCTGATCACCCGAGCTCGTGCGGCCCCACAAAGGTCGGCGCGGGCCCGGATCCGGTGACCACGTAACGAGAACCGGCACCGAGTGGGTCGGCGGCTACGCGCTGCCGACCCACTCGTCTGTTCCGTCCCGGAACAGCTGGTGCTTCCACACGGGCAGCGCCTCCTTGACCGCGTCGACGACCCGCGCGCAGGTCGCGAACGCCGCCGCGCGGTGATCGGCCGACACCGCGACGACGAGCGCCGCATCGCCGATCGCGAGCGGACCCACGCGGTGCGACACCGCGACCGCCCGCACGCCCTCGGCGGCGTCCGCCTCGCGCTGCACGACCTCCGCGATGACGCGCTCCGCGGTGGGGTGCGCCGAGTACTCCAGACCGGTCACGCCGCGGCCGCCGTCGTGATCGCGCACGGCGCCGATGAAGCCCACGACCGCGCCGGCTTCGGGCCGCGTCACGGCCGCCTCGTGGGCGGCCAGGTCGATCGGCTCCTCGGTCACCCGCGCGAAGACGACCTCCGCCGCGGGCTTGTCAGCCATGATCGCCGCCGCGGATCTGGTCCAGCGCGTGCGCCAGGACGCCGTCGAGCACGGCGAGGCCGTCGCGGACCCCGCCCGACGAGCCCGGCAGGTTCACCACCAGCGATGAGCCGGCGACGCCCGCGAGCCCGCGGCTGAGCACCGTCGTCGGCACGTCCGGCAGGCCCGACGTGCGGATCGCGTTGGCGAGGCCCGGGATCTCGAACGTGAGCGCCCCGCGCGTCTCCTCGGGGGTGCGGTCGGAGGGCGTGAGCCCGGTGCCGCCGGTGGTGAGAACGACGGCGTCGCCGCGGCGGACGGCGGAGCGGATCGCGGCGCCCACCTCCTCGCCGTCGGGCACCACGACGGGCCCGTAGACCTCGAAGCCGCGCTCGCCGAGCCACGCCGCGATGGCGGGCCCGGTGGTGTCCGCGCGTTCGCCGAGGGCGGCGCGGGTGGAGGCGACCACGACGGTGGCGCAGCGGTCGCGGGACGGGCGGAGCGGTTCAGTCATCTGATCTCTCCCAGTGGCCGGTCTTGCCGCCGTCCTTGGTGAGCACGCGGACGTCCGTCATGACGGCGGCGGGGTCGAGGGCCTTGACCATGTCGTGCAGGGTCAGCCCGGCCACCGCGACGGCCGTGAGCGCCTCCATCTCGACGCCCGTCCGGCCGGTGCAGCGCACGGTGGCGGTGACGGCGATCTCCGCGCCCGACGGCTCCAGGTCGACGGTCACGCCGGAGATCGGCAGCGGATGGCACAGCGGGATCAGGTCGGCCGTGCGCTTGACCGCCATGATGCCCGCGATGCGGGCGGTGGCGAGCACGTCGCCCTTGGGGACCGCACCGTCGGCGATCGCCACGACGACGGCCTCGGTGGTACGGAAGGTCCCGGCCGCGACCGCCGTGCGGGCGGTGACGGCCTTGCCGGACACGTCGACCATGCGGGCGGCACCCGCATCGTCGACGTGTGTCAGCTTGTCGGTCAGCGGTTGATCCGGGTCGACGGGTGCACGTACGGGATGTGCTGCTGGGGGAACTCCAGCTCGCCGAACGGCGACATCGCGCCGACCACCGGGGCGGCCAGCTCGTTCACGGCGTGCTCGGCGTGGCCGTCGGCGGCCTGCGGCCAGCCGTTGTCGACGTAGCCGGGCTTCTTCGCATTCGAGGTCTCAGACACGCCGCTATTCTGACATGCCCCGGTGTCTAGGCTGTATCGGTGAGCAGTAATACGTCGTCGACGGGGCCCGCGGCGTGGCTGCGCGAGCGCACCGACGCCGAGATCGCGGCGCTGCTCGACGCCCGGCGCGACGTCGCGACGCCCGTCCCCGCCGGTTTCGCCGTGCTGGCGAGCCGCCTGAACAGCCCGTCGTCGCTGGGCCGCGTCGCCGAGCGCCTCACCCTGCCGGACCTGGCCGTCCTCGAGCTGCTCCTCGCCGAGCCGCTCGACGCCGACGCCCTCGCCCGCCGCCTCCGTGGCCGCGCGCTGAAGAAGCAGGTGCTGGCGTCGGCGGACAAGCTCCGCGGCCTGGCGCTGGCCTGGGGCGACGACGTCCTGCACACCACGGCCGCCGCCCGCGAGGCGCTGCCGTGGCGCTCGACCCAGCTCACGACGCCGCCGGACCTCGACGCCATCGACGCCGCCCTGGCCGCCGCGGGCCCCGACGAGCGCGCCCTGCTGGACCGCCTGGCCGAGGGCTCTCCGCTGGGCCGCACCGCCGCGGCGGGCCCCGGCACCTCCCCCGACCACCCGGTGCAGCGCATGCTCGCCTCCGGCCTGCTCGCCCGCGTCGACCACCAGACCGTCGAGCTGCCGTGGGAGGTCCGCGCTCGCTTGCGGGGCGAGCTCCCCCTGGGTGCTTCCCTCAAGCCGCCCGTGCTCGACGGTCCGCCCGTCCCCGGCGCCGACGGAGCCGGCGCGGTCGCGGCGCTGGAGCTGTTGCGGCACGCCGACGACGTGCTCGACGTGCTGGGCGCGGTCCCGGCGCAGCGGGTGAAGGCCGGCGGCATCGGCATCCGCGAGCTGCGCCGCGTCGCGAAGGCGGCGGGCCTCGCGGAGGACCGCGCCGCGCTGCTCCTCGAACTGCTCGCGGCGGCCGCGCTGATCGCGGAGGGCGAGCTCGACGGCGAGGAGGATTCCGTCTTCGCCCCGACGGTCGCCGTCGACGAGTGGCTGCGCGCCGCGCCCGCCGACCGCTGGGCCCTGCTCGCCCGGACCTGGTTGGAACTGCGCCGGCAGCCCGCGCTGATCGGCACCCGCGGCGAGGAGGGCATCGTCGGGCCGCTGCACCGGGCGGCGCGCAGCACCGTCGCCCCGCAGGACCGCGCGGCCGTGCTCAACGCCCTGGCCCAGGCCCCGGCGGGAACCGCGCCCACCCTCCCGGACCTGCACGCGGCGGCGAGGTTCGCGCACCCGTCCTGGTACCGCCGGCTCACGCTGGACGCGGTCGCCGACATCGTCGCGCAGGCGCAGGTGGTGGGCCTGGTCGCCGGCGGCGCCCTCACGTACGCCGGCCGCGCGGCCCGCACCACCGACCCCGCGCAGGCCATGGCCGCGGCGCTGCCGAAGCCCGTCGAGGAGTTCCTGCTCCAGGCCGACCTGACGCTGACCATCCCCGGGCCCACGACGCACGACTTCGCGGCGGCGGTCGCCCTGGTCGCGGACCTCGAGTCGGCGGGCGGCGCCGCCGTGTACCGCGTCACGGACGCCTCGGTGCGCCGCGCGCTCGACGCCGGCCGCACGTCGGCGGAGGTGCACGCCTTCTTCGTCGCGCACTCGGTGACGCCCGTGCCGCAGGGCCTGACGTACCTGGTCGACGACGTCGCGCGGCGGCACGGCGCGCTCCGGGCGGGCGTCGCCGGTTCCTTCCTGCGCTCCGACGATCCGGCGCTCGTCGCCGCGGTCCTCTCCTCCCCTGCCGCGGAGGCACTCGCGCTGCGGGCCGTCGCGCCGACGGTGCTCATCGCCCAGGTCCCGCTGTCGGATCTGGTCGCAGGGCTCGCGGCCGCCGGTTTCAACGCCGCCGCCGAGGACTCGCGGGGCGTCGTCGTCGACCTGCGGCCCGCCGCGATCCGCCTGCCTTCGCCGCGCCCCCGTCCCCCGGCCGCACAGCCCACGCTCGATCAGCTCGCCGACGCGGCGGTGCAGATCCGGCGGCAGGACGCCCCGTCGGACGACGGTCCCCGCACGTCCGGCCCGGAGCTGATGGCGCTGCTGCAGTCCGCGGCGGGCGAGGGCACACCGGTGCGGCTGGGGTACGTCGACGCGAACGGGGTGTTCACGCGGCACGTCGTGGTGCCCGAGTCCGTGCGGCACGGGCAGCTCGCCGCGCTCGACGGTGACGCGACCCGCCGGTTCGCCCTGCACCGCGTGACCACCGCGGAGCCGGTGGAGTAGCTCAGACCAGCTCGCCGCGCTTGCGGGTGAGGTACGCGCGCTCGGCGGAGTTGCCGGTGGCCGCGATCGCCGCGTCGTAGGCGCCCTTGGCCTCGGCGGTGCGCCCGAGCTTCCGCAGCAGGTGCGCGCGGGTCGCGTGCCAGGCGTGGTATCCGTCCAGCCGCAGCGGATCGACCAGCGCCAGCGCGACCTCGGGCCCGTCGAGCTCGGCAACGGCGATCGCCCGGTTGAGTCGCACGATCGGGGATGCGTCGACCATCAGCAGCTGGTCGTACAGCGCCACGACCTGCGCGTAGTCGACGGTGTCGGCGCTCGGGGCGTCGGTGTGCACGGCGCCGATCGCGGCGAGGATCTGGTACCGGCCGGGCCGGTTGATCGCGAGGCACTCGCGGACCAGACCGTGCCCCTCGGCGATGGCGGCGCGGTCCCAGCCGGCGCGGTCCTGCTCGTCGAGCGGCACGAGTTGCCCGCCGCGGACCCGCGCCGCGCGGCGGGCCTCGGTGAGAAGCATCAGCGCGAGCAGGCCGGTGATCTCGGGGTCGTCGGGCAGCAACGCCCGCATGAGCCGGGCGAGCCGGATCGCCTCCCCGGTCAGCTCCGCGCGGATCGGCTCGCCCTCGCCGGTGGCGAGGTAGCCCTCGTTGAAGACGAGGAACAGCACCGTCAGCACCCCGCCGACGCGGTCGGGCAGGTCGGCGGCGGCCGGCACCCGGTAAGGGATGCGGGCGGCGGCGATCTTCTTCTTGGCACGGGTGATGCGCTGGCCCATCGTGGTCTCGGGCACGAGGAAGGCGCTCGCGATCTCCGGCACCGTCAGGCCGCCGAGCAGGCGCAGGGTGAGGGCGACCCGGGCCTCGGGGGCGAGCGCCGGATGGCAGCAGGTGAAGATCAGCCGCAGCCGGTCGTCGTCGACCGCGCCGGTGGGTTCGGGGTCGGAGTCGTCGTGGATCATCTCGGCCGCCCTGTGTTTGGCGTCGCGCCGGCTCTCGCGCCGGATCCGGTCGATCGCGCGGTTGCCCGCGGTGGTGGTGAGCCAGGCGCCGGGGTTCGGCGGGATGCCGGACTCGGGCCACCTCTCGGCGGCGGCGAGGATCGCCTCGCCCGCCGCCTCCTCGGCGATCGTGATGTCGCCGAAGCGGCGGACGAGCGAGGCGATGACCCGGCCGTACTCCTCGCGGAAGACCCGGTCGAGCGCGGTGCCGGCGTCGGTCACGCCAGCCCGTCGAAGGCGCGGACCTCGACGGTGCCGCCGCAGGCCTTGGAGCCCTCGGCGGCGAGCCGCAGCGCGACGTCGAGGTCGGGGGCGTCGACGACCCAGAAGCCGCCGATGAGCTCCTTCGACTCGAGGTACGGGCCGTCGGTGATGATCGGCTTGTCGCCGCGGCCGTCGACGACGGTGGCGGTGGTCGCCTCGGCGAGCCCGCCCGCGAACACCCAGTAGCCGTCGGCCTTGAGCTGCTCGTTGAACGCGTCGGTCCGCGCGAAGGCCTCTTCCATCGCCTCCTTGGTGCCGTAGTCGCCGAACTCGCTCCGCTCGACGGGGCCGTGCACGGAGAGCAGGTAGTGCGTCATGGTGGTTCCTCTCGGTCGACGGGCGACCCCGGTGGCCGCCCTTCACCCTCACTACGAACGCAGGCGTACCGATACGACACCACCCTCGGAAAGTCTTCGCAGCGCCGATGTCGAAATCCGTCGGCCCCGTTCGTGGAAGGGGTAGGACGCGCCCAGCCCGGGCACCGTCACCACCGCTGAGGAGCACGCCATGAGCACCACCGCCACCACCACCGCCCCCGCCCACACCGACCGCCTGCCCGTCTGGAAGCACGGCATCGGCGCCGCCGTCGTCGCGTCGGTCGCCACCACCGCGATCGCCGCGGTCGCGTCCGCCGCGGGCGTCTCCTTCGCCGGGCCCGACGGTTCCTCCATCCCCCTGCTGGGCTTCGCGCAGCTCACGATGATCTTCTCGCTGATCGCCACGGGCATCGCCGCGGTGCTCGCGCGCCGTGCGCGGCACCCGCGGTCGACGTTCGTCCGCACCAGCGTGGTGCTGCTCGTGTTGTCCGTGGTGCCGGACGTGACCTTCGGCTTCGACGCCGCGTCCGCCGCGGTCCTGATCCTCACGCACGTGGTCGCGGCCGCGATCGTGGTGCCGGTGCTCGCCCGGCGGCTCGCCAATTAATTGACTGATTGCTCAGTTATAGATAGCCTCGGGGCATGGCCCGCACCGTCGACCCCGCGCTCACCGCCCGCCGCCGCGCCGCCATCCTGGACGCGGCGGCCGCGGAGTTCTCCGCCGCCGGCTTCGAGCGCGCCCGCGCCGCGGACATCGCGACCCGCGCCGGAGTCAGCTCCGGCACCGTCTTCTACTACTTCACCGACAAGGCCGGCCTGTTCCGCGCGCTCTTCGACGCCGACGTCGAGCGCAACACCGCACTGCGCGACCGGGCCCTCGCCGAGCCCGATCCGCGCGTAGGCGTCGCGATCGTGGTCGACGCGCTGGCCGAGTCCGCCGTCGACCCCGTCGCGCCCGGCCTCGTCGCCGAGGTCACCCGCCGCGTCCCCGCCGACCCTGCGCTGGCCGAGATCGTCGTCACCGCGGACGGCCTGGTCCGGGGTGCGCTCGCCGAACTCATCGCGCGGGGGCAGGCCGACGGCGCCTTCGACCCCGGCCTGGATCCCGCCCACGCCGCCGCCTTCCTCGTCTCGATGACCGACGGCGCGCACCTCGCGGACGGCGACGTCCGGCCCGACGTGCGCCGCGCCGCCCTCGCCTACCTGCGAACGGAGAACGCATGACCACCACCGCCGCCCACTCGACCACGATCGGGGTCTCCCGCGCGCTGCAGCTCGCGACCGTCTCCGCCACCACAGCCCTCGGCGCCGTCCTCGGCCTGATCGTCCGCGGCCTCGTCGGCTGGCTCGAGCGCACGCTCGACAGCTCGCCCGGTCCCTTGCGCGTCGCCGCCCAGCTGCCGGTGGGCGTGGCCGCCGGGGTCCTGACCGTCGTCGGCCTCATCGGCGGCATCGTCCTGATCGCGGCGTGGCAGCACGAGGTCGCAGCGCTGACCGTCGCCGACGACCACGTGGAGCTCGCAGCGGGCGGGCACCGCCGCTGGATGGCGCGCGACGAGATCGGCGAGGCCTTCCTCGGGCGGGGCGGGGAGCTGACGTTCCTGGACCGACGGGGCTGCCTCCTCGCGGCCGCCGGCACCGACGGGGTGCCCAAGGGCGGGATCGCCCGGGCGCTCACCGACGCGGGCTATCCGTGGCGCGGCGACGCGGATCCGTACGAAGCCGAGTACACGCGCTTCGTCGACGGCCGCGAGGAGGCCCCGCCCGAGGTGGTGACACTACTCCGCGAGCGCGCGGTGGCCCGGGCTGAGAAGCGCGCGCCCACCGCCCGCGACCTGCGGCTGCGCCTCGGCGAGGCCGGCGTCGTGGTTCGCGACAACGGCGATGAGCAGGAGTTCCGCCCGGCGCGGCACAATGGATAGATGACCGACGGACCCCTCATCGTCCAGTCCGACAAGACCCTCCTGCTGGAGGTCGACCACGAGCTGGCGGGCGCCGCGCGCGCCGCGATCGCGCCCTTCGCCGAGCTCGAGCGCGCCCCGGAGCACGTGCACACCTACCGCGTGACGCCGCTGGCGCTGTGGAACGCGCGCGCCGCCGGGCACGACGCGGAGCAGGTGGTGGACGCCCTCGTCAGCTTCTCCCGCTACCCGGTGCCGCAGCCGCTGCTGGTCGACGTCGTCGACACCATGAGCCGGTACGGCCGGCTGCAGCTGGTGAAGAGCCCGGTGCACGGCCTCACCCTGGTCTCGCTGGACCGGGCGGTGCTGGAGGAGGTGCTGCGGCACAAGAAGATCGCCCCCATGGTCGGCGCCCGCATCGACGACGACACCGTCGTGGTGCACCCGTCCGAGCGCGGCCACCTCAAGCAGCTCCTGCTCAAGGTGGGCTGGCCCGCCGAGGATCTCGCCGGCTACGTGGACGGAGAGTCGCACCCCATCGCGCTGGACACCGAGTCCGACCCGTGGGAGCTGCGCGACTACCAGAAGGTCGCGGCGGACTCGTTCTGGTTGGGCGGTTCCGGCGTCGTCGTGCTGCCCTGCGGCGCGGGCAAGACGATGGTCGGCGCCGCCGCGATGGCGCGGGCGCAGGCCACGACGCTGATCCTGGTGACCAACACCGTCGCGGGGCGGCAGTGGAAGCGGGAGCTCCTGGCGCGCACGTCGCTCACCGAGGAGGAGATCGGCGAGTACTCGGGCGAGAAGAAGGAGATCCGACCGGTCACCATCGCCACGTACCAGGTGCTCACGCGGAAGTCGAAGGGCGAGTACAAGAATCTCGACCTGTTCGACTCGCGCGACTGGGGCCTGATGATCTACGACGAGGTGCACCTGCTACCCGCACCGGTCTTCCGGATGACCGCCGACCTGCAGTCCCGCCGGCGCCTCGGTCTCACCGCGACCCTGGTGCGCGAGGACGGCCGCGAGGGCGACGTCTTCTCGCTGATCGGGCCGAAGCGCTACGACGCGCCGTGGAAGGACATCGAGGCGCAGGGCTGGATCGCGCCCGCCGACTGCGTCGAGGTGCGGGTGACGCTCACCGAGAACCAGCGCATGCAGTACGCGACCGCCGAGCCCGACGAGCGGTACCAGCTGGCGTCCACCGCCCCGACGAAGGTGGCGGTGGTGAAGTCGATCCTGGAGCGGCACAAGGGCGCCCCGACGCTCGTGATCGGCGCCTACCTGGATCAGCTGGAGCAGCTGGGCCGCGAGCTGGACGCGCCCGTCATCACCGGCTCAGTGAAGAACAAGGAGCGCGAAGCCCTGTTCGACCGGTTCCGAGCGGGAGAGATCTCCACCCTGGTGGTGAGCAAGGTCGCGAACTTCTCCATCGATCTGCCGGAGGCCTCCGTCGCCGTGCAGGTCTCGGGTACCTTCGGCTCGCGGCAGGAGGAGGCGCAGCGCCTCGGCCGGCTCCTGCGCCCCAAGCACGACGGCGGCACGGCGCACTTCTACTCCGTCGTCTCCCGGGACACCCTCGACGCCGACTACGCCGCGCACCGCCAGCGCTTCCTGGCCGAGCAGGGCTACGCCTACCGCATCGTCGACGCCGACGACATCCTCGGCCCCGCCATCGGCGAGGCCGGCTGACTCACGCCGCCTGTTCCGGGGCGGTGGACCGGTGGTGGTGTCCGCTCGGTGTTCGGGTGTCGACGGTGTGCCGCCCGGTAGCGTCCGGCACCACCTGGCTGTGCCAGCCGGCCGCCTCCTTGGCGTAGTTGCACGCCGCGCACAAGCCCTGACCGTTCTCGAACTCCGTCGCTCCTCCCTTCGCGTACGGGACGACGTGGTCGGTGTGCGCGATCGGAGCATCGCAGTACGGGGTGCGGCAGTACCGGTCCCGTGCCCGGATCATCTCCGCCAACCCATCGGGGAAGCACCGGGCCCGGGAGTCCATCCCGACGACCGCACCCGATTCCGGTGCGAGGTAGAGGCGTTTGACCCACGCGACCCCCGCCGTAGTCGCGCGACCGACGAGGTTGCGGGCGATCTCCGCCGGCATCGTCCCACCAACGTCGAGGTGCGCCGTGCCAGGCTGATCACCCAGCAGCACCGTTGCCGGCATCGTCAGGTTCACCGTGACCGGCTGCCCGTCGGCAGCCTCACGGCCGGTGATCCGCGCGAACGCCGCGTCGGCCATAATCTGCCCCCCGCGTCCGCAGATCCGCACCGATCCCGATCAGGGTGGCCGCGTGCTTGCGGAGCGCCGCGTACACCCCGACGCCCTGAGCGACCGGTAGCAGCAGCGAGACTCTGGCCATGCCCTCGGGCAGCGGGCGGATCGTGACGGTGAGGTCCTTCTCCGCCGACGCGTTCCGATCCACGGTGCCCTGCGCGTCCAGCTCGTAGGCCATCTTCTTGACCAGGTCAGCGATTCGGCGCAACCCGCACCCCGCGAGCGTGCCCGGGTCGGCACACAACAGCTCATCCGCCTGATGCCGATCCGACGCATCCAAATGCGCCAAGCCGCCGACGATGACTGGGATCGCCTCCGGCGACAGATCACCGTCCCGCAGCCGCGCACGGGTGCACGGCATCGTCTTCTCCAGCTCCACCGCCCGGTTCACGAACTTGGCGGCGGTGTTCGGCGACATATGCATGGCCAACCCGACCTCCGCGGCCACGCCCTGCTGCCATCGGTCCTGCGGCAACCCCGCCGCCACGCGTTCGCACACCCGCTCCCGCAGCAACTGCGCCGCCAACCGGTACTGCTCGAAGACCGTCCGACAGCGCTGCCGCTCCATCGAACGCAACCGATCCGCGACGCCACCATCAGGTGGCCGATCATCATCTACACCAACGTCTTCGTCCATGCCCTGACGCTACGCGGACCCACCGACAAGTTTTCGACATCGCAACACGACATCGAACGATGATCCGGAAGGTCACGTCGCGCGCACCGAAACAGCTCCCCTGCGTGCACCCATCAGGATCACTGCACTCGCCACCGCCGGCACCGTCGACCACAGCGCGACGGCGACGTACCCGCCCTGCGCGGGCAGGAGCGCACCGTCGGGCGTGGCGCCCGTGAGGAGGAACCCGGCGAGGGCGCTGCCGATGGAGAAGCCGACGGCCCGCGCGATCTGGTTGACCGCCATGACGCTGGCGGTCTCGGACTGCGGCGTCCCGTCGAGCACGAGCCGCGGCATCACGGCGGAGGCGCCGCCGACCCCGAGTCCTAGGACCGCCAGCGCTACCAACACGGCGACCAGGCTGTCCCGACCGACCGCGAAGACCAGCGCGGCCGCCACCACCAGCCCCGACGAGGCAGCGAAGGTCCCGCGCGGACCGATCCGGGTCGCACTCCGCGGAACCACTCTCCCCGCAACGAAACCGAGCACGGAGAACGGGATGAGCGCGGCGCCGGCTGCGACGCCGGGGAGCGCGAAGCCGTACGGCGCACCATCGGGCACCTGGACGTATCGCGTGAGATCGCTGAACAGTAGGTACATCCCGATGCCGGCGACCAGCATCGCGACATTCGCGGCCGCCACCGACGGGCGCGCGACGAGCCGTAGGTCCACCAGAGGCTCGGCGGCCCGCAGCTCGACGGCCAACCACGTCGCGAGCACCGCGACCGTGCCGACGAGCACGCCGACCACCGCGGCCGGCCGGCCCCACAGCGCGGGCTCCGCGACCAGGAACAGCACACCGAGCGTGCCCACGCCGAGCAGCAGCGCCCCGGGCACGTCGATCCGCGGGCGCGGACCGGGCTCGTCGACGGGGACCGCGCCCCACGCGACAGCGAGCGCGACCAGCGTGATCGCGAGACCGGTCCCGTAGGCGGCGCGGAGGCCGAGCACCTGGTCGACGAGGCCGATCAGGGGGTACCCGACGCCGATGCCGACGGTGGAGGCGACCGACAGGGAGGCGATGGTGCTCGTCGCCCGGTCCGCCGGGAGGGCGCTGCGCGCCACGCTGACCAGCAGCGGCACCAGGGCGATGCCCACGCCCTGCAGCGCGCGCCCGACGAGGAGCACACCGAACGGCAGGGGCAGCACCGTCAGCACGCCGCCGACCGCGACCACGCCCAACGTGCCGAGGATCGTGCGCCTGCGCAGTGGACCGGCGCCGAGCCGGCCGAGCACCGGCCCGGCGATGGCGCCCGTGAACAGCGTGATCGTCAGCGTCCATTGCGCGGCGCCCAGCGGCACGTCCTCCGAGCGCGCGACCGCGGTGATGAGCGGCGCGCCCACGCTCCCGATCACTGCCGCGCAGAGGGCGACGGTGACCAGCGCGCAGGACAGCCGGTTCACGACGACGCCGGCCGGTTCGTCGCGGTGGTGACGTGCTCGAACAACCCGGGCCGGATCAGGGTGCGGACCCCGTCGGCCCATGGTTCGTCGATCTCGGCCACGTCCAGCGCGGCCCCGGCGTTGAGCAGCATGCCGAACGCCAAGAAGGTCTTGACGGTGACGGGATCGAGCCCGGTGCCGTCCGCGGTGGCGCCCCACAGGCGTGCGAAGCAGCCGCGCACGACGTCCCGGACCTCGGAGTCCCCGCACGCGGCGAAACCCTGCAACTGGAGGCGGAGCGCCGTGTCGTCGGCGAGGTTCTCGTAGTACTCGGCGCCCATCCGCGCGAGCGCCTCGATCCCGACGGTGCCCTCCCCCGCTTTCGCCATCGCGTCGACGAGGCCGGCGAAAGCGCCGGTGACGAGTTCGAGGAACAGAGCCTTCTTCGTGCCGAACATTCGGAAGACGTAGGCCTGCGTGATCCCCGCCTCCCGGGCGATCCCGTCGATCGACGCACCGTGGAGGCCGTGCGCGCCGAACTCGCGCGCGGCGATGCCGAGTATCTGCGCCCTGCGTTCTGGTCCGCTCATCCGGGTGCTCACCCGGCCAGATTAGTAGTTACTAACTACTAATCACAACCCTCCGGACACGGATCGCCGACCACGCGGACGTCGCCGGCCTCCCCGACCACGTCCAGCGGGCGACAGGGGCACCAGCCGCCTCGGGTCACGGGCGGACGGGCGCGACCGGCCACGATGCTGCCGTGCAGCGTCCCGTCGGCGCCCCAGTGCAGGATGTCGTGCGTCCACGGCTCGAGCAGGATCTGGTGCCGCTCGTACATCTCGACGTGGTTCCGCCGGAACTCGCCGAACCGCGCAGCCAGCGCTACCAGGTAGTCGTGGAATCGCATGGTCACCCGCCTTTTTCACTCGATCGCAGCATCTCCCACGATCCTCGGCGACGGCGCCCGGTAGGTCCAGCGAGTATTTCTACCGCCATCCGGTGGCGTTACTGAACGGTCTACCCTGGGGGCGTCCACCCGAGCAGGGAACCCCCAGAACGGAGAAGACACACCATGTTGTTCAGTCGATCGATGGCGAGCGCGGCGGGAACCGTCGCCCTCCTCGCCGCCGCCGCGGGTTGCGCCGACGACGGGGCCGGGTCCGCGCCCACGACGCCGTCGACCATGACCGTCACGGAATCGTCCACGCACGAGCAGAACCCGCCCGCGCAGACGGTGCGGCCGACGAACACCGTCACCGCGTCGCCGACCCGACCCGTTCCGACGACGGCGCCGCGCCCCACCAAGCCGACTGGCCCGGGCAGCGAGTACGACGTGACGTGCACCGGCGGACCCGACGAGGGCACGATCTGCACCAACCCCAACCACGGGGCCGGCGACGATCCCTACGGCACCGGCACTGCGGTCCCGACCACGACGAAGCCCCGCTGAACTACGCGGCGACGTCCTCCGCGTCCGCATCGGGCCGGGTCCAGGCGAGGATCATCGCGGGCGTCGTCATGCCGATGAGCAGCGCGACCAGTGTGAACAGGCCCGACGCGTAGTGCCACGCCGTGTTCCCGTCCGGCTGCGCGACCACGGAGGTGATCACCGTGTACGCGACAGCCAGGAGCACCAGGCCCGAGGTGACCGAGAAGCCGATGGACCGTGCCTCGTTGCGCTGCTCGACCTCCCACTCGTCGAGCGCCGCGGCGGGCGCGTCACCCTGCCTGCCCGAGACGATCTGAACCGTGATCCAGATCGGGAAGAGCAGCAGGCACGCGGGCAGCCAGAGCAGCGGTGCGTTGGGCACGTCGAAGTGGCAGAGGACCGCGACGACGAACATGAAGAGATAGTCGACGAGCAACGCGGCGACCAGCATTCGTCGCCGGGGCCTCGTGCGCCACGACGGCAGCAGGGTCGAGAAGCGCTCCTCGTCCTCCCGGAACTTCCGGGCGCGGCGCTCCTGGTAGCGGGTGATCATGCTCGTGGTCGTCATCGTGCTCCGCCTCTCTCGTTGCGTCCGTACAGCTCCGCCGACAGGGGCCCGAATTCACTGCGGGAGAACACCGCCTCCACCGGCAGGTCGAAGACCGCGCAGAGACGGAAGGCGAGATCGAGGCTCGGGTAGTGATCCCCGCGCTCGAGCGCGCCCACCGTCTGCGGGTTGACGTCGATCGCCGCCGCCAGCTCCTTCCGGCTCATCCGGCGCTCGGCGCGCAGGACGCCGATGCGATTGAAGATGGGGAGCGAACCCTCCCGCTTCACCGGACTCATGCAATCCATTGTTGGGAAAACCCAACAATCTGTCAAGAGCGCCGACGCGATGCCCTACCCGAGCGCCGGCGTGCAGAACAGGCGGTAGAAGTAGTCGTGCAGTGCCGCCATGCCGGGGGAGAACTCCCGGCCCCGCGCCCACGCCAGTCCGATCCGCATGTCCGGCACCGGATCCCGCAGCAGGGTTGTGTCGATCCTCCGCCCCTCCAGGGACCACGGGCGGTAGACCATGTCGGACAGCACCGTCACGGCGTTGCCGTTCGCGACCACACTGCGGATCGCCTCGATGGACGAGGTCCGGATCAGCACGTCCATCGGGCGATCGCCCCAGTACGCACGGGTCGTCACGTCGGCCTCGTCGACGGTGAGCAGCGCGTACGGGTACTGCTCGACGTCCGCGAGCCCGACGCGGTCGCGCCCCGCGAGCGGGTGCGTGGGAGCCATCCACAGCCGGCGCCGCGAATGCACGAAGGTCTCGTGCTCGAGCCGTTCGTCGTCGGCGACGTTCGACGTTAGCAGCAGCCCGAAGTCGAGATCGCCCGCGACGACGCCCTCCTCGATCTCCGCACGATCGACCTCGCGCCAGTCCACCTTGAGCCCGGGATGCAGCACTGCGAGGCGCTGGACGTGCTGCGGCAGAAAATAGCCCATCACGGTGTACGAGACCCCCACCCGGACCACCCCCTCGACGTGCGAGTCCGCCGCGGTCACCGACTCGGCCTCCTCCAGCAGGTCGAGGATCTGGCGCGCCTTCGGCAGGAGGGCCTCCCCCGCAGATGTCAGCGCCACACCGCGCGAGGTCCGATGGAGGACCGCCGTGCCGAGCTGCTGTTCGATCTGCTGCATCGCCGTAGTCACCGACGATTGGGAGACGAACAGCTCGCGCGCTGCGGCGCTGACCTGCCCGGCCTCGGCCACCGCGACGAAGTACCGCAACTGTCGTACCGACAAGCCCACGATCGCCTCCCATTATCGATCTACCCGATATTCAAGCATCGCATGTTTGTACTTCCCAATACCGGAATCGGCTCGTAGCGTCATGACGGAGATCACACGAAGGAGAGCCGTGACGACCACGACCGATATCAACTGCGATATGAGCGAGGGCTTCGGCGCCTGGATGTTCGGCGACGACGTGGACGCGACGATGATGCCGCTCGTGAGCTCGATCAACGTCGCAGCGGGCTTCCACGCCGGCGATCCCTCGACCATCGATCGCACGGTGCGCCTCGCCCATGAGCACGGCGTCGGCATCGGCGTCCACCCCGGATTCCGGGACCTCGTCGGATTCGGCCGGCGCCACATCGACGCCTCACCGCAGGAGCTGGTGAACGACTGCGTCTACCAGCTGGGGGCGGTCCGCGAGTTCATCGCGCTCCACGGGCTCGCACTGCAGCACTTCAAACTGCACGGCGCCCTCTACATGCACGCGGCGCGCGACGCCGCCTTCGCCGAGCTGCTCATCGACACCCTGCAGCGGATCGACCCCGAGCTCCCCATCCTCGTGATGTCGGGCTCGGTCATCGAGGCGGTCGCCCGGGACCGGGAACGGCCCGTGATCCGCGAGTTCTACGCCGACCGGCACTACGGTCCCGACGGCCAGATCGTCTTCACCCGGAACGTGGGCGCCCTGTCGCCCGACGACGTCGCCGCCAAGGTGCTGCGTGCCTGCCGCGAGGGCACCGTCGTCGCGGTCGACGGGACCGTCGTCACCGTCCCGTTCGAGTCCATCTGCATCCACAGCGACACCCGCGGCGCGATCGATCTGATGACCAGCGCCCGCGCCGCCCTCGACGGCGCCCACATCACCGTCCGGTCCTTCGCGGACCAGCCCACCGACTGACGATCCCGGACACGAAAGAGAGCCCCCACCATGACCATCCACGACGTCCCCGCACCGCTTCCCGGGACCTTCTACCCGCGGGAATCCCCCAGTAGCCCGCCCTTCGTCTCGGTCGGCGAGGCGGTGGCCGTCGGCGACCAGATCGGGCTCATCGAAGTGATGAAGATGTTCAATCCGATCACCGCCGAGGTGGCCGGGACCGTGGTCGAGATCCTGGTCGGCGCTGAGGATCCCGTCGACGTGGGCGACGTGCTGCTCCGGATCGAGGTGGTCGACTGATGCCGGAGATCAAGCGACTCCTCGTCGCCAACCGCGGCGAGATCGCCGTCCGCGTGATCCGCGCGGCGCAGGAGATGGGCATCGTCGCCATCGCCGCGTACAGCGACGCCGACGAGTCCTCGCTCGCGGTCCGCATCGCCGACGAGGCCGTCAACATCGGTGGCGCGCACGCGAAGAAGAGCTACCTGAACGCCGTGGCCCTGCTCGAGGCCGCGAAGAGCACCGGCGCCGATGCCGTGCACCCCGGCTACGGCTTCCTCTCCGAGAACGCCGAGTTCGCGCGGGCCGTCACCGATGCGGGACTGGTGTGGATCGGACCCGACGCCGGGACGATCGAGCGGATGGGTCACAAGGCGCAGGCCATCGCCACCGCCCGCGCCGCGGGAGTCCCCGTGGTGCCGGGCAGCGACGGACTGCTGACCAGCGCCGACGAAGCCGTGGCGGTCGCAGGAGCGATCGGCTACCCGGTGTTGCTCAAGGCCGCGGCCGGCGGCGGGGGCCGCGGCATCCGCATCGCCGGCACGGACGAGGAAGTGGCGCAGGCCTTCGCCGACGCCCGGCAGGAGGCCGAGGCCGCGTTCGGCGACGGCGGGATCTACCTGGAGAAGTTCATCTCCCGCGCGCGCCACATCGAGGTCCAGATCCTCGGGGACGGCACTGACGCCGTCCACTTCTTCGAACGTGACTGCTCGCTGCAGCGCCGCCGCCAGAAGGTCTGGGAGGAGGCACCGGCCGCCATCCTCGACGAGGCGACGCGGCGCGCCCTCTGCGAGTCCGCCGTCGCCCTGACCCGAGCAGTGGGCTACGTCGGAGCCGGGACGATCGAGTACCTCTACGATCCCGATACCCGCGCGTTCTACTTCATCGAGATGAACACGCGGATCCAGGTGGAGCACCCGATCACCGAGGAGATCTGCGGCGTCGACCTGATCCGCGCCATGATCGAGGTGTGCCAGGGCGATCCGCTGCCCTATCGCCAGGACGACATCGTCCGACGGGGCCACGCCATCGAGGTGCGGATCAACGCCGAGGATCCCGCCCAGGGATTCCGGCCGGCCCCGGGCACCGTCGAGACCGTCTCCTGGGCGCAGGGCCCGGGCGTCCGCGTCGACTCGATGGCCTACTCCGGCTATCGGATCCCGCCGTTCTACGACTCGCTGATCGGGAAACTGATCGTGTGGGCGGAGACGCGGGAACAGGCGCTGTCCCGGCTGGAGCGCGCGCTGCGCGAGACCGAGATCGTCGCACCCGCCACCACACTGCCCTTTTTCGAGGAGCTCCTCGCGGAGGACGACGTGCGGCGCAACGCCCTGCACACCACCTGGATCGAACAGCGGACGGAGAACCAGTGAGCACTCGCTACGCCCTGGGCGGCGACGAGCATCTGTTCGTCGAGCTATCCGAATCGATGTCCCTGGACGCCTTCTTCCGCGGCATCCTCATCACGCAGGAGCTCGCCGAGCGCGCCCTCCCCGGTGTCACCGAGATCTGCCCGGCCAATGCGTCCTTCCAGGTGCGCTTCGACCCCGACGTGCTCCCGGTCGCCGATCTGCGCGCGGAGTTGGAGTCGATCGAGGCAGGCCTCGGCGCCCGGGATGCGGTGCTGGACACCCGCATCGTCGAGATCCCTGTGCTGTACAACGATCCCTGGACGCACGAGACCCTGATGCGCTTCCGCGATCGGCATCAGGATCCGGACTCGACCGACATCGAGTACGCGGCGCGGATCAACGGCTACGACGACGTCGATCGGTTCATCGAGGCCCACTCCGGCACACCGTGGTTCGTGTCCATGGTGGGCTTCGTGGCGGGCCTGCCCTTCATGTACCAGATGGTGGAGCGGGAACGGCAGATCCAGGTGCCCAAGTACCTCCGCCCCCGCACCGACACGCCCAAGGGCACGCTCGGCTACGGCGGGGCGTTCTCCTGCGTCTACTCGGTCCGTGGCGCGGGCGGCTACCAGATGTTCGGCGTCACGCCCGTTCCCATCTACGACCCGGATCAGCGCGCTCCGCACCTGCGCGACTTCATGATCTTCTTCAAGCCCGGCGACGTCGTGAAGTTCCGGCCCGTCGATCGCGCCGAGTACGACGCGATCCTCGCTGAGGTCGACGCCGGACGGTACGCGCCGCCCACCGCGCCGATCCGGTTCTCCCTCGCCGAGTTCACCGCCGACCCCACCGGCTACCCCGCAACGCTCCTGGAGGCCCTCCCGTGACGATCGAGGTCATCAAGCCCGGCCTGCTCAGCTCCGTCCAGGACCAGGGCCGCAGCGGCTACTACTACCTGGGCATCCCGCCGTCGGGCGCGATGGACCAGCAGTCCTTCCGCGCCGCGAACCTCCTGCTCGGCAACGAGGAGACGGCCGCCGTCCTCGAATGCGCCCTGATGGGGCCCGAACTCCGGTTCGGCGAGGACGCCCACATCGCGGTGACGGGCGCGGCCATGACGCCCAAGCTCGACGGTGTCGACCAGCCGCTCAACACCGTGGTGGCGGTACAGGCCGGGCAGACCCTGTCCTTCGGGTTCGCGACCGCGGGCGCCCGCGCCTACCTGGCGATCGCGGGCGGGATCGACGTCCCCGAGCGCCTCGGCAGCCGCTCCACTTACGCGCTCGGCGCACTCGGCGGCCTCGCCGGGCGCAAGCTCGAGCCGGGCGACGTGCTGCCGATCGGCACGGCCCGGCCGGCCCCGCGAGCGGGCCACGAGCTGCCGGCCGATCTGCGGGTGCCGCTCGCCAAGGAACACGTCCTCCGGATGGTCCCGGGGCTGTACGACTACCGCGTGACCCCGGACTCGATGGCGACCTTCCTCGCGGAGACCTGGACCGTGGGTTCGGAGGCCGATCGCATCGGCTACCGCCTCAAGGGCGGGACGCCGCTGGCGTTCGTCGACCGTGAGCCTCCCTTCGGCGCGGGCGACGACCCGTCGAACATCGTCGACGCGTGCTACCCGATCGGCTCGATCCAGGTCCCGTCGGGCCAGGAGCCCATCGTCCTGCACCGGGACGCGGTCTCCGGCGGCGGCTACATGATGATCGGCACGGTGATCAGCGCGGACATGGACCTGATCGGGCAGATGCCGCCGAACACCAAGGTGCGCTTCGACCCCGTCACCCTCGACGACGCGCTCGCCGCCCGGGAAGACCGGGCACGGCGCCTCGACGCGATCCGCGCGCTGTAGCCGCCTCAGGCGACTGCGGCCTCCGCGATCGCGGCATCCTGCTCCGGGG
This sequence comes from Tsukamurella sp. DT100, assembly GCF_049844855.1. Taxonomy (NCBI): domain Bacteria; kingdom Bacillati; phylum Actinomycetota; class Actinomycetes; order Mycobacteriales; family Tsukamurellaceae; genus Tsukamurella; species Tsukamurella sp. DT100. Next base: position 272,529 of record NZ_JBNCLV010000004.1, read on the forward strand.
CACCGCCGGAGACGCCCAGCCCGCCGATCAGCTGCCCGTCGGCGTCGACGATCGGAACGCCGCCGCCGACCAGGAGCAGGCCACCGGCGTGGATGTGGTCGAAATGCAGAGCGGGCTGCCCGATCTGGATCGGCGCGGCGAGCCCGGCCGTCGGGGCCTCGAACATCACCGAGGTCCGGGCCTTGGCGACGGCGAGCTCGTTGGACGCGAGCCAGGCACCGTCGGTGCGGGCGAAGGCGACCAGGTTCGCGCCCTTGTCGAGCACGGCGAAGACGGCCTTGACGCCCGCGTCCCGGGCGGCGCGATCGGCGGCCGCGATGAGTTCCTGTGCACGGGCGAGGGTGATGTCAGGCATTCTGCGTCCACTCCGTCTCCTGCCACTGCTTCGCGGCATCGATGGTCGCCAGCGGCCGCATGGTGCGATACAGGTGCTCGTCGGCGGGAATGATCTCGACCATGGCGTCGATCATCTCCTGCGGATCCGCCTGGTCGACGAGGCTGTCACCGAAGTCCGGCATTGGCACCACCGCGGTCTCGGCGTCGTACCACTGCACGTAGCTCTCGGCGCCGGTGTCGTTGAAACCCGTGCCGAAGACGCCGGGGTTGACGGTCGCCACCTGGACGCCGTGCGGCGCCAGCTCCGCCTTCATCGAGCCGGCGATCGCCTCGATAGCGTGCTTGGTGGCGCAGTAGGCGCCGACGAAGGGCACCACCAGGATTCCGCCCATCGAGGACGTCCACACGACCTTGCCGGACTTGCGCGCGACCATCTTCGGCACGATTCCCTGCACCAGGGCCAGGTGACCGAAGACGTTGATCTCGAACGACTCCCGCACGCGGGCGAGGGGCACGTCGACCATCGACCCGCCCTCCATCACGCCGGCGTTGAGCACCAGCACGTCGGGGTCGTAGGTCGCGGCATGCGCGATGTCGATCTCGTCGGTCAGGTTCAGCTTGATCACCTCAAGGCGCACGCCGGCCTCCGCCGCAGCGGCACGCAGGCTCCGCACCTGCGGCCAGGTCTCCGCGGCAGCGACCACCTCGTGCCCCTGCCGCGCCAGCTCGAGGGCTGCGCCGGCACCGAAACCCGAACTGGCCCCGGTGATCAGAATCTTCTTCGGCATCGTCTCTCCTTCGTTCCGCCCACGCGCCGCGGGCGTCATCACCGAGGGTGCAGCACGAGCAACCGTTTGTCAATAACTAGTTAGTTACCTATGGGTCGAAAGAGCGGTACTCTCCTCCTGTGCCACCCGACGCGACGGAGACGAAGCGGCGGATTCTCGACGCCGCGCGCCGGGAGTTCGCCGAGTTCGGGCTGGCCGGGGCACGTATCGACCGCATCGCCGAGCAGGCGTCCGCCAACAAGCGCTCGATCTACGTGCACTTCGGCCCCAAGGAGGACCTGTTCGACCTGATCGTCGTCGACGCCCTCCGGACGATGGCGGACGCGGTCCGGTTCGACGCCGACGACCTGCCCGGCTACGCGGGCCGACTGTACGACTACCTGCTCGCCGAGCCTTCCACCCTCCGGCTCTCGACGTGGGCGAACCTCGAGCGGCCGTCGACCACCGACGACGAGGGCACCACCTACCGGGAGAAAGTCGACGCGCTGCGGCCGCGCTACGGCGACGGCGCCGTCGACGCGCTCGTACTCACGCTCGGCCTGGTCACCGCGTGGCTCGCCGCCTCCCCCGCCCTGACCTCCCTCGCCTCGACGGATGACGCCGCCGGGCGCCGAGCGATGGTCGTAGCGGCTGCCACCGCGGCCACGGCGGCGATTCAGACCGGTTCCGAGTCCTGCTAGACGCTTGTAGTTCCACGGTTCCGACGGTGCCCGCGACGCGACCCGCATGAGCTCGTGTATCCCCACTCCGGGGAGGTAGGCGGCGGTGAGGTCAGGGCGAGGTAGCCGCGCGTGACGAGGACGGTCATCACGGCGACGATCAGAGCCTTCTCCGCGTGACCGGACCCGAAGACGTCGCGCCGTAGGCGAACGGACACTCCACACTCCTTCCGTTCGCCGGCCGGTCGGTCGGACCTCCGGATCTGCACACTGGCGCGATCACGACACAGCTCCGGGTGTCTCGTTCCACCACTCGGGACAGTGAGCGGTGTGACCCCTTCATACTCGCGAAATTTGCAGCAACACAACCTATCTGACGTTCATGGTCGGTCGTTGAAATGTGGTTAGCATGAGGCGGATCCGAGCGGATCCACCAACGAACGGAGCACCATGAGGTCCCTTCCCCGAGCCGCGATCGTCGCAATCACGGCTGCGTCATCCATCGGCCTGAGCGCCTGCGGGAGCGCCGGCGATGGTGCGTCACCGAGCAGCTCCGCGGCGGCTGGCGACGCCGCCACCGCCCTCGTCCGTTCCGCCCTCGACACCGCGACGACGGTCGAGTCCGTGCACTTCACCCTCACCACGTCGGGCAAGCTCGACCGCCAGCAGGTCGTCTCCGCGGCGGGCGACTTGATCGTCCGTCCGAAACCGAGCGCGCAGGGCACCGCCACCGTCCGTGCGAGTGGGGACAAGCCGGCGGCGTTCGTCCTGCTGGACGGCACCATGTATGCGGACGTCGGCGGCTCCGGTTTCGTCGCGCACCGCGCGGGAACGTCGTTCTACGACGTCGGCGCGCTATTCGACCCGAAGGACGGCATCCCGGACATCCTGCGGACTCTGCGGGGTGCCGCGATCGCCGGCGAGGAGCAGATCGACGGTACCGCGAGCACGCGCGTGACCGGAACCGCGAAGTCCTCCGATCTCGCTGAGCTGGCGGGGATCCGAGCCGCACACGGAAGCTCGTCGGCACAAGCGCCGGTGAGCATCTGGATCCAGACGTCCGCTCCCCACAACGTCCTCCGCATCTCAGGGACGCCGCAGGCGGACACCAGGGTGCAGGTCGCGCTGTCGAACTGGGGCAACCGCCCGTCGATTGCCGCCCCCGCCACCCGCTCGGTCCCGTCGGGCGCCCCGTCCACCCCGCCCGGAGTCAGCGCCAAGCCGGCCAAGTGATCGTTCGAGACAAGGACACTCCATGAAGCAACACATCATCACCCTCGCCGTTGCGGCGGCAACCGCCGCGATGGTCGTCGCAGCACCGGCACCGGCGCAGGCGGCCACCCTGTGGGGCGCGATCGCGGTCGACGACGACGGCACTGCGTGGCCCACGGCGAACCTCCCGACCGCCGAGGCTGCCGAGGCCGACGCGAAGGCGTACTGCGGGGGTCGACGTGGATGCGACGTCCTCGTGACGTTCGCAGACGGATGCGGCGCAGTGGCCTGGAGCGACGAGCAGTGGCACGGCGGGCACGGCGCGACCCTCGCGGCCGCGCAGGAGTCGGCCCTGCGTCTCAACGGCGGGGGCACCATCCAGGCATGGGTCTGCACCGACGGCCACGGATGAGAACCACCCGGGACACGTCACCGTCCATGAGCCCCCAACGGTGGGCGGCAGTCATGGTCGTCGCCCTTCTCCTCCTCGCCGCGGCGGTCGTGGCGCTCTTCGGCCGCATGCCCCCCGACCACGAACCCACCCCTTCCGGTTCCGTGATCGAAACGACGCACCAGTACCTCACCGTCCCCGGCGTGGATCCGCAGACGTTGAGCGGCTTCCTGTTCCGGCCGGCCACGCGCCGCGCGGACGGAACGACGCCGACGATCGTGCTGATCCACGGCGGCGGATGGCTCAAGGGCGCGACAGCCGAGTACGTGCGTCCCGCCGCACAAGCGCTCGCGGAGCGCGGTTTCGTGGTGTGGAGCCTCAACTACCGGCGGGTCGGCGACGGCGGCGGCTGGCCGACCACGTTCACCGACCTCGCCGCCGGAGTCGATCACCTCGTCCGCCTGCAGGAATCCGTGCCCGAGATCGACCTGGGTCGGGTTACCGTCGTCGGCCACTCCGCGGGCGGGCAGCTCGCCGCGTGGACCGCGGGGCGCGCGACCCTTCCGGACGGCGCGCCCGGAGCGAAGCCCGCGATCCGGCCCCATGCCGCGGTCTCCCTCGCCGGCGTCCTCGACATGCGGTTGTCACTCACCAAGAACGACCACGTTCTGCGGGTCATGGGCGGTACGCCGGAGCAGTTCCCAGATCGCTACCTATTGGTGGACCCGCTCGAGCGGATGGACCCTAGGGTTCCCGTCGTGGCGATCACCGGCACCGATGACACCGTCGTGCCGCCCGGTGAGGCTGCCGAATACGTCGAGGCCCTCCGTCGCAAAGGCGGCAGCACGGCTCTCATCGAAATCCCTCAGACAGGACACGGCGAAGTCGTCGACGTCCGGAACTCGTGGTGGCCCATGATCGCCAGCGCGATCGCCACGGTGGCGGAACACGGACCACGGGCGGTGCCCGTCGGCACGGGGGCATGAGACCGTGAGCGCTCGACACATCGTCTTGACGGTGGTCGCGTTGCTCGTCATCGTGACCGCGACGACGGGTCTCTTCCTGCTCGATCGGGCGAACAGCGGCGTGGGCGCCGCGGCAGGGCCCACCGAGGAGGAGCTCGCGAGCGTCGACGCGGTGCGGATCACCCTTCTCCTCAAGCGGATCGACACCTCCTCGAGCACCGCCGTCGCCGACGTCCTGGTCGAACCCCTGGGCACTCTCGCGGACCGGAACGGCCGGTTCGCGCGCGCCGCCTCCGTCGACCTGTCGACCTATCGCACTGATCCGATCACTGCGACACCCGGCCGGATCCCGTCCGTGGAGGAACGCCGGATCGCGGTCACGGGAACGGCCATCGACTACCCGTTCGACCGTTACAGAATGAGCGTCGTCGTCGCCGCCAACGACCCGAGCGGGCGGCCGGTCGCGGCGACGATCCTGGTGGAGGACTCTGCCGATTCCTTCGCCGTCAAGCCGATATCCCAGTCGTCCGACGCCGGTGAGCTCGAGGTCGACCTCACGGCCAAGCGCACCGTCCCGTCGATCGTCTTCGCAGGCTTCGTGATGCTGCTGATGTACGGCGTCGCAGCCGCCGCCGTCACGGCGACCTTCTACGTCCTGCACGTCCACCGCGGCCTCCTCTTCCCCGCATGCTCGATGCTCGCTGCGATGCTCTTCGCGCTCCCGCCCCTACGGCACCAGGTACCCGGAGACCCCGAACCACCGATGGGCTCGCTCATCGACTTCATCGCCTTCTTCCCCGCGGAGGCGGTCGTCGCCCTGTCTCTCATCTCAGCTGTCCTCGGAGGCTTCGTCGTTGAGCGGCGGAGCGCCACCTCGGTCGAGGGTGGGTGATCGACGGAACAGTCACGGATCGACCGCAGAGAAGACAACCAGGGAAAGGAACACCATGGTGCGCAAGCACACCACCGCGATGATCGCGAGCATCGCCGCTCTCGCGCTGCTCAGTGCAGGCTGCTCGGACGACTCGAAACCCGCGTCGACCACCTCCTCGACAGCACCGCCGAGCTCCGTCGCCGCGACCCATCATCAGAGCCCCGCCACCACACAGCCCGGCAAGCCGGTGACGGGAAGCGGGGGAAACACCGGACCGACGAAGACCGTCACCCAGGTTCCCGGGCCGACGCGCACCGTCACGAAGCCCGCGCCCGCCACACCGCGGACGCCCGACGACGGCGGTTCGAACGACGTCCAGTGCACCGGTCCGGACCAGGGCACCGTCTGCACGAACCCGAACCACGGCGCGGGCGACGATCCGACGGAGAACGGGACGGCGCCGACCACCACCACTCCGAAGGTCCGCGACGACGACCCGGGCGGGAAGCCGTGCACCACCGGGATGGGCGACGCCGGCACGTACGTGTACTCGGATGACACCAACAGCTGGGTCTGCCAGATCGGCTGACACGCTTCGAGATCGGTTAGTCGATCCCGGTTCCGTGGGCGAGGCCGTGGAGGTTCAGGGCGATCCGGATCGCGAGCGATTCCGGACCGCCCTGCCACCGCGGTCCGAGCAGGTCGGTCACGCGGCGGAGCCGCTTGATGATGGTGTTGGGATGCAGATCTAGCGTCCTCGCGGTCGCTGCGGTGTTCATGTTCTCGGCGAAGAAGACCTGCAACGTTCGCACCAGCTCCGACGACCCGTGGCGGTCGAACTCGACCACCGGCCCGATGGTGTTGTCGAGGAAACGCACCACCGAATCGACCGTCACGGATCGAAGGAGCGGTAGGTGCGCGGGGAACTCGTCGACATCGAACGCGCCGCTGGTCCGGCCGAGCGACTGCAACAGCCCCACCGCGGCGTCCGCCGCCCGGAGGGCGTCCGCGAGCCCCCCTGCCAGCGGATCACGCACAACGGTGGAACAGACCAACAGTGCCACGCCCGCCCGGCGCCGCACCGCCTCCGCCACCGCGTCCGCGTCCGCGACCCCCTGTGCCGCATCGTCCGCCGCGAGGATCACCACCCTGTGGTCGATCACGAGGACGACGTCAGACGCGGGCCGGTCGGCGCGCAGGACGCCGGCGACCTGCTCCGGGTCACTCCGTGGCGGGAGCGCAGCGACCGCGAGGACGCGATCCACCCCGAAGTCGAAGCCCAGACGCACCAAGCGCGCCCGCGCATCGTCCGTCACCGGCCCCACCGCGGTCAGCAGACTGCGGACCTGGTAGGCGTCGATGCCGCGACCTGGGCCTTCGACCGGGTCGAGCCTGCGCACGGCCACGAGCGCGAACAGGGTCACCAGGCGCTGAACCGCGCGGATGTCCGCATCGTCGACGGCGCGCCTGAAGACCGTCAGGACCGTGCCCACGTACTGGCCCGCGGCAGTGGCCGGAACGAACAGCGCGAAGCCGTCGCCGTGCTCGACGAGCACGGTGCCCTCGGTCCGGCGCACGTCCGCGATCCCGTCCAGGATCCACCGGTCGCGCAGCGGATCCAACGCCGAGTCTTCGGGCGCGGTCGCCACTGCCCTGTCGGCGGCATCGACGCCGAGCGCGGCCACGGCACCGTCGCAGGTCCCGACGATCGTGTCGATCACCTCGGCTCTCCCCGCGCCGTGGAGGATCCGCACCAGCAGGTCGTCATGCACGGCTACCGACCGGGTCAGCCGGTTCCGGGTCGCGGCGATGCCGGAGATCGCGGCCTCCACTCGGGCAAGGGAGGCGGCGCGCCGGATCACGGGTGCTGCGGCATAGGCGATCTCGGCGAGCCTGGTCATGTCACCCTCGTCGAACATGTCGACGGCGCGACCGTTCGTGAACACGGCACCGATCGCCGTTCCGCCGACGACGAGTGGTGCGCACATGGCGGAGACCACGCCGTCCGCCCGGCACGCACCGTCGAGGATCTCGTCGTGCTCGAAGGATCGATCCGTCGCGTACTGGCCGGTACGAACCGGTAGTAGTTGCGCCGCCGCCCGTCCCCACAGACCGCGGCCGTGCGGCGCCCGGCCGAACCGGAACTCCGGCGAGATCAGACCCGTCGATGCCGCGACGGCGAGATCGCCCGTCTCCTCCGAGGCGAGCGCGACGAAGAAGATCTCCGCGCACGGCACCGCCCTGGCAGCGGCCTTGACGAGTGCGCGACAGGCCCCTTCGACCCCGTCCGCTGCGCTCACTTCGCGGACCGCGTCGACGACCGCACCCAGCTCTGCGATGCGCCGCGCGGCACTGTCCACCTGCCGTGTCACCACTCATCTCCTCTCGTCGACCGCGGCCAGCGGTGCCCGCGCGAGCGCAGCGAGAACCGCCGGATCCTGGAGCTCGAGCCACGCGACGAGGTCCGTATGCGTGACGCACAGTGTCGCCGCGCGGCCACACACGTCCGCCATGAAATCAGCCGTGGCCGGGTTGAAGGCGTTGCCGTTCCACTCGTTGAAATGGTTCGCGATCACCAGCGGTGCGCGATTGCCCGCGTATGCCCGGTCGTACATGTAACGGTAGGTCTCCCTGACGATTCGCCGCAGTCGATTCGCATCACTCGGCACGTTCTTCGCACCGTTGACCGAGAACCAGAAATTGTAGACGAGAGCAGTCTGTGCGCGTTTCAACGGCGGTGAGTAGGCGTACGGGATCGCGAACTCCCAGATCCCGCCCGTCCGCTGCGGCCAGGCGAGCCCTCTGACCCGCGAGGGCTGGGAGGAATCCCAGGTCATGCAGTGCTCACGCAACGCGAGGAAGAGCCGATTCGGCGATCCCTCGAGGCACTGCGTCCGCCCACCCCGGACGACGCCGGTATCGAATACCAGATCCTCGCCGGCGAATATTCCGGTGTTCTGCCGCCAGTTCTGCATCAGCGCGAAGAACTGATCCAATTCGCGATTCCAATCCGCCGCGGACCACCGTTCTCCTGGATAGCGATCACCGCGACAGAAATGCCCTACGAAATGCGTTCCGAGCTCGTGCCCGGCGAACCAGGTCCGGTTGAGCTGGGCGATCTGCTGCACCACCTCCGCCTTGGTGCCGCCGAATCCGATCGCCGCCTCCCCCGCCGCGTGACCGGGCCCGCGGTAGTGCCGACGCGCCTCGTCGATGAGGAAGTACAGGCCTGTCATCAGCGCGGTGAACCGGGCATTGCTTCGCTCGGCCGTCCGGAGGAACAGACCCCAGTTCGGGCTGGCTCCCACGCCGTCGAAAGAGAACAGAACGAACTGCGGCGGGCGCTCTCCCGGCGCGAGGCGGCGCAGCGGAAGGTTGCTCGCGCGCCGCGCCGGTGGGGACGTCGGCCGCATCGAGCCGACGCCCACCGTCGGCACTACCTCCGGGTGCGCCGCCCCTGGCACGGCGCACCCCGACCCCAGAATCGCGACCGCCAGGACGGCGATGGCGAGCACCTCGGGCACACGCCGACGCCCCAGTTCCACGACGACTCCTACCCCAAACAATCCGCCGGGACGGAGTCCTCCCCCCAGTCCCTCCGCTTCTAAGCCTAGAGCGGAGTTCACTGCAGTGCATCGTCGAACCTCGCCACCGGAGAACGCCTTCGGTGGAGATACTCACCACCGCGAATGAGATCGCAATTTCTTTGTCAGACTATGTTTTTCGGTAGTCACAGCGAGCGCAACGCCGACGCCGCGGCGTGCCATCCGACCATCCCATGCACACCCGGAGCGCCTGCGGCGGAGGAGCACAGATAGACGCGGTCGGTGAGGCGGTACGGGTCCACCAGCTTCGGCCGCCGCACCAACTGCGCGGGCACGGCGGCGCCGGCTGCGATGTCGCCTCCGACGAGGTTGGCGTTCACCGCCTGCAGCCCCGCGGGGCCGACGGACCGCGTCTCGATGATCCGCTCCCGCACCCCGGGCGCGTGCCGCTCCACCTCGGCCACGATCGATTCGGTGAGATCGCCGGGGAAGCCGTTGGGGCAGTGGGCGTACATGGACACCGGCGCCAGCGAACCGGCGCAGCGCGACGGATCCGCCAGGTACTGCTGCGACAGGATGATCACGGGCCGCTCGGGCATCCGCCCGCGATTCACCATGAGCTCCTTACGCGCGATCTCCCGCGGCGTGCCGCCCAGGTGAACGAACGCGGACCGTCGGAGTTCCTCATGGGCCCAGGGAATCCCGCCGTCGACCACGAGGTCCACCTTGAACGCGGCGGGCCCGAACCGCCACTGCCGGGCGCGGCGCCGCAGCCACGCGGGGGCGCGATCGCCGAGCAGGTCCCGCGCCGCGGGCAGGCCGGTGTCGAGCACCACGAGGTCGGCGTCCGGGAGCGTCGTCACGCGCTCCCCCGTGCGGATCCGCCCACCGTGCGACCCGACGACCGCGGCGAGGGCGTCCGAGATCCGCTGGGAGCCGCCGATCGGCACGGGCCAGGGCCGCACACCGGAGAGCAGGTACCCGATCGACGACGTCATCGGCAGGTGCTGTGGGGAGATGGAATGCGCTGCGACCCCGGCGAAGACGGCGCCACCGGTCCGCCCGAGCGCAGCGGCGGTGACCGATGCCGGGAGCGCGAACCGCGGGCCCCACCGCGTCGCGACCACCGGATGCCGCGGCACGTCCGTCATGGGGCCGAAGAACGCCGGCATCACCTCGGGTCCGCAGTCCGGCACGTCCGCCAGGGTCCCGACAGCGTCCGCGGGTTCCGGCGAGAGCGGGTGCCCCACGTCGATCGGCGCGGTCCCCCAGTCGATGTCGACGCCCACGTCCCGCAGCGCGGGCGAGGCGTACGCGAGGGGGTGCCCCGTCGAGAACCGGTCCACGACGGTGCCGCGCAGCGTGTCCGAGCGGCAGCCGCCGCCGAGGGTGGTCTCGGCCTCGAGCACCGTCACGTCGAGGCCCGCGCGGGCCAGGGACGCGGCGGCGGTGAGCCCGTTGGGGCCGGATCCGACGACGACGGCGGAGGTCATGCCCCCACGGTAGCCGCGCGGGCCACTAGGCTGCGGGGATGCGCACCGTCCGACGCCTCCAGCCCTTCACGTCGACGATCTTCGCGGAGATCTCGGCCCTCGCCGTGGCGCACGACGCCGTCAACCTGGGGCAGGGCTTCCCGGACACCGACGGACCCGCCGGCATGCTGCTGGCCGCCAAGGCCGCCATCGACGGCGGCCTCAACCAGTACCCGCCCGGCGACGGCCTGCCCTCCCTCCGCCGGGCGGTAGCGGACCAGGTCGAGCGGGACTACGGCCTGCGCTACGCCCCCGACGGCGAGGTACTGGTCACCGTCGGCGCCTCCGAGGGGATCGCGGCCGCGGTGCTGGGTCTCGTCGAGCCCGGCCGTGAGGTGATCCTCATCGAGCCCTTCTACGACTCCTACGCCGCGACCGTGGCGATGGCGGGGGCGCAGCGGGTCGTCGTGCCGCTCGTCGAAGACGGCGGACGGTACGCCCTCGACCCCGACCTGCTGCGCGCCGCGGTCACGGAGCGGACCGCTGCGATCATCGTGAACTCGCCCCACAACCCCACCGGCACGGTGCTCTCCGACGCGGACCTGCAGCTCATCGCCGACGTCTGCGTCGAGCGGGACCTGCTCTGCTTCACCGACGAGGTCTACGAGTACCTGCTCTTCGACGGCCGCGCGCATCGGCCGCTCGCCGCCTTCGACGGCATGCGGGAGCGCACGGTCCGGATCTCCGGCGCCGCCAAGGCCTTCAACGTGACGGGCTGGAAGGTCGGCTGGATCACCGCGCCGCGCGAGCTGGCCGACGCCTGCCGCGCCGCGAAGCAGTGGCTCACCTTCACGGGCGCCGCGCCGCTGCAGCACGCGGTGGCGCACGCGCTGGAGCACGAGTCGTCGTGGCTCGAGAAGCTCGCACCTGACCTGCAGGCCAAGCGGGACCTGCTCACCGACGCCCTGGTGGAGACGGGGTTCACCGTGCACCCGTCGGAGGGCACCTACTTCGTCGTCGCCGACGCCCGGGGTCTGGGCTTCGACGACGCCGGCGCCCTCTGCCGGGAGATGCCCGCCCGGATCGGCGTGGCCGCGGTGCCCGTCAGCGCCCTCGCCGACGATCAGGCGCGGTGGGGGCACCTCCTGCGCTTCGCCTTCAGCAAGGAGGAGTCGGTACTGGTCGAGGGTGCACGGAGGCTCGCCGGATTGCGATGACTCCGCGGCGGGCTCAGGAGAACGCCGGGATCACCTCGCGCTCGAAGAGCTCGAGTCCCGAGGTGTCGTAGGCGATCTCGGGGAAGTAGCACACGGCGTAGGTCATGCCCTCGGCCTCGAGTCGCTTGAGGTTGGCGACGATGTCGCCCGGCGTGCCCACGCCCGGCATGCCGAGGTAGGCGCCCATCTCGGCGTCGACCCCCGCCTCCGGCACGTGCTCGAGCAGCCGGTTGCGGGTCTCATCGAGGCGGGTCTGCACGTCGCGGGCGGCCTCGCCGATCACGATGTTGTAGTTGGCCGAGCGGGTGATGGCGTCGAAGTCGGTGCCCACGTCGGCGCAGTGCTTGCGGAGCACGTCCGACTTGTGGGCGAAGCCCTCGAAGGTGCCGTCGAAGTTGGTGTACTGCGCGTACTTCGCCGCGATCCGCAGCGTCTTCTTCTCGCCGCCGCCCGCGACCCACAGCGGGATGCCACCGTCCTGCAGCGGCCGGGGCTCGCAGATGGCCCCGTCGACCTGGTAGTACTTCCCGTCGAGCGTGGCCGAGCCCTCGGTCCACGCCTGCTTGAGGATCTGCACGCCCTCGTCGAGGCGGCCCAGCCGCTCCCCGGCCGACGGGAAGCCGTAGCCGTAGGCCCGCCACTCGTGCTCGTACCAACCGCCGCCGATGCCCATCTGCGTGCGGCCGCCGGAGATCAGGTCGACGGTGGCCGCGACCTTGGCCAGGTAGGCCGGGTTGCGGTAGCCCATGGCGGTGCACATCTGGCCCAGCTTCACCCGGCTCGTGGTCGCGGCGAGGGCGGACATCAGCGTCCACGCCTCGTGCGTGGCCTCGCGGCTCGGGACCGGGGTGGTGTGGAAGTGGTCGTACACCCACACCGAGTCCCAGGGGCCGGCGTCGGCCCGCTGGGCGAGGCCGTTCATGACGGACCAGTGGTCCGCCGGATCGATGCCGACGAGGTCGAAGCGCCAGCCTTGCGGGAGGAAGAGTCCGAATCGCACGCCTCCAACCCTACGGAGACCGCGCCGAACTTGTCAGTCGGTCCTCGTATCGTCGCGGGCGATGCAGGATTCGCTGTTCGACGATGCCGCACCGCTCGCCCCGCACCGCCGGGAGCTGTCCGACGGTGCGTGGCTCGACGTGCGCGCGGGGTGGCAATCCGGCGCGGACGAGCTGTTCGCCGCGCTGGCGCGCGACGTGCCGTGGGTCGAGGAGCGCCGCCGCATGTACGAACGCACGCTGCCCGTGCCGCGGCTGCTGCGCTACTACGGCGACGGCGCCGCCCTCCCGCACCCCGCGCTGGGCGCGGCGATGGCCGAGCTCACGGAGCTGTACTGGCCGGACCTGCGCGAGCCCTTCACCTCGGTGGGGCTGTGCCTGTACCGGGACGGCGCGGACTCGGTGGCCTGGCACGGCGACACCATCGGCCGCGGCGGCACGCACGACACGATCGTCGCCATCGTCTCCCTCGGCGCCGCCCGTCCGTTCCTGATGCGCCCGCGCGGCGGCGGCGCGTCCACGAAGCTCACGGTGGGCCATGGCGATCTGCTCGCGATGGGCGGCTCCGCGCAACGCACCTGGGAGCACGCGGTGCCGAAGGTGCCGCACGCCGGTCCGCGGATCAGCGTGCAGTTCCGCGCCTCCGGGGTCCGATAGCCCCACTGGTCATGACCTGGTGTGACAAGATGGGTCGATGATCGCGGACGGCCCGATTCCGAAACACGAGCAGCTGCGGGCGCTCCTCGAGCAGCGCTGTACGGACGGGCTCGAGCCCGGTTCTGCGCTTCCCAGTGAGCGGCAGCTCTGCGAGGAGTACGGCGTCTCCCGCATCACGGTGCGCGAGGCCCTGCGCCAGCTCGTCGCCGAGGGCACGCTCGTACGGATCCGCGGCAAGGGCACCTTCGTCGCCGACCGGCCCGCCCGATCGCGGCTGCACCTCGCCTCGTTCCACGAGGACATGCGGCGCCTGGGCCGCAACCCGTCGACCGTGGTCCTGCAGACGGAGCTGCGGGTGCCGCCACCGTCGACCACCTCGGCCCTGCAGATCCGCGCGGCCGACAAGGCCTACCACGTCAAGCGGCTGCGGCTCGCCGACGGCGTGCCGATCTCCGTCGACGACGCCTGGTACCCGCAGGCGATCGCGCCCGGCCTGGACGCGCACGACCTGACGCAGTCGATCTACACCCTGCTCCGCACCGAGTACGGACAGGCCATCGACCGGGCCGAGCAGTCCATCGGCGCCATCTCCTCCGACGGCGAGCTGGCCCGCGTGCTCGGCATCGCCCCCGGCACGCCGATTCTCGCCTTCGACCGCGTCGCCTTCGCAGCAGGCACGCGCGTCGAACACAGCTACTCCTGGTACCGCTCCGACCGCTACCAGGTGCAGATGACGGTCACCGAGACCGGCGACGCGCCGTAGCCGCGCGGGTCACTCGTCCAGCAGCGCCGCGGCGCGGGCCAGGGCGCGCATCTGCGCCGGGTTGTACAGCTCGAGGAACGCGGCGCCCAGGGCGCGCTCCGCGGCGTTCCGCCCGCGGACCGACGCCGCATTCGGGTCGGCCATCCACGGGAAGCGCGCGTGCTGCTCGCGGATCGTCGCCGCGAGCCGGCCGGCCAAGTCCTCGATCGCCGCCTCGTCGGCGTCGGGCGGCAGCGCGTCGAAGAGCTCGTCGGCGTCGGACGACTCCGCCATGAGCGCGCCGAGGTCGCCGAGGGCGGCGTCGTCGAAGACACCGCCGAGCACCGTCGCGAGGGCGCGGTCGCGATCGGAGAAGGACTCGGCCACGGCGTGGAAGGCCGCGGGGGTGTCGAGCGGGGCGTTGTGCTCCAGGGCCGTCGCGAGCTCCGCCCGGGTGCGCTGCAGCCGCGCGATCCGCTCCGCGAGTTCGCCGTCCAGGGCGCGGATCGCGGTCGGCAGGTCCTCCGCGACGTCGGTGTGCATCGCGGCGAGCGGGACGCCGAGCTCCTTGAGGCGGGTGATCCGCAGCAGCCGGACGAGGTGCGCGACGCCGTACTGCTTGTAGCCGTTGGACCGGCGTTCGGGCTCGTCGAGCAGGCCGATCGCGTGGTAGTGGCGGACCGCCTTGACCGTGGTCCCGGCCAGTTCGGCCAGCTCACGCGTGCTCCAGGGCATGCGCTCGAGCGTACGGCTTGACCGTGCCCTTGGGGCAACGTTTACGGTCGCATCATGACCACGTCCCCGGGCACCGACTCCCCCTCGCCCGTCGCCGCTCCCACCTCCGTCACCGGCCGCCGGAGCATCGCTCCCGACCTCGCACGCGGCGTCATGCTGGTCCTCATCGCCGTCGCGAACGTGCCGTACTTCCTGTGGGGCCGGCCGACGGGCACCGGTGCGCACAGCGCCGACGGTTCAGTCGCCGATCGCGTCGTACAGACCGTCGCGATCACCGGCATCGACAGCCGCGTGTACCCGATGTTCGCCTTCCTCTTCGGCTACGGCATCGTCCAGCTGTACACCCGCCAGCTCGCGGCGGGCACGGAGCAGCGCGTCGCCCGCCGGATCCTGCGGCGGCGGCACTGGTGGATGCTGGCGTTCGGCTTCGTCCACGCCGCGCTGCTCTGGTACGGCGACATCCTCGGCTCCTACGCGATCACCGGCCTCGTCCTCGTGTGGCTGTTCCTCCGACGATCGGACCGGGCCCTCGCGATCTGGGCGTCCGTCCTGGTCCTGCTCTCCGGCGCATTCTCCGTTCTCACAGTGGTAGCTGCGGCATCGGTGGATTCGGGCGGCACGGCGGCCGCGACCACCGACGCGAACGCGATCCCGGAGTACGGAGCTGCGATGGCCGAGCGCGTCACGACGTGGGCCGAGATCATGATCCCGACGGTGGTGTTCGGATTCATCGTGCCCGCCGCGGTCCTGCTCGGCATGCTGGCCGCCCGGCACCGCGTCCTCGACGCCCCCGCCGCGCATGCCGCCCTCCTCCGGCGGTGCGCCGTGGTGGGCCTCGCGATCGGCTGGGGCACGGGACTCCTCCTCGCCCTGCAGAACCTGGACGCCCTTCCGTTCGGCCCGACGGCGGACTGGGTCCTGCTGGCCCTGCACACGCTGGGCGGGCTGTTCGGCGGGCTCGGGTACGTGGCAGTGTTCGGCCTGCTCGCGATCCGCCTGGAACGGGGCGGCGCCGGGGCGTTCGCGACCGCGGTGCAGGCCCTGGGCAAGCGGTCGATGAGCGGCTACCTCGCGCAGTCGGTCGTCTTCTCGCCACTCCTCGCGGCGTGGGGGCTGGGCCTCGGCCAGTACCTGTCCAGTTGGTCGGCGACGCTGCTGGCGGTCGCCATCTGGGCCGCGACCGTCATGATCGCCGTGCGGCTCGAACGCGCGGGCAGGCGCGGCCCCGCCGAGACCCTGCTCCGGCGCCTGGCGTACCCGCGGTAGGCGCGATCACTCCTCCGCGGGCGCGACGACGAAGCGGATGGTCTGACCGGGCCGCAGCAGGTCGACGAGATCGGTGTAGGGCCCGGCGATCTCGGCGACCCGGACCTGTGCGGCGGTCAGCGGCAGGTCCTCTCGCATCAGGTGCACCTCGCCGCGGTACCGCCCCATGGACGCGACGTCCACCTGAAGACTGCCGCGCGATCGCCGCGTCCCGTTGACCGCGTCCGGCGGGACGGGGCCGCCGCGCGTGCCCTCGATGCGATGGGATGCCGCGGTCCCCTCCGGCCGGAGACGCAGCGGACCGTCGAGCAGGTGCCGCATCGCCCCGGGGACCGAAGCGAGCGGCACCACGATCTCGCCGTGCCGCTCACGGCGTTCGATCCACTCCTCGTGCTGCGGCAGCACCGTCCCCTCGGCGCAGGCCACCTCGGTGTCCGGGCAGGCCGCGAGCACCCGCGCGTGGTTGACGTAGGCGTTGGCGTGCCGGTGCGATTCGAGCGTCGGCAGCCCCAGGTGCAGCGGCGCCCGGAACTCGCGCTCCCCCGGGATGAACGTCACCACGTCGTGACCCCGCCCGCGCAGCAGCGCGTTCTGGCCGGCGAAGAAGTCCTCGGCGAGGCCGGTCTCCGGACGCGGGTAGTAGTTGTGCCAGCCCACCGGGTCGAGGCCGGCGAGCTCATCCAATTCCTCCGGCGTCACCGTGCTGGCGTTGACGGCGATCCGGAAGGGCCCGGCGGCCGCGATGGCGCGCACCTCGTCCGGGGAGAAGCCGAAGTCGATGCGGACCGTCGTGACGCCCCAGGCCCGGAGCATCCCCAGCCCCGCGAGATCCACCCCGAGCAGAGCGAGGGCCTTCGGCGAGACGTCGGCGCAGAACTCGATGCCGAGCTCGCGGTGCAAGCCCGTGAGCTCCGCGCCGAACGCCCGCAACCCCGAGCTCTCGGGGATGTGCAGAGAGGTGAACACGAGCCCCCGGCCGGCGCGGGCGGCGGCCACGGCCACGCTCCGGCGCAGCGCGGGATCGTCCGTGGGATAGAGCGAGTGCAACATGATCGTCCCTCCGGTGCGCGGCTCAGGCCAGGCGCGATTCCATCGACTCCTTGAAGCCGAACAGGTAGGTGAGCACGAAGCCGGCCAGCGCTCCGACAGCGATGCCCCCGAGGTACCAGAGCCACCCGCCCGCCGAGATCACGCCCGTCATCAGAACCCCCGACAGCCCGATGGTCTGGGCACCGAATCCGCCGCTGACCTCCATCCCCCAGGCCACGAAGGCACCACCGAAACCGGCACCGAGACAGGCCGTGATGAAGGGATAGAACAGCGGGAGCGAGACGCCGTAGATGAGCGGCTCGCCGATGCCGACCAGGCCGAGCGGCAACGCGCCCTTGATGATCCGCTTGAGCTTCGGGTTGCGGGTCTTGAGCCAGATCGCAATCGCCGCGCCGTCCTGCCCGGCGCCGGCCATGGCCAGGATGGGCAGCAGCGGCGTGTAGCCGAGGTCCGCGATCAGCTGCACGTGCACCGGCGTCAGCCCGTGGTGCAGGCCGAGCATCACCAGCGGCAGGAACAGCGCCGACATCAGGAAGCCGCCGAAGACGCCGCCCTGCTCGAGCGCGAAGTCGACGAGGAACCAGGTGACCCCGCGCATCACGAGCGCCGCGATCGGCATGATCACGAACAGGCTCACCACCGCGCCCACCAGCACGGTGAACACGGGCACCACGAACAGGTCCAGGCTTGCGGGAACGCGTGCGCGCAGCCGCTTCTCGATCGCCGCGAACAGCCACGCCGTGGCCATCACGCCGATCACGCCGCCGAGACCGGGGCTCAGCTGGCCGACCACGGGGATCGTCAGCGGGACCGCTTCGCCGCCGGTCTTGGGGTTCGCCGCGATGCCCGCGAGCGCGGGCAGGTAGGGCAGGCCGCCGGCGACGAAGCCGAGCACCGGCGAGCCCCCGAACTCCTTGGCCGTGTTCAGGCCGACGATCAGGTTCAGACTGCCGATGAGGAGCGTTCCCATGGCCGCGAACACCAGGAACCACGGATTGCCCGTCACCGAGGGGTCGATCAGCTTCCAGATGTTGGCGATCGCCGCGATGATGCCGCAGGCGATGAAGCCCGGGAAGAGCGGGATGAAGATGTTGCCGACGTGCTTGAGCGCGACCTGCAGGCGGCTCGTCTGCCGTGCCTTCACCTTCGCCTGCGTGCGGGTCGCCAGGGAGTCCAGCTCGGCCTCGCGCACGTCGTCGGCCACCTTGTCGAGCGCCACGACGACGTCGGACTCCGAACCGGACTCCGCGGCCCGAGCCGCGGCGAGCACGTCCCCGAAGCCCTCCCGCAGGCGTTCGGCGTGGCCCGGGCCCACGACGATCTGCAGCTGGGGGCCGTCGACGACGCCCTGCACGCCGTCGAGGGCGCGGATGCCGGCGACGTCGACGGCCGCCTGGTCCTCGACGTTGATCCGCAGGCGCGTCATGCAATTGGTGTGCGAGGCGACATTGCCGGTTCCGCCGACGAGCCGCAGAACCTTCTCGCCGAGTTCGGTGTAGTCCATCAGAGCAGTCCTCCCTACGGATCAGGATTCGGTGGCGCGGATGGCGACGCGGACGAGGCCGTCCGCGTCGACGAGGCGCCGGCGGGCGGTCGGGGCGTCGACGTCGGCGAGGATCATCACGATCGCGGTCTTGGCGTGTCCGTCCGCCGCGGCGGAGGCCGCGCGGGCGGCGGCCTCGTCGGCGCCCGTGGCCTCGCGGATGATGCGGACCACGCGGCCCGCCAGCTTGACGTTGCTGGGCGCCACGTCGACCATCAGGTTCGAATAGGCCTTGCCCGTCCGCACCATCGCGGCCGTCGAGATCATGTTGAGGATCAGCTTCTGGCTGGTACCGGCCTTGAGGCGGGTGGAGCCGGTGAGCACCTCGGGGCCGTTGTCGACCTCGATGGCGACCTGCGCGTGCGCGGAGATCGCGGCACCGGGGTTGCAGGAGAGGGCCACCGTCGACGCCCCGACCGCCCGCGCGTGGTCCAGGCCCCCGATGACGTACGGCGTTCGGCCGGACGCCGCGATGCCGATCACGACGTCGGCGGGGGTCACGCCGAGCGCGACGAGATCGTCCCGGCCGCGTTCGGCGGAGTCCTCGGCGCCCTCCTCTGACCGGAACATCGCCGCGTCGCCGCCGGCGAGGACCCCGACGACCACGCCCGGCGGGACGCCGAACGTCGGGGGGCACTCCGCCGCGTCGAGCACGCCGAGCCGGCCGCTGGTGCCGGCGCCCTGGTAGATGAGCCTGCCGCCGGACCGCAGCGCCGTCACCGCGAGCTCGACGGCGCGCTCGACCTCCGGGAGGACGCGGCGCACCGCGTCGGGGACGAGCCGGTCCTCGTCGTTCATGGCCGTGAGCAGCTGTTCGACCGTGAACTCGTCGAGCTCCATGGTCCGGCTGTTCCGGCTCTCCGTCGTGGCGATCTCGTGCACGGCATCCCTTCCGCTCCGGCGATGACGAAAGATTACACACGAACGAGCTCATGCGAAGATTATTTTCAGAACTGCTGTGGAATACTCGCCGAGACGCTGGAGGGGGAGCTGTGGACGGCACCATCGACCGCATACGATCCGTCGTTCCGACCTTGCGCCCGGCAGAGGCCAAGGTCGCCGCGACGGTGATCGGCGACCCCGAGCGCGCGGTCGCCGCGACGATCACCGAGCTGGCGGAGGCCGCCGGCGCATCGCAGGCCAGCGTCGTCCGGTTCGCCCGCGCGCTGGGGTTCGGCGGCTACCCCGATCTGCGGATCGCCCTGGCGCAGGAGCTGTCCCGCCGCCAAGTCGAACTCGAACGGTCCGACATCGCCGAGGGCGCCATCAACGACGCGGACGACCTCGCCACCGTCGTCGCCAAGATCGCCTTCCACGAGGCCCGCTCCCTCGAGCAGACCGCCCGCCTGATCGACCACGACGCCCTCGAGACCGTGGCACAGGCGATCGCCGAGCACGGACGGTGCCACGCCTTCGGCGTCGGGGCCAGCGGCCTCGCGGCGCTCGACCTCTCCCAGAAGCTGCAGCGCATCGGCCTGTCCTGCCAGTACTCGCCGGACACGCACATGCAGCTCGTCCACGCGGCACTCGCCACGCCGGACTCCGTCGCCGTCGCCGTCTCGTTCAGCGGGACCACCGTCGAGGTGCACCGCGCCCTGCAGCTCGCGACCCAGCGCGGAGCCCTCGGCGTCGCCGTGACCAACGCCCCCGAGTCCCCCTTGGGGCGGGCGGCCGACCGCCTCCTGCTCACCGTCGCGCAGGAGTCACCGCTGCGGGCGGCGGCCCTCGCCAGCCGTCTGACGCAGCTCGCCGTGGTCGACTTCCTGTTCGTCCGCGTCGCCCAACTGCGCTACGGCGACCTCGAATCGGCTCTCGCGATCACCCGGGAGGCCGTCCATCCCCAGCACCTGCCGCCGACGAGCGGAGCCCGCGCGACCTAGTCCGCGAAGCCGGACGACGGGGAGAAGCAGGTGCTGTAGAAGGCGCGGCCGAAGGGCGTGATCTCGATCCGGCGGCGAACGGTCTTCGCGTACCGGCCCGCGCTGCTCATCGCGTCGATCAGCTGGGGCTGCACCTGCAGCAGCTCGTAGCGCCGCACGTCGACCTGCTCCTTGGAGAACCAGATCAGGCCCAGGCGGTGCAGGTTGCCGAGGTACTCGGCGATCCGGTCGGGGTTCCGGCAGCCGGCGACCTCGGGGATCATCGACACGCCGGCGGCCACCGTCTCGGCGCCCACGCCGAACGGGCGGTTCGTGCGCACGTCGATGGCGGGCTGGGCACCGTCGTTGAACAGCAGCCGCAGGATGCGGGCCTCGTCCGGGCACAGCTCCTGCAGGAGGTGCTCGTACGCGGGGTGCGGCGTCTGCGCGCCCGCGGGCTCGGCGGACTGCGCGAGGAGCCGATCGCCCGTGCGGCGGAGCTCGTCGGGAGTGGCGACGGGCTCGGGGGCCTGCTCGAGCAGCTCGTCCACGACCTCCCCGTGCACGACGATGCGCGGCGCGACCTCGGTGGTCAGCGCGACGTCCACGAGATGGCCGGCCTCGCTCACGAACTGCTGCGTGAGGCGCTGCGCCGAGCCGCCGAGCTCGCGGGTCACGCTGAAGGCGGAGTTCGAGACGCGCCCCAGCCGGCCGAGGAGCCCGCCGGACTCCTGCTTCTCCGCCGCGGCGACCTCGCCGCCGTCGCGGACCGCGAGCTCACGGTTCTCGTCGACGACCTCGTCGCCGGAGGCCGCGGAGGAACGGGACTTCTCACTCACGTCTGTCACACCCCGAATATCGCTAGATGGAGGAACCCGGCGAACGAGCCGAGCACCGCGCCGTGCAGGAACAGCAGCCACTCATCCTGCTTGATCGCCGATCGGAGCAGCTCACTGAGGTCCTCCGGGCTGAGCTTGCTCATCCGCTCGATCACGAACTCGCGCACCTTCGACTGCTGCTCGGCGACGAACTTCGGCTCGCTGACCGTCGCCTGCGCGACCTTGAGCGCCTCGGCGCCCACCAGTTGCGGCACCCGGTCGTAGGCCTCGGACCCCACCGACAGCTTGACGAAGCCGCGGGCCCACCCGGCCGCGTTGTCGATCGAATCGCGGAGCACCGTCTCGACGGTGGCGCGCGTCCGGTCGGACCGCGGGCCGTGCAGCAACTCGTCGCAGATGTTCTCGATCGTGATGACCTTGTCCGCCATGACGATGGCGTACTGCTCGCCGATCTCCTTCTTCCGCTTGAGGAACAGGCCCTGCTTCCACGGCACCCACCAGGTGGGGTGGATCGGCTCGAAGATCATCAGAATGCCGATGTAGTTCACCACGTAGCCGATCACGATCCCGCCCAGCGGCAGCAGCCACCAATACGGGAAGAAGTGCAGCAGCGCCACGAGCAGGAAGCCCATCGGGAAGCCGAAGTAGAAGCCGAAGTTCTGCATGAACTTCAGCTCCTTGCGGCCCATGTTGTAGAAGATGTCCTTCAGCACCGACGGGTTGTTCGTCAGGTACCGGATCACCAGCAGCTTGGCGTCGATGTAGTCATCGATGTTCTCGCCGATGGTCGACGTGATCTTCCGGACGTCCTTCGGCAGCGACGCGGAGACCCGGCGGAAGACCAGGAGCTTGACGTCCTCCGGGAGCGAGTACCACAGGCGCGGGTTCTCGCGCTGCATCACGGATTCCACGATCGACGGGATCATCGGCAGCGACGCCCGGGTGAGCACCTCGGAGACGTGTTCCGGATCCATCACCTCGTAGAACTCGGCGATGCTGCCCACCTTGTTGAGCGACTTGTCGACGGCGATGCTCGCCATCTTCTCCGCCCGCGAGGGCACGATCCCCTGCCAGCCGACGCGACCGTCGGGCTGGATGGCCGGGATCACCTGCACGCGCCGCGGCAGCAGCGGGTACAGGGTCGCCATGCCGGGCACCTTGACGCCGTAGAACTTCTTCGGCTCGAACAGCATCAGGATGCCGGTCCAGTTGGTGATGTAGCCGATGATGCCGGTGAACAGCGGAACGGTGATGAGGTGCTGGATCAGGTTCGCATCCATCGCACGCCTCCCTCAGCGAGGCGTCCCGTCGAGCTCACCACAGGCCATCCACCTTTCCCCAACCGACAACATTCGCGCTCACGGTACTCAAGATAGTGAGAGGATTACGCCTCCATTCGATCACTGTGACCAGATGAACACGCCCGAGCGACGTGTCATTCACACAGTAAAGATCCAATCCCCCGCGGCCACATCACGTTCTTCAAGATTCGCAATGGACCCGGGTTGGGAATCCATCACCACGACGGGGCAGATCGCACTCAGCCCTCGGTCGCGAATACCCGACGGGGAGAACGAAATCAACGGATCCCCGGCTGCCACCTTGGCCTTCTCCGCAGCCAGCAGCGTGAATCCCTCACCATTCAGATTCACGGTGTCGATTCCGACATGCACCAGAACGCCGATACCCCCGTCCGCGAGCACGATCGCGGCATGCGGATGCAGCTTGAGCACCGTCCCCGCCACCGGCGAGACGACGACGGCCTCGGCACCGTCGGCGGGCACGGCCGGTTCGATGGCGACCCCCGAGCCCACCATCTCGCCGGCGAAGACCTGATCCGGCACGGCCGAGAGCGGCACGAGCCGCCCGGCGACCGGTGCCAGCACCTCGGTCACAGGAGGTCCTGCACTTCCTCGGCGAGCGCGTCCGCGGTCGGGCCCACGACGACCTGCACGGCCGAGCCGGCGACCATCACGCCGTGCGAGAGCTTCTTGAGCGCGGCCTGGTCCACGAGGCCGGTGTCCTTGACCTCACAGCGGAGGCGGGTGATGCAGCCCTCCACCTCTTCGATGTTGTCGGCCCCGCCGAGCCCGTTCACGATGTCCTGCGCCTTCGACATTCCTGCCGCCTTTCGGAGAGGTTCGGGGAAACCGACTCACGCCGGGCCGAACTGGTTATAACCTGTCGTCAGCCTAGTGGACTCGTCCCTCGACAGGAGCGAAAAATGAGTTCCTCATCCGGATCCGGTATATCAGCACGACGGCTCGATCTGAGCGGTCTCCAGAAACTCGGGCGCAGCCTCATGCTGCCCATCGCGGTGCTGCCCGCGGCGGGCATCCTGCTGCGCCTCGGCCAGGACGACCTCCTCGGCAGATTCGACTCCATGAAGACCGTCGCCGCGGTCATCGGCGGCGCGGGCAACGCGCTGTTCGCCAACCTCGGCATGTTGTTCGCGGTCGGCATCGCGATCGGCTGGGCCAAGAAGGCCGACGGTTCCACCGCGCTCGCCGCACTCGTCGGATACCTGTCGTTCCAGGCCGTCGAGAAGGCCATGTCGCCCGTGGTGCTCGCGGGCAAGCTCGACAAGGACGGCAAGCAGGCCCTCGTCGAGTACGGCGTGCTGGGCGGCATCGTCATCGGCATCATGTCGGCGATGCTCTGGCAGAAGTACTACAAGACGAAGCTGCCCGACTACATCGGCTTCTTCTCCGGCCGCCGCCTGGTCCCGATCCTCACCGCCTCGGGCGCGATCGTCGTCGGCGTGCTCATGTCCTTCGCCTACCCGCTGTTCAACGCCGGCCTGACCAGTCTCGCCAACTGGGTCGCCGAACACTCCGTGGTCGGCGGCGGCGTGTACGGCACCGTCAACCGCCTGCTGCTGCCGCTCGGCCTGCACCACATCATCAACTCCGTGGTCTGGTTCGTCCTCGGCGACTACCAGGGCGCGAACGGCACCGTGGTGCACGGCGACATCGCCCGGTTCATGCAGGGCGATCCCACCGCGGGCACGTTCATGACCGGCTTCTTCCCCATCATGATGTTCGGCCTGCCCGCCGCGGCGTTCGCCATCTACCGCTGCGCCAAGCCCGAGAACCGCAAGGTGGTCGGCGGCATCATGCTGTCCGTCGCGCTCACCAGCTTCATCACCGGCATCACCGAGCCGCTCGAGTTCTCCTTCATCTTCGTGGCCTGGCCGCTGCTGCTGCTCCACGCGCTGCTCACCGGCAGTTCGCTCCTCATCGCGAACTGGCTGGACATCCACCACGGCTTCACGTTCTCCGCCGGCGCCATCGACTACGTGCTCAACTTCGGGCTGGCGAACAAACCGCTGCTGCTCATCCCGATGGGCCTGGTCTACGCCGTGATCTACTACTTCTCGTTCAGCTTCATCATCAAGCGGCGCAACCTCAAGACCCCCGGTCGCGAGGACGAGGACATGGAAGCGGAGGCCACGGCTTGAGCGAGCTCCTGCGCGGCACCGTCGTCACCCCCTCCGGGGAGATCGACGACGGTGTCCTGGCCCTCGCGGACGGCCGGATCGCGGAGGTCGGACCCGCGTCCGCCTTCCCGGCCGCGACGCTGCCGGCACCGTCGGAGCGCGTCTACCTGCCCGGCATGATCGACGTGCACTGCCACGGGGGCGGGGGCTTCGGCTTCCCGGACTCCGATGCCGACGGTGCCCGCGCGGCCGCCGCGCACCACCTCGGCCGCGGCACGACGACGCTGCTGGCCTCGCTGGTCTCCGCAGCGCCGGAGAAGCTGCTCGAGCGGATCGCGACACTCGCGCCGCTCGTGGACGACGGCACCGTCGCCGGGCTGCACCTGGAGGGCCCCTTCCTCGCGCAGGAGGTGTGCGGCGCGCAGGACCCGCGGTACATCATCGACGGCGACCCGGCGCTGCTCGCGGCGCTGCTCGACGCCGCGGGCGGCCGGATCTCCTCGATGACCGTCGCCGCCGAGACCGCGCACTTCGCCGACTTGGCGCGGCAGCTCTCCGCGGCCGGCGCCGTCGTGTCCGTCGGGCACACCGCCGGCGACTACGACACCGTGGCCGCCGCGCTCGGCACCCCGGACGGCCCGGTCAGCATCACGCACCTGTTCAACGGCATGCACCCGATGCACCACCGGCACCCCGGCGCCGTGGGTGCCGCGCTGCAGGCGGCGGGCGAGGGCCACGCGGTCGCGGAGATCATCGGCGACGGGGTGCACCTCGCCGCCGGCACCGTCGCGATGGTCTTCGCGACCGTCGGGCCGGACCACATCGCGCTGGTCTCCGACGCCATGCAGGCCGCCGGGATGCCCGACGGCCAGTACTCGCTCGGGCCGCTGGAGGTCACCGTCGGGGGTGGCGTCGCGCGCCTGACCACGCCCGACGGGACACCGGGCGCCATCGCCGGCGGCACCTCGTCGGTGCTCGACGTGGTGGTGCGCGCCGTCCGGCACTCGGGGGTGTCGCTCGCCGACGCCGCGCGCGCCGGGGCGACCACGCCCGCCCGGCTGCTGGGCCTGAAGGACCGCGGTGAGCTCGCCGCCGGCCTGCGTGCCGACGTGGTGGAGCTGTCCGCCGATCTGGAGCTCCTCCGGGTGCTCCGCGGCGGCGAGCAGGTGTAACACCTCGTTCTCCGGTGTTACACTCGGGTATGCCCACGACCCGGCCGCGCCACGCGATCACGGAGACCCCCGAGGTCACGCGCGCGCTGGAGATCGCCCGACGGCGGTGGCCGGCGCACGCCGAGAGCCCGTCGCGCCTGCTGCGCGAACTGATCGCCGCAGGTGCGGAGGCCGTCGAGGAGTCGTCGGACAGCGAGATCGAGCGGCGCCTCGCGGTCGCGACGCGACTCGCGGGCAGTCGCACGAAATGGTTCCCGGACGGCTACCTCGAGGAGCTGAGGTCCGAGTGGCCGGAGTAGTCGTCCTCGACGCGAGCGTGCTCATCGCGTTCTTCAAGGACGACGATCCTTTCCACGGCAAGGCATCCGCTGTGGTGCTCGGCGCGATCGGCCGGGGCGACGAGATCGCCGCGAGCGAGTTGACCGTGGCCGAGTACCTCATGGGCGCAGTCGGCAGCGGCGAGGTGGGCAGCGCCGAAACGGAACTCGCGGATCTCGGTCTCCGACGACGTGACCTTCCCCCGTCCTTCGCCCCGCGCCTGGCGCGGATCCGGCACGACGCGCGCGTGAAACTCCCCGACGCCGCGGTGATCCTCACCGCCGTCGACGCGGCAGAGGACGGGACCGGCGCGGTGGCCGTGGCGACCTTCGATGCCCGGCTGCGCGCCGGGGCGGCGACGTACGGCATCGCCTCGGCGATCGAGGATTGATCACGCCGGAGTGAGCTCACCGCGGATCGTGGTGCTCGTGGCGCCGCCGATCCAGATCGTGTCGCCGTCCCGTTCGACGTGGACGCGGCCGCGGCGGCCGAGCGCGGTGCCCTGGGACGCCGTGTAGCGCTCCGGCAGCTCACCGGTGCCGATCAGCCACTGGGCCAGACCGGCGTTGAGCGAGCCCGTCACCGGATCCTCCGGCACCGCGAGCGACGGGCAGAAGGCGCGGACCCCGACGTCCGCGTCGCCGCCCGCCGGATACCGGCCCACCACACCGACGTTGAGCTCCCCCATCGCCGCGAAGTCGGGCCGCACGGCGAGGACCGCGTCCGCGTTCCGCAGCCGCGCGGCCACCCAGCCGGGGCCGTTGTCCACCCATTCGGCGGCGAGGATCTCTCCGGCCGGGACTCGCAGGCCCGCGGCGATCCGGTCGACGGTGTCCGCGTCCGCGGGGCCGCTGCGGACGAGCGGCGGCGCGGCGAAGGCGAGCGTCGACCCGCGGCGCAGGCGCACCAGGCCGGCGCCGCACTCCTGCACGACGGTGCCGGCCGTCGCCGGGACGCCGCCGTCCTCCAGCCACGCGTGGGCACTGCCCAGCGTCGGGTGCCCGGCGAAGGGCAGCTCGCCGCCGGGTGTGAAGATCCGGAGCCGGTAGTCGGCCGCCGGGTCCGTCGGGCGGAGCAGGAAGGTGGTCTCGCTGAGGTTCGTCCAACGCGCGAACGCCGCCATCTGTTCGTCGGTGAGGTCGTCGGCGGCGTGCACCACCGCCACCGGATTTCCGCGCAGCGGTTCGGAGGAGAAGACATCGACCTGGCGGAAGCGGTGCACCGTCTCAGTAGAGCTCACGCCCGTACCCCTCTCCGTAGTAGCGGTCCAGTTCTTCGAGCGAGTCCTCCGGCCGCTCCAACGTTTTGGCGATGACGGCGCGCCTGGGCACGCCGCGGTCGTCGTCCGTCGTCGCCCAGGACGACGGTTCCCACGCCTCCGAGCGGAGGAAGGCCTTGCTGCAGTGGAAGAAGACCTCGTCGACCGCGACCTCGACGATGAGCTGGGGCAGCTTCTCCCCCACCGCCATCCGGGGTGCGTAGGGCGCGTCGGCGAGCACCGCCGCGGTCCCGTTGACGCGCAGCGTGTCGCCGCGTCCGGGGATGACGAACTCGAGCGCGATGCGCGGATCGACGAGGAGGTTCCGCAGGCCGTCCACGCGACGGTTCCCCGGCCGGTCGGGCAGCGCGATCGTCCGGTCGTTCAACACGAGGACGCCGCCCGCCGGATCGCCCTTCGGCGAGACGTCGAGCCCACTCGGGCCCGACGTGGCGACGAAGTAGAGCCGCGCGGCCGCGAGGAACAGCCGGTGCACCTCGTGCAGTTCGGGGCGGGCCTTGTCGCGGATCCGCGGGATCGGCTCGGGCACCACCGCCCGGAGCTCCGCCTCGGTGGTCACCGGTCTGCGTGCATGCGCCATGTCGTCGAGCGTAGAGACCCGCGCGGTGCGCCCGCGACCCGGTTTCCGCCCTACAGCGGGCGCAGGATGCGGTCGAGGAACTCCCGCGTGCGCGCGTGCTGCGGGGCGCCGATCACGTCGGCGGGGCGGCCCGCCTCGAGGACGGTGCCGCGGTCGACGAACAGCACCTGGTCGGCGACCTCGCGAGCGAAGGTCATCTCGTGCGTCACCACCACCATCGTGCGGCCCTCGGTCGCCAGGTCGCGCATCACGGTGAGGACGTCGCCGACCAGCTCGGGGTCGAGCGCCGAGGTGGGCTCGTCGAACAGCACGACCCGTGGCCGCAGCGCGAGGGCCCGCGCGATCCCGACGCGCTGCTGCTGCCCGCCCGAGAGTTGGTGCGGGTACTTGTCGGCGTGGTCCTTCAGCCCGACCCGCGCGAGCAGCTCCCGTGCCTCCGCCTCGACCTCGGCCGCCGGGCGCTTCTGCACGACGACGGGCCCCTCGGTCACGTTCCGCAGCGCGGTGAAGTGCGGGAAGAGGTTGTGCGACTGGAAGACCATCGCGCTCTGCGCGCGGTAGCGCGACAGTTCGGCCTTGCCGGGCGTGCCGGCCCCGAAGTCCACCGTCGCATCGCCGACGGTGACGGTGCCCCCGTCCGGCAACTCGAGCGCGTTGAGCGAGCGGAGCACCGTCGTCTTCCCGGATCCGGACGGCCCGATGATGACCGTGACCGTGCCCTCCGGGACGGCGAAGTCGATGCCACGCAGCACCTCCACCTCGCCGAAGGACTTGGTCAGACCGCGCACCGAGATCAGGTCGGTCATCGCGCCACGTACCTTTCGAATCGGTTCTCGAGGTGCGACTGCAGCACGCTCAGCAGCTGGCAGACCACCCAGTAGTAGCAGGCGGCGACCACGTACATGACGAGGAAGTCGAACGTGGGTGCCGCGGCGATCTGCGCCTGCCGGAACACCTCGGTCACGAGGATGGTGGACGCCAGCGAGGTGTCCTTGACGAGCGAGAGCAGCGTGTTCGCGAGCGGCGGGGTCGCGGTGCGGGCGGCCTGCGGCAGGATGATCCGGCGCAGCGCGGTGCTGTAGTCCATACCGATCGTGGTGGCCGCCTCCCACTGCCCGCGCGGCACCGCGCCGATCGCGGCGCGGATGATCTCCGCCGCGTAGCCGCCCACGTTGAGCGAGAAGGCGATCACCGCCGCGAAGAAGGGATCGAAGACCAGGCCGAGCGCGGGCAGGCCGTAGAAGATGATCACCAGCTGCACCAGCAGCGGCGTGCCACGGATCACCGAGATGTAGACCATCGCCAGCGCGCGGAGCAGGCGCCGGGCGGACATCCGCGCGAGCGCGACGGCCAGCGCGAGGACGAGTCCGATCGCGAAGCTGATCGCGGTGAGCGGCAGGGTCTTCGTGACCATGGCCTCCAGCAGCGGAACCAGGCTGCGCCGCACCAGGTCCCAGGTGGTGGACTGCTTCGGCGCGGCACTGTCCGCGCCGAAGTACTTCTGCGAGATCCGTTCGGCGGTGCCGTCGGCTCGGATCTCGGCGAGGCCGCGGTTGATCGCCGGCAAGAGCCCGGATCCCTTGCGGGCCGCGAACACCGACTCGGACTTGTCGGGGGTCTCGGCGGCGATCTTCACCGGCGCCGTGTGGTTGACCGCGAGGTAGTTGCGGATCACGCCAGTGTCGTTGACCACCACGTCCACGCGGCCCTGCGCGAGCAACGTCGCCGCTTCGGTGAATCCCGCGACCGGCTCGATCCGCGCGCCCGCCTTCTCCGCGACGCCGGACCAGCTGCTCGTGGAGCTCTGGGCGGCGAGCCTGCCGCGGATGTCGTCCAGGGACTTCACCGCATCGTCGTCCTTGCGGACCAGGATCGATCCGCTCGCCGTGCTGTACGAGTCGGACAGGTCGTACTTGGCGGCGCGGGCGGGACTCGCGGCGACCTGGTTCGCCACCAGGTCCAGCCGGTTCGCCTCCAGCGCGGAGAACATCGAGTCCCAGGGCGTCTCCACGAACTCCACCCGCATCCCGGCCTTATCGGCGATGGCGGTGATCATCTCGACGTCGTAGCCCGTGAGCTTCCCGGCATCGTCGTGGTAGCTGTACACCTGGTAGACGCCCTCGGTGCCCACCCGCAGCACCCCGCCCGACGGCGGCACCGGGTCGGCCTGCGCCGGCAGCGGCGCAACGACGAGCAGCATCGCGAGCAGCACGAGGAGGACGCGGGGCGCGGTGCGGACGGCTGATCGCATGCGTCGTTCTTAGCACCGGCATCGGCCCGGCGCGCCGCGGACCGTCATGTCGAACCTTTTTCAACTCAGGGGTTGAACAACGGGAGGAGAGGGCGTACCGTCGTATTCAACAGATTGGTTGAACACGAAGGAGGTGCACCACGAACGACGACATCGACGACCTGTCCAAGGCGTTCGCGGCACTCGCGGACCCCACGCGCCGCGACATCGTCGCCCGCCTCTCGGACGGCGACGCCACGCTCACGGAGATCGCGGAGCGCTACGACGTGAGCATCCAGGCCGTCTCGAAACACCTCACCGTGCTCGAGAACGCCGGCCTGATCAGCAGGACCCGCCGCGCCCAGGCGCGGCCCGCCCACCTGGAGGCGGAGATCTTCGACCTCATGAACGGGTGGATCGAGCGGTACCGGCGCCGCGCCGAACAGCGCTACCAGCGCCTCGACGCGGTGCTGGCCGAATTGAACGCACAAGAGAACCCCAACCCCACCGAAGAAGGAGCAGCATCATGACCAACGTCCACGCCGAGGCCGCCATCGAGGCCTCCGCCACCCTGCCCAGCATCACCATCACCCGCGACTTCCAGGCGACCCCCGCGCAGTTGTTCCGCGCGCACACCGACCCCGAGCTCTACGCGCGCTGGGTGGGACCGTCGGACATCGCCACCGAGATCGTGCACTGGGACGCGCGCACCGGCGGCAGCTGGGCGTACAACAACACCCGTGGCGACGAGCGCTACTCGTTCCACGGCAGCTTCCACGACGTTCGAGAGGACCGGATCGTGCAGACCTTCACCTTCGACGAGTGGCCCGACGCGGTGTCGCTCGAGACCATGACCTTCGAGGACCTCGGCGACGGCCGCACGCGGATGCACTCGGTCTCGCTGCTCGACAGCTTCGAGAGCCGCGACGGCATGCTGGCCAGCGGCATGGAGAAGGGCGTCAACGACGGCTACGCCAAGCTCGACGAACTTCTCGCGTCCGGCGAGGTGTAGTCGTTACCGTCGAGGGATGACGGACGCCGCACCGCTTCGCACGCACGTCGCCGACGGCCTGGGGGTCCTCACCCTCGGGGCCGCCGGGCGGCGCAACCCCCTCTCGCTCGCCACGATGCGGGCGGCCACCGCCGCGCTCGACGGCTTCGACGCCGACCCCGCGGTGCGGGTCATCGTGATCCGTGCCGAGGGGCCGGCGTTCTCGGCGGGCCACGACCTGAGCGAGATGGTCGGCCGCACCCTCGACGAGGAGCGCGAGATCTTCGCCGCCTGCACCGACCTCATGGCCGCGGTGCACCGCGTGCGGCAGCCCGTGATCGCGCAGGTGCAGGGCATGGCGCTGGCCGCCGGCTGCCAGCTCGTGGCGACCTGCGACCTGGCGATCGCGACCTCCGACGCGCGGTTCTCGACGCCCGGCGTGAAGATCGGGCTGTTCTGCTCGACGCCGATGATCCCGCTCACCCGGGCCGTCGGCCGCAAGCGCGCGATGCAGATGCTGCTGACCGGCGAGATGATCAACGCCGAGACCGCGGTCGAGTGGGGCCTGATCAACGCCGCCGTCCCCGCCGACCAGCTCGAGGCGACCGTCACCGGCCTAGCGCACCGCATCGCGGAATCCAGCGGCGCAACGCTGGCGATCGGCAAGCGCGCCTTCTACGACCAGATCGATCGGACCGAGCCGGACGCCTACGCCGCCATGTCCGAGGTGATGGCGACCAACGCGATGATCCCGGACGCGCAGGAGGGTATGACGGCGTTCCTGGAGAAACGGTCCCCCGTCTGGCGGTGATGACCCGGTAACTTAGCAGCATGAAGCTGCCCCGGCTCCGCGCCGACTACGGTTCGATCCTCCTGGGGTCGGCCGACGACAGCTCCCGCCTGACCCGCGTCCGGGTGCAGCTGGTGATCACCATCGGCGTGGTCGTCGCCAACCTCATCGGCGTCGGCCTGGCCATCGCGCTGGCCACCGTCGGCATCCCGGAGCCGTCGATCCCGTGGGACGCCTGGTGGATGAACTACCTGGTGGTGCCGCTGTACATCGGGATCGCCTTCGTGCTCGGCGCGACGATCGGCACGGTCCGGCTGGTCCGGTCGCTGCGCTGGTCGATCCGCCGCGAGGAGCCGAACGCGGCGCAGGCGAAGGCGGCGATCGTCGGGCCGTGGCGCCTGACCGCCCTGGAGGCGCTGCTGTGGGGCGTCGGCACCGTCGTGATGACCGTCGGCTACGGCGCCATCAACCCCGACCTGATTCCCAAGATCGCGCTGGTCACGGGCCTGTCCGGGGTCGTCGTGTGCGCCATCTCGTACCAGATCACGGAGTTCGCGCTGCGCCCCGCGGCCGCGGCGGCGCTGGAGGCCGGGTACCGCGCACCGCGCAAGGGCCGGCTGCGGATGCGGGCCGCCACCGCCTGGGCGATCGGCTCGGGCGTGCCGATCCTGGGCATCTTCCTCGTGGTGCTGTTCGGCACCTTCCGCGACGACACCACCAAGCTCGACATCTTCGTCGCCGTCGCGGCACTGGCCGCGATCGCGCTGCTCACCGGGCCGCTCATCAGCCTGCTCAACATCGACGCCCTGATCGCGCCCCTGCGCGTCCTCGGCGGCGCGATCCGCCGCGTCCGCGACGGCGAGACCGACGTGGCCGTGCGCATCTTCGACGGCTCCGACATGGGCGAGCTGCAGGCCGGGTTCAACGAGATGACCACCGGCCTCGCCGAGCGGGAGCGGCTGCGGGACCTGTTCGGCCGGCACGTGGGCCGCGACGTCGCGGAAGCGGCGCTCGGCTGGGGCGTCCAGCTCGGCGGTTCCGAGGAGGTCGTCGGCGTGCTCTTCATCGACGTCGTGGGCTCGACGACGCTGGCCCGGCAGCGCCCGGCGACCGAGGTGGTCGAGCTGCTCAACCGGTTCTTCGAGGTCATCGTGACCGCCGTCGAGGAGAACGACGGCCTGGTCAACAAGTTCGAGGGCGACGCGGTGCTCGCGGTCTTCGGCGCGCCGCTGCCGCACCCGGATCCGGCGGGCGGGGCCCTGCGCACCTCGCGGCTCATCGCGGACCGCCTGCCCGCGGCGGTGCCGGACCTGCGGGCCGGGATCGGGGTCTCCTACGGCGTGGTCGTGGCGGGCAACGTCGGCGCGATCGAGCGCTACGAGTACACCGTGATCGGCGACCCGGTCAACGAGTCGGCGCGCCTGTCCGAGGTCGCCAAGCGCGACACCTCGCTGCCGGTGGCGTCCGAGCCGGCGATCATGGGCGCCCGCGAGGCCGAGTCGCAGCACTGGCGGTTCACCGACGAGCTGGAGCTGCGCGGCCGCGACGAGTACACCCGCCTCTACTCCCCCGCGGTGTCGGCGAGGACGAGCACGTCGTCGACGAAGGTCGTGCCGCCGACGGTGAACTCGCGCACCCCCGCCGTCACGAACCCCGACTTGGCGTAGAACCGCTTGGCCCGGGCGTTGTCGGCGTTCACGCCGAGCCACACGGGCAGGCCCGCCGCGTCGGCGCGGACCGCGTCGAGCAGGGCGCGGGCGACCCCGCCGCCGTGGTGGTCCGGGTCCACGTAGAGCTTTGACAGGTAGGCCGACGGTGCGCCGCGCAGCGCCGCGGGCCCCTCGTCGTGCGCGCCGTGCAGCACCAGGGCGTACCCGACGGGGCCGTCCGCCCCGTCGACCACGAGGACCCGGTGGTCGGGATCGGCGAGGTGCCGGTCGAACTCGGCCTCGCTGAGGTGCGTCGCCACGAAGGCCGCGACGTGCTCGCGCGCCAGCGACGGCGGGCACGCCAGGGGGAAGGTGCGGGCGGCGAGCGCGGCCACAGCGCCGGCGTCGCCGGGCGCCGCGCGACGCACCCGCGCCTGCATCGGCGCCGTCATTCGCGCCCCAGCAGCCGGTCGGTCTCGCGCCGCTCGCGCTTGGTGGGGCGCCCCGCGCCCCGGTCGCGCTGCGGCATGGACAGCACGATCTCCCGCGGCGGGGGCGGCGGGCTGTGGTCGAGGTAGCAGGTGGCGGCGACGGGCGCGCCGACCCGCTTGGGGATGAGGGTGGCGACCTCGACGATCCGCTCCCGGCCGGCGAGCCGCAGCCGCACCTCGTCGCCCACCACGATGTGCTGAGCCGGTTTGGCGGTGGCGCCGTTGACGCGCACGTGCCCGCCACGGCAAGCCGTGGCGGCGGCCGACCGAGTCTTGGTCAGCCGCACCGCCCACAGCCAGGCGTCGACCCGCACGACTACCGGGCGCGCAGCAGCCGCGACAGGCCGACGGCGCCGAGCACGCCGAACGCCACCAGCAGGAGCAGGCCGAGGCCCGCACCACCGATGAACCAGCCGACGGCGACGACCACCAGCGCGGGCGCGGCCATCGCCGCGACCATCCCCGGGTGCTGCTTCACGACGTCCAGCGCGGCCTTCTTGCGCGCGGGATCGAGCTCTTTTCCAGCCATGTCACCAATGTACGCATTCCCGGCAGGGCAAGATCGGGGCATGACGGTGCTGGCGCTCATGCGACACGGCGAGTCGGGCATGTCGATCCCCGACGAGGCCCGCCCGATCAGCGCGAACGGTCGCGACCAGGCCCGACGGTCCGCGGCCTGGCTCGCCGAGCAGGGCCTCGAACCCGGTCACGCGCTCGTCTCGTCCGCGCGGCGCACCGTCGAGACCTTCCACGCGATGGACCTGCGCTGCCCGATGACGGCGACCGAGGAGCTCTACGAGTGCCCGGGCCGCCGCGTGCTGGACGAGATCAACGGCGTCCCCGGCGACGTCGACGTGCTGCTGGTGGTGGCGCACTTCCCCGGCCTCCCCGAGGCGGCGGCGCAACTCGACCCGGGCGCGGAGCTCCCCGGCTTCGCGCCGGGCACCGTCGTGCTGCTGGACCTCGACGACGGCCCGGCGGCGCCCGGTTCGGGACGGATGCTGTCCTGGTTCACCCCGTAGGGTGTCCGATATGGACACCCTGATCCTGCTGCGGCACGGCAAGTCCGCCTACCCCGACAAGGTGAAGGATCACGACCGCCCGCTGGCGCCGCGCGGCGTCCGGCAGGCCGGGCTCGCCGGCAAGGCGATCCGCCGGTACGGGCACGACGTGGACCTGGTGCTGTGCTCGACCGCCGAGCGCGCGCAGGCGACGCTGGAGCGGGCCGCCGTCGACGCGCCGGTGCGCCACCTGCCCGCGCTGTACGGGGCGACGGGCGCCGAGATCCTCGACATCGTGGAGGCGGAACGGGGCGACGCGACGACGGTGCTCGTGGTGGGCCACGACCCCGGGCTCGCCGAGGCGGCGCAGATCCTCGACCCCACCTTCACCTTCGCCAAGTTCCCCACGTCGGCGTTCACGGTCATCCGGGAAGGCCACGCGGAGTTGCACATACCTCGCTAACGTGAAGCCGTGACCCATCGCGCGCGCTTCGAGAACTCCGCCGGATCCCTCTTCACCGACGGGCTGCGCGGCGTCCTCGCGGCCCACCCCGACGCGGCCTGGCACGACGCGGGCTTCGTCGCCCGCCGCACGCCCCGGGCCTCCGGCGTCGCCGTCGTCTCCGGCGGCGGCTCCGGGCACGAGCCGATGCACGTCGGGCTGATCGGCGCGGGCATGCTCGACGCGGCCTGCCCGGGCCTGATCTTCACCTCCCCCAACGCCGTGCAGGTGGCGGCCGCGACCCGCGCGGTGGACACCGGCGCCGGCGTCGTGCACGTGGTGAAGAACTACACCGGCGACGTGATGAACTTCGCCGTCGCCCGCCGCCTCGTCGGCGCCCCCGACGGCGACGCGCCGGCCGTCGCCACCGAGTTCGTGCTGGTCGACGACGACGTCGCGACCGAGGACACCTCCGGCCCCGGGCGGCGCGGCACCGCGGCCACGGTCATCGTGGAGAAGATCTGCGGCGCGGCCGCCGACCGGGGATCGTCGCTCGCGGAGGTGGCCGCGGTCGGCCGCCGGGCCGCGGCCCGCGCCCGCTCCATGGCCGTCTCCTTCTCCGCCTGCAACGTGCCGGGCTCCGACGCCCCGTCGTTCGACCTGCCCGCCGGGCACATGGCCTTCGGCGTCGGCATCCACGGCGAGCGCGCCCGCGACGAGCGGCCCGCGACCGCCGCCGAGGAGATCGTCACCGACCTGCTGGCGCGGATCCTGCCCGGCACCGGCCTCGGCTCCGGCGACCGCGCGCTGGTCGTGGTCAACAACCTGGGCGCGGTCACCGACCTGGAGACCGGCGTGATCTTCGCCGAGGCGGTCAAACAGCTCGGCGAGCGCGGGATCGAGGTCGCGCGCTCGCTGGTCGGGCGCCTCGTCACCGCCCTCGACATGGCCGGCGCCTCCCTCACGGTGGTCCCCCTCGACGACGAGCTCGTCGCGCTGTGGGACGCGCCCACGTCCGCGCCGGGCTGGCCGAACGCGGCCACGGCGCCGTCGTACCTGGACCCGCTCGCGCAGTCCCGGCCGGACGACTCCGCCGACACCGGCGAGCCGAACGTCTGGCTGTCGGACTTCGTCGGCCGCGTGCAGCGGTCGGTGGACGAGCTGACGGAGCTGGACCGCAAGGCCGGCGACGGCGACTTCGGCACCAACATGGCCGCCGCGCTCGGCCACTTCCCGCTCCCCCTGCGCGGTACCGACGGCGAGGTCCTCGACGCCATGTCCACGTCGTACCTGGTGCGTGCGGGCGGCACCTCGGGCGCCGTCTTCGGGACCTTCTTCACCGAGCTCGGCCGGGCCCTGCAGGCCGACGGTGCCGGCTTCGCGCGCGGCGTGCGCGCCGGGCTCGACGCGGTGGTCGAACTGGGCGGCGCACGGGTCGGCGACAAGACGGTGGTGGATGCGATCTCCCCCGCCGCCGATGTCCTCGACGCCGGCGGCTCGCTCGCCGACGCGGCGGCCGCGGCGGCGCAGGGCGTGGCGGCGACGGCGGACAGCACCGCCTCGCGCGGCCGGGCCAGCTACCTCGGCGACGCCGTGATCGGCGTGCCGGATCCCGGTGCGCTGGTGATGTCCTGGCTGTTCGAGGCGGCGGCCGCCGGCCGGTAGCTTCCCCGCTCCTTGATCATTCGGCGCGGATCGTCTCGGCGATCAGCGACGCCGCGGCGAGGATGCTCGCGTGCGGGCCGCTCCGCAGGAGCTCGGGCAGGACCGAGCCGTCGACGACCCGCACCCCGTCGACGCCGTCGATCCGTCCCCCGGCATCGACGCGCTCCCCGAGCGGCAGCGTTCCCCAGGCGTGCGAGGACACGCCGACGACCGGATCGACGACGATCGAGCCCGGCGCCACGACGTCCGCGAACGCGGGCGAGCCGAGCATGGCGACGACCTGGTCCACGCCGCGCGCCATCCGCGCCCGGGACTCCGCGTCGGGCTCGCCGAGGTCGAGGACGCCGCTCGGCGCGAGCACGCCGCGGGTCGGGCTGCTCATGTCAGCGATCCCGATCGGCACCCCGCGACGCCCCACGCCCGGGATGTAGGACGCGAAGTCGTCGCCGTAGCAGCGGAGTTCGAGTCCGTCCGCGGTGTGGAGGACAGTCTGGAGGAGCGGGACCCGCCGCAGGGGCGCACGCGGGGTGAACCGGACGATGCGCTCGGGATGCTCGAACGTTCCCAGGGGCCCCGTCCACGGCGACAGCAGGGCGCCGGACCCCAGCGTGCCCGCCGCGAGAACGATCTCGGCGGCATCGATCCGCCCCGCCGTCGTGTGCACGCCCAC
This sequence comes from Tsukamurella sp. DT100, assembly GCF_049844855.1. Lineage (NCBI taxonomy): Bacteria > Bacillati > Actinomycetota > Actinomycetes > Mycobacteriales > Tsukamurellaceae > Tsukamurella > Tsukamurella sp. DT100. The sequence continues at coordinate 310,394 of NZ_JBNCLV010000004.1, forward strand.
GATCGCACCGCGGGCTTCGATCAGCGCGGTCGCGGTGGCGCGAAGGAGGGTGGTGCCGCTCGCCGACGGCGGCAGCGCGTCGGCCGCGGTCCAGCGCCCGCCGTCGTGCCGGTTGGACCGGACGCGGTTGAGCCCGGTCCCCGGCCACGGCGCAGCCGACGACGAATCGAGACCCTCCGCGCGCCAGTAGGATTCGAAGCGCTTCGCCACCGCTCCCAGTTCGGCGTCCGCGAACTCCGAGACCCGCATGAAGCCGCCTCCGGCGGCGCCGCCGTCGACGCGGTCGAACGCCGCGGCGATCCCCTCCTGCGGCCACGGCCACGCCGCGTAGTCGCTCCGGTGACCGCGCAGGAAGTAGCCGCCGTTGACGACGGCCGAACCACCCAGCCCCCTGCCGCGCACCACGTCCCGACCGCGGGACTCGCGGGACTCGCGGTACCGCCGGACGCGGTCACCGCCGAGGGGCAGGGCGGTGAGACGCCGCGTGGCGGCGGCTGGCGCGGCGATCGGCCCGCCCTCGAGCAACACGACATCCCGGTCGCCGCTCAGGGCCTGCGCGATCACCAGGCCGGCGCTGCCCGCCCCCACGACGACCGTGTCCGCGGTGAGCCGCGCGCCGCCGGCCATGTCAGCGCGTGATCCTGGGCCGCAGGGCCCCGATCTCGCCGCGCGCCACGGCCCCCTGCCAGACGCCGAGTCCGTAGGCGAGGTCGTCGAGGCGGTGCAGCACGGCCCACGTGACGGGGTCCGGGTGCGGGGCCGACGGTTCCCGGCGCACCGCGGCCGCCCACGTCACGACGGGTTCCACCGCGGCCGCGATCAGCACTCGCCGCCGGAACCGCCGCGAGAGGAGCGCCGCCGCCGCGGTCGCCGGCCAGTAGTGCCGGAGCAGCGCCGCGAGCCCCTGCTGGGCGCCGAAGTACGCGGCGCGGGCGGTGATCCGTGCGGCGACCGCGTCGGCGCGGGGGACCTCGCGCAAGCGACCGCGCAGGCGCACGAAGGTCCAGCCGTGGATCGCCGCGGCGCCCGCGAGCCCCGTCCGGGTCCCCGACAGGACGCCGACGGCCGCGAGCGCCGCCGGGACCGAGGTGACCACCGGCGCGGCGTGCGCGCCGTGCCTGCGGGCCAGCTCCGCGGCGCCGGTGCCGTAGAAGCGGCGCCGGCCGAGCAGCGCCCGCGCCGTGGTCCGGTGGTCGTGCCCCACCCGCGCGGCGGGCTCGTACCGCACCGTCCACCCGGCGGCGGCGAGGCGCCAGCACAGGTCCACGTCCTCGGCGACCCGGAGGTCGTCGTCGAACCCGCCGACGGCCTCGAAGGCGGTGCGCCGGACCAGCATCGCTGCCGACGGCACGTAGGCGACGGGGTTCCCCGGCCGTGCCGCGCCGGGCCGCGGCCCCATGTCCAGGCTGGAGTGCAGGCCCGCGTACCGCGCGACGGGTCGCGTCCACGGCGCACGCTCGAGGCCGACGACGCGGGGCGCGGCCACGGCCACCGTCGGGTCGGCGAGCCGGGCGCGGAGCACGTCGGCCCAGCCGGGCCGGGGCACGGTGTCGGCGTCGAGGAAGGCGACGAGGTCGGTGGCGACGAGTGCGGCGCCGCGGTTGCGGGCGTGCGCGGGTCCGCGGTTCTCCTCGAGGCGGAGGAGCCGCACGGCGGGGTCGCCGGGCACGCGGATCGGGACCGTGGAGCCGTCGTCGACGACCACGACCGGCAGGCCGGGGAGTGCGCGCAGCAGGCGGTCGACGCCGGCCTGATCGTCGCGGACGGGGACCACGACGGTGATCTCCGCGGCCCCCTCCTCGGCGGCGGCGATCGGCGCGGCGACACCGGAATCCAGCAGCCGCCGGGCCAGACCCGCGGTCGCGGCGTCGCCGACGGTGACGGTGCCGTCGTCGTCGATCAACCCGGCGGCGGCGGACGACAGAGTCAGCAGCCGCATCGGCGAACCGCCGAGCAGGTGCCGCGGGCCGGGGCGCAGGCACGCCGGGTCGAGGCGGACGGCGAATCCTCCCGGCAGGAGCGCGGATCCGGGGCCGATCACCGCAACCGCCCGTCGTCGCCGACGGTCCACCGGCCGAGTGCGCCGACGAGGCGGTCGACCGCGCCGGCGAGCAGCTCCGTGCCGCGCGCGGCGGTGGCCGCGGTCGGGTCGCCGAGCACACCGTTCGGCGCGACCGCCGCCACGCCGCCGGCGCGCAGCCGGTCCAGGAGCTCACCGATCGGCGCCGTCTCCCCCGGCTCGATCCGGTCCCCGTGCACCGTCGCCGGGGCGTGCGCGAGCAGCACCGAGGTCTCCGTCTCCCCCGCGTGGGCGTCGCCGCCCGGGAAGACGCACGGGAACCACGCGGCGTCGCGGCCCTCGTAGCGCAGCAGCGCCGTCGCGGCGCGCAGCGCGTCGAGGTTCCCGCCGTGCCCGTTGACGAAGGCGATACGCGCCGCCCAGCGGGACGCGCTGCGCCCCAGCTCCACCAGCACGAGTTCCAGTGCGGCCGTGCCGATCGAGACCGTGCCCGGGAAGTCCTCGTGCTCGCCGGACGCGCCGTAGGGCAGCGCGGGGGCGAGGACGACGGCACCGTCGGGCCCGGGTGCGGAGGCGAGCCTCTCGACGGCGCGCCGCGCGATCACGGCGGCGACGCGGGTGTCGGTGTCGAGCGGCAGGTGCGGCCCGTGCTGCTCGACGGAGCCGACCGGGACGACGAGCACCGACCCGGCCGGCGGAACCTCCGGCCAGGTCAGCGAATTCAGCTCGGTCGCCACGGGTCTCAGCCGCCGAAGGAGCGCTCGAAGCCCTCGGGGATGATGAGATCGTCGCGGCTGAGCTCGGCGACGTCGGCGCGGCCGAGCCCCATCATCGTCGAGTCGACGCCCATACGGAGCAGGTCGAGCACGTTCTCGACGCCCGCCTGGCCGTTGGCCGCGAGGCCGAACAGGTAGGCGCGGCCGATCATCACGGCCTTGGCGCCGAGGGCGAGGGCCTTGACCACGTCGGCGCCGCGGCGGATGCCGCCGTCGAGCAGCACGTCGACGTCGCCCCCGACGGCGTCGGCGATCGGGCCGAGCACGCGGATGGTGGCGGGCGTGCCGTCGAGGTTGTTGCCGCCGTGATTGGAGACGGAGATGGCGGTGGCGCCGATGTCGACGGCGCGCTTCGCGTCGTCGAGCCGGGTGATGCCCTTGACCATGAACTCGCCGCCCCACTGCTCGCGCAGCCACTCCAGGTCCTCCCAGGTGGGCGGCGGGGTGTTCATCCACTGGTAGTAGGCGCCGAAGAAGGTGGGGCCGGTCTCGCCGCGATCGACCAGGTTGGGCGCGGTGAGGTCGGGCACGATGATCCGGCCGTCGCGGATCCAGTCGAGGGCGTAGCGCGGCCTCGCGGCGATCTCGGGGGCGAGCCGCGCGAGCGCCTTGAGGTCCACCTTCTCGGGGATCTCGGGGCTGCCCCAGTCCCGCCCGATGTTGAACACCCAGTCGGTGGTGACGATGAGCCCCTGGCAGCCCGCCTCCTTGGCCCGCTGCGCGCGGGCGAGGATGTCGTCGCGGCTGCCGAGCCAGTAGATCTGGAAGAAGATCTGCCCGTTGACCTCCGTCACCTCCTCCACCGGCTTGCTGGCGAAGCTGGACAGGCCCATCGCGGTGCCACGGGCGGCGGCGGCGCGGGCCACGGCGACCTCGCCGTCGGGGTCGACGGCCTGGACGCCCGTCGGGGAGATCATCACCGGGAAGGACAGCTCCTGCCCCATCACCTTGGTGGTGAGGTTGCGCTCGGCCTTGGCCCCCACGACGTGCGGGGCGAAGCCCAGTTTCTCGAAGGCCTCGGTGTTGTCGGTGACGGTGACGCCGCCCTGGGTGCCCGCCACGAGGGACGAGTAGACGGTGCGCGGCAGGCGCTTGCGGGCGCGGTTCTGCGCCTCGTGGACGGTCTCGAACCAGGGATTGCGGCGCCACGGGTTGCGCTCGGCGAGTGCGGAGAGTCGGGACATGATGGTGTTCCTCGGGTTTCAGGAGCAGCCGGATGTGGACCGGGCGGTGGCGGGGAGTAGAACGGGGCTCGGCGCGCCAGGCGCCACGAGCGACGACGATGGCCGCGGAGAGCTTGTGGGGGCGAATCCGGCGAGCGGGTTCTCGTCGCAGTCGCGCGACGGCGGCCGGGTCATCAGCGTGAGCGGCACGCCGCGCGAGTGGTCCTTGTTGGCAGTGGGTTTCGTGCGCTCCCCCGCCAGCAGCGATTCGCCGTAGCCCTGCACGCATTCCGGGTCCGGCCCGTCCATCGGCAGGCCGGTGAAGAACTTCGCGGCCATGCAGCCGCCGCGGCAGGAGTCGAAGAAGCTGCACTGCGTGCACGCGCCGGCGCTCTGCGGCTCGCGCAGGGAGCGGAACAGCTCGGAGCGCTGCCACACCTCCTGGAAGCCGCCGTCGCCGGTGACGTTGCCCGCCAGGAAGTTCTCGTGGATCGCGAAGGGGCAGGCGTAGACGTCTCCGACGGGATCGATGAGGCACACGACGCGGCCCGCGCCGCAGAGGTTGAGGCCGGACAGGGCACCGGCACCGTCGTTCCCGCCGAACGCCGAGAGATGGAAGAAGGAGTCCCCGGTGAGCACGCCGTCGCCGTGCGCGACGAGCCAGTCGTACAGCTCGCGCTGCTGCTCGGGCAGGGGGTGCAGGTCGTCCCAGACGTCGGCGCCGCGGCCCGACGGGCGCAGGCGCGTGATGCGCAGGGTGGCGCCGTACCGGTCGGCGAGGGCCTTGAACTCGTCGAGCTGCGCCACGTTCTGCCGGGTCATCACGACGCTGATCTTCGCGTCGCGGAAGCCCGCCGCGGAGAGGTTCTCGAGGGCCGTGATCGCCATGGCGAAGGAGCCGGCGCCGCGCACGGCGTCGTTCACCTCGGCGGTGGCGCCGTCGAGCGAGATCTGCACGTCGACGTAGTCGGAGGCCGCGAGGCGCTGGGCGACCTCCGCGTTGATCCGTAGGCCGTTGGTGGAGAACTTCACGCCCACCTGGTGCGCGGTCGCGTAGTCCACGAGCTCCCAGAAGTCGGGGCGCACCGTGGGCTCGCCGCCGCCGATGTTGACGTAGAAGACCTGCATGCGCTGCAGCTCGTCGATGATGGCCTTGCACTGCTCGGTGCTGAGCTCGCGGGGGTCGCGCTTGCCGGAGCTGGAAAGGCAGTGCACGCAGGCGAGGTTGCACGCGTAGGTGAGCTCCCACGTCAGGCAGATGGGGGCGTCGAGGCCGCGTTCGAACTGGTCGACGAGGCGCCCGACCGGGGCGGGGCGGGGCCGTTCGAGGGTGGTCATGTCTCTCACTCCTGGTCGGTGGCCGGGACGATCATCCCGGAGCGGGCGAGCGCGCCGAGCGCGTGGAGGTACAGGGGGCGGTCGTCGGCGGCGATGCCCGCGGCGTCGAGCGCGGCTGCGGCGCTCGGGTGCTCGTGCAGGGACCGCACCACGTCGACGACGACGAGGTTCTTGAGGAAGGACAGCTTCCGGGTGCCGAAGTGGTAGAGCAGCGCGCCGAAGGGCTCGGGTCGGACCGCGACGCGGGGGTTGATCGCCCAGGGGGCGCCGGGATCGAAGGACACGGTGGGGGCGTCGGCCCCGGCGGCCGTGAGGCCGCCGGGAGCCGGCGCGTGCGCGGTGGTCATCAGTACACGCCGCACATGCCGTCGATGGATACTTCCTCCACCAACGATTCCGTCACGAGCTCGTCCTGCGTCGCAGTCTCCTTGTCGGACATGTGAACCAACCTCCTCATGCTTGCCGTTGTGGTTCCCGTCACACAGTAATGGCACTCGGTGCAAAATCATAGGGATTCGACGGAATCGGTCCTGACGTACGATCGCGCACAGCCCCCGACCGGCGGGAACTCACGAGAAGAAGGCAGGCGACGATGCCCCCTCGCGGACGCAGCGGACCGCTCGGCGGGCGCCCCTCCGCGACCACCCGGGGCCACCTGAGCGGCGTCGCGATCGACCTGTTCATCGAGAACGGCTTCGACGAGACCAGCGTCGACGACATCGCCGCCGCGGCGGGCATCGCCCGGCGCACGCTCTTCCGCTACTACCCGTCGAAGAACTCGCTCGCCTGGGGCGAGTTCGACGACCATCTGGAGGGCTTGCGCGGGCTGCTGGACGAGGCGGCCGGCACGGGCACGCTCGGCACCGAGCTGCGCGACGCCATCGTCGCCTTCAACCAGGTGCCGGAGTCCGAGCGCGAGCACCATCGCCGCCGGATGCACCTGCTGCTGACCGTGCCCGCGCTGCAGGCGCATTCGATGATCATGTACGCCGACTGGCGGCAGGTGATCGCGGAGCACGCTGCACGGCGACTCGGCCTGTCCCCCGGAGACCACACGCCGCAGACCATCGCGTGGATGGCGCTCGGCGTCGCGCTCGCCGCCTATGACCAGTGGCTGCAGCGGCCCGACGCCGATCTCGAAGCGCTCCTGCGCACGGGCGGCGAGCTGCTCATCGTCGCCGCCGATTCCTCAGCGGGAACCGGCGGGGCCGAGCGCTAGACCTTCGCGGGCAGCGGTCGCGCACCCGCGGGGCCGGCGAAGACCGTGCGGCCGAGGCCCTGCCAGACCAGCAGCACCGCGCCCAGGGTCACCGAGACGGCGCCGGCGGGCACGTCGAGCGGCCAGTAGAAGAGCGCGCCGATCACGATCATCGCGACGCCGATGCCGATCGAGACGTTCAGGCTCTGCTTCGCCATCGGGATCATCTTGCGCCCCGTGGTCCACAGGCTGACGGGCGTGCGGCGCAGCACCTCGCTGATCGCGACGGTGAAGAACGCGGTCACGATGAACGTGCAGATGGTGAGGATCGGCGCGTAGACGTCGAACCGGAAGCGCTGGATCGTGGGCGCCAGCTCCTGTAGCGCGAAGGCGTGCACCAGGAAGATGCCGAAGGACCGGTCGGAGGCGGTCTTGAGGAACTTGTCCCAGAAGGAGCCCGCGGTCCGGTAGTCGGACCAGTAGGTGCCGGCCGCGTAGAGAGCCAGGATGATCATCACGAACATCACCGCGGCGTAGGGGCGGAAGACGTTCGCCGCGTCGGTGGGGAACATCCCCTCCATGCTGGTCTTGTAGCCGTACGCGATCAGCGTGACGATGACGACGCCGATCGCGATCGTGATGACGCGACCGCGGAAGCGCGAGAACCAGGCCCGCACCTCCTCGATGTGCATGGCCGCGATGCAGCCGAGCAGCGTGAAGAACTGGTACGGGAAGATCGTCGCCGGCAGGTGGTTCCACAGCTTCGCGAGCAGCCCGAAGTTGAACATCTCCGGGCGCGCGGTGGTCATGTAGTGCAGCAGGATCAGGTGGAAGACGAAGCTCGCCGCGAGGACGTACTTGTGATAGCCCATGGTCCAGCGCAGGAACTTCAGCAGGAACGGGAAGATCAGGTACACCTGCATCGTCACGAAGACGAAGTAGAGGTGGTACCAGGCGTCGCCGGTGAACAGGTCGTACGCCAGCACCTTGAGCGCGGCCTTCGTCGACTCCCAGGTCTCGAAGGTGCGCGAGATGTTCGAGAACGCCGGCGGCCACATCACGTACATGTGATAGAGCCAGTAGAAGATGCTCCAGGTCAGGAAGGGCAGGCCCACCGCCTTGTACCGGCGGCGCCAGAAGTCGATCGGGTCCAGCTTGCGGTCGCGGTACTGGTACACCAGCACGAAGCCGGTGAGCGCGAAGAAGGCGTTGCGGGTGTAGTGGAAGATCGTCTGGACCGCGTTCGAGGCGACGCTGAACGGGAACGTCGTGCCCGAGACGCAGTGGTCGAAGATGACGCCCGCGAAGGTCACGATGCGCACGATGTCGAGCTCGAAGAGGTGCCCGCCGGCGCGCTTGGGCTTCGACGGTGCCGCTGGGGGCTCGGACCGCTCGGGCGCGGGCGTCGCCGCCACGGGCTCAGGCGTCGGCTCGACGCCGCGTTCGCTCATCGTCTGGTCCACACCCACTGATCAACAATCCTGACTACACCACAGCAATACCTGGTCACAGGCCCTTCGTACGGTAGCCGTTGCGACTGCGCCACTCCAACTCGAGGAGCGCACTCCCAGGAGACTGCCAGAACCGCCCGGGCGGCGACCGGGTCGGCCCGGCCGAAGAGCACCGAATCCGCCGGGTCACCACGCGACGGCCATGCGTCCGACGCATGGCCGTCGTTTTCGCTGGTCAGTGGCTATTCACGAAGCCAAGGTCATGCGGATCGTGCATAACCGGGCACGCGGCGGCGTCCGATGGTGCCGCGCGTGCCGTGCAGCGGGGCGCCGTGGCGTTCGAAGGGGGACCGAACGCCGCGCGGGGGTAGGTCGAACCCTCACTGGACGAACGGCTTCTGATGGGGGCTCGAACGCGGGAGCCGCGAATGGGTGCCGCAGACCGACCGGCTGCCTCTCGCGGGTCTCGCGCACGGGCAGTCAGTAGTCGCCGAGGCGGATCGCCATGCGCCCGGCGCATGGCCCAGCGCGCTAGATACGTCACTGACCTGCGGTTTCAGGAGCCATGCGTGGTACGCATAGCTGTCCAGGCGAGACCTGCCGCATTCAGCCCGGCACCATCTCAGCGCGACAAAACCGAATTGGCGAACGGAGCTGAGGTGTCCTGGATCGCTGCGTGGGCCGGCACCTCGCTCGCGGCCGCGGCCGCGACTCAGTTCGCGGTCCAGCCGCCGTCCATCGTGTAGGCGGCGCCGGTGACCATGGCGGCGCCGGGCGAGCACAGCCACGCGACCAGGCCCGCTACCTCGGCGGGCTCGATGAGCCGCTTGATCGCGGGGCGCGCGAGGAAGACCTCGTCGGTGACCTGCTGCTCGGTGATGCCGTGCGCGGCGGCCTGCTCGGCGATCTGCTTCGCGACCAGTGCGGTGCGCACGTAGCCCGGGTTCACACAGTTGCTGGTGACGCCGTGCTCGCCGCCCTCGAGCGCAGTGACCTTGGACAGGCCCTCCACGCCGTGCTTGGCCGCGACGTAGGCCGCCTTGTACTTCGAGGCCCGCAGCCCGTGCACCGAGGAGACGTGCACGATCCGGCCGAAGCCGCGCTCGTACATGCCCGGCAGCGCCGCGCGGGTCAGCAGGAAGGGCGCCTCCAGCATCAGCGTGAGGATCCGGTGGAACCAGGCCGGGTCGAAGTCCTCGATCGGCGCGACGTGCTGCACGCCCGCGTTGTTGACGAGCACGTCGACGTCCAGGCTCAGGTCCGCGAGGGCGGCCGTGTCGGTGAGGTCGAGCTCGAGCGCGGTGCCGCCGATCTCCGCGGCCAGCGCCGCCGCGGCGGCGCCGTCGCGATCGACGACGGTGACGGCGGCACCGTCGGCGGCGAGGCGGCGCGCGACGGCGGCCCCGATCCCCGCCGCGCCGCCGGTCACCATCGCCTTCACGCGCGGGCCCCGGTGGCCTGCTCGGCCTGCAGGGCCGCCCGGTCCTCCTCGTCGATCGTGGCGAGGTCGATGCCCTTGGTCTCCCGGACGAAGAAGACGGCAAGGAAGGTGATGCCGCAGGCGACGGCGAGGTAGACCGCGACCGGCACCGACGAGCCGAAGTCCTTGAGCAGCTTGGTCGCGATGATCGGCGCCAGCGAGCCGGCGACGACCGAGGTGACCTGCGCGGCGACCGAGACGCCCGAGTAGCGCATGCGGGTCGGGAAGGACTCCGCCATGATCGCGGGCTGCGGCGCGTACATCAGCGCGTGGAACATCAGGCCGATCGTCACCGCGGCGACCACCACGACGCCGTGGCCGGTGTCGAACATCGGGAAGGCGAAGAAGCCCCACGTCGCGGCGAGCGCGGCGCCCAGCCAGTAGACGGGGCGGCGGCCGACGCGGTCGGTGAGCGCACCCGCCAGCGGCATGACCGCGAAGTGCACGGCGTGCGCGATGAGCAGCCACATCAGGATGTCGGAGGTGTCCATCTTCACGACGGTCTTGAGGTACGTGATCGAGAAGGTGACCACGAGGTAGTAGAAGATGTTCTCGCCGAAGCGCAGGCCCATCGCCGAGAGCACGCCGCGGGGGTAACGCTTGACGACCTCGACGACGCCGTACGAGACGGCCTTCTCCTTCGCGATCTCCTGCTGGGCCTCCTTGAACAGCGGCGACTCGTCGACCTGCGTGCGGATGTAGTAGCCCACCAGCACGATCACGGCTGACAGCCAGAACGCGACGCGCCAGCCCCACGCGAGGAAGTCCGCCTCGGACAGCGCGTTGGTCAGGATCAGCAGCACGACGGTGGCGGCCAGGTTGCCGCCCGGAACGCCGGCCTGCGGCCACGACGCCCAGAAGCCGCGGGACTTGTTCGGGCTGTGCTCCGCGACGAGCAGCACCGCGCCGCCCCACTCGCCGCCGACCGCGAAGCCCTGGATGAAGCGCAGGACCACGAGCAGGAAGGGCGCCCAGTAGCCGATCTGGTCGAAGGTGGGCAGGCAGCCCATGAGGAAGGTCGCGACGCCGACCATGAGGATCGAGACCTGCAGGAGCTTCTTGCGGCCCAGCTTGTCGCCGAGGTGGCCGAAGACGATGCCGCCGACCGGGCGGGCCGCGAAGCCCACGGCGTAGGTGACGAAGGCGGCGATGATCGCGTCGTACTCGCTCGCGCCGGCCTTGAAGAAGATCTTGTTGAACACCACCGTGGCGGCGATGCCGTAGAGGAAGAACTCGTACCACTCGACGACCGTGCCGGCCATCGACGCGGCGACGATCTTCCGGAGCCCGCGCGGCTGCTCCAGGTCGGTCTGCGTCATATCCACTCCTTGTGCGACGGATCACGGCGCCGAACGGATGTGATGCACGCCATGCTCAACGCAGTATGTATGGATAAAATCGCACACACAATGCCCACATCCGCGGATCGGATCTGCATCCATGCACACTCCTGAGCCGAGCGCCGACGGCCTGCTCACCCTGCTGGCCGTCGCGCGGACCGGCCGTTACACCGCCGCGGCCGACCTGCTGGGCATCAACCACACCACCGCCTCGCGCCGGGTCGCGTCCCTCGAGCAGGCACTCGGCGGGCCGCTGCTCGCCCGCGGCGCCGCCGGCTGGGAGCTCACCGAACTGGGCCGCGCCGGCGTCACCGCCGCCGAGCGGATCGAGGCGGTGCTGCACGGCCTCGACGCCGACACCGCCGACGACCTGCACGGCAAGGTCCGCATCGCCGCGACCGACGGCTTCAGCGCGCGCGTCGTGGCGCCCGCGATCGCGCAGCTGGGGCGCGCGCACCCGCGGCTGTCCGTCGACCTGCTGACGGTGACGCGCCGCGCACCGTCGACCCGCTCGGGCGTGGACGTCGAGGTCGTCGTGGGACGGCCCGAGACCTACCGGGTGGAACCCGAGCTGCTCGCGCCCTACCGGCTCGGCCTGTACGGCTCGCGGGAGTACCTCGCCGCCGACGGGGCGCCGCAGCGGCCCCGCGACCTGGCCGGGCGGCCGCTCGTCTACTTCATCGACTCGATGCTCACCGTCGACGATCTGGACCTCGCGCGGGTGCTGGTACCCGACATGACCGACCGGCTCAGCTCGACGAACGTGCTCGTCCACGTCGAGGCCACCTGCGCCGGCGCCGGGCTGGGCCTGCTCCCCTGCTTCCTCGCCGACGCCCGGCCCGACCTGGTGCGGGTGCTGCCCGACGACGTCTCCGTGCAGCTGGAGTACTGGATGGTGGTGCGGCCCGAGGCCGCGCAGCGGCGGGAGGTGGCTGCGGTCGTCACGGCGCTGCGCGCGCAGGTGGACTCGATGCGCGGCGTCCTCCTGGGCGTTCCCGGACCCGGCGCACGACCCTGACGGCGTTCACCGAGCCGCGCTAGACTGTCCGCTTGACCATGAGCGCATCGACTGCCGGCGGAGGGCCCTCGTTCACCCCCGAGGACCTGATCGGCTTCTTCGGGGGGCCGACCGTGCGTCGCGCGGGCGAGTACGTGGGCACCGGCCTCATCGGCGACCTCGAGTGGGACGACGAGAAGCGCCTCGTCACGGGCGTCGTCGCCGGATCCCGCGAGTACGACACGCAGGTGTGGATCGAGCCGGGCGGCTCCGGCTGGCGGCCCGTGCGCAGCCTGTGCACCTGCCCCGTCGCCCTCAACTGCAAGCACGGCGCGGCCCTGCTGCTCGAGCTCACCGCGGAGGACATCGAGGAGAGCGACGCCCCGCAGCCGGACCCGTGGGAGCGGCAGCTCGCCGCCCTGCTGCCGGAGGCCCCGCGGGCGAGCGCCGCCGTGCTGCCCGTGGCGCTGCAGTTCGAGGTCGACGAGCGCGGCGTCGTCTCCGGACAGCGCCTGCAGGTGCGACTCGCGACGCCCGGCATGCGCGACGGCTCGTGGGTCGCGGGCGACGTGCGGTGGCGCACCATCGCCACCGCGCCGCGGGTCGCGCCCGCGCAGCGCGACGTCCTGGCGCCGCTGGCGCAGCTCATCACCTGGTCGCTGTACGGCGTGGACGCCTGGGCCGATCTCGGGATGGTGGACACCCCGCTGTTGTGGGACCAGTTGCGCGCCGTCCGCGACGCGGGCGTGCCGCTGCTGAGCAAGAAGGCGCGCGGCACCGTGGTCCTCGGCCCGCCGACGCGACTCGGGCTCGTCACCCGCTCGGTGGACGGGAGCGTGGAGCTGGACCGGGAGGTCGATTTCGGCGACGGTCCGCGGACCTTCACCGGCGGGCTGCTCGGCGCGCACCGCGCCCTCGGTGTCTTCCAGCAGGACGGCGACGTGCTGCGCCTCGCGCCGCTCGATCCGCCGCTGTCCGCGCAGCACACCACCGCGCTGCGCCGGTTCACCCCGGTGCAGGTGCCCGCCGAGGCGGTGCCCGAGCTGCGCGAGAAGTACCTGCCCTACCTGGCGGCCGTCGCGCCCGTCCGCGACCCGGACCAGCTGGTCGGCGAGGTCGAGGTGCTGGGCCCCGAGCTGCTGTGCACCGCCCGCTACTTCCCCGAGGCCGCCGAGCTCGAGGTCGACTGGAAGTGGCGCTACACCGTGGGCGGCGAGACCCGCGACTTCGTCCTGGGCCGCGAGCCCGCCGGGCTCGCGGACGCCGTCGGGCAGCAGCGGGTCACCCGCGCGATGGCCGTGGCGCTGCGCGAGGCGGCCGTCGGCGTGGACCACTCGCAGGGCTTCTACCGGGGCACCGAGGCCGCGGTGTGGCTGGCCGAGGTCGCGCCCGTGCTGCGGTCGGTGCCGTCGGTCGTCGTGGAGGTCACCGACGATCCCGGTTTCCGCTGGGCGCAGGGCTCGGCGTCGGTGTCCGTGCGGGTGCGCGGCGACTCCGACAACCCGTCGACGGACTGGTTCGACCTCGAGGTCGCCGTGGAGGTCGACGGCGAGGAGGTCCCGTTCCGGGACGTCTTCACGGCCGTCGCCGCGGGCCACGACACCCTCGTCACGCCCGGCGGCGTGTTGGCCCGCATCGACGGCGAGCGCTTCGACCGGCTGCGGGAACTGATCGGCGAGGCGCGGGACCTGCCGGCGCGGGGCGCGCGCCGCGCGGCACGGACCGGCGCAGGCTCCGACGACCGCGGGCTGCGGATCAGTCGGTTCCAGGCGGGCCTGGTCGACGACCTCGCCGACCTCGCGGACGCCACCGACTTCGACGGTGACTGGTCCCGCCGGGTCGGCGCCCTGACGGCGGGCGACCTGGCGCGGCAGGAGGCACCGTCGACCCTGCGCGCCGAGCTCCGGCCCTACCAGCGCGACGGCCTGGACTGGCTGTCCTTCCTGTACGACAACGACTTCGGCGGCATCCTCGCCGACGACATGGGCCTCGGCAAGACGGTGCAGACGCTCGCGCTGATCTGCCGGGCGCACGAGCGCGCGCCGGGGCGGCCCGGGCCGTTCCTGGTGGTGGCGCCGACGTCGGTGGTGGGCAACTGGGCCGCCGAGTGCAAGCGGTTCGCGCCGCACCTGTCGGTGGCGGTGGTCTCCGAGACCTCGCGGAAGTCGGGCACCTCGATCAGCTCGGTGGTCGCCGGCGCGGACCTGGTGCTGACCTCGTACACGCTGCTGCGGCTGGACGCCGAGGAGTACGCCGCCGTGTCGTGGGCGGGCGTGATCCTCGACGAGGCGCAGTTCGTGAAGAACCCGCGGTCGAAGGCCTTCGCCGCGGTGACGCTGCTGGACCGGCCGTTCACCCTGGCCGTGACCGGCACCCCGATGGAGAACCACCTCGAGGAGCTGTGGGCGCTCACCGCGCTGACGGTCCCGGGGCTGTTCCCCGGGCGGTCGTGGTTCGCGGAGGAGTACCGGCGGCCCATCGAGCGCGGCGGCGACGACGACCGCCTGGCCCGGCTGCGGCGCCGCGTGCGGCCGTTCATGCTGCGGCGCACCAAGGACCTGGTCGCGAAGGACCTGCCGGAGAAGACGGAATCCGTGGTGCAGGTGGAGCTCTCGGACGAGCACCGGCACACCTACGACCGCGTGCTCGCCGATCAGCGGGCGAAGTTGCTGGGCCTGCTGGACGACTTCGAGGGCAACCGGTTCGAGATCCTGCGGTCGCTGACCATGCTGCGGCGCCTCGCGCTCGACCCGTCGCTCGTGGACGAGGAGCTGGCCGTCGAGGACGTCGCCAAGCTCGACTTCCTGGTGGAGAAGCTCGACGAGCTGCTCGAGGAGAAGCACGCCGTGCTGGTGTTCAGCCAGTTCACCGGCTTCCTGCGCAAGGCCGCCGAGCGGCTCGACGAGGAGGGCGTCGAGTACTCCTACCTCGACGGATCGACCACGGACCGGCCCGCGGCGATCGAGAAGTTCACCTCCGGCGAGGTCCAGGTCTTCCTCATCTCGCTCAAGGCCGGCGGCTTCGGCCTCAACCTGGTGCAGGCCGACTACTGCTTCCTGCTGGACCCGTGGTGGAACCCGGCCGCCGAGGCGCAGGCCATCGACCGCGCGCACCGCATCGGGCAGACCCGCAGCGTGATGGTCTACCGGCTGGTGTCCGCCGACACCATCGAGGACAAGGTGATGGCGCTCAAGGAGCGCAAGGCCGCGCTGTTCGAGTCCGTCGTCGGTGGCGAGGGCGGCTTCGACGCGCGCCTGGCCGCCTCCGACATCCGCGCGCTGTTCGACGACTGAGCGGCTGCGGTTGCGGCTGCGGTTGCGGTTGCGGCTGCGGCTGCGGCTGCGGCTGCGGCTGCGGCTGCGGCTGCGGCTGCGGCTGCGGGGCGATCTTCGCTCCGAACAGCCATGCGTGGCACGCATACCCATGAACACGCAGGTCAGAGGCAATATTCGAGCGATCGCCCATGCAAGAACCGCATACCCCGAGCTCGCGCGGCGGCGGGGCTCGCGACCACATGTGAGCGTTCGTCCCCCGCGCCGCCCCGAACCGCGGCTCCGGCGTTCGCTCCCCCACGGGACGCCGTGCTCCTCATGAGGGCTCGGTCGTCCCCCGCGCGGCGCCGAATCCCCCACCAGACACCGATTCCCCCATGGGGCGCGGACGGCGGCGGGCAACGGATTTCCTCGAGGTCAGGCGGCGGTGAGGGCCTCGAGGGCGTGGCCGTCGGGCGAGCGGAAGTAGACGCCGCGCCCGCCGAAGCGGTGGTTGATCTCCCCGACGCCGGAGCCGTCGGGCTGGGCGTAGAAGCCGAGGCCGCGCGCGGTGATGCGCGCAAAGATCTCGTCGAACTCCTGCTCGGAGACGAGGAAGGCGTAGTGCTGCGGGTGGACGGGCCCGGGCACGGTCATGACGTCGAGCACCACGGCGTTGGCCAGGCGGACCTGCTGGAAGTGGCCGCCGCCCACGTCCACCGGAGCCTCGAGACCGAGCAGTTCGGTGAGGAACCGCGCGGTCTCGAGGTTGTCGGTGGCGGCGACGATGGTGTGGTTCAGTTCGATGCTCATTTTTCGACGGTAGGACCTCAACCGGCGTTCATGTCAATGGCTCACGACCCACGCGTCGCCGACGGTGCTCATGCGCCCCAGCCGATCGCGCTGCGGCCGTTCCAGTTGGCGAGGCGTTCGGTGGGGCCCGCGCCTTCGCGGGGCTCCACGACGGGGCCGAACGGAAACTCCGGCATCGCACGCAGTTCCGCCGGGACCGCGACCCGCGCCACCTCGAAGGCGGCCACGGCGACCGCACCGTCGGGGATCTCGGCCGGCTGCCCGGTGGCGACGGCGATGTCCCACCCGTGCACCAGCGCTTCGTTGACGTAGGTGGCGAGGGCCTCGGAGCCGGACGCCTCGCCCCACGGCGCGGTCACCACCCCGTCGAGCGGGGCGCCGGCCCAGGCCGCGAGACCCCGCGCGCGGGCGTCGGCGTAGGTCGCGCCGTCGTGCTCGGGCACGAGGTTCGGTAGGCCGGCGACGGTGCCGCTCTCCGCGAGCGCGATCACCTGCAGGCAATGAGCGGTCAGGTGCCCGGCCAACGCGCGGACGTCGAGCTCGCCGGACGGCGTGGGCCGCCCGAACTGGTCGGCGGTGAGACCTTCCAGCAGGGACTGCACCCACGCCGTGGCGGCGGAGTAGGCGGGACGGGGATCAAGGGCGATGTCGGTCATGCCCGCCAGTCAATCCGCCCCAGATGCCAGTTCCTGACCTCAATACGCCGCGACGTCAGGCCGCGGGCCAGTGGTGGCCGTTCCAGTTGGCGAGCCGCTCGGTGGGGCCGGCGCCCTCGCGCGGCTCGACGACGGGGCCGAAGGGCACGTCGCCGCCGCGGTAGTCCGCGGGGAGCACGCTCGTGACGACCGCGAGCACGCCCTCCGGCAGCGCCGGCTCGGGGAACTCGGCGGCCTGGCCGGTGGCGACCGCGAGGTCCCAGCCGTGCACGAGGGTCTCGTTGACGTACATGCCGAGCGCCGCGAAGCCCGGCACGACGCCCCAGGGGACGGTGACCTCGCGCTCGAGCGGGGCGACGTCCCACGCCGCGAGCGCCTTCTCGCGGATCGCGCCGTACGTGGCGGCGTCGTGCTCGTCGGCGCGGAAGGGCTGCCCCTCGACCGTGGCGACGGTCGCCAGCGCCTCGGCGCGCATCACGACGGCGATGAGGTGTTCGCCGAGGGCGCGGACGTCGAACTCGTCGCACGGCGTCGGCAGCGCGAGCTGCTCCTCGGTGACAGTGGCGAGCAGGGACTGCACCCAGGCGGTGGCGGCGGCGTAGGAGGGGCGGGGATCAGTGGCTGTGTTGGTCATGGGAGCGATTGAACCGGCCTAACATGACACCTTCTGTCATGTTCTCCTGGCATTCTGAGATCCATGCGCGCCGACCGCCTCCTGTCCGTCCTCATGCTGCTGCGGCACCGCGGCACCATGACGGCCGCGCAGATCGCCGCGGAGCTCGAGGTCTCCACCCGCACCGTGCTGCGCGACGTCGAGGCGCTCGGGGTCGCGGGCGTCCCCGTCTACACCGATCGCGGGCGCGGCGGCGGCATCCGCCTGCTCCCCGGCTACCGCACCGACCTCACGGGCCTCACCCTCGACGAGGCGAAAGCCCTGCTCGCCGGGGCGCCCGACTCCCCCGCCTTCGCGGGCGCCATGCGGAAGGTGGCGGCGGCGCTGCCGGAGGCGCACCGTCGGGAAGCGGCGGCGGCCGCGCAGCGGATCCACGTGCGCCCCGACGGTTTCGCCCGCGCGCCCGAGCCCGACCCGCACCTCGGCGAGCTGCAGCGCGCCGTCATCGACGGGCTGCGGGTGCGGGCGACGTACCGGCCGCGCGGGGGCGACGCCGCCGAGCGGACGCTCGACCCCGTCGGGCTGATCCACGCGGGTCAGGCCTGGTACCTGATGGCCCTGCGGAACGGCGAGCGGCGCACCTACCGCACCTCGCGGTTCTGCGCGGTGGCGGTGCTCGACGAGGCCGCGCACCGCCCGGAGACGGTGGACCTCGCGGCCGAGTTCGAGGACTCGCGCGCGTCCTTCCGCTCCGGGCACGACGCGGTGGTCGTCGAGGTGCGCGCCGACGAGTACGGCTGGACCAAGCTGTCCGGGTTCGGGACGGTGGTCACGCCGCCCGGGCCCGACGGTGCCGGCACGCTCGGCTTCAGCGACTTCGGGCGCGCGGTGTGGACGCTCTGGGGCGCGCTGCCGCACATCGAGGTGACGGGCCCGCCCGCGGTCCGCGCCGCGCTGGCGTCCCGGCTCGCCGAGGCGGCCGCGGCGCTCGGAACCGGCTAGGACGCGTCGTCGGCCATCGCCCGCCGGATCCAGCCCTCGACGCCCGCGATGTGCACCGTCGCGCACGCGCAGGCGACGTCGGCCTGCCCGGCGACCAGGGCCTCGTAGATCTGCCGGTGCTCCGCGATGGTGCGGGCGCGCGCGTCCTCCTGCTCGGTGCCGCGCCAGATCCGGGCGCGCAGGGTGGGCGCCGAGAGACCCGCGATGAGCGCCCGCAGCACGGGATTCCCGGACGCCTCCGCGATGGTCTGGTGGAACAGGATGTCCTGCTGCACCAGCGTTTCCACGGAGGCGTCGGGCCCGCCGAGCGACAGCGTCTCCTCCAGGATCGCGAGCCCCTCGGGGGTGATGCGGTGCGTCGCCATCGCGGTGGCCGCCGGCTCGAGGATGCGGCGCACCTCGAAGAAGTGCAGCACCGAATCCTCCTGCTGGAAGTCGACGACGAAGCCCATCGTGTCGAGCAGCAGGGTGGGTTCGAGGCTCGTGACGTAGGTGCCGTCGCCCTGGCGGACGTCGAGGATCCGCAGCATCGCGAGCGCGCGGATCGCCTCGCGGAGGGAGTTGCGGGAGAGCCCGAGTCGCGCCGCGAGGTCGACCTCGCGCGGCAGCCGGCTCCCGGCGGGCAGCTCCCCGTCGGTGATCATCGCCTTGAGCTTGAGGATCGCGTCGTCCGTCCGCGAGATCCGCCCGGCACCCTCGTTGGTCGGCATCGGTCAATCCTAGCGGCGGGACGGTTCGGACGGCCTCACAACGCGGCCTCGAGATCGGGCCACAGCGCATCGGGGGGCGGGGCCGCCAGCAGCGCGAGGTCGGCGCGGACCTCGTCGGCGGACCGCATCCCCAGGAGCACCGTCCGCACAGCGGGGTGGCGCAGCGGGAAGTGCACCGCGGCGTGCGGCAGCGTGGTGCCGTGGGCCCGGCAGACCGCCGCGAGCCGGCGCGCCCGGTCGAGCACCGCGAGCGTGGCCGGCGCGTAGTCGTAGGTGGCCCCGGGCCGCGGATCCGCGGAGACCGTGATGCCCGAGTTGAAGACGCCGCCCGCGGCGACGGAGACATCGCGTTCCAGGCACGCCGGCAGCAGATCGTCGGCGGCGCTGCGGTCGAGCACCGTGTAGCGGCCGGCGACGAGCACCACGTCGAGATCGGTCTCCCGGACGAACCGGGTCAGCATCGCCGACCGGTTCATCCCGGCGCCGTACGACGCGATGACGCCCTGTCGGCGCAGCTCGTCCAACGCCGGGAAGGCGCCGTCCATCGCCTCCGCGAAGTGATCGTCGGGGTCGTGCACGTAGACGACGTCCACGCGGTCCCGGCCCAGCCGCTCCAGGCTCGATTCGATCGAGCGCAGCACGCCGTCGCGGCTGAAGTCCCAGACGCGCTCCACGTCGGCGGACACGGCGAAACCCTCCGCGTCGGCGCCCTCGGTGTCGACGGGCGCACCGCTGTCCGCCTTCGGCCGGTCGGAGGCGGGGCGGAGGAGGCGGCCCACTTTGGTCGAGAGCACCACGCCGGTGCGGTCGCCCAGTGCCGCACCGAGCCTGCGCTCGGAGAGGCCCAGCCCGTAGTGCGGGGCGGTGTCGAAGTAGTCGACGCCCGCGGCGGCCGCGGTACGCACGGCGGCCGTCGCCTCCGCGTCGTCGACCGCGGTGAACAGGTTCCCGATCGCCGCGGCGCCGAAGGACAATGGCGCCACCTTCAAGCCCCCGCGCCCGAACGGTCGGGCGGGAGCGAGGGACGCGTCGTCGCCGGACACGGTCACCGCCGGGGCGGTAGTCGGAGGCCGCTCATCCCGCCGTCGACGGCGAGCGAGGTGCCCGTGGTGGCGGAGGCCGCGGGGCTGAGCAGGTAGCAGATCGCGCCCGCCACTTCGGCATCCGTCACCAGACGGCCGGTGGGCTGCCGCTGCCGCAGCTGTTCGGCCTCGGCCTCCGGATCCGCGGCCGCGTCCAGCAGGCGTCGCACCCACGGGGTGTCGACGGTGCCGGGATTGACGCAGTTGAACCGGATGCCCTCGCGCACATGGTCGGCCGCCATGGCACGCGTCATCGCCTCGACCGCTCCCTTCGAGGCGCTGTAGAGCGCCCGGCCCGGCAGGCCGGCGGTAGCGGCGATCGAGCACGTGTTGACCACGGCGGGATTCGTCGAGCCGCGCAGGTGGGGCAGCGCCGCGCGGGTGACCCGCACCGTGCCGAGGACGTTGACGTCGAGAACCTTCCGCCAGTCGTCGAGCGCCCCCGCCTCGACGGTGCCCTGGGCGCCGATCCCCGCGTTGTTCACCAGGCCGTCGATCCCGCCCAGGTACTCGGCCGCGGTGGCGACGGCGGCGGCCACCGAATCGTCGTCGGCGACGTCGCACGCGATGCCGAGCGAGTCGGGCGGCGCCTCGTCGGGCTGCAGGTCGAGCACGGCGACGACCGCTCCGCGCACCATGAGTTCCTCCGTCGTCCGGCGGCCGATCCCCGAAGCGCCGCCCGTCACGATGGCTCGGAATCCGGCGAATGCGTCTGCATTGCTCATTGTGCTCCCTTCCATGCCTCCCCGTCGGGGAAGCCGAACCGCACGAGCGTCTCCGGCCGGATCTGCGCCGAGAAGCCGGGCTTCGCGGGGGCCGCGTACGCCCCGTTCACGATGCGCACCGGGTCGAGGAAGTGCTCGTGGAGATGATCGACGTACTCGATGTTCCGGTCCGCGAGGGTTCCCGAGACCGCAACGAAATCGAACATGGCGAGATGCTGCACCAGTTCGCACAGGCCGACCCCACCCGCGTGCGGGCACACGGGGATGCCGAACTTGGCCGCCAGCAACAGGATCGCGATGTTCTCGTTGACGCCGGCGACGCGGGTGGAGTCCAGCTGGACGACGTCGATCGCCTCCGCCTGGAGGAACTGCTTGACCAGCACCCGGCTGTGGGCGTGCTCGCCGGTGGCGATGCGCACCGGCGACACCCGGCGCCGGATGGCGGCGTGGGCGAGGACGTCGTCGGGGGCGGTGGGTTCCTCGACCCACCACGGATCGAACTCGCGCAGCCGCTCGATCGCCGCGACCGCGTCATCGACGTCCCACCGCTGGTTCGCATCGACGGCGATCCGCACCTCGTCGCCCACCACCGCGCGGGCGAGGGCGAACCGCCGGACGTCGTCGTCGACATCCGCGCCGACCTTGAGCTTGATCTGCGTGAAGCCCTCGGCCACCGCCTCTTTCGCGAGCCGCGTCATCTTCTCGTCCGAGTAGCCGAGCCAACCGGGCGAGGTCGTGTAGGCGGGGTAGCCGTTCGCGCGCAGCGCCACGGCGCGTTCCGCCCGGCCCGGCTCCGCCGCCGTGAGCAGGGCGAGGGCATCGTCGGGCGTGAGAGCGTCTGTGAGGTAACGGAAGTCGACGAGGTCGACGATCTCCCGTGGGCTCAGCTCGGCGAGCAGCTGCCACAGGGGCAGGCCGGCGCGCTTGGCGCGCAGGTCCCACAGCGCGTTCACCACGGCACCGATCGCCATGTGCATGACGCCCTTCTCGGGGCCGAGCCACCGCAGCTGGGCGTCGTAGACCAGTTCGCGGTAGACGCCGCCGAGGTCGCCGAGGACGGCGTCGACCCCGCGTCCGAGCACGTACGGCGTGAGGGCTTCGATCGCGGCGCGCTGGACGTCGTTGCCGCGGCCGATGGTGAAGACGAAGCCGTGCCCCTCGAGGCCGTCGCCGGCGTCGGTGCCGAGGATCAAGTAAGCGGCCGAGTAGTCGGGGTCGACGTTCATCGCGTCGGAACCGTCGAGCTCGGCCGAGGTCGGGAATCGCACGTCGAGCGTGCGGAACTCCGTGAACACACCGGACATCTCAGGCCTCCCCGAGGACGGAGCGATGACCGCCGAGCAGATCGATGTGCGTCTCGATCACGTCGCCGCGGCGCAGGTAGGGCTTGGGGTCCGGATAGCCGAAGGCCACGCCCGCGGGCGTTCCGGTGTTCACCACGTCGCCGGGCTCGAGGACCATGAAATGACTGAGGTAGCGGATGATCTCACCGACCCCGAAGATCATCTGCGCCGTGTTGGCCTCCTGGCGGACCTCGCCGTTGACGGTGAGCCGGATGTCGAGGCGCTGCGGGTCGGGTACCTCGTCGGCGGTGACCAGCTCCGGGCCGAGCGGGTTGAAGGTCTCGCAGTTCTTGCCCTTGTCCCAGGTGCCGCCGCGGTTCATCTGGAAGTCGCGTTCGGAGACGTCGTCGGAGACGGTGTAGCCGGCGACGCACGCGAGGCCCTGAGCGGCATCATCGAGATACCTTGCGGTGCTTCCGATCACGACGGCGAGCTCCACCTCGTAATCCGTCGCGACCGAGCCGCGCGGGATCAGCACCTCGTCGTGCGGGCCGACGATCGCGCCCGAGGTCTTGAGGAACATCACCGGCTCCGCGGGCTCCTCGTGCTGCGTCTCCTGCGCGTGGGCGAGGTAGTTCACGCCGATGCAGACGACCTTGCCCGGCCGGGCGACCGGCGCGCCGACCCGGAGCCCCGTGGGGTCGAACTCCGGCAGCCGGCCCGCCCCGAGGGCGTCCGCGAGCAGCCGCTGCGCGTCGCCCAGCGTGCCCGGGTGGTAGTCGGCGACGACCGACGATGCGTCGTACCACCGCCCGTCGCCCGTGGACACGATCGGACGCTCGGCGCCCGCCTCCCCGACTCGCCGCAGTCTCATCGGCTTCCTTCCGCATTCATAGCGATGGGTCCGACCGGTGTCGAACACTTCCCACGACCGCGCCGGGGCGCTGTGTCGCGAGTCACAGCTATCGACTGTAAACATCGGAGGTCTTGCGGTCAACTAGTCGCATCGTGGCCCACCGTGACCTAGACTGACCGAAGGTTCCCGAGTAGTGATCGGAGGAATGGTGCCGGAGATCATCGCCCTGCACACGCGCCTCAAGGCGGGCGCCGAGGAGGAGTACGACCGGGTGCACGCCGCGATACCCGCCGAGCTGGACGGCGCGCTCCGCGACGCCGGCGTACGCACATGGCGGATCTGGCGCGACAGGCGAGAGCTCTTCCACCTCGTCGAGGTCGACGACTACCGCGCCATGCGACAACGACTGGCCGAGCACCCGGCGAACGTGCCCTGGCAGGCGCGAATGGCGGAACTGCTGGACGTACCCGACGACTACTCCGGTGACGACCGCGGCATCCCGCTGGTGTGGGCGCTCCCCCTCGGGCCGGCATGATCGTCGACGCCCACCACCACCTGTGGGACCGCGCGCGGCACGACCACCGCTGGCTGGACACGCCCGGGTTGGAGGCGATCCGGCGGGACTTCACTGCCACCGACCTCGCCGCGGCCGGCGCGGGCGAGGTGCGAACCACGGTCGCCGTGCAGGCCCTGAACTCGTCGGCGGAGACCTACGACCTGCTCGCCGCCGCCGCACCGGTGGGCGCAGTCGTCGGATGGGTGGACCTGATCTCGTCGCGGTGCGGTACGCGCCTGGATGAGCTCGCCGCCGCCCCCGGCGGCAGCCGGCTGCGCGGCCTCCGGCATCTCGTGCAGGACGAGCCCGACCCGGGGTGGCTCGTCCGCCCGTCCGTGCTCCGCGGGCTCGCCGCCGCCGCCCCCCGTCGGATCGCCGTCGACCTCCTGGTCCGCAGCCCGCAGCGCGCCGCGGCACTCGAGGCGGCCCGCCGGCTGCCCGACGCGTCGTTCGTGATCGACCACGCGGGGAAGCCGAACATCGGTGCGGGCGAATGGGAGCCGTGGGCGGCCTGGATCACCGCCATGGCGGCGCTCCCCAACGTCGTGTGCAAGCTGTCGGGGCTGGTGACCGAGTGTCCTCCTCGGCCGTGGAGCCGTTCGCTCATCGAGCCCTACGCGCGGCACGTACTCGCTTCCTTCGGCGCGGACCGGGTGATGTTCGGCTCCGACTGGCCGGTCTGCCTGCTGCAGGCCTCGTACGCCGAGGTGCTGGGGCTCACCGTCGAACTGCTCGACGGTGCGTCGCCCGCCGAGCGCGAGGCGGTGCTCGGCGGGACCGCGCGGCGGGTGTACCGGCTGGCGTGAGCCGGCCCGTCAGGCCAGGGCGACTCGGACGACGGTGCCCTTCTCCCCACTGGTGGCGACGGCACGGCCGGTGCGGTCACCGTCGGGGAAGTGGAGCGTGAGGTCGGCGCCCTCGCCGAGGAAGTTGCGCCACCACTGCTTCTGCTCCGGCATGGCGACGCCGATGACGACCTCGTCGCCCTTGCGCTGGTACGCGACCGGCAGCGAGAAGGGCTTGCCGGACTTGCGGCCGGTGTAGCTGATGGTGACCATCGACTTGCCCAGCGCGGGCCCGACGACCGGCAGGGACAGCAGCGGCGTGAAAGCGGTGTTGAACAGCTTGGCTCCGCGTTGGAAGAGGTTCATGACACCACGGTAGCCGCGTCGGCATACTGGGGTGGTGAAGCTGATCCTCAACATCATCTGGCTGGTGCTCTGCGGGTTCTGGATGGCCGTCGGGTACGCCGTCGCCGGGATCATCTGCTGCCTTCTCATCGTGACGATCCCGTTCGGGCTGGCGTCGTTCCGCATCGCCAACTACGCGCTGTGGCCGTTCGGGCGGACCGTCGTCGATCGCCCCGGCGCCGGCGCGGCGTCGCTGGTGGGGAACATCATCTGGCTGCTCGTCGCGGGCATCTGGCTCGCGATCGGGCACATCCTGACCGGAATCGCACTGTGCCTGACCATCATCGGCATCCCGCTGGCCGTCGCGAACTTCAAGATGATCCGGCTGTCGCTGCTTCCCCTGGGCTCGGAGATCGTGCCGACCTCGTAGCCCCGGAGGCCGCGGTCAGCGGCCGAGGATCGCGCGACGCAGGTCGGGGCGGCGGAGGATCATCGCGAGCCAGATCAGCAGACCCACGTAGACGCCGGAGAGAACGAAGCCCGCGATCGGCTGCTCCGCACGCAGGTTGATCGCGACGGCGCCGCCGAGGTAGCCGGTGAGATAGATCGCGCCGATCACCGCGGTGCGCGGGATCGTCCACAGGACGACGCCTACGAGCAGGACCAGCCCGATGACCAGGATGTGCTTCTCCTGGAAGCCGAGCTTCAGCGTGCCGTCGATGACGGCCTGCGGCTTCGTCAGCTTGCCGACGACGTCGAAGACGAGGAAGGCCCAGACCAGCACGGTGATCACCATGCCCGCGATCCAGGACTTCGAGCGGCCCTGCGCGGCGGAATCTGCGGTTGCGGGTGCGACGTCGGCGGTCATGAGAGGCTCCTCGGTTCGGTGTTCACGGCGTGAACATCAACAATGTTCACACCGTACACACAACCGATCGGTTGCGTCAATAGGTCGGCGGTGCGGTGTGCGGTGTGGGAATCGGCGTCCGGTGTGGGAGAGCCGGCTCCTCGTGGGGGAATCGGCGTTCCGTTTGGGAGAGCCGGCTCCTCATGGGGGAATGGGCGCCGCGAGGGGGACGACGCCTCCCCCACCGCACGAACGGCGCCTCATGGGGGACGGAACGCAGGGGCCGCGGATCGGCGCGGAGCGGGGGACGGAATGCGGCGCGGGGGACGAACACGCCGCGCGGGGGACGACGCCTCCCCCATGGGAAGCCGGCCGTCTCATGGGGGACCGACTCTCCCCCACGCCCCGTCGACGCCGCGCGGGGGACGACGCCGCCGACACCGCTTCCCAGCGGGTTCGGCGGACGATTCGCAGGTCGCCGCCACCGAGACCGCCAACAATCGCGCCGAATTTGCGCACGCCGGAGGCACTCACTGCCGATACTCGCGAACGCTGCCGACTACCGGCAGCGCCGGCGGTCATGGGCAGCGCCGACGGTCAATCGGCGGTGTCGGGCGCCGACTGCCCAGGAGGGATGGGGTGGGAGGGGGCTGCGAACGATTCTGCAGCCCCCGAAGCGCTAGCGAAGTGGGGCGAAGCCCAGTGAGCAGCGGCCTCCCACCCCAGCCCGGCCCTGAGCAGCGACGCCCCGCCCGGCCCGGCCACCAGTCACCGTCGGACCAACGAAAACGGCCCCCGACCGCAATGGTCGGGGGCCGGATTCGGCTAGCTACTCAGTTCACCGGTAGCCGTCGGAGAAGCCGTAATCGTCGAGCGGCACCGCGGCGCCGGACGGGGCGCCGAACGCACCCTCCGGTCCGTAGTACTGGTCGTCGAAGGTCGGCACCGAGTACGCGGCCGCGCGGGCCTCCTCGGTGGGCTGCACCTGGATGTTCCGGTACTTGTTGATGCCCGTACCGGCCGGGATGAGCTTACCGATGATGACGTTCTCCTTGAGGCCCACCAGCTTGTCGGAGCGGGTGTTGATCGCGGCGTCCGTGAGCACGCGGGTGGTCTCCTGGAAGGAGGCCGCCGACAGCCACGAATCGGTCGCGAGCGAGGCCTTCGTGATGCCCATGAGCACCGGACGGCCGGCCGCGGGCTCGCCGCCCTCGGCGACGACGCGACGGTTCGCGGCCTCGAACTCGGCGCGCTCGGTGAGCGAGCCGGGCAGGAACTCCGTCGAACCCGAATCGATGATCGTCACGCGACGCAGCATCTGCCGCACGATGGTCTCGATGTGCTTGTCGTGGATGGACACACCCTGCGACCGGTACACCTCCTGGACCTCGTTGACCAGGTGCACCTGCACCTGACGCGGGCCCATGACGCGCAGTACCTCGTGCGGGTCGGCAGCGCCCTCGAGGAGCTGCTGGCCCACCTGCACGTGGTCACCGTCGGCCAGCAGGCGCTCGGAGCCGTCCTCGTGCTTGAACACGCGGAGACGCTGGCGCTTGCTGATCTTGTCGTACACGACCTCTTCGCTGCCG
This sequence comes from Tsukamurella sp. DT100, assembly GCF_049844855.1. Taxonomy (NCBI): domain Bacteria; kingdom Bacillati; phylum Actinomycetota; class Actinomycetes; order Mycobacteriales; family Tsukamurellaceae; genus Tsukamurella; species Tsukamurella sp. DT100. The sequence continues at coordinate 337,270 of NZ_JBNCLV010000004.1, forward strand.
TCGTCCGGCGTGATGGTGATCGTGTAGAACCGGTCGTCGTCCTCCAGGCGGATGCGGCCGGAGGTCTCGGCGATCGGGGCCTTGCCCTTGGGGACACGGGCCTCGAACAGCTCGGTGACTCGCGGCAGACCGCCGGTGATGTCGTCACCGACGCCACCCTGGTGGAAGGTACGCATCGTCAGCTGGGTACCGGGCTCACCGATCGACTGCGCGGCGACGATACCGACGGCCTCGCCGATGTCGACGAGCTTGCCGGTCGCCATCGAGCGGCCGTAGCAGGTGGCGCAGACACCGGTGCCGGTGGTGCAGGTGAGCACGGAGCGCACCTTCACCTCCGCGATGCCGGCCTCGAGCAGCGCCTCGATCTGGGGGTCGCCCAGGTCGTGGCCGCGCTCGACGACGACGGTGCCGTCCTTGGCGACCGCGTCCTCGGCGAGCGTGCGGGCGTACGCCGAGGTCTCGACGTGCGCGTCGCGGATCAGCGAGCCGTCGGCCTGGACCTCCGCCAGCGGGACGACGATGCCGCGGCTGGTGCCGCAGTCGGTCTCGCGGACGATGACGTCCTGCGAGACGTCGACCAGACGACGGGTCAGGTAGCCCGAGTCGGCGGTACGCAGAGCGGTATCGGCCAGACCCTTACGAGCGCCGTGGGTGTTGATGAAGTACTCCAGCACCGTCAGGCCCTCACGGAAGGAGGACTTGATGGGACGCGGGATGAACTCACCCTTCGGGTTCGTCACCAGGCCCTTCATGCCCGCCAGGTTCCGCACCTGGGTCATGTTGCCGGTGGCGCCCGACTTCGGGATCATCGTGATCGGGTTGTCTTCGGGGTAGAAGTCATCGATCGCCTTACCGACCTCGTCGGTGGCCTGCTTCCAGATCTCCACCAGCGCGTCGCGACGCTCACCCGAGGTGAGGGCACCGCGGGCGTACTTGCGCTCGATGCCGTCGGCCCGCTCCTCGTAGCGGTCGAGGATGTCCTTCTTGCTCGGGGGAACGAGCACGTCGGACATCGAGACCGTCACGCCCGAACGCGTGGCCCAGTAGAAGCCGGCGTCCTTGAGCTTGTCGACGGTCTGCGCGACCACGATCATCGGGTACCGCTCGGCCAGGTCGTTGATGATCACGGCCTGACGCTTCTTCGGCATCTGCTCGTCGATGAACGGGTAGTTCGCCGGGAGCAGCTCGTTGAACAGCACGCGCCCCAGGGTGGTCTCGGCCGTCCAGGCCTGACCGCGGGTCCACGCACCGTCGAACAGCTCCGCCTCGACGTCGGCCGCCGGGCGCTGCTGCGTGAGCCGCACCTTGATCGGCGCCTGGATCGACAGCTCTCCCAGGTCGACGGCCATGATGGCCTCGGCCGGGGACGAGTACACGCCGGTCTCGGGCTGGTCCTTGGCGGCGGCCGTGTAGTGGCCCTTCGCCTCGGGCTTCTCCGTGGTCAGGTGGTACAGACCGGTCACCATGTCCAGACGGGGCATGGCGAGCGGGCGACCCGACGCCGGCGACAGGATGTTGTTCGAGGACAGCATCAGGATGCGGGCCTCGGCCTGCGCCTCCGCGGACAGCGGGAGGTGCACGGCCATCTGGTCACCGTCGAAGTCGGCGTTGAAGGCCTCACAGACGAGCGGGTGCAGCTGGATGGCCTTGCCCTCGACGAGCTGCGGCTCGAAGGCCTGGATACCCAGGCGGTGCAGCGTGGGGGCACGGTTGAGCAGCACGGGGTGCTCGGCGATGACCTCTTCGAGGACGTCCCACACCTGCGGGCGCTGCCGCTCGACCATCCGCTTGGCCGACTTGATGTTCTGCGCGTGGTTGAGATCCACCAGGCGCTTCATCACGAAGGGCTTGAACAGCTCGAGCGCCATCAGCTTCGGCAGACCGCACTGGTGCAGCTTGAGCTGCGGGCCCACGACGATGACCGAACGGCCCGAGTAGTCCACGCGCTTGCCGAGCAGGTTCTGGCGGAACCGGCCCTGCTTGCCCTTGAGCAGATCGGACAGCGACTTGAGCGGGCGGTTGCCCGGTCCGGTGACCGGACGGCCGCGGCGGCCGTTGTCGAACAGCGCGTCGACGGACTCCTGCAGCATCCGCTTCTCGTTGTTGACGATGATCTCGGGCGCGCCGAGGTCGATCAGTCGCTTGAGGCGGTTGTTGCGGTTGATCACGCGACGGTAGAGGTCGTTCAGGTCGGACGTGGCGAACCGGCCACCGTCGAGCTGGACCATCGGGCGCAGCTCCGGCGGGATCACCGGCACCGCGTCGAGGACCATGCCCAGCGGCGAGTTGCCCGACATCTGGAACGCCGCGACGACCTTGAGCCGCTTGAGGGCGCGGAGCTTCTTCTGCCCCTTGCCCGAGCGGATGGTCTCGCGCAGCGACTCGGCCTCGGCGTCGATGTCGAAGTTCTCGATGAGCTTCTTGATCGCCTCGGCACCCATGGCGCCCTTGAAGTACTCGCCGTAGCGGTCCTGCAGCTCACGGTAGAGCTTCTCGTCGACGATCATGTCCTTCGGCGCGAGCTTGACGAAGGTCGTCCAGATCTCGTCGAGCTCGTCGATGGCACGGCCGGCACGATCGCGGATCTGCCGCATCTCGCGCTCGCCGCCGTCCTTCACCTTGCGGCGCTGGTCGGCCTTGGCACCCTCGGCCTCGAGGACGGCCAGGTCGTCCTCCAGCTTCTTGGCGCGGTTCTCGAGATCCACGTCGCGCTGATCCGCGAGCACCTTCTTCTCGGAGGTGATCTCGGCCTCGAGCGTGGACTGCTCGTTGTGGCGCTGCTCCTCGTCGACCTCGGTGATCACGTAGGCCGCGAAGTAGATGATCTTCTCGAGATCCTTCGGCGCCAGGTCCAGCAGGTAGCCCAAGCGCGACGGGACGCCCTTGAAGTACCAGATGTGGGTGACGGGCGCGGCGAGCTCGATGTGGCCCATCCGCTCACGACGCACCTTGGCGCGAGTGACCTCGACGCCGCAGCGCTCGCAGATGATGCCCTTGAAGCGGACGCGCTTGTACTTGCCGCAGTAGCACTCCCAGTCGCGAGTCGGGCCGAAGATCTTCTCGCAGAAGAGTCCGTCCTTCTCGGGCTTGAGCGTGCGGTAGTTGATGGTCTCGGGCTTCTTGACCTCGCCGTAGCTCCAGTTACGGATGTCATCGGCGGTCGCCAGACCGATCTTCAGTTCGTCGAAGAAGTTAACGTCGAGCACTTCTCTCCTAATTCGTCCGGTTGGCGGGGGCTAGTTCGCGAGGTCTTCGGCGGAGGCGTTCTCGTTGCGCGAGAGGTTGATGCCGAGGTTGGCAGCAGCGCGCTCGAGGTCCTCGTCGTCGCCGTCGGCCATCTCGATGGCGGCACCGTCGGACGACAGCACCTCCACGTTCAGGCAGAGCGACTGGAGCTCCTTGAGGAGCACCTTGAACGACTCGGGGATGCCGGGCTCGGGGATGTTCTCGCCCTTGACGATCGCCTCGTACACCTTCACGCGGCCGACCACGTCGTCCGACTTGATGGTGAGCAGCTCCTGCAAGGTGTAGGCGGCGCCGTACGCCTGCATCGCCCAGCACTCCATCTCGCCGAAGCGCTGTCCACCGAACTGCGCCTTACCACCCAGCGGCTGCTGCGTGATCATCGAGTACGGGCCGGTGGAGCGGGCGTGGATCTTCTCGTCCACCAGGTGGTGCAGCTTCAGGATGTACATGTAGCCGATGGCCACCGGGTACGGGAAGGGCTCGCCCGAGCGGCCGTCGAACAGCGTCGCCTTGCCGTCGGCGCCGACCATGACGTCGCCGTCGCGGTTGGCCAGGGTCGAGCCCAGCAGGCCCGCCAGCTCCTCGTCGCGGGCACCGTCGAACACCGGCGTCGCGGTGTTGGTGTCCTTGGGCTGGCTGTACATCTCCTCGGGGAGCGCGGACGCCCAGTCGGGGATGTTCCCGTTCTCGTCGCGCACGTCCCAGCCGGTCTTGGCGACCCACCCGAGGTGCGTCTCCAGGATCTGGCCGATGTTCATACGACGGGGCACGCCGTGCGTGTTCAGGATGATGTCGACCGGGGTGCCGTCGGGCAGGAAGGGCATGTCCTCGGCGGGGAGGATCTTGCCGATGACGCCCTTGTTGCCGTGGCGGCCGGCCAGCTTGTCGCCGTCCTGGACCTTGCGCTTCTGGGCCACGTACACGCGGACCAGCTCGTTCACGCCGGGGGCCAGCTCGTCGTCGTCGTCGCGCGAGAACACGCGGACGCCGATGACCTTGCCGGTCTCGCCGTGGGGCACCTTGAGCGAGGTGTCGCGGACCTCGCGCGCCTTCTCACCGAAGATCGCGCGGAGCAGCCGCTCCTCCGGGGTCAGCTCGGTCTCGCCCTTCGGGGTGACCTTGCCGACCAGGATGTCGCCGTCGCGGACCTCGGCGCCGATGCGGATGATGCCGCGCTCGTCGAGATCGGCCAGCACCTCATCGGAGACGTTCGGGATGTCCCGGGTGATCTCCTCGGCGCCCAGCTTCGTGTCGCGGGCATCGATCTCGTGCTCCTCGATGTGGATGGACGTGAGCACGTCCTCCTCCACCAGGCGCTGCGAGAGGATGATCGCGTCCTCGTAGTTGTGGCCCTCCCACGGCATGATCGCCACGAGCAGGTTCTTGCCGAGCGCCATCTCACCGTTGTCGGTGCAGGGGCCGTCGGCCAGGACCTGGCCGGCCTCGACGTGCTGGCCGGCGTTGACGATCGGACGCTGGTTGGCGCAGGTGCCCTGGTTCGACCGCGCGAACTTGCGCAGCTTGTAGGTCTTGCGCGTGCCCTCGTCGGCCATGACGGTGATGAAGTCGGCGGAGACCTCCTCCACGACGCCCGGCTTCTCGGTGATGACGACGTCGCCGGCGTCGACCGCGGCGCGCAGCTCCATACCGGTGCCGACCAGCGGCGACTCGGAACGGACCAGCGGCACGGCCTGACGCTGCATGTTCGCACCCATGAGGGCACGGTTGGCGTCGTCGTGCTCGAGGAACGGGATCATCGCGGTCGCGACCGAGACCATCTGGCGCGGCGAGATGTCCATGTACTCCACGGCGGAGACGGGGACGAACTCGACCTCGGAGCCGCGCTTACGCACGAGCACCTTGTCGTCGGTCAGGCGACCGTCGGCGTCGGTGGTCGCGTTCGCCTGCGCGATGTAGTAGCGATCCTCCTCGTCGGCCGTCATGTAGACGATCTCGTCGGTGGTCTTGCCCTCCGTGACCTTGCGGTACGGGGTCTCGATGAAGCCGAACGGGTTGACCCGCGCGTACACCGACAGCGAACCGATCAGGCCGATGTTCGGGCCCTCAGGGGTCTCGATCGGGCACATGCGGCCGTAGTGCGACGGGTGGACGTCGCGGACCTCGAGGCCGGCGCGCTCACGCGACAGACCACCGGGGCCGAGCGCCGACAGGCGGCGCTTGTGGGTCAGGCCCGACAGCGGGTTGTTCTGATCCATGAACTGCGAGAGCTGCGAGGTGCCGAAGAACTCCTTGATCGCCGCCGAGACCGGGCGGATGTTGATCAGGGTCTGCGGGGTGATCGCCTCGACGTCCTGCGTGGTCATGCGCTCGCGGACGACGCGCTCCATGCGGGACAGGCCCACGCGGAGCTGGTTCTGGATCAGCTCGCCGACGGTGCGCAGGCGACGGTTGCCGAAGTGGTCGATGTCGTCGACCTCGACGGGGACCTCGACGCCGTCCGGCACGGTCATGTAGGTGAGCTGCTCCGACGGTGCCTCGTGCAGGCGCACGAGGTACTCGATCGTCGCGACGATGTCCTCCTCGGTGAGCACCAGCGGCTGCGTGCCGTCGGAGTTCGCCGGGAGACCGAGCTTCTTGTTGAGCTTGTACCGGCCGACGCGGGCCAGGTCGTAGCGCTTCTCCTTGAAGAACAGGTTCTCCAGCAGGGTCTGCGCCGACTCCTTCGTGGGCGGCTCGCCCGGGCGCAGCTTGCGGTAGATGTCGAGCAGCGCCTCATCGGTGCCGGCCGTGTTGTCCTTCTCGAGGGTGGACCGCATGATCTCCGAGAAGCCGAAGCGCTCGAGGATCTGCTCCGTGGTCCAGCCGAGCGCCTTGAGCAGCACGGTGACGGGCTGGCGGCGCTTGCGGTCGATGCGGACACCGACGGTGTCCCGCTTGTCGACGTCGAACTCGAGCCACGCACCGCGGGCCGGGATGACCTTGACGCTGTGCAGCGGCTTCTCGGTCGACTTGTCGATGTTCTCGTCGAAGTACACGCCCGGGCTACGGACGAGCTGCGAGACGACGACGCGCTCGGTGCCGTTGATGATGAACGTGCCCTTGTCCGTCATCATGGGGAAATCGCCCATGAAGACGGTCTGCGACTTGATCTCGCCGGTGTTGTTGTTGATGAACTCGGCGGTGACGAACAGCGGCGCCGCGTACGTCATGTCCTTGTCCTTGCACTCCTCGATCGAGGCCTTGACCTCGTCGAAGCGCGGATCGGAGAAGGAGAGAGACATCGAGCCCGAGAAGTCCTCGATCGGCGACAGCTCAGCGAGGATGTCCTCCAGACCGCCGGTGGGCTGTGCCTCGCCGCGCGCAGCGGCCTTCTCCCGCCAAGCGGGCGTACCGACGAGCCAGTCGAACGAGTCGATCTGCAGGTCGAGCAGGCCCGGTACGGGAAGCGGCTCGGAGATCTTCGCGAACGACACGCGCTTGGGCGCTCCGGGCACCACGGCGTCGTTCTGATCGTTCTGAGTCTGGCTGGAGACGGAGACTGCCAAGATGCGTCCTCTGCTGTGACTAGTAACGTTGCCAAAATTGTGCTGACGGCAACCCGCAGAGTACGGCCCCAATCGAGGGCGAATATTCAGATGGGCAGGAGGCAGCCAGCGCAACGTCCAACATTAACAGAGGAATGACCACCCCGCAAGGGGCAGTCCAGACTAAGCCCCGAGGGGCTTGGGCGCAAGCATGACGCGCGCCGTTCTTCGAACACCGGCATCGTCGGTCGGCTGCGCCGTCGGCCCCGGCCGCGGGCTGGCTGCCGTGCGGGCCGGAGGCACCCGAGAGATGCTCTCACGTGGACACGAGCACATCGCGTCCTGCCGATAACTGTGACCCGAATCCGCGCGGACGTCAAGCGAAACCGCCGATTTCCTTCGAATATCGGGGCCGACCCCACCCCGGAGACGCCGACACCGGCCCGGGAAGCGTTCCCGGGCCGGTGTCGGCGGTTGCTACGACGGTGCGGTCAGCGCCCGTCCTCGACCTTCGGCAGGTGGTCGGTGGGGTTCTCGTCCGCCTGCGTCACCGGGTAGGCCGACGTCGGCGCCTCGTCGCCGGCGTACTCCTTCTGGATGGAGACGGGGGCCGTCTCGGGCGCCTGCTCGTACTGCTGGGCGGCGGCCACGGGGACCGTCGCGGCGTAATCGGCCGGGTCGTCGCCGAGGTCCTTGCGGATGGCGATCTGCGCCTTCTCCGGCAGGGTCGGCAGGATCTGGCGGACGCGGGCCCGGCGGCGGGCGTCGCCCTTGCGGGGCGGCATGCCCGGCGTGGGCTGCATCTGCGGGGCGATCTCGTCCGGAACGTCGACGCCACCGTCGGAGTGGCCGCCGGCGACGCGGGCCATCTCGGCCTCCATCTGCGCCGAGTCTTTCTCCTCCGACATGCCGATCGGGCCGATCATCGAGCCGGAGAGGAACTGCTTGACCACCGGCTCCTCGGAGGTGAGCAGCACCTCACGGGGGCCGAACATCACCAGGTGCTTGAGGAAGAGCATGCCCATGTTGTCCGGCACGGTGCGGGCGATGTTGATGTTGTGCGAGACGATCAGCGTCGTGCAGTCGATCTGCGCGTTGATGTCGATCAGCAGCTGGCTGGTGTAGGTGGTACGCACCGGGTCGAGGCCGGAGTCCGGCTCGTCGACGAGCATGATCTTCGGGTCCATCACCAGCGCGCGGGCCAGGCCGGCGCGCTTACGCATACCACCCGAGATCTCACCCGGGAGCTTGTCCTCGGCGCCGATCAGACCGACCATCTCGAGCTTCTCCATCGTGATCTGACGGATCTCGCTCTCCTTCTTCTTCGTGTGCTCACGAAGCGGGAAGGCCGTGTTGTCGTACAGGTTCATCGAGCCGAACAGCGCGCCGTCCTGGAACAGCACGCCGAACATCTTGCGGATCTCGTACAGCTCCGACGACGTACAGGTGAGGATGTCCGTGCCGTCGATGATGATCTCGCCCTCCTCGGGGCGCAGCAGACCGATCAGGGACTTCAGGAACACCGACTTACCGGTACCCGACGGGCCGAGCAGAACCGAGACCTCGCCCGCGGGCAGGGTCAACGAAACGTCGGACCAGATGTTCTGGGACCCGAACGACTTCGTCAGGTTCTTGGTAGTTACTTCGACACCCACTGTCGAGACCTTTCGTCGCTTCCAGGTGTGGCTCGCGCCACAGACCGCTGGGAGCACAGTACCCCAGTACCCGCTGGTGGCGGTACCGGACCTGTTCTATTCGGACGGGGCGGCACCGTCGGAAAACGAGAACCGCCCCGTCGCACTGGGCGACGGGGCGGTTGCAGCACTGACGTGCGGTTCGGTTATTACTTGACCGAAACCGACGCGCCGGCCTCCTCGAGCTTGGCCTTGGCAGCCTCGGCGGCGTCCTTGTCGACCTTCTCCAGGATCGCCTTGGGGGCGCCCTCGACGAGGTCCTTGGCCTCCTTCAGGCCGAGGCCCGAAACCAGCTCGCGGACGACCTTGATGACCTGGATCTTCTTGTCGCCGGCGCCATCGAGGATGACGTCGAACTCGTCCTGCTCGGCAGCGGCGTCGGCGCCGCCGGCGGCGGGGGCCGCACCGGCAGCCGCGACGGCGACCGGAGCAGCGGCGGTGACCTCGAAGGTCTCCTCGAAAGCCTTCACGAACTCGGAGAGCTCGAGCAGGGTGAGCTCCTTGAACTGGTCGAGCAGCTCGTCGGTGGTGAGCTTCGCCATGGTGGCGTCCTTCCGTTAAGTCTTGCTCGCTGATCCGCGAGGCAAGGGTGGTGGTTCTCGGGTGCGGAGCACCCGAAGGGGGTTCGCTGGATCAGCGGTATTACGCGGCAGCCTCTTCGGCAGCCTTCTTCTCCTGCAGCGCGGCGGCCAGGCGGGCCACCTGCGAAGCGGGAGCGTTGAACAGGCCTGCGGCCTTCGCCAAGTTGCCCTTCATGGCACCGGCGAGCTTGGCCAGGAGCACCTCGCGCGACTCGAGATCGGCGATGCGCTCGACCTCGGCCACGGACAGCGCCTTGCCGTCCATGTAGCCGCCCTTGATGACCAGGGCCTTGTTGTCCTTGGCGAACTTCTTGATCGCCTTGGCGGCCTCGACCGGCTCACCCTCGATGAAGGCGATAGCGGTCGGACCCACGAACAGCTCGTCCAGTCCCTCGACGCCGGCGTCCTTGGCGGCGAGCTTGACCAGGGTGTTCTTGGCGACGGAGTAGGTAGCACCTTCTCCGAGCGAACGACGCAGCTCGGTGATGGAACCGACCGACAGCCCGCGGTACTCGGTGACCACGGTGGCCGTGGACTTGGAGAACTGCTCAGCGATCTCAGCGACTGCTGCGACCTTCTCGGCGTTTGCCATACTTCGCCTCCTCTCTACGTGTCATCCGTCTTTGGAGGCCTTGCCCTGAAACGACGAGAACCCCGGCGCAGGGCGCACGGGGTTCATGATGAATCCTCGTCCTCCTGCGTGGGTCGCCGGCTCGGGGCCGGACCTTCGATCAGGCTTGCGCCTGACGACCGACGGTCTTCGGTGGAACGGTCCGGTTGTCACCGGATTCCAAGGGACCAGAGTACCGACGGTGCGCGGGTTCGCCAAATCGTGGTTCGACGGTGCGCTGCGCCCGGGCCGGGTCGGTCGTCCCCCGCGCGGCGCCGAATCCCCTGCAGCCGGGACTCGGCCGCGGCGTACGCCGCCGTGTCGAATCCCCCGCTCAACGTTCCATCCCTCACCAGACACCCAATCCCCACCCCAGGATTCGGTCCCCCACCGGGCGCCGTGCGTGTGGCGGGGGCTCGGTCGTCCCCCGCGCCGCGTTCGCTCCCCCACCAGACGCCAACTCTCCCCCACTGGACGCCGTGCGTTTCGTGAGGGGTCGGTCGTCCCCCGCGCGGCGCCGAATCCCCCATGAGGCGCCGCCTCAGCCGACGGCGACGCCGGATTCGGTGTAGACGATGCGCAGCGCCAGGCCTGCTTCCGGGCCCATGACCTGGGCGGCGAGGTCGACGAAGGCGGCGGTGAACGACGGGCCGTGGGCGGCGCCGTCGGCGCCCGAGGACGCGACGACGTGGTGCGCGAGCTCGTGCAGGACGACCAGCTCGCGGAGGGCCCAGGCACCGTCGCGCCCGGCGGGGACGGCGACGACCGGGCCGGCGGGACCGCTCTCGTAGTGCGCGCCGGCGGCGCCCGCGCGGGCCCGCACCCGGACCGCGCCGGGGCCGAGGACCCGATCCACGTACGCCTGCACCGAGTCGACGGAGGCGAAGCGGGCCTCGGGCGGCAGCGTCAGCGGCACTCCCAGCACGTCAACGGTGCGCCCCGCCCCCGCGTGCTCGAACAGGCCGCGGACCAGCTCCTCCGCGCGGTAGACCGCGGCCCGCTGCGCGTCCCTAGCCAGCGGGGCTACACATCCTTGGCGACCTTGAGCTGCTCGATGATCGCCTTGCCCGTCGCGGCCATGTCGTCGCGACCGATCGGGATGACGAGCATGGCGTAGGTCTGCGGCGCGGAGGCGATCACGATGACCGTGACGTCGTCGCCCGCGACGGTGAGCTTGTCGCCCGTGACCAGGATCTTGCCGGTGACCTTCGCGGCGGGCACGCCGTCGACGGTGATCGACTCCGCCGCCGACTGCTCGACCCGCTTGGAGGTCACGCTGTTGTAGCCGGCGCCGTCCGCGATGCACTGGATCATCCGCGAGGCGGCGTCCTTCGGATCCAGCTTCGAGTTGAAGTTGGTCTGGCCGACCTCCGCACCGGCCTGCCAGGGCTGGCCGTCGCCCATCGACTTCTGCAGGCCCGCGGCGGCGATGCTCTGCGCGTACACGGTGTAGCTCTCCTGCTCCCAGCCCGGCGCGGCGGCGACGGGGAAGGACAGCGGGCCCGAGGCGACGCGGTCGGTGATCGGCGAGGCCAGCCCGGTGCCGGGCACGCCGCAGTCGCCGCCCGTGCTGGGCGTGACGGAGGTGGGGCCCGCGCTCGGCGCGGCGGTCCGGTCGCCCTCGTCGGAGCCCGAGTTCACGACCAACAGGACGGCGGCGATCGCGACCGCGATCACCAGCACCACCGCGATGCCGATCGCGGCGTACAGGCCGGTGCGGTTCGGCTTCTGCGGCGGCTGGCCCTGCCCGGGGTACTGCTGGCCGGGGTACTGGTAGCCCTGCTGCGGGTATCCCTGCTGCTGGTAGGGCTGCTGCTGCCCGTACGGATTCGTCTGCTGCCCGTATCCGTACTGGTAGCCGCCCTGCGCGTACGGGTCGGGCTGCGCGTACGGATCGGGCTGCTGTCCGTTCGGATCCTGCGGGTTGCTCATACGTCCCTCGCCACCTTGAGCTGCTCGAAGACCTGCTGGGCCACCGCCGCGAGGGCGGTGTCCCCGATCGGGGTGTCCGACTCGAAGTATGCCTGGGGCGCCGAGTCGATGACCACAACAGTAACCACGTCGCCCGGGAACGGGAGGCCGTCCCGGCCGACGAGGAGGCGTCCCGAAACCCGGACGGCCGGCACGCCGTCGACGAGGAGCGGCTCGGGGTCGGTGAGCCCCTCGAACCGCGGGCTGTAGGGGGTGTACGCGCTCTCGTCGGCCAGGCACGCCAGGATCCGCCGCGCGGCCGCCGCAGTCTCGAGCTTCGGCGCGAACGCCGTGAGCCCGACCTCGACATGGGCCTCCCAGGTCTGCGGCACCACCTCCGTCGCGAGCCCCACCACCTCCGCCCCGTGGGAGAAGGCCTGCGCCTGCTGCGGTCTCCACCCCGGGGCCGCGGCCACCGGGAAGGACACGGGCCCCGCGGTCACCCGATCGGTGATCGGCGTCGACGCCGACCGCCCCGGAATCCCGCAGTACCTGTCGGACTCCACCGCCGACGGCGACGCCCGGGCCTCGCGGGACGCGATGCTGCGCGAGAACAGCCCGGCCACCACGACCGCACCCACGCCGATCACGACCACCGTGATAGCCACGATCCACCCGTACGCGTGCCACCACCGGCGCAGGGCGCTCATACTTCCCTCGCGACCTTGAGCTGCTCGAAGACCCGCTGCGCCACCCCGGCGAGGGCGGTGTCACCGATCGGGGTGTCGGACTCGAAATAGGACTGGGGCGCCGAGCCGATGACCACCACCGTCACGACGTCGCCCGGAATCGCGAGGCCCTCGCGACTGACGAGGATGCGGCCGACGACCCGCGCGGCGGGCACCCCGTCGACGGTGATCGCCTCCGGCTCGGTCAGGCCCTCGAGCCGCGGCCGGTAGGAGTCGTACCGGCTACTCGCGACGATGCACGGAATGATCCGGCGCGCGGCCTCCGCGACCGGCACCTTGGGTGCGAAGGTGGTGAGCCCCACCTCGACGTGCGCATCCCACTTGTGCCCGGTCACCGTGGTGCGCAGCCCCGCGGCCTGTGCGCCGGGCGCGAAGAGTTGGTAGACCTGCCGAGTCCACCCCGGCGCCGCCGCCACCGGGAACGACACCGGGCCCGAGACCACGCGGTCGGTGTTCGGCGTGGTCGAGCTGGAACCCGGGAGCCCGCAGGCGCTCGCCTTCCCCGAGGCCGCCGGCGTGGAGCCCGCCGTCGTCGACGAGCCGCCGGCGCCCCGCACCATCAGCACCGCCGCGAGCGCGACGATCAGCACGACGACGACCACCACGCCCCCGATCGCCCACCACAGCCCAGCGTTCCCGCGCGACGGTGGCGGCGGTGGCGGGGCCGGCGGTGGCGGCGGGTACGGGTTCACGACCGGCCCTGCTCCAGCGCGCCGCGGCCCCCGCTCAACTCAGAGTGGGCCCCCAGGCGCGCGGACCGGCCCGCCCGATCACCCGCGCGGCGGGCACCGTCGGAGTAGCCGGCCGACGCGGAAGACCCGCGCCACCGGCCCCGCGCCGTGGACTCGCCCTGGTAGAACGAGGCGAGTTCGACCTCCTTGTCGCGCAACGCGACCGCGGTGCCCGGCTCACCCCGCTCCGTGGCCTGCGCGGTGGCCTCGGCCCGGGCCTCCGCGAGGCGCGCCCCGATCCGGGCGGCGAAGGCCGACTGGAAGTTGATCCGGGCGGTGACCCCCGAGACCGGCTTGGTCTCTACCCAGCGGCGACGGGTGCGCCGGTCCTCGTAGAGCTGCTGCACCGTCTCCGACTTGTGGGCGCCCGAGCGGAGGTAGGCGTCCGACGCGCGGACCATCTGGATCACCAGCGAGGCGTACAGCGCCTCGCACGCGTCGACGTCCTCCGCGAAGCCGTAGGCGAAGACGAAGGTGGAGTTGGAGGCCACGTCGCACCGCACGTCGTTCGACTGGGCGATCGCGACGAAGAGCTCGACGAAGGTCCGCAGGCCGCGCCGGCCCGCCTCCCCGATCCGGACGGTGCGCTGCTCGGGGACCGCGCGAGCCCGCTCCGCCCCGCGCTGGTGCGCGCGGGCGACGGCGAGGTCGATCGACGCGGCCGTGGCGAGCCGCTGCGCGGCCTCGGTGAACGTGGCGGCCTCGTGCTCGTTGTCGGTGCCCTCCGCCTGCCGCAGCAGCGCCCCGATGCGGGCGAGCAGCCTGTCGTCGTCCATGCGCGCGACGATACCGGCGCGCACCGACACGTTCCCGCGCCCGCCGCCACGAGCCGCCCGTACGTGGTTCCCGCGGGAGCCAAGCGAGCGACAAGGGACCACCATGCCCCGATGAATACCGTCGACGTCAGTCGCCCGGATCCCCGTCGAAGAGGAGACGTCAGTGTCGGTTCACCCTCCCGCACCTGGTCGGTACCAGCGGTACCCGCACTACCCGCAGTACGGTCGGGCGTTCGCCCAGCCCGGAGGGTTCCCCCAGCAGTCCTACGGCCGGCCGTACGCCCCGATCCCGCCCCAGGTGCGCCCCGCCGGCGATCCGGGCCTGATCCCCGCGGTCGTCGGCCTGGTGCTGTTCTTCGTCGTCGCGCTGCCGATCGTGGTGATCGGCATGGCGATCGACCTGAATCCCACGTTCTACCTGCCGGCGACGATGGCGACGGTGTTCCTCTCGACCCACGCGTTCTGCGTATCGAAGCGTCACGGGCACACCAACGTGATCGCCGTGATCACCATCTCCCTGTGCCTGCTGCTCCTGCTGTCCGGGCTCGCGTCCGCCCTCATCCGGCTCCTGCTCATCCTCTGAGCCCGGTCCGCCGCACGCCGTCCTTCCATGCGCTCGACTACGCTCGACGCACACCGATATCCGCAGCGACAAGGGGAGCGTTCACGATGTCGACGCCCAACGATCCGTACGGTCACGACCCGTACGGGCAGCCACCGTCGTACCCCGCCCAGCCCTACCCTGCCTACCAGCCCTACCCCGGCTACCCGCCGCCGCAGGGCCTTCAGGATCCGGACCAGGCGATGGGCATCGTCGGGCTGGTCCTGACGGTGTTCGGCTGCTACCCCGTGGGCCTGCTGGTCAGCTGGATCGCGCACCGGCAGTCGCGGGACCGCGGCTACAAGAACACGCTCGCCACGGTCGGCATGGTCATCGGCGGCGCCCTCACCGCACTGACGCTGCTCGCGCTCCTGGCCTACGGCGCCGTCTTCCTGCTTTTCTTCCTGGTCGCGAGCTCCGGCAACGCGCTGCTCTGACCCGGATACGACGAAGCCCCCGACCGCTCGAGGAGCGATCGGGGGCTTACGTCAGACCCGATGAGGTCTAGAGGCTCAGGCCTCGTCCTCGGTGAGGTTGCTCACACGACTCGGATCCACCTGGATGCCCGGTCCGGTGGTCGTCGAGACGGTGACCTTCTTCAGGTACCGACCCTTGGCCGCCGACGGCTTCGCGCGCAGGATCTCGTCCAGCGCGGCGCCGTAGTTCTCCACCAGCTGCTTGGCGTCGAAGGACGCCTTGCCGATCACGAAGTGCAGGTTCGACGCCTTGTCGACGCGGAACGTGATCTTGCCGCCCTTGATGTCGCCCACGGCCTTGGTCACGTCGGGGGTGACGGTGCCGGTCTTCGGGTTCGGCATGAGGCCACGGGGGCCGAGCACGCGAGCGATGCGACCGACCTTGGCCATCTGGTCCGGGGTGGCGATCGCGGCGTCGAACTCGAGCCAGCCGCCCTGGATCTTCTCGATCAGGTCCTCGGCGCCCACCTCGTCGGCACCCGCGGCCTTGGCCTCCTCGGCCTTGTCGCCGACGGCGAAGACGATCACGCGGGCCGTCTTACCGGTGCCGTTCGGCAGGTTGACGGTGCCGCGCACCATCTGGTCGGCCTTGCGGGGGTCGACACCGAGGCGCATCGCGACCTCGACGGTGGCGTCCTGCTTGGTGGAGGAGGTCTCCTTGGCCAGCGTGACAGCATCCAGCGGGCTGTACAGCTTGTCCTTGTCGACCTTCTCGGCAGCGGCCTTGTAGGCCTTGCTGTTCTTGCTCATGAAAACTCTTTCGTTTCTTGCCCGGCTAGTGGGCAGTGAGTGGTTCTGCGGGCCGAGCGGGCCCTCCCACGGGACGCACGAGGCGTCCCGGCGACTTACTCGACGGTGATGCCCATCGAGCGAGCAGTACCGGCGATGATCTTCGCGGCCTGATCGATGTCGTTCGCGTTCAGATCTTCCTTCTTGGTCTCAGCGATCTCGCGCACCTGATCCCAGGTCACCTTGGCGACCTTGGTCTTGTGCGGCTCGCCCGAGCCCTTCTGCACGCCGGCTGCCTTGAGCAGCAGCTTGGCGGCCGGAGGAGTCTTCAGCTTGAAGTCGAAAGAACGGTCCTCGTAGACCGTGATCTCGACGGGGATGACGTTGCCACGCTGCGACTCGGTCGCGGCGTTGTACGCCTTGCAGAACTCCATGATGTTGACGCCGTGCTGACCAAGCGCGGGACCCACGGGCGGAGCAGGGTTGGCCTGCCCGGCCTGGATCTGCAGCTTGATGAGCCCGGCGACCTTCTTCTTCTTCGGGGGCATCCTCAGTTTCCTTTTTCATCACCCCACGCCCTTGCAGCGGGCGCGGGAAGTCTTCACGCGGCGAACCGCGTCAGCTGATCTTCTCGACCTGGTTGAAGGCGAGCTCGACGGGCGTCTCACGCCCGAAGATCGACACCAGCACCTTGAGCTTGCGCTGCTCGGCGTTGATCTCGCTGATGGACGCGGGCAGGGTCGCGAACGGGCCGTCCATGACGGTGACCGACTCTCCGACCTCGAAGTCGACCTCGACCGCGGGGCCCTGCGAGGCCGCGCCACCGGAACCGGCGGCACCGTCGGACGCGGCACCGGCCTTGTCCTTGGCGGGCTTGGTGCGCGCGCTCTCGGGGAGCAGGAACTTCACGACCTCGTTCATCGTGAGCGGCGAGGGCTTGCTGGTCAGGCCGACGAAGCCGGTGACGCCGGGGGTGTTGCGCACCGCGCCCCAGGACTCGTCGTTGAGGTCCATGCGCACCAGGATGTAGCCCGGCAGCACCTTGCGGTTGACCCGCTTCTGCTGACCGTTCTTGATCTCGGTGACCTCTTCGGTGGGGACCTCCACCTGGAAGATGTAGTCGCCGACGTCGAGGTTCTGGACACGGGTCTCGAGGTTGGCCTTGACCTTGTTCTCGTAACCCGCGTAGGTGTGGATCACGTACCAGTCGCCGGGGGCCGTGCGCAGCTGCGCCTTGAGCTCCTCGACCGGGTCGATCTCCTCGGGCTCCTCCTCGGCGACGATCTCAGCGCCGTCGCCGGGCTCGTCCTCGCCGAGGACGCTCTCCTCGACCTCGATCAGGGCCTCGTCGTCGGCCTGCTCGGCGGCGTCCTCGGCCTGCTCGGCGGCGTCCTCGGCCTGCTCGACCTCGGTCGCCGCGGCAGCGTCGTCGACCAGGACGTCCTCAACGGCGTCCAGTTCTGCCTCGTTGTGCTCCGGGGTGCTCACAGCGCCGAAGTTCCTTCCGTCTCGTCTACTCGTGTGGTCCGGCTACTTGCCGAACGCCCACAACATCAGCTTCGCGAAGCCGAGGTCGAGGAGGCTGATCATCGCGGTGAGGACCACCACGAAGACCAGCACGATGATCGTGTAGTTGATCATCTGGGACCGGGTCGGCCAGATGACCTTCCGCAGCTCCGCGACGACCTGGCGGATGAACAGCCAGATGGCGGCGAGCGGATTGCGCGACTTCTTCTCGGCCGCGGACTTCTTCGCGGCGCCGGACTCGACCGCCGAACCGGGCTCCGGCGCCTCGGCCAGCGCCGTGCGGCCGCCACGGCCGCTCGAGCGCTTACCGGAAGGGCGGGCCTGCTGGGCGTCTTCGGCGGCGCTGTCGCCGGCGGCTTCGCCGGTGGTCGCGTCGTCCTTCTCGTCGCTCACGCACTTCCCTCCGCTGGATTTTCAGCGGGCGTCGGCCCGCCGATGTCGACAGCCGGGCCGGGGCCCGCGCTATGCAGGGGCGACAGGACTCGAACCTGCGACCTGCGGTTTTGGAGACCGCTGCTCTACCAACTGAGCTACACCCCTTTGCGGAGCCTTCCGGCCCCGCACCCGCACCGTTCGAAGGGCGCGCTTTCGCACGCCCGCCGTTTTGTGCGGACAGTTCAGTGTACGGCACATCGGTGCCGCACCTCAAAACGCACCGGTCATGCGGCCCGAGCGGGCCGCGGACCGTCAGGCGAACTGGACGGTGGCGACCGGCTTGCCGAAGATCTTGCGCTCGCCCTGCTTGACCGTCAGGAAGACGACGCCCGTCTTGGTCTCCTCGTCGAGCGACTTGATCTTGCCCGAGTAGAGGAGCTCCGCCTTCTGGTCGGCCGGGACGAACACCGGCGCGGTGAAGCGCACGCTGTACTCCTTGAGCGCGCCCGGATCGCCCAGCCACTCGGTGATGTAGTTCGAGCCCAGGCTCATGGTGAGCATGCCCTGCGCGACGACGTCCTCCATGCCGGCCAGCTTCACGATGTGATCGGACCAGTGGATGGGGTTCGGGTCGCCGGTGACGCCGGCGTAGTTCACCAGGTCGCCGCGGGTCAGCTCGAAGGTGCGCTCCGGGAGCTCCTCGCCCACCGTCACGTCCGCGAAGTTACGAAGCGCCATACATCATCACCTTTTCCATTGCACCGACGAATTCGGCGTCCTCGTCCTCGCCCGACCGGCCGGCCAGGGTGGTCCAGGACGTGACGAGGGGGTTGCCGTCCTGGTCGGAGATCTCGTTGCGGGTCACGATCAGATCGGCGCCCGCGGCCTGCCGGAAGGCGTCGAAGTGCACGTGGGTCGTGAGCGTCATCCCCGCGACGATCGGCGCGTGGAACTTGACCTCCTGCGCCGACTGCACGACGGGACGACGGCCGTAACCGACGATCGCGTTCTCGAACAGCGGGCGGTGGGCGATGATGCCGATCAGGGAGAACATGATCGGGGGCGCCACGATGTCGGCGTACCCGGCCGCGCGCGCGGCCTCCACGTCGTGATGAACGGGATCGGTCAGCTGGGACGCGTTCGCGAACTCGCGGACCTTCTCGCGGCTGACGTAGTACTTCTCGTCGTACTCGTAGTTGTAACCGACTGCGGCGCGCGTGCGCTCCGCGACTTCTTCGGGGCTGAGCTGCTCGGTGACCGGTCCACCCGGCACATCGATGTCCTTGCTCACGTGACGAACCTACCTATCGTGAATGGGCTGAAGGGCAGTATGCCAAAAGGGAGGGCATCCGCTGTGGATGCCCTCCCCCTTGTCGACGTCTACGTCAGCGCGACTCTCGGTG
This sequence comes from Tsukamurella sp. DT100, assembly GCF_049844855.1. Classification (NCBI taxonomy): domain Bacteria; kingdom Bacillati; phylum Actinomycetota; class Actinomycetes; order Mycobacteriales; family Tsukamurellaceae; genus Tsukamurella; species Tsukamurella sp. DT100. Next base: position 356,164 of record NZ_JBNCLV010000004.1, read on the forward strand.
CGCCTGGTGCGATCCGCAGTTCGGGCAGAACTTCTTCAGCTCGAGGCGATCGGGATCGTTGCGACGGTTCTTCTTGGTGATGTAGTTGCGGTGCTTGCACACCTCGCACGCCAAGGTGATCTTGGGGCGGACATCTGTCGATGAAGCCACGACGGTCCCTCTTTCGCAAATCTCTTGTCAGTTGTAGCGGTGGGGAGGCTCGATCTCCCGACCTCACGATTATGAGTCGTGCGCTCTAACCAGCTGAGCTACACCGCCCTGAGCTATCAGCACATTGCACTGGTCTAGCGAGCCCCCTAACGGAATCGAACCGTTGACCTTTTCCTTACCATGGAAACGCTCTACCGACTGAGCTAAGGGGGCGAGTCCTCGAGGCACCGTCTCCGGCGCTCCAAGAGCCTCAACGAGATTACACACTGCGGCCGAGATCATCCAAATCCGCAGGTCAACTCGTTATCACTGCGGCCTCCGACGTCTGAGACGCCGAAGGCCGCAGCTGGTGGCACGTGTAGGATTCGAACCTACGTAGGCTAAGCCGACGGATTTACAGTCCGCTCCCATTGGCCGCTCGGGCAACGTGCCTTGCACCGCCTGTGAAGGCAGCGGAGAGAAGACTACATCGCCCCCGTGGGGGGCACGCAAACCCGCAGGTCAACATCATAGGAGTGCAACAGAAGATGGCCGATTCGTCGTTCGACGTCGTGAGCAAGATCGATCGCCAGGAGGTCGCCAACGCCCTCAACCAGGCCTCGAAGGAGCTCAGCCAGAGGTACGACTTCCGCGGCACGAACACCACCGTCGAGTTCTCCGGCGAGGACAAGGTGGTGCTCACCTCCGACGCCGAGGAGCGCGTCAAGGCCGGCCTCGAGGTCTTCCAGGAGAAGCTCATCAAGCGCGGACTGTCGCTCAAGGCCTTCGACGCCGGCGACCCCGTCGCCTCCGGCAAGACGTACAAGATCACCGGCACCCTCATCGAGGGCATCACCAGTGAGAACGCCAAGAAGATCAGCAAGCTCATCCGCGACGAGGGCCCCAAGTCGGTCAAGGCACAGATCCAAGGCGAGGAGCTGCGCGTCTCCAGCAAGTCGCGCGACGACCTGCAGTCCGTCCAGTCGCTGCTCAAGAACGCCGACCTCGACATCGCGCTCCAGTTCGTCAACTACCGCTAGGTCTCCTGGTCCGACGGTGCACCGTCGCGCCGGGTGGTGCGACGGTGCGCTCGCGGCCGGGCCTCCTCCGCGCCCGGCCGCCCATGATCCTCATCACGCCGACGTCCCCCACGCCGCGTCAACGCCGCGTGGGGGACGTTTGGTCCCCCGCTAAACGCCGTCCCTCCGATGGGGGACGTGATCTCCCCCACGCCTCGTCGACGCCGCGTGAGGGACGAAATGTTGGGGATACTCACCAGTAGCCTGTGGAGGAAGCGGCTCGCAGCGCAGCTGGGCGGCAAACGCGGCGGTTCAATGCCTCCATGGGGGAACTACTCACACGCGCGTATCTACTCGCCACCGGCCGCAGCAGCCCGGACATCAGCCGTGCAGTCGCGGAGGGGGAACTGATCCGGCTGGCCAGCGGCGTCTACACGACGCCGGGCGACCGTCCAGCGCACGCGGTGTATCGCCTGAAAGTCCTCGCGACGGCGATGACCTGCAGGAACGCGGTCAGCTTCGAGAGCGCGGCCGCGTTGCACGACATTCCCTTCCTCCGTCCGAGCCGTACCGACGTGCACTTCACCGTCGATCGAGTCCACGGCGGAGGGAGGCGGCCGGGTGTCCACGTGCACCCGCGTCCACTCACCGACGCCGAGATCACCCACGTCGACGGTGCCCTGGTGACGACTCGGGCCCGCACCGCGATCGATGTCGCGATGACCGGCGACCTGATCCGCGCCGTCGCCGCGATCGACAGCGTCCGCCTGATCCGCCGTTTTCCGTCGGCGAACGATCCGGCGCCCGTCGGGGTCGAGGAATTGTCCGCGACCCTCGACCGCCTCGGCCGGCGCCGCGGATCCGCAACGGCGCGACGCGCCCTGGAACTCTCCGTGGACTGCGCCGAATCGGCAGGCGAGTCCTGGTCACGGATGCTGATGATGGCGTGGGGCATGCCGATGCCCCGGTTGCAGACCTCCTACCGCTTCGGCGGGCGGGAACACTTCGTCGACTTCGAGTGGGGGTCGCTCGTCGGCGAGTTCGACGGATCGGGCAAATACGGCGACCGCGACGCCGAACGGGCCGCCTCCCTGGAGGCGGAGAAGGAACGCCAGGCGCTGTTCAGCACTCACGGCATGGAAGTGGTCCGATGGGGCTGGTCGAACCTCACGAACGACGCGCTCCTCCGCCGCAAACTGAGCAGCGCGTTCGCCCGGCACGGCATCGAGTGGGCGGCATGACCGGGACATCGTCCCCCACGCGTCGTCGACCACGCGTGGGGGACGGCATCTCCCCCACCCCGCGACCGACTTCTCATGGGGGACCGGCCGTCCCCCGCGCGGCGTCGACGTCCCCCACGCGGCGTTGAACTACGATGCGGCGGACCGTCGGGCTACGACGTGAGGGCCTGCAGGCGCTCGACGCGGCGGTCGACGGGCGGTTGCGTGCGGAAGATGCGGCCCATGCGGTCGCTGTCGAGGAACGGGCAGACCAGCATGGTGTTGGCGTGCACGGCGATCTCGGGCTCGGGCGGCAGGGGTGCGCGGGCGGCACCGTCGGACACCTTCTCCAGGGCGCTGACCAGCGTGGACGGCGACCCGGTCAGCAGCGCACCGGTGTGGTCGGCGCGGTAGTCGACGGTCCGCGAGACGCCGAGGCGGATCAGCGCGCCGGCGATGGGCGCGAGCACCGACAGCATGGCGTCGACGACCCGGCTGCGCCGCGCGCCGCCGTCGCCGAAGCCGAGGAGGTAGCCGAAGCCGGCGAAACCGCAGATCACGGCGCCGAGCGCCCCGGCGACGGAGGCGGTCAGCGTGTCGCGGGAGCCGATCCGGGCGAGCTGGTGCGCCAGGACGGCCCGCAGCTCGTCCTCCGAGAGCAACTCCAGCAGCCCGATGGTCACGCACACCGCGGAGTGCGTCGGGCCGTGGCCGGTCGCGAAGGCGGTGGGCGCCGCGGTGGGCGAGACGTAGATCGCGGGCATGGGCAGCCGCGCGGAGGTCGAGAGTTCCCGGACCAGCCGGAACAGCGCGGGTTGCTGCAGTTCGGAGACGCTGCGCGCATGCATGGCGCGCAGCGGCAGCGACGGCCCGCTGACGTACAGGTAGGCGCACACGCCGGCGGCGAGCACGATCGAGAGCACGAAGGCCGTCTGCCCGAAGACCGCGCCGGTGGCCATGAGGAAGCCCGCGACCAGCGCCAGGAGCAGCGCGGTGCGGATCTGATTGCCGGTCCTACTCCCCAGGCCCTGCACTTCGGGGGTCCTCAGCCCAGGCGGGCGACCGTGAAGGTGACCAGGGACTCGAGGGAGGAGCGGGGCTCGGACTCGGGCAGCTCGGCCAGCTCGGCGCGGGCCTCGTCGGCGTAGCGGGCCAGCGTGGCCTGCGCCTCCTTCATGCCCGCGGAGCGGCCGAGGAGCTCGATGGCCTCGTCGACCAGCGCGTCGTCGGTGACCGGGCCCACGAGGATCTCGCGCAGGCGGTCGGCCTCGGGGCCCTCGTCACGCAGCGCGTAGAGCACCGGCAGGGTGAAAACGCCCTCGCGCAGGTCGGTGCCGGGCGTCTTGCCGGAGTCCTGGGCGATCGAGCTGATGTCGATGATGTCGTCGCTGATCTGGAACGCCATGCCGATGGCGGCACCGATGCGGTACATCCGCTGCGCCGTCGCCTCGTCGGCGCCGCCGTGCAGCGCGCCGAGCAGGCCGCAGGTGGCGATGAGGCTGCCGGTCTTGCCCCAGATGGTGTCGAGGTAGTGCTGCACCGGGTCGCCGTCGCCGGCGCCCTTGAGCTCGAGCATCTGGCCCGTGACCAGCTCACCGAAGCACTTCGCGATGACGCCGACGGCGCGGGGGCCGAGATCGGCGCCGTACGCGGAGGCGCGGGCGAAGAGGAAGTCGCCGGCGAGGATCGCGATCGAGTTCCCCCACCGCGCGTTGGCCGACGGTGCGCCGCGGCGCGTGTCCGCCTCGTCCATCACGTCGTCGTGGTACAGCGTCGCGAGGTGGGTCAGCTCCATCGCCGCGGCGGCGGTGATGACCTGGTCGGACGGGGCTCCGCCGATCCGGCCGGAGAGCACCGTGAACATGGGCCGGAAGCGCTTGCCGCCGGCCTGGAAGAGGTGCAGGGCCTCCTCGATCACGCACCCGTCGGCCTCGGCGATGCCGTCGGCGATGACCTGCTCGACGCGGGCGAGGTCCGCGCGGATCCCCGCCGCGAACTCGTCGGATCCCAGCGAGACCCCGGCTACCGTCTTCTCCACGTGTTCAGCCTAGCGGGCGGGTCGCGGTGTGCAGCGCGACGATGCCGCCGGTCAGGTTCGTCCAGGCCACGTCGCCCCAGCCCGCCTCGCGGAGGAGGTCCGCGAGCTCGGCCTGCGCCGGCCAGTTCCGGATCGACTCGGCGAGGTAGGTGTAGGCCTCCGGGTTCGACGATCCCTTCGCCACCACCTGGATGGCCTCCAGCGCGACCTTCTCGTAGAGGGTGCGGAAGGCGCCGTTGGTCGGGGTGGAGAACTCGCACACCACGAGGCGGCCGCCGGGCCGCACGACGCGCGCCATCTCGCGCAGCCCCGCGACGGTGTCCTGCACGTTGCGCAGGCCGAAGGAGATGGTGGCGGCGTCGAAGGAGTCGTCCGCGAGCGGCAGCGCCATCGCGTCGCCCGCGACCATCGGCACCCGGCGGAAGGCGCCGGCCTGGAGCATCCCCGTCGAGAAGTCGCAGGCCGCGACCCAGGCGCCGGAACGGGCCAGGTCGACGGTCGAGACGCCGGTACCGGCGGCGAGGTCGAGCACGCGGTCCCCGGGCTTGAGGTCGAGCGCGCGCCGGGTGCGGGCGCGCCAGTACCGGTCCAGCCCGCCCGTCATGAGCGTGTTGGTCCGGTCGTACCGGCGCGCGACACCGTCGAACATCGACGCGACGTCGCCCGGTTTCTTGTCCAGAGAGGCCCTTGCCATGCCCCGAAAGCTACACGACGGCGCGGACCGAGCGGCCCGCCGCAGGTCCGGCGATCACGCTCTCGTAGTGCCCGAACAGCTGGTCGCAGAGGGCCGGCCAGGTGCGGGCCAGAACGGACTTCCGGGCGGCCTCGCCGAACCGGGCGCGCAGCGCGGGATCGGCCAGGGTGTCGATGACGCCGGGCAGCAGCTCGGCGAACTCGGCGGTCGGCAGCAGGTAGCCGTTGCGGCAGTGCGCGACGAGGTCGCGCGGGCCGCCCTGGTCGGGCGCGATCGACGGGACGCCCGAGGCGAGCGCCTCCTGCACGGCCTGGCAGAAGGTCTCGTGCTCGCCGGCGTGCACGAAGACGTCGAGCGAGGCGTACGCGGCGCCGAGGTCCTCTCCGCCGAGCTGCCCGGTGAAGACCGCGTGCGGTAGGAGCTTCTCCAGTCGGGCGCGCTCCGGGCCGTCGCCGACGATGACGAGCTGCACGTCGTCGCGGTGCGCGAGCCCGGCGAGCCGCTCGACGTGCTTCTCCGCGGCGAGCCGCCCGACGAAGCCGACCACCAGCCGGTCGGGGCGGTCCCCCAGCCAATCGGCGCGCAGCGCGGCGGAGCGGTGCGACGGGGCGAAGCGCTCCGCGTCGACGCCGCGCGCCCAGGTCTTGACCCGCGGGATGCGGTGCGCCTCGAGGTCGGCGACGGACGCCGACGACGGGGCGAGGGTCAGGTCGCACTGCTTGTGCATCTGCCGGGTCCACCACCAGGCTGCGCGCTCGAGCGGGCCGAGCCCGTAGGAGCCGGCGAACCCGGCGACGTCGGTCTGGAAGATCGCGACGACGGGGATGCCGAGCCGCTTCGCCGCGGCGAGGCCGCCCGCGCCCAGGAAGTAGGGCGAGGCGAGGTGCACCACGTCGGGGCGGAAGTCGCGCAGCACGTCGACGATGAGCATGTTCGGCTGCCCGATCGGCAGCGACGAGATCTTCGGCAGCATCCGCGCGGGCACCCGGTGCACGGGGAACCCGAGGTGCTGCGTCGGCGCCGGCTCCTCGCCCGCGACGGCATCGGGCGCGATGACGATCGCCTCGGCGCCCGTGCGGCGGCAGTGCTCGAGGACGCGGAGCACCGAGTTGGTGACTCCGTTGACGTTCGGCAGGAAGGACTCGGCCACGATCGCGATACGCACGTCAGCAGTGTCGCCCGGGGCGGTGACCGTGAGGTTCCCTACCGGTCGACGGTGCGCGGAACGTCAGGTGAACTCTCACCCCGGTGATAGCCGGCGGCGATGAGCAGCATGATCGCCCCCACCACCAGCCACGTCCCCGCGGCGACGGAAGCGGCGGGCAGGATCGCGACGACCGCGGACCGTCCGGCGACGCGCACCAGCTCCGGATCCGAGCGGCTGTACTCGACCTGGATGCGGTCGCCGACGTTGAGCTCGCTCGGGTACAGGACGCCCAGCGGAGGATTGTGGTTGACGCCGTCGGTCGTGTAGAAGCTGATCGTCGAGCGGCGGGGCCCGGCGGAGAGCACCTCTGCGGTCGCGGTGCCGCGGTCGGCGTCGATGGTCCGGTCGTCGCGCACGGCGGCCGCGACGAGCACGACGCACAGCCCGGTGATGAGGATGGCCGCGCCCAGCAGGACGATCTGCACGCGGCGCAGCGCCGTGCGGCTCATCCGCGGTCCTCCGAGCCCGACGGTCCGCCCGAGGCCGCGCCCGGCACCGCGGCGCTGATCCGCGCCCGCATGCCGGCGTGCAGCGCGCGCAGGCCGGTGCGCTCGGTGCGCACCTCCACCACGCGCAGTCCGTCGGCGCGGGTCGCGTCGGCGAGGTCGTCGAGCTCGGCACGCACGTACTCGACGCCGTAGGCGGCGCAGAGGGAGCCGATGTCGGTGCCGTGCGGCGTGCCGAAGACGCGGGCGGCGGCACCGTCGTACTCCGCCCCGGAGTACCGCTCCTCCCCCTGCTCGAGCAGGTTGAAGATGCCGCCCCCGTTGTCGTTGGCGACGACGATGGTGAGGTTAGCGGGCCTGGGCTCCTCGGGGCCGATGAGCAGGCCGGAGGCGTCGTGGACGAAGGTCAGGTCGCCCATCAGCGCGACGGTGCGCCGGTCCGGGTGGGCGAGCGCGGCGCCGACGGCGGTGCTGACGGTGCCGTCGATGCCCGCGACGCCGCGGTTGGACAGCACGCGGACGCCGGACGGGACGTCGCCGGCGAGGGCGACGTCGCGAACCGGGTTGGACGCCCCGACCACCAGCTGGTCGCCGGTGCGCAGGGCCGCGCAGACGGCGCGGGCCACGTGCAGGCCGGTGACGGGCTCGGCGTCGAGTCCCTCGGCCACGGCCTCCCGCGCGGCGGCGTCGGCGTCGGCGCAGCGCTGCAGCCAGGCCCCGTCGGGCTCGCCGACGGGCAGCACCCGCGTTCCCGTGGCGGCGACGTTGCCGGAGACGTCGGGCCAGCGCGGCCCCGTCGTCACGGCGTAGACGGTGACCTCGGGATCGGCGAGCAGGGCGCTCACCTCGCGGTGCAGGGTCGGGCGGCCGCAGATGATGGCCTGCCGCGGCTTGAGCGCGGGCAGGGCCCACGGGTGCAGCGCGTTCTCGGGGTGCGGGGCCGTCGGCTCGGCGACGGTGGGCAGTCCGGCGAGCGCTGGGTTCTCGCCCGCCCCGTGCCCGGAGATGACGACGGTGTCGGGGGTCAGGTCGATCGGCAGCGGCACGTCGAGGGTGGCGACGGGCGCGACGGTCCACGGCCCGCCGTCGGGCCGGCCGTGCGCGAACTCGGGCGACGGGTCGTCGGGGACGAGCGGCTCGCGCAGCGGGATGTCGAACTGGACGGGGCCGGCGTTGCCGGTGCGGGCGCCGCGGGCGGCGGATAGCGCGCGGCAGACGGCGCTGCGCCACTGCGAATTGCGGTCGAGGCCGGGCTCGGCGAGGCCGAGGGACAGCGACGCGCGGACCTGGGTGCCGAAGATGCCGAACTGCTCGACGGTCTGGTTGGCGCCGGAGCCGAGCAGCTCGTAGGGCCGGTTCGCGCTGACGACCAGCAGCGGGACGCGGGCGTAGTTGGCCTCGTAGACGGCGGGCGCGAGGTTCGCGACGGCGGTGCCGGAGGTCATGATGATCGCGACGGGGCGGCGGGCGGCCGCGGCGAGGCCGACGGCGAGGAAGCCGGCGGTGCGTTCGTCGATGCGCACGTGCAGCCGCAGCTCACCGCGCGCGTCCGCCGCGTGGACGGCGAAGGCGAGCGGCGCGTTGCGCGAGCCGGGGCACAGCACCACGTCGGTGACGCCGCCGCGGACCAGCTCGTCCACGATCACGCGCGCCTGGAGCGTGGACGGGTTCGGCGGCTTCTGCATGCGGACCACCTTACGACCGCATCACCCGTCGGCCAGCTTCGCCAGGACCGGACCGGCCAGGAGCAGGAGGTCCCGTTCGAGGTCGGTGAGCCGTTCGGCCATGGCCGCCTCGAGCCAGGCGTTGCGGATCCCCCGGTCCTCCTCGATGACGGCGCGGCCCGCCGCGGTCAGTTCGACGTACTGCCGCCGACGGTCCGCCTCGTCCCGGCGCCGGCGCACCAGGCCGGCATCGGCGAGGGCGTTGAGCGCGGGAGTGAGGGTCTGCGCGCGGACGTGGTGCGCCTCCCCCAACTCGGCCGGCGTGGCAGGTCCGCCGCGGTCGAGGCTGCCCAGGATCAGGTACTGGGTCTCGGTGAGCGCGCCGGGGCGACGGTGGGCGCGGATCTCCCGGCTGAGGGAGTGCACGCCGTAGCGGAGGTCGCTGACATCGGACATAACAAGAGTTTACTTCATACTTTTGCACATTTCGCGAGTTGCACGCCGTGTTCCACAAGCAGATACTTGTAGTCATGCGAAGTGAGCTGACGAGATGGACCGGCCTGATCGTCGCCTCCTGCGCCCTCTCCGCCGCACTGATCGCGGTCGGCGTGCCGAGCGCACCGCTGTTCGCGGCCCTCGCGTGCGCGGTGGTGGCGGCACTCGCGGGCCGGGCGCCGGGGCCGATCCCGCGGCCGGTCCAGCTGGCTGCGCAGGGCGTCCTCGGCGCGTACATCGGCACGCTCATGCAGGCGCACACGGTCGCGGCGCTGGGCTCGCGGTGGCCGGCGGCGCTGCTCGTCGGGTTCGCGACATTGCTGCTCTCCGTCGGCGCCGGGGCGCTGCTGGGCCGGCACCGCGACACGGATTCGATCACCGGCTCGCTCGCGCTCGTCGCGGGCGGCGCGTCGGGGCTGGTCGCGATCGCGCGCGAACTCGGCGGCGACGAGAAGGTGGTCGCGGTCGTCCAGTACCTGCGCGTCGGGCTGGTGACGGTCTCGCTGCCGCTGGTCGCGGCGTTGTACCCGCACACGCCGGGCTCCTCGTCCGCGGACTCGGGCCCCGCGCGCCCCTGGTGGTTCGACCTGGGTTTCACCGCGCTGTGCGTCGGTGGCGGCCTGGCCGTCGGGCTCGCGACGCGGCTGCCCGCGGGCGGCCTCCTCGGCCCGCTCGTCGCTTCCGCCGCGCTGCCGCTGTCGGGCGTGGCAGCCGGGGCGACGGTGCCCGTGGCACTCGTCTTCGCCGGCTACCTCGTGATCGGCTGGCAGGCGGGCGTCGGGTTCACCCGCGAGTCCCTCACGGCGATGGCGCGGTTGCTCCCCTGGGCGACGCTGCTCATCGTCGGCGTCGGGATCGGCTGCGCCGGCCTGGGCTTCGCGCTGTCCGCGATGACCGGCGTCTCCGCGCTCGACGGCTACCTCGCGACGACTCCCGGCGGGATCTACGCGGTGCTCGCCGTGGCCGCCTCCTCGAACGTCGACATCACCTTCGTCGTCGCCGCGCAGCTCATCCGCGTGCTGCTCATGCTCTTCCTCGCCCCTGTCGCAGCGCGCGGCTTCCAGAAGTGGCGAGCAACGCGCGAGCGCGACCGTGCGAACACTGCTAACATCGCGGCATGACTGCGGGTACCAGGGAATTCGACCTCATCGTCTTCGGCGCGACCGGCTTCGTCGGCGTGCTGACGGCGCGCCACCTCGCGAAGCACGCGCCCGACGGTGTGCGCATCGCGCTGGCCGGCCGCACGCAGGCGAAGCTGGAGAAGGTCCGCGCCGAGCTCGGCGAGCGGGCGAAGGACTGGGGCGTCGTCGTCGCCGACGTCGACAAGCCCTCCACCCTCGACGCGATGGTCGCGCGCACGACGGTCCTGTGCAGCACCGTCGGTCCCTACGCCCTCTACGGCGAGACGGTCGTGGGCGCGTGCGTCAACGCCGGCACGCACTACACCGATCTCACGGGCGAGGTGCTCTTCGCGCGGCGCTCGATCGACAAGTTCCACGAGCAGGCCGTCGCCAACGGCACCAAGATCGTGCACTCCTGCGGATTCGACTCCATCCCGTCCGACCTCGGCACGTTCCTCGTCTACGAGAAGGCGCAGGCTGACGGTGCCGGCACGCTCGGCTCCACGACCCTGGTGATCCGCTCGATCCGCGGCGGCGCGAGCGGCGGCACCATCGCCTCCGCGATCGGCCTCGCCGACGAGGTCAGCGCCGACCGGGACGCCCGCCGCGTCGCCGGCCGCCCGCACTCGCTCAGCGTCGACCACACCCGCGAGACCCCGAAGCAGCCCGGCGACCTGTCCGTCGTCGACGCGAAGACCGTCGACCCCTCGCTGACCGGCAAGCTCGCGCCGTTCTTCATGGCCAGCTACAACACCCGCGTCGTGCGCCGCTCCAACGGTCTCCTCGACTTCGCCTACGGCCCCGACTTCACGTACCGGGAGACGATGGCCGTGCCCGGCCCGCCCGTCGTCTCGACGGTGGCCGCGCACGCCGTGCAGGGCGCGCTCGCGGTGGGCATGGCGGCGCTCGCGATCAAGCCGCTGCGGCCGGTGCTCGACAAGATCCTGCCCTCGCCCGGTGAGGGCCCGAGCGAGTCCTCGCAGGCGAAGGGCTCGTTCATCGCCGACGTCTACACCCGCACGACCAGCGGCCGCCGCTACCTGTCGACCATCGGCGCCAAGCTCGACCCCGGCTACAGCGGCACCGCCGTCATGCTCGGCGAGTCCAGCCTCGCGCTGGCGCTCGACGGCGACACAGCCCGCGGCGGCGCGACGCTCCCCGACCGCGCGGGCGTCCTCACGCCGGCCGTCGCGCTCGGCGACGTGCTCGCGGATCGCCTGCGCGCGCAGGACTTCACCGTCACCGTGGAGGAATTGACCTAGCGTTTCACGCGAGGGCGAGGAAGAGCTTCTCCAGCTTCTTCTGGTCGACGTTCTCGGGACCCTCGGTCGCGATGCAGTGCTGCAGGCCGGTGGCGACGAGGGCGTAACCGCTGCGGCCGAGCGCCTTGTTCACGGCGGCGAGCTGGGTGAGCACGTCCTCGCACTCCTCCCCGTCCTCGAGCATGCGGATCACGGTCGCGAGGTGGCCGTGGGCCCGCTTGAGTCGGGTCACGATGGGCTTCGCGCCCTCCTCCGGGAGCTTCATGCGCGGAGCCCGTCGAGCATGCCGGCCAGTCGCTCCCGCGCGTCGGCGGCGACGCCGGACAGCGCTGCGGTGCCGGTGAATTCGGGCATCACGTCCGGGTCCATCACCTCGACGAGCGCGCCCGCGCCGTCCGCCGAGACCACGACGTTGCACGGCAGCAGCGCGGCGACGCGCGGGTCGATGCCCAGCGCCTCGTGGGCCAGCTGCGGCCGGCAGGCGCCGAGGATCACCTTCGGCGGCACCTCGACGCCGAGCTTCGCCTTGAGCGTGGCCGTGAGGTCGATCTCCGTCAGCACGCCGAAGCCGGCGTCCGCGAGGCCCGCGCGCACCCGCGCCACCGCCTCGTCGTAGGGCGCGTCGATCGCTGCGCTCATCGTGAATTCCGCCATGGGTCCGTTCCTTCCGTCGCCGACGCGACCCTCGATGTCGCCGTCCCACCCATGGTTACACATCCCCCCAGGGGGATGCTAGGTTCGTGACGAACATCCCCCCAGGGGGTTACCGGAAGGACGACGATGAGCACCCACGACCACCCCACCGACGGCGCCGCGACGCTGCGCGCGCTCCAGCCCCAGCACCGCGACCTGCGTCGCGCGATCCCCGACGTCTACGCCGGCTTCGGGGCGCTGAGCAGCGCCGCCTTCGCCGACGGCGCGCTCGAGAGGAAGACCAAGGAGCTCATCGCCTTCGCCATCGGCGTGGTCGAGGGCTGCGACGGCTGCATCGCCTCCCACGGGCAGGCCGCGGCGCGCGCGGGCGCCACCGAGCAGGAGGCCGCCGAGGCCATCGGCGTCACGTTCCTCATGCACGGCGGCCCCGCCACGATCCACGGCGCGCGGGCCTTCGAGACCTTCCGCGGCTTCGTCGCCGGCGCGGACGCGTAAGGTCCGGCCCATGTGCAGTGCGATCACCTGCCGCGTGTGCGGCAAGACCACCTGGACCGGCTGCGGCTCCCACGTCGACGCCGTCCGCGCCACCGTCCGCCCCGAGGACTGGTGCGACGGTCACGCCGCGCCCGCCGAACAACCCGCCAAGCGCGGCTGGTTCCGCCGCTAGCCGATCACTACCCGTCGATGCGCGCGAAGGGGCGCAGCTCCTCCACCTCGTAGGCGAGCTCGAGCAGCGCGGCCTCGGTGCCCGCGGGCCCCGCGAACTGGGCGCCCAGCGGGAGCCCGGCACCGTCGAACCCGCACGGCACGGAGATGGCCGGACCGCCCGAGACGTTGTTGAGCGGCGTGATGCCCACCATCGCGATGGTGCGGGACATGAACTTGTCGAAGGGCAACGCCGGGTCGAGGTGGCCGATCCGCGGGGTGGTGTTCGTCATCGTCGGCGAGAGCATCGCGTCGACGCCGCGCTCGACGAACATCCGCTCGTAGTTCCCGGTCACGGCCCGCAGCCGAGCGATCGCCCCCGGGATCGACGGTGCGCCGAACAGCCCCGACCGCAGCAGGCTGCGGGTCACGGGGTCGAGTGCGCCGAACCGCCCCGGCGTCACCGCCCCGGTGACGGCGACCTCGAGCCCCGCGAGCAGGCCCCAGTAGTGCAGGAAGTCGTCGACGAAGCCGCCGTCCACGCGGAGGTCGGCCATCGAGAGCTCGACGATCTCGTGCCCCTGATCCGTCAGCTCGTCGGCGAGCGAACGCACCGGCGCGAGGCACTCGGCCGCGATGCCGAACTCGGTGACCGACTCGGTGACCAGCCCGATCCGGCGGCGCCGGCCCGGCCCGCGCACGTGCCCGACGGGCGGCAGCGCGGGGTTCCGGCGGTGCCGTTCGGCCGCAGCGAAGTACCGCGCGGTATCGCGGACGGTGCGCGTGAGCACGCCCTCGCACACCACGTTCACCGGCAGCACCGCGAGGGCGGGCAGCTCGGCGAGCCGGCCGCGCGTGCCCTTGAGCCCGACGAGGCCGTTGAGCGCCGCGGGGATCCGGATCGAGCCGCCGCCGTCGTTCCCGTGCGCGATCGGCAGTGCGCCGGAAGCGACGAGCCCCGCGGAGCCCGACGACGAGCCGCCCACGGTGTAGTCGGTGTTCCAGGGGTTGCGGGCGGGCGCGCGGTCGGCGAACTCGGCGCTCGCGGTCATGCCGAACTCCGGCATCACGGTCGAGGCCAGCACGTTCACGCCGGTCGCGGCGAACTGCTCGCCGACCGGCCCGGAGCGCTTGACCGGCGTCGCGGGCAGGGCCGCCGAGCCCATCGTGGTGGGCAGGCCCGCGAAGGCGGTGTTCTCCTTGATCGCCGACGGGACGCCGTAGAACGCCGCGTCCGCCGGGGCCTGCGGCCCGGTCCCGCCCTCGGGCAGCCACCAGCGCACCGCCCGGGTCGCCGGGTCGACGGTGCGGATCCGCTCCGTCGCCGCCGCGGCGGCCTCGGCGACGCCGAGCGTCCCGGCGGCGATCGCCTCGGCGACGCCGGTGGCGTCGAGGGTGCCGAGGGCGTCGTCGGTGAAGGCGTTCGCCCGCGTGCCGGCGTGGGTGATCTCCGTGGTCATGGCTGCTCCTCCGGCGCGCACGCCGAGTTTGTACAAACTTACAGAAATGGACGATAGCCCGAGTCTGGAACTTTGTACAGACTTTGCTCGCGGCCTAGACTGCGGAGCGTGGAGGAGCGCAAACACCGGCAGAGCACGCTGGAGCGCAAGCGCGCGCTCATCGACGCCGCTGTCGAGATCGTGGGCGAGTCGGGGTACGCGTCCGTCACGCACCGCGCGGTCACCGCGCGGGCGGGCCTGCCCACCACGTCGATCGGCTACTTCTACTCGTCGATCGACGAGCTGACCCACGAGGCGATGCGGACGCTCGTCGCCGAGGAGTTCGAGCGGCTCGGCGTCCTCGCCGGCGTCCTCGACGACATCGACGCGACTCCCGACCAGGTGATCGCGGCGTTCGCCGAATCCTCGCAGGTGCGGCGGCCGGACTCACTCGCGCTCATCGAGGCGTACCTCCGCGCCGCGCGCGACGAATCCGCGCGCCCGGTGGTCGAGGAGTACGTGGCGGCGGCCGACCGCCTCGCCTCCGCGGCGGCGGGACTCGCGGGGGTCCGGGCGGAGCCCGACCTGGTGCGGGGCGTGGTCGCGCTCTTCAATGGGTTCACCATGATCGAGTCAGCCCTGCCCGATTCCGCGGACGTCGCGATCAAGAAGCGCGCGCTGCGCACGCTGCTGATCGGCGCGCTGTTCGAGCAGGGCCACGAGGACGCCGCCCGCGCGCTGCGCGACCGGACCGACCCCCCGGGCCCGGTCGGCTAACTGGGCCCGGTCCAGGTCGGCTAGCTGGGCTCGGGCGCGAGCGTGCCCGCGCTGTCGCCCGCGGCGATCCGGGCGGCCATCCGCTCCTGCGCCTCGCGGATCCCGCTGGCGTAGGCGGGATCGATCGCGGAGTCCAGCGCGAAGTCGAACTCCCGGCTGGTCTGCAGCCGGTCCGCCGCGTCGGCGAAACGGCCCTGACGGCGGTAGCCCTCGGCCAGGTTGAGGTGCAGCGACGGCATGAACCCGGCCACGCTGAGCGACGGGTGGATGGCCTGCAGTTCCGCGTCCGAGACGTGCGCGGACTCCGCGAGCGCTACCTCGTCCCACTCCACCTCGGCGTCCAGCTCCTCCTGCACGTCCGCGATGTAGTGCGCGGCGATGCACCGCGCCGGATGATCGCCCGGCGCGATCCGCGCCCACGTGGCCTCGAGCTTCTGCTTCCGCTCGGCCGGCTCCCCCGTCATCGCGGCGCCGAGCTCCGTCATCAGATTCTCCATGGCCCGCACCCTAGCGCCCGCCACCGACAGGAAACTCCCAGCGGACTCCCGCCGCGAAATCCCCCGGTGGCGGCATGCGTAGGACTACAAAGAAACGATGAGACGCACACTGGTGGCCGTCCTGTCCGCGCTGCTGCTCGCGCTGGTGGGCGCGCCGCCGGCGCAGGCCGCCGACGTCGAGGCCGCGATCGCGCGCGGGATGACGCTCGTGGGCACCGATACCTTCGGCGAGTACGGCTGCGAGGACTTCGTCGACTTCGCCTACGGCAAGACCACCGCCACCGGCATCCCGCGCGATCACGCCCGCTCCTTCTACGAGGCCCTGGAGGCCAAGGGGCTCGGCCACGCGAAACTCCCCGCGCCGCGCGGCGCGCTCGTCTTCTCCCAGAGCGACTACGGCTATCACGTGGACATCTCCCTCGGGAACGGGAAGTACCTCAGCGGCGGCGTCCAGGGGCTGTCCAACGGCTGGGGCGACGGCTCGCAGATCCAGATCATCCCGGAGCCCGACATCGCACCCAACTCCAGGCTGCTGGGCTGGGCCTACGCCCCCTGGAAGTAGCTACCGCAGCAGCGCGTGGCACCGTCGGAGGCGGTCCAGCCACCAGTCCCGCCGCTCCCCCGCCACCTCGACCGCCGCCAGTCGCGCCTCGGTCGGCACGACGGTCCGTACCCGCAGCGCGCCGTCGACGAGGGGATGCTCGCCGAGGTCCGCGGTGAAGAAGCCGCCGGTGCCGAGGCCCGCGGCGTTGCCGTCGGGGATGCACGCCGCGGCGGCGATACCGGCCGACAGCCCGACCGCGGTGTCCAGCGCGGACGAGACCGTCACCCGCACGCCCGCAGCCGCTTTCAGCGCGGCGGCCACGTCCAGCACCGCCCGGATCCCGCCCAGTGGGGCCACCTTCACCACCGCGACGTCCGCGGCGCCGAGCTCGGCGACCCGCATCGGATCGTCGGCGCGGCGGATGGATTCGTCGGCGGCGATGTCGCAGGCGCCGCCCAGCCGGCGACGCACCTCGGCGAGCTCTTCGACGGTGGCGCAGGGCTGTTCGGCGTAGTCGAGCGGGCCGCCCTCGAGCAGCCGGGCGATCGCACGCTCGGCCTGGTCGACCGTCCAGCCGCCGTTCGCATCGACGCGGATCGCCCCGTCGGGCATCGCCTCCCGCACGGCCGCCACGCGGGCCAGGTCCTGCGCGAGCGTCTGCCCCGTCTCGGCCACCTTCACCTTCGCGACCCGGCAACCGGGGAACCGGGCGAGCACCTCGGGGACCCGGCTCGCGGCCACAGCGGGGACGGTCGCGTTCACCGGCACCACGGTGCGCAGCGGCGCCGGGAAGCCCTCGTGCGCGGCCTCGATCCCGGCCCGCAGCCACTGCGCCGCCTCGGCGTCGTCGTACTCGGGAAAGGGACCGAACTCGCCCCAACCGGCCGGCCCCTCGAAGACCACGGCCTCGCGGGCCGTGATCCCGCGGAAGCGCACCCGCATCGGCAGGCGCACCACGCGCGCTGCGGCCACCAGTTCGTCGACGTCCACCACGACCCCAACAGTAGAGTCGGCTGCGTGACTTTCAACCCCGAGCTGTGGCAGCCGGTCCCCGGATTCGAGGACCTGACCGACATCACGTACCACCGGCACATCACGCAGGGCACCGTCCGCGTGGCCTTCGACCGGCCGGAGGTGCGCAACGCCTTCCGCCCGCACACCGTCGACGAGCTGTACCGCGCGCTGGACCACGCACGGTGCACCCCCGACGTGGGCGCGGTGCTGCTCACCGGCAACGGCCCGGCGCCGAAGGACGGCGTGTGGTCGTTCTGCTCGGGCGGGGATCAGCGCATCCGCGGGCGCTCCGGCTACCAGTACGCCACCAGCCACGACTCCGACGTCGAGGCCGCGACCGCGGACGGCGTCGACGAGGCGCGGGTCAAGGCCGAGGGCGGCCGCCTGCACATCCTGGAGGTGCAGCGCCTGATCCGGTTCATGCCGAAGGTCGTGATCGCGCTCGTCAACGGCTGGGCCGCGGGCGGCGGGCACTCACTGCACGTCACCTGCGACCTCACGCTCGCGAGCCGCGAGCACGCCAAGTTCAAGCAGACCGATGCCGACGTGGGCAGCTTCGACGCCGGCTACGGCAGCGCGTACCTCGCCAAGCAGGTGGGCAACAAGTTCGCGCGCGAGATCTTCTTCCTGGGCGACGTCTACAGCGCCGAGGACATGCACCGCATGGGCGCCGTGAACCGCGTCGTGGACCACGACGAGCTCGAGAACGTCGCGCTCGAGTGGTCCGCGAAGATCCTCGGCAAGAGCCCGCAGGCGCAGCGGATGCTCAAGTACGCCTTCAACCTCCCCGACGACGGTCTCGTCGGGCAGCAACTGTTCGCCGGCGAGGCGACCCGCCTGGCGTACATGACCGACGAGGCCGTCGAGGGCCGCGACTCCTTCCTGGAGAAGCGCGCCCCCGACTGGTCCCCCTTCCCCTACTACTACTGACCGCACGTCGGACGCTGCGGGGTCACCGCCGAGTCATGGTCGAGGCGTAGCCCCCGCCGCCCGGGTACACCCAGGCCCCGTCGAGAACGCTGTCGCCGTCGGTGAACACCCCGCGGAAGTACGCCGGACTTCCGGCCGGGCCGGCCCAGATGGTGAGGGTGTCGCCGTCGAGCTCGTACGTGTAGTCGAGGGTGTTGCCCAGCGAGTCGTAGAAGCGGGACGAGAGTTCCGCGCCGGCGGGCTCGCCGAACGGCTTGAGGTGGCCGATCACTTCGAGTCCGGTGATCTGCTCGCCGAACTGTTCGAGCTCGACGTGCTGGAGCAGGAAGTGCCGGCCGGGCATCCATTCGTAGCGCACGATCCCCTCGGCGCCGCCGGTCACGGCCCACTCCCCGACGAGCCGGTCGAGTGCGGCGACGGCCGCGCTGGGCCCGGGGTTCTGTCCGTCGACGGTGCCGTCCGTGTCGCCCGACGGTGCCGGGAGCGCGCGGACGAAGGCGCGGAGCTGCTCGGCGACCGGTTCGGGTGCGATCCAGAAGGCGGAGTGGTCCTGGCCCTCGAGGGTGAGGACGGTGACGTTCGGCAGGAGCGCGGCGAGGGCGGCGGCGCCGCGACGGATGAACTCCTCGCCGTTGCCGCCGACCGCGACGGCGATCGGGGCGTCGATGTGCCAGCGATCGGCCGGTAGCGGCGTCCCGTCCTGCAGGCCGGCGAGGATGCGGCCGTCGTAGGCGTAGGTGTGGGCGTAGCGCACCATCTCCTGCCACGACGGGTCCTCCTTCATCATCGGCAGGTACTCGGCGGGCACGCGGATCATCTCGGTCATGAAGTAATCGACCGCTTCGTCCCGGCGGCCGGCGGCCACGAGTGCCTCCTGGTGCGCGAGGTAGTCGGCCGGTGCGGGTTCGCGGGAATCGTCGACGATGAAGGGCGGCTCGTAGAGGTAGATCCCCGAGACGCGGTTGCCGAGCGCGCTCGCTGCGTCGAGGGCCAGGCCGCATCCGCCGGATCCGCTCGCGAGGTAGGCGGGCCCGCCCACCGTGTCGAGAAGCGCGGCGAGGTCGTCGATCTCGCGCGCGGGATCGTAGGGCTGCGGGTCGCCGCTGGCGCCACGGCCCCGGCGGTCGTAGGTGATCACCGAGAAGTCCGCGGCGAGGGCGGCGGCGATGCCGGCGACGCCGGTGCGGTCCTCGGCGACGTTGCTGACGATGACGATCGCGGGGCCGGACCCGGTGCGCTCGTAGGCGATGACGGTCCCGTCGGCGGAGGTGACGGTCGAGGTGACGGTGGTGCTGATGGCGTCCATGGCGTGCTCCTTGGTGGTGTCCGGCCGCCCCTGCGGCGGCCTTCATACGACACCTCGGAGCCGGCTCGGCGTTCTTGACATCACCGCCCGAGAAACTTCGGCGGAGCTGGGACCGCTGGTCAGGAAGTGTGGTCGTCGGCCTTGCCGTGCAGGTAGCGGGCCTCGACGTCGTTCGCGGTGAGGTCGGCGGCGGCGAGGAACTCGGCCCGCGCCTCGCCTCCAGCGCCCGACCGGGCCAGGAGGTGTGCCCGGACGGCGCGGGCCCGATGCGCGGTGAGCGGGTGCTCCAGCAGCCCGTGCGCCCGGTCGAGGGTGTCGAGGAGGTCCAGGGCCGGCTGCGCACCGTAGGCATGCGCGACGGCGACGACGCGCGCCAACATCACTGGTCCGCCCGGCTCGAGGTGTTCCAGTGCCAGGTACAGGGCCGCGATCTGCGGCCAGTCCGTCGCCGCGTCCGACGGCGCCTCCGCGTGGACCGCGGCGATGGCCGCCTGCAGCCGGTACGCGCCGACGGGGCCCTGCGGCCACGCCGCTTCGATCAGCGCGGCGCCCTCGTCGATCATCTGCCGGTCCCAGCTGGTTCGGTCCTGCTCGGCCAGGGGGACGAGCGCACCGTCGGTGTCGACGCGGGCAGCACGACGGGCGTGCGTGAGGAGCATCAACGCGAGCAGGCCGGTGGACTCCGGGTCGTCCGGGACCTGACGGTGCAGCAGCCGCGCGAGCCGGATCGCCTCGGCGGCGAGATCCGTGCGCACGAGCTCCGCCCCGGCGGACGCGGTGTAGCCCTCGTTGAAGACGAGGTAGAGCACCTTGCGCACCGTCTGCACGCGGGCGGCCAGGTCGTCGCCGGCGGCGAACTCGAACCGGGCCCCGGTCTTGCGGAGCTGCTGTTTCGCGCGGCTGATCCGCACCGCCATCGTCTGCTCGGTCACACCGTGGGCGTGCGCGATCTCGGCCGTCGTGAGGCCGCCGACGGCGCGCAGCGTCAGGGCGACCCGCGACGTCGCCGACAGCGCGGGATGGCAACACAGGAGCAGGACGTGCAGGCTGTCGTCGACGGCGAGCGCGGGACCGGCTTCGTGCCCGGATGCGGTGTACTCCTCCGCGCGTCGACGGTCCGCCGCCTGCGCGCGGATCAGGTCGACCATGCGGCGGTAGCCGACGCGGATGAGCCAGGAACGCGGATCGTCGGGGATGCCGTCGTCCGGCCAGTGCCGGGCTGCGGCGATCATCGCCTCCTGCGCCGCGTCCTCCGCCGCGTCGAACCGGCCGAAGCGGCGCGCCAGCGCGCCGACGACGTTCGGGGCCTCGGCGCGCAGGATCGCCTCCATCGCGGCGCCGCGCTGTGCTGAGGTCCTCACGTCAGGCGAAGTCGTCGCCCATGATCGGGCGGATCTCCATCGGCTCGCCGAGCACGTCGACCATCCGCGCGACGATGTCCTTCGCCCGGTCGAGGCTCGAGACGTCGATGATCGCGAAGGACGCGAGCACCTCCTTGAGCTCCGCGTACGGGCCGTCGGTGACGACGACCTTCCCGTCCGCCTTCTGGACCGTCGTCGACATCACCGGGTGACCGAGTCCCTCGGCGCTGACGAACTCCCCCGTCGCGCGAAGCTCGGCCTCGAACTTCTGGTACTCCGCGAACGCCGCCAGGGCGTCCTCCGACGGCACGTCCGCCGTCGCACCGTCCCACGCCTCCGCCGGGGTGTACCCCAGGAGCAGGAATTTCATGTCTCGCTCTCCGTCCCACGACGCCTGCGGGGCGTCTCGCCCGTGGCCTCAACCTACCGGTTCACTCGGCACCTTGATCGGCCGATTAGAATTCTGATCATGAAATCAGGAAAGGTGGCGCCGAGCTTCATCGAGCTGGCGCGGCGACGTCAGCTCGTGGAAGCCGCCATCGAGACGATCGCGGAGGTGGGCCTCGCCAAGGCGTCGAACGCCGCGATCGCCGCCCGCGCACAGGTGAGCCCGGCGCTGATCAACTACCACTTCGGATCCCGGCAGGGGCTGATCAGTCAGACGCTGGCGACGATCCAGCAGCGCGTCGACGAGGCGATGGAGCCCGTCGGGGTGGACGAGTGCTACGTCTCCGCACTGAACGGGATGCTGCAACGATTCGCTGCGTACTGCCTGGACAACCTGCCGGCCATGCTCGTGCTGACTCAGGTCGAGCGCCGCGACAGGTCCGACCGGACAGCTGCGGACGCCGAGCGGGACAAGGGCCTGGAGGAACTGCGCTCGTTCGTCACGGAGGGGCAGACGGCCGGTCAATTCCGCCTCGTCGACGCCGGGCTCGTCGCCTCAGTCCTGATGAACGCGATGACCGACCTGCCGCGGGAGATCCGTGATCGCGCGGACGCCGATCGCACGGTGTTCGAGCAGGACTGGCCGCTCCTCCTCGTCAACACCATCGCGGTCGCCGCGGCGCCCGAAGGCGATCATGGCGACGAGTGAGGGCGGCCCCGTCGAGCGGGGCGGCGATCCACCCGGACCGGTTCGGCCGGCCGTGGGCGCACAGACGACAGCCGGCCCCGTCCTGACCCTGTTCGTGCTCTCACCACTGATCGGCGAAATCGTGGGGGCGGCATTTCGTTTCAGCTACTTCACCCAGCCGCTGCGAGTGATCGCCATCGTCTGCTTCTACGGCGCGGGAGCGGTGCTGGTCCGGGAAGTGGTGCAGCGCCGTGGCCTCGGCGGCTGGGGACTGTTGGCGCTCGCGCTCGCCTTCGGCCTGCTCGAGGAGGGTCTCGGACTCCAGACCGTCTTCAATCCGCAAGGAATGGACGGAGAGACGGTCTACGGACGAGCGTTCGGAGTCAATTGGCTCTGGGCGGTCGTGGTCACCGGCTACCACGCCGTCTGGAGCATCGTCCTCCCGATCGTGCTGACACACCTGATCTTTCCGGAGCGGCGACACCGCCCATGGCTCTCGCGCAGCATGGTGGGCGTCTTCGCGGGGATCTTCACCCTCGGCTTCGCCGTCTTCGTCGTCATCTCGCTGGTGCGATCCGATTTCCGTCTGTCGGCAACTCAGATCATCGGCGGGATCGCCACGGTCGCCGTCCTGACCTGGTCGGCCGACAGATGTCGCGGCCCGTGGCACACCACGTCGACGAAACCGTGCCCCCGGCCTGCCATCGTCGGAGCCGCGGGATTCGGCGCCGGCCTGGCGTGGTTGACGCTCTACCTGGTCGCCTTCATCGGCACCCCTGTGTCGTTCGTGGCGTGGACGGTCGCCGCGCTCGCCTTCGCGGCCACCGTCGCAGGGGTCGTGCGCCACTGGGTCGGACGGCCGAACTGGAGCCGGCGGCATCAGCTCAACGGCAGTCTCGGCGCGGTGCTGGCGCTGTGGCTGTTCGGGCTGTTCCTCGTCGCGAACGGCGGACGGATCGACGACATCGTGTTCCAGTTCGCCGTTCTCCTCCTCATCGTCGTCGGGTACGCGTGGTTGCGCCGGCGCACGCGCCAGCGGTAGCCGACAGGGGCCGCCGTTCGGCATCCACGCCCACGACGTTCTAACCTGGCCCCATGCGTCGACACGACCTTCACCGGCTCCTGCACACGTCCGATCCCCAGTCCCCGTACCGCCACTGAGCACCGATGGCACAGTGCGTGTTCTGCGCGATCGTCGCGGGTGAGGCGCCCGCGGCGGTCGTCACCGAGTCGGACGAGGTGATCGCCTTCCTCGACGTCCGGCCCATGAGCGAGGGCCACACCCTGGTCGTCCCCAAGCGGCACGCGGCCCGCCTCGCCGACCTCCCCGCCGACGACGGCGCGCGGATGTTCGCGCTCGGGCACCGTCTGGCCCGGGCCGCGCGCGACGGCGGGCTCCGGGCCGACGGCGTGAACCTCGTCGTCAACGACGGCCGCGCCGCCTTCCAGACCGTCGATCACGTACACCTGCACGTGATCCCGCGATTCGCGGGCGACAAGCGCGCCATGCTCGGCCGGGTCCTCCGCCGCAAGCCGCGCACGTCCGACGGCGCCGCCGCCATCCTCCGCGACGCCCTGCCGGACTGACACCGGGCGCCGCCGCACGTATCGTGCTCGCATGGACGTCGACGTGGTGGTCGAGCGCGTGATTCCCGTTGCGCGCGAGCGGGTCGCGGAGTTCGCGGGCGATCCGTCGAACGCCCCGCTCTGGTACGCGAACATCCGCTCCGTCGCGTGGCGGACGGAGCCGCCGGTTCGGCTCGGTTCGCGGATGGACTTCGAGGCGCGGTTCCTGGGGCGCCCGCTGGCGTACACGTACGAAGTGACGGAACTCGTCGCGGGCGAGCGGATGGTGATGTGCACCGCCGACGGCCCCTTCCCGATGGAGACCACGTACACGTGGGAGACGGTGCCCGGCGGCACCCTCATGCGGCTGCGGAACCGCGGAACTCCCAGCGGTTTCGCGCGGGTCGCCGCGCCGGTCATGGCGCGGGCGATGCGGTCCGCGATGACGAAGGACCTCGACCTCCTGAGCCGGCTCCTCGTCGACGACGGTCCGCGCACCTGACGTGTGCGATTGTGACCGCTGAGCGGGCACAATCGCACACACCTCAGTCCGGACGGGGGCGCGCTCGGCGGCCAGGCCACGCCGTGCGTCGACAATCCCGGCACCCGCGCGCAGATCGCGACGCGCACACTGAGCTGGTGGAACGACGGCAAGCGGTACGGCGGCGAGGTCACGGCGCGGCCCGACGGCTCCTTCACCACGCTGATCGGCGAGAAGAAGGTCACCTTCACCGTCGGCGGGGAGGGCACCGTCGGCAAGGCGGTCGGGCGCTACTCCGCCTGACTCCTTCCCGCACGCGCGCGCACCGGGTAGCGTCGGAATCATGGGAATCATTTCCATTAGCACCGAGCTGCCACTGCCCGCCGCCCGCGCCCGGACGATGGCCTCGACGCCCGAGGTGATGCTCTTCGTCCTCGCGCCCGTGCTGTCCTTCGATATGGCCGGGGCCCCGCCCGCGGGCGTTCCCGTCGAGGTGGGCTTCTCGGCGCGCGGCCGAGTGCGCTGGCTCGGCGTGATTCCCACCTGGACCCACGAGATCACCGTGCGGCGGCTCGACGAGCTCGAGATCTACACCAACGAGCACGGCGGCCCGATTCGCGTGTGGAACCACCGCCTGACCTTCGAGCCGCTCGGGCCGGACCGGTGCCGCTACACCGACGAGATCGAGACCGAGGACGGCCTCCAGGGTCTGTTCACGGGTCTGTTCGTGCGCGCGATGTTCCGCCACCGGCATCGACGATGGCGCGTCCTGGCCGCCACCGTCGCGGCGATCGACGCCTCCTAGCGGAAGGGAGTCAGCCGTGCGCGCGCTGGCGCCCCTGCTGGTACAGCCCGATCGCGCCGCCACCCGGCAGCGTCAGCGACGTCAGCAGCCCCCAGCCCTGATCGGTGACCGGCGCCGCCTCGACGCCCTTCGCCCGCAGCGCCGCGACCTCCGCCTCGACGTCGTCGCACATCAGGTACAGCTCCAGCTTCGGCGGGCCGTCGGTGGGATGGACGGCGATCTCCGACGCGGGCAGCGGCAGGATCAGCCAGCCCTGGCCGGCGTCGACTCCCTCGACACCGAGGACGTCGCGCAGGAAGGCGCGGTCGGCGTCCGCGTCGGCGGAGTAGTGGATGATGTGCGCCCCGTTGATCATCCGCCCACGGTAGCGCCGAATCTTCGGTGCGTGTCGGCGACGACACGCCGATGTCCGATCGCAGAATCGCACCGAGGAAGCGGGCGACTACCTGGCATCGACGTCAGCGCGCGGCGAGCTACTCCTCGATCACGCGGAAGACGTAGGTCGTCCTGCCCAGGGTGAGCTCGTCACCGTCGGACAGGGGGAGCTGGCCGGCGACGCGACGTTCCCCGACGTAGGTGCCGTTGGAGGACTGCAGGTCGCGGACGGCGAAGCCGCTGACGGAGCCGGTGATGACGGCGTGCTCGCGGGAGACCTTGGTGTCGTCGATGCTGATGTCGTTGTCGGGGAGGCGGCCGAGGCGGACCTCGCCGCGCACCGGGTACTCGGTCCCGTCCTCGGCGGTGAGCGTGCCGCGCGGGCCGGCGCCGTCGATGGTCACGTCGGTCTCGGTCTTCTCGAAGGCGCGCCCGTCCCCCGGCTGCGCGGCGGGCCGCGCGACAGTGAAGGCCAGCTGCTCCTGGCGCAGCACCTTGCCCTCCAGCTCGACGAGCGCCGGCGTCGGATCCGCGCCCAGCTCGTCGGCGAGGGTGCGGCGCAGGTCGCGGGCGGCCTCCAGGGCGTCGGCCTGGCGACCCGTGACGTACAGCGCGGTGATGAGCTGGCCCCACAGCGGCTCCTGCAGCGGGTGCTCGGAGACGAGGCGGCGCAGCTCGCCGATGACCGACGCGGCCCGGCCGGCGGCGATCTCCGCGTCGTACATCGCGGACTGCACGGCGGCGCGCTCCTCGGCCATGCCGATCGCGAAGTTGTCGGCGAACTGCAGGCCCCGCAGGTCGGCGACCGCATCGCCGCGGAACTCCGAGAGCGCGGAGGCGAAGGCCAGCGACGCCCGGTCGTAGCGGCCGGCGGCGGCGAGCTCGGCGCCGCGGCGCCGCGCCGAGTCGAAACGGCCGATGTCGGACTGCTCCGGCTCGAGGTCGAGGCGGTACGTCGAGCCGGAGGTGACCAGCAGGCCGTCGAGGCCCGAACCGGCCCCCGGACCGCGGAGCGCCTTGCGCAGCCCGCTGACGAAGACCTGGAGGCTGGCGCGGGCGGAGGCCGGCGGGTTGCCATCCCACACCTGCTCGCTCAGGGAGTCGACGGTGACGGCGCGGCCGCGATTCATCACGAGCAGCGCGAGCACCGAACGCGGCTTCACGCCCGACACCTCGTTCGGCGCGCCGTCCACGGAGAGCGAAACCTGGCCCAACACGCGGATATCCAAAGACGCCATGCGCAAATAGTAGTCACGGCCCGTCAATCGCCCCGCGGTAGACCGCAAGATCCGCGCAAAACGGACATGCCCGGAGGATTCTGAGAGCGTGCTGAATGAACATCTGGTGAACGCTCGCCGGACGAACACGAACCTGCAGGTCAGAAGGATGTCGGGCCCGTCTCACCCGTTTGGTGGAACGGGCCTCTCGGCCTCACTATTTTCACCATGAACAGCGAACTCATCATCCTGCTGTTGGTGATCGTGACGGCCCTCGCCTTCGACTTCACCAACGGCTTCCATGACACGGGAAATGCGATGGCCACATCCATCGCGACCGGCGCCCTGAAGCCAAAGACGGCCGTCAGCCTCTCGGCGATCCTCAACCTGGTGGGCGCCTTCCTGTCCGTCGAGGTCGCTCTCACCGTGACCAACGCGGTGATCAAGATCCAGAACAAGGACGGCTCGCCGAAGCCCGAGCTCATCGAGAACGGCGGCCGCGCGCTGCTGATCATCGTGCTCGCCGGCCTCATCGGCGGCATCATCTGGAACCTGCTGACCTGGCTGCTCGGCCTGCCCAGCTCCAGCTCGCACGCGCTGTTCGGCGGCATGATCGGCGCCGCGATCGCCGCCCTCGGCGTCAGTGGCGTGGTCTGGAACGGCACCGCCAAGCTCGACGGTGTCATCGGCAAGGTCGTCCTGCCGGCTCTGTTCGCCCCCGTCGTCGCGGGCGTCGTCGCCGCGGTCGGCACGTACCTGGTGTTCAAGATCGTCGCCGGCGTCGCGGAGCGGTTCACCGAGGAGGGCTTCCGCTGGGGCCAGATCGGTACCGCCTCGCTCGTCTCGCTGGCGCACGGCACCAACGACGCGCAGAAGACCATGGGCGTCATCACCCTCGCGCTCATCGGCTACAGCCAGGGCAACCCCGGCAGCAGCGACAGCCTCCTGTTCTGGGACGACACGCACGGCGTCCCGCTGTGGGTGAAGTTCTCCGCCGCCGCCGCGATCGCCCTGGGCACCTTCCTCGGCGGCTGGCGCATCATCCGCACCCTCGGCAAGGGCCTGATCGAGATCAGCTCCCCGCAGGGCATGGCGGCCGAGGCCTCGTCGGCCACGATCATCCTCGTGTCGAGCCACCTCGGCTTCGCCCTCTCGACCACGCACGTCGCCACGGGCTCGATCCTCGGCTCGGGTGTCGGCAAGCCGGGCGCGACGGTCCGCTGGAACGTCGCGCTCCGCATGGTCGCCGCCTGGGTGATCACGCTGCCCGCCGCCGCCCTCGTCGGCGCGGTGATGTACTTCGTGGCCGCGAAGATCCCGACCCTGGCCGGTCCGATCGTCGCCTTCGCCATCCTCTGCGTGCTGTCGGGCTACATGTACTGGCGCGCCCAGCAGCAGAAGGTCGACTCCAACAACGTCAACGCCGAGTGGGACGACGAGACCAACGCGGTCGCGCCCACCGAGGCCAAGGTCTAAGGGGACCAGAGCATGCATACGATTTCCCTCGCCCTCGACGCGGTGTGGAAGGTCCTCCTCGTGGGCCTCATCCTCGGCGCCGGTCTGCCCGCCCTCTTCGCTGTGGGTGTCCGCGGTCTCGCGATCGGCAACGGCCACGAGCGGGAGGACGGCAGCGTCCACAAGCCCAATCCGATGGGCAACGCGCTCGCCGCGATCGCCTTCCTCATCGTCATCGTCGCGGTCGTGCTCGGCGTCTCGATGATCGTGGCCTCGGGCTTCAAGTACGAGCTCACGTTCGACAACATCTACCCGTGGTTCGAGAAGAAGAAGTAGGGGCGACCGCATGACCACCGAGAACTCCCAGGACAGCGTCCTCCAGCAGGTCCTCGACTGGCTCCGCGCCGGTTACCCTGAGGGCGTGCCGCCGAAGGACTACTTCCCGCTGCTCGCGCTGCTCACCAAGCAGCTGTCGGAGACCGAGGTCGACGCGGTGATCGGCCGCATCCTGGCCCAGCGCCCCGACGAGGTCCACAAGGACGAGATCGAGGCCGCGATCACCAAGGTGACGCAGGCCGAGCCCAGCGACGAGGACCTGCGCCACGTCGCGAGCAAGCTGGCCGCCGGCGGCTGGCCGCTCACCGGTTTCGCCAGCTGAAACACGTTCTCTTCGCTGTCGCTCACCCGAGCCGCGAGCGGCCCCCTATTCTGGAGTTCAGATAGGGGGCCGTTCCCGTATCGGTATCCGTATCGGCAGCACAACCGCGCCCCAGGGCGCACCCTCGCACCGGAGGTGGGGTCTTCATGAGTTCGAGTCAGAGTCCGGGCTTCCTGGCCAGGATCGTCGACTGGCTGCGCGCCGGCTATCCCGACGGCGTGCCCAACACCGACTACCAGCCGCTCCTCGCGCTGCTCGACCGGCAGCTCACCAAGGAGGAGCTGCGCGAGGTCACGCGCGAGCTGATCGACGACGCGCACCTCACCCCCGACGGCGTCGAACCCATCACGCGCGTCGACGCCGGCGTCGCCATCAGCGGGCACACGCACGAGATGCCGCTCGAGAAGGACATCACCCGCGTCCGCGAGCGCCTCGAGCGCAAGGGCTGGCCCTTCGACGACGCCCCGCTCAACCCCGACGGCTGCCCCAAATCGCACGGCGAGTGAACCTCGAGCCGCTGCGGATCGACACCGTCGAATCCGCCCTGCCGCAGCTGACCGCCCTGCTGGAGGGCACGGCGCCCGCCTGGCTGCCCGTGCCCGCGCACGATCCCCGCGAGGCCGAGCGGCTCACCGGGGCGCTCGCCGCCGGCGCCCCGATCGACGAGCGCGCGGCCCTCGTGGTCGCGACGTCCGGCACGACGGGCACGCCCAAGGGCGCCATGCTCACCCGCGAGGCCCTCGCCGCGAGCGCCGCGGGCACGCACGCGCGGCTCGGCGGGCCCGGGCAGTGGCTGCTCGCGATGCCGCCGCACCACGTCGCGGGCGTGCAGGTGATGCTGCGCTCCCTCGCCGCGGGCCACGCGCCCGCCCAGCTCGACGTGCGCGCGGGCTTCGACCCCGCCGCCCTCGCCGGCGCCCACGCCACGATGACGGCGGACCGTCGGTACGTCTCCCTGGTCCCGACCCAGCTGGTCAAGGTCCTCGCCGACCCCGCCGCGACGGAGGCCCTGACCCGGTTCGACGGGGTGCTCATCGGCGGCGCCGCCTGCCCCGTCCCGGTCCGCGAGGCGGCGCTCGCCGCCGGCATCCGGATGGTCCGCACGTACGGGATGAGCGAGACGGCCGGGGGCTGCGTGTACGACGGTGCGCCCCTGCCGGGCGTCGAGATCCGCCTGGACGGCCCGGAATCGCGCGTCGTGCTCGGCGGCCCGACGGTGGCCCTCGGCTACCGGAACCTGCCCGAGCACCCCGCCTTCGCCGATCCCGGCTGGTTCCGCACGGACGACGCCGGGACGCTCACGGACGGCGTCCTCGCCGTCACGGGCCGGCTCGACGAGGCCATCTCCACCGGCGGCCTGACGGTCCTCCCCCAGGTCGTCGAGGCCGTCCTGGCGCGGGTGCCCGGCGTCGCCGAGGTCGCCGTCTTCGCGCAGCCCGATCCGCGGCTCGGCCAGCGGGTGGCCGCGGCGGTCGTGCCGGGACCGGGCGCGGAGGTCACCGTCGAGCTGCTGCGCGCGGCCGTCGAGGCCGAGCTGGACCGGACCGCGGCGCCGCGGGCGCTGTACCTCGTCGACGAGCTGCCCCGTCGCGGGCCGGGCAAGGTCGACCGGCGCGCGCTCGTCGACCGATTCTCGAAATACTGAGAGAATTTCAAAACTCTCGGTATATGGTCTGCGCATGATCCTTCGGCGCGCCCTCCGGCGACTGGCAGCGATATCGGCGACCCTCGCGCTCGGCGCGGGCCTGGCGGCTGGCGCGGCCCAGGGCGCACCGTCGACGACGTGGATGTGCCGGCCCGGCACCGCGAACCCGTGCACCCTCCCCACCGACACCACCGACCTCGGCACGGGAAAGACCACCCCGGCCCGGAAGGTGACCGACGCCGAGAAGGCGGTCGACTGCTTCTACGTCTATCCGACGGTGACGAACCAGGTCGCGCTCACCGCGAACCCGGTGCGCATGCCCGAGGTCGACTCGATCGCCCGGTTCCAGGCGGCGCGGTTCGGGTCGATGTGCCGCGTCTTCGCGCCGGTCTACCCGCAGATCACCCTCACGGGCCTCGCACCCACGATGTTGATGCACCTGAAGCCGGTCGTCGACACCGCGTACGAGTCCGTGCGGACGGCCTGGCGCGAGTACCTGGCGCGCGACAACGGCGGCCGCGGCGTGGTCCTCATCGGGCATTCGCAGGGAACGATGATGCTGCGCAAGCTGATCCGCGAGGAGATCGACGGCAACGCCGCCGTCCGGAACCGCCTCGTCGGCGCCTTCCTCATGGGCGGCAACGTGACCACCGCCGAGGGCCGCACCACCGGCGGCGACTTCCAGAACATCCCGTTGTGCACCCGCCGCGGCGAGTTCGGTTGCGCGGTCGCCTACTCCACGGACACCGCCGCGCCCGTGATCTCGATGTTCGGCAACACCGACCTCGACCTCCTCTCCCAGACGATGGAACTCCCGGTCGGCGCGGGCAAGCACATCGCCTGCACCGACCCCGGCCCACTCTCCGGCGACTGGAGCCCCGTCGGCGTGACGGTGCCGAGCGAGCGCTACGCCTTCGGGATCATCTCCGTGCTCATGGACTACACGACCTTCCCCGAGGCGCTGCCCACGTCGGCCAGCACCTGGACGGTGAGCAGGAGCCGCGGCGTGGGGAGCTGCTCGGAGGTCAACCGGCACAGCATGTACCGGATCCGGCTGACGGTGCCGCAGCCGCTCAACGAGCTGCTGCTGATGGGCACGCACCTGTTGGACGTGAACTTCGGCCTCGACCGGCTGGTCTCGATCGCGGCGCAGCAGTCGGCCGCGTGGCGCGCCCGGTGAGCGCGGGTTGACGGACGTCACAAATATTCATGGTTGAAGGAATCTCGGGTAAGGTTACCGCCGAGTAAGATAGCTCCGCAGTAACAGCCCGGATCGGAGAACCGTGAAGCAGAACATCGCAGCGCAGACCCCGCTGCTCAACCCCCGCGACGTCGACTTCCTGCTCTACGAGTGGTTGAACGCGGAGGAGCTGACCAAGCGCGACGCCTTCGCGGAGCACTCGAAGGAGACCTTCGACGCCGCGCTCGACCTAGCCGCCGACATCGCCGTGCAGAAGCTGTCCAACCACTACAAGGACGCGGACGCCAACGAGCCGACGATCCAGCCCGACGGCACCGCGAAGACGCTGCCCGCGACCAAGGCCGGGATCGATGCGATCAACGAGGCCGGCTTCACGTTCGCCGAGCTGCCCGCCGAGGAGGGTGGCATCGGCCTCCCCTCGCTGATCAGCAAGGCCGCGTTCGCGTGGATGCAGGCCGCGAACGTCTCCACCACCGTCTACTCGGGCCTGACCCTGGGCAACGGCAACGTGATCCGCTCCTTCGGCACCGACGAGCAGAAGCGGCTCTACCTCGAGCCCATGATCGAGGGCCGGTTCACCGGCACCATGTGCCTCTCGGAGCCCGACGCCGGTTCCGCGCTCGCCGACATCAGCGCCAAGGCCGAGCCCCGCGAGGACGGCAGCTACGCCATCACCGGCACCAAGATGTGGATCACCGGCGGCGACCACGAGATGACCGAGAACATCGTGCACCTCGTGCTCGCGAAGGTCCCCGGCGCGCCGGACGGCGTCAAGGGCATCTCGCTGTTCATCGTGCCGAAGTACCTTGTCAACGACGACGCGTCCGTCGGCGACCGCAACGCCGTGAACCTGGTGAGCCTGAACCACAAGATGGGCAACAAGGGCACCACCAACTGCCTGCTCTCGCTCGACGGGGCCACCGGCTACCTGGTGGGCACGGAGAACCGCGGCCTGGTGCAGATGTTCCAGATGATGAACGAGGCGCGCGTCGCCGTCGGGCTGGCGTCCTCGTCGATCGGTTACACCGGTTACCTGCAGTCGCTCGAGTACGCCAAGACCCGCGTCCAGGGCCGGCCCGTGACCGCCCCGACGGGGCCGCAGGTCCCGATCATCGAGCACCCCGACGTGCGCCGCATGCTGCTCGCGCAGAAGAGCTACGTCGAGGGCGGGCTGGCGCTCGCGCTGTTCGGGGCGCGCCTCGTCGACGACGAGAACACCGGGCAGACGGAGGAGGAGCGGAAGGCCGCCGGGCAGCTGCTCGACTTCCTCACCCCGATCATCAAGAGCTGGCCCAGCGAGTGGGCCACGAAGGCCAACGACTACGCCATCCAGATCCACGGCGGCTACGGCTACACGCGCGAGTTCAACGTCGAGCAGCTGTACCGGGACAACCGGCTCAACGCGATCCACGAGGGCGCCAAGGCCATCCACGGCCTCGACCTGCTCGGCCGCAAGGTGCCGCAGCACGGCGGCGCCGCCTTCGGCGCGCTGCTGGGCCGGTTCGAGGCGACGGCCGCCCGCGCCGACAAGGTCGAGGAGCTGGCGCCGCACGCGGCCGCGCTGCGGGCCGCCGCGCAGCGCGCGGTCGAGGTCACCATGGCGCTCGGCGGCACGGGCGACCCCGCGCTGTCGCTGGCGAACGCGACCTCCTACCTCGACGGCCTCGGGCACGTCGTGGTGGCGTGGCTGTGGCTGGACCAGGCGCTCGCGACGTACGCCGAGGACGGCACGGCCAAGGACGAGGCCTTCTACCGCGGCAAGCGGGCGGCCACGCAGTACTTCTTCGTGTACGAGCTGCCCAAGGCGTACACCGAGTTCGACCTGCTGGCGAAGCTCGACCGCACGACGCTCGACCTGGACACCTCGGTCCTGTAGCGACTGCATAGGCTGGGCGCATGGCAACCGCAGCGCAGTGGCTCGAAGGGGCCCGCCCCCGCACGCTC
Source organism: Tsukamurella sp. DT100 (assembly GCF_049844855.1). Taxonomy (NCBI): domain Bacteria; kingdom Bacillati; phylum Actinomycetota; class Actinomycetes; order Mycobacteriales; family Tsukamurellaceae; genus Tsukamurella; species Tsukamurella sp. DT100. The sequence goes on from NZ_JBNCLV010000004.1 coordinate 389,048, forward strand.
CCGAACGCGATCGCCCCGGTGATCGCGGGTACGGGGGCGGCGGGCTTCCTCGGCGAGGCGGTCTGGTGGAAGGCGCTCCTCGCGCTGGTGGTGTCGCTGTCGCTGATCCTGGGCGTGAACTTCGCCAACGACTACTCCGACGGCATCCGCGGCACCGACGACGAGCGCGTCGGCCCGCTGCGGCTCGTCGGGTCCGGGCTGGCCTCCCCCGCCGCGGTGAAGCGCGCGGCGTTCGCGTGCTTCGGCGTCGGCGGGGTCGCCGGCGTGGTGCTGTCGCTGACCTCGGCGCCCTGGCTGATCCTCGTGGGCCTGGCCTGCGTGGCCGGGGCGTGGTTCTACACCGGCGGGAAGAAGCCCTACGGCTACCTCGGCTTCGGCGAGATCGCGGTGTTCGTGTTCTTCGGCCTGGTCGCGGTACTGGGCACGGAGTTCGTGCAGGCCGGGCGGGTGGATGCGTCCGGTGTGCTCGCCGCGTGCGCGGTGGGCTCGTACAGCTCGGCGGTGCTCGTCGCCAACAACCTGCGCGACATCCCCACCGACCGCGAGTCCGGCAAGATCACCCTCGCCGTCCGCCTCGGCGACTCCCGCACCCGCGTCCTGTTCTCGGTCCTCGTCGCCGTCCCGACGGTGCTGGGCCTCGCCCTCGCCGCCGTCGCCACCCCGTGGGCACTCCTCTCCCTCGCCTCCGCTCCGCTCGCCGTCCGCGCCGCGCTGCCCGTGACCCGCGGCGGCCAGGGCCCCGCGCTCATTCCCGCGCTCGCCCAGACCGGCCTGGCGATGCTCGTCTGGTCCATCGGCGCCGCGGTCGGGCTGTTCCTGGGCGCGTGAGCCGCACGCCCGACTGCGCGCCCGGCTCACCCTCGTCCGACCGCCGGCACCTCCCCGAGGCGGGCCGGTAGTCGATCCGGAGCGCCATGCGCGCCACGCATGGGTTGGATACGTGCAGTTCAGAGGCATGTTTTTCAGTCCCGGGTCATGCGTGGCACGCATGACCTGACGTCCCTGACGTCCCGCCTCGCGACCGTCGCGCCCGCCCGCGCCGTTCCGTCGACCGGGCTCGGGCGAGAGAAACTCGTCAGTGACCGGCGGTACCGTCCCGGCATGTCGGACATCGAACGGTTGCGGGTGGTGGCGACAGTGGCCCGCACGCACAGCATCAGCGAGGCGGCCCGGGTGCACGGCGTCGCACAGTCCACGGTCACGCGGTCGGTCGCGGTCGCGGAGGAGCTCGTGGGCTTCCCGCTGTTCCGGCGCACCGCGGAGGGCGCGCAAACGACCACTGGCGCGCGGTCGGCCATCACCCTGATCGAGCGCATCGTGAGCGGCTTCGACGAGCTCCGCGCGCTCGGCGACGACCGCCCCGCGTCGCTCCGCCTGGCCCACCGCGCGGACCTCCCGATCCCCACCCGCCTCGAGGACACGATCATCCTGTGGAACCGCGAGAACACTCCCACCGTCGACCCGGTGATCCTGGACGATCCGGTGGCGGCGGTCCACGCAGGCGAGGCCGCGTTCGCCGTGGTCCGCAACAGCGGCTCTCTGCTACCGGACCTCGAGACGGTGATGGTGCGGGTCACCCGCCTCGAGCGGATCGAGCTGCTGCACCTGCCGGACCCGCCCGCCGAGGCGGAGCCCTTCCTCCTGCGCGTCTGACCGCGCGGCGCGACCCGCGCGGCCCGCGCCCCGGCCATGCGTCCGACGCATGCCCCGCCTCAGAAAAACAGCCTCTGAACTGCGAAGATCGTAGCCATGCGTGGCACGCATGGCTTCCCGGACCGACTACACGGCCCGTCCGCGCCGCCCGGGACCCGCCATCCCGGGCCTACTCCCGCCAGGACCCGTCGGTGAGGAAGCGCTCGACGGTGAGCGTGGGCGGGATGAGATCGAAGCCCCGCGACTGCACCCAGGCGTCGTCGAAGTAGGTGTCGAGGTAGCGGTCACCGTCGTCGGCGAGGAGGGTGACGACGCTGCCGGACCGGCCGGCCTGCAGCATCTCGGCGATCACCCCGAAGGCGCCCCAGAGGTTCGTGCCGGTGGAACCGCCCACGCGGCGGCCGAGCATCGACGAGGCGATCCGCGCCGCGGCGATCGAGCCGGCGTCGGGCACGCCCACCATGCGATCGACGATCTCCGGGATGAACGAGGGTTCCACGCGCGGGCGGCCGATGCCCTCGATGCGGGAGGACTGCCCCGTCTGCACCGTGCAGTCGCCGGCGACGTAGCCGGGCAGGAAGCTGGAGTTCTCCGGGTCCACGACGCAGAGGCGGGTCGCGTGCCGGCGGTAGCGGATGTAGCGGCCGATGGTCGCCGACGTGCCGCCGGTGCCCGCGCCGACCACGATCCACGCCGGCTCCGGGTGATCCTCGAGGGAGAGCTGCGAGAAGATCGACTCGGCGATGTTGTTGTTGCCCCGCCAGTCCGTCGCGCACTCGGCGTGGGTGAACTGGTCCATGTAGTGCCCGCCGCGCTCGTGCGCGAGCCGCGCGGCCTCGGTGTACACCTCGTCGGCGCGGTCCACGAAGTGGCACGTGCCGCCCTCGCGCTCGATCAGCGCCACCTTCGCCGGCGACGTCGACTTCGTCATCACGGCGATGAACGGCAGGCCCAGCAGCTTCGCGAAGTACGCCTCGGACACCGCCGTCGAGCCCGACGAGGCCTCGATCACCGTCGTGCCCTCGCGCACCCACCCGTTGCACAGGGAGTACAGGAACAGGGATCGGGCCAGACGGTGCTTCAGGCTGCCCGTGATGTGCGTGGTCTCGTCCTTGAGGTACAGGTCGATCCCCGCGCCCCGCGCCCACTCCTCCAGCGGGAAGCGCAGCAGGTGGGTGTCGGCGCTGCGGCGCGCGTCGGCCTCGATCAGCCGGACGGCGTTGTCGACCCAGGACCGGTCCGCGGACCGGTCGTGAACGACGGTCGTCACTCGTCCACGCCCTGCAGCCGCCGCCGGAAGTCGTCGCGATTCTCCTTGCGCGCCTCGTCGATCACGGCGGCGCTCTCGTTCACCCGGGTACGCAGCTTCTTGCCGAGCACCATCGACAGCGGCAGGGACACCACGAGCGCGAACAGGAACACGGGAACGGGCGGCACCTCGTCGAGGAACAGCATGCCGAGCCCGTAGAGCACCGCGAAGACGACGACGACGAGCCCCAGGCGGAACAGCGTATAGAAAAAGATGTCGCGTGCCAGCGCCCGCTTGGCCGTACCCGTATCGGTCATGACCAAGAGCTTACTCCCCGTCCGAAATACGACTTTACCAATTCTTGGCACTCGGATAGAGGTTCGAGTACTCGGGCAAATCGCTGCATACTGGGCATCATGACCACGGCACACCCGAACCTCGCCCAGCGCGCAGCGGACCCCCGGGCCGCTGCTCCCCGTCAGCCCGAGCGACTCATGACCCCAGGCCAGGTGGCCGCGCTGTTCAACGTGAACCCCAAAACGGTCACCCGATGGGCCGGTGCGGGCCTTCTCGGCTCCGTCCGCACGCCCGGCGGGCACCGTCGCTTCCGCGCATCGGAAGTCTTTGCTCTGTTGAACCAAAACACCACGGCGTAGCCCCCGCACACGACGAAGGGCGCCGCTCCACCGAGATCCTCGGCGGGGCGGCGCCCTTGTCGTACGCGGGTACCCGGCGCGGACTCAGCCGGCGTAGGAGTGCAGGCTGCCCGTCGCGAAGTAGTTGATGATGAACAGGTTGAAGACGATCACGGCGAAGCCGAGGATGTTCAGGTAGGGCGCGGCCTTGCGCCACACCGACGTCGCCCGCGCGTGCAGGTACGCCGCGTAGAGGACCCACGCGATGAACGAGGTGGTCTCCTTCGGGTCCCACCCCCACGGTCGGCCCCACGCCGCCTCGGCCCAGACAGCGCCGCAGATCACGCCCGCGCTGAACAGCGGGAAGGCGACGATCACGGTGCCGTACGCCACGCGGTCGAGCACCTGCGTGGACGGGATGGCCTGCAGCAGCCGGCCGCCGACGCCGGAGGTGACGGAGACGGAACCGTCGGGCAGCTCGTACCGGCGGCGGATCAGGTACAGCAGGCTGGCGACGCCGGAGACCAGGAAGATGCCGGCGCCGATCGACACGATCGAGACGTGGATCGCGAGCCAGTACGACTTCAGCGAGGGCACCACGGGGCCGGCGGTCGTGTACAGCACGCCCTCCGCGACGAACATGAAGATCAGGATCGGGACCAGCACGAAGCCGAGGATCGGACGGGCCTCGGGCTTGCGCAGCAGCACCAGCGAGGCCAGGACCGCGCCCGCGCACATGATGGACATGAACTCGTACATGTTGCCCCAGGGCATGCGGCCCGTGGCGACGCCGCGCAGCACGATCGAGGAGACGTGCACGAGCAGGCCCGCGACCACCAGGGCGTAGCCCATCCGGCCGATCCGCTCGGACTTCGTGCGACGCGGACCGTCGTCGACGACCCGCCCGGGGGTGGAGTCGGTGGCGATCGGGCCGCCGCCCGCGGCGACGAGTTCGCGCTCGCGGTCGCGCGCGGCCGTCGCGTCCACGCGCGACGTGGCGAGCTCGATGACCATCAGGACCAGCGCGAGCGCGTAGATCCCGGTCGCGCTGGTGAACAGCACGTCGGCGAAGTTCGCCAGGTCGACGTTCGTCTCGGTTCCCATGGTCACGCCACTTTCTCACCGTCGGGACCGACCAGGCGGTCGGCCAGTGCTTCGAAGTCCTCGGTCCATCCGGCCTCGTCGGTGCGGGCCAGTCCGGCGATCTCCATCACGGTACCGCCGCCCTCGCGCGGGGTCAGCCGCACGAACACCCGCCGGCGCCGCACGGTGAGCGAGACGATGAGCCCGCCCAGCATCCCGATCGCGAAGACCAGCGTCCAGTTCTGCGCCGGGTTGTGGCTGACCTGCAGGGCCGCGAAGTTCGTGACCCCGTCGAACCGCACCTGGGTGCCGTCCTCGATCGTGGTCGACTGCCCGACGGTCAGGTTCACGCGCGCCTTCTTCGACAGCCGGCCGGAGTCGATCTGATCGCGGCTGAGCGAGAAGATGTTCTGCGGCTTGCCGGTGTCGAGGCCGGTGTCGCCCTGGTAGATGTCGATCGCGACGGCCGGATCGTTCGGCGCGGGGAACCGCGAGGTGAGCAGCGTCCCGTCGAGCTGCTTGGTGGGGGCGAGCAGCCCCTCGATCCCGATCTGCTTGGTGCGCCGCTCGTCCTCGGTGGGGTACAGCGCGGCCGGCGGGTCGAAGCGCAGGGCGCCGGAGGAGAGGAAGTTGATCTTGTCCTGCGGCGCGAACTGCATGGTCTGCGTGCGGACGGCGCCGTTCGGGTAGGTCACGGTGAAGGTGCCGGCGTAGCCGTGGCCCAGCATGTAGACCCGCACGCCGTCCATCCGGAGCGGCTTGTTCACCTCGATGTCGTACTTCTTCCAGGTTTCGGTCTGCAGCGCCTCGCCGTCCTGGTAGGAGGCGATCGTGCGGAACATGTCGGGCTGCGCGTTCGGCAGGAAGGTGGCCTGCACCTCGTCGGCCTTGAGGCAGAAGGGCGCGAGCCCGGTCCCGTCGACGAGGTTGCCGGCGCGGAAGTTGTCGTAGTTCGACGAGGTGTTGCAGAAGCCGTCGTCGCCCGCGATCACGATGCGCGAGCCCTCGTAGGAGAACTGCTGGCCGACGCCGATCGCGATGAGGATGCCCACCAGCGAGATGTGGAAGACCAGGTTGCCGGCCTCGCGGAGGTAGCCCTTCTCGGCGGAGACGGTGACGGTGCCCTCGGCCTCGTTCGCACCGCCGGGGCGGGAGATCTTGCGCCAGCCGCGCAGGCCGGCGAGCACCGTCTGCGCGGCGGCCTCCGGGTCCTGGTCGCTCTCGCGGGTGGTGTGTCGCGGCAGCCGGGACAGGTTGCGCGGCGTCGCGACGGGCGGGGTGCGCAGGGCGCGGAAGTGCTCGAAGCAGCGCGGCACGATGCAGCCGACGAGCGAGACGAACAGCAGCGCGTAGATCGACGTGAACCACACCGACTTGAAGACGCCGAAGAACTGCAGCTTGTCCATGATCTCGCCGAGCGTCCCGTGGTCGTCGATCCACTTCGCGGTGGCGGCGGAGTCGACGTCGCGCTGGGGCAGCAGCGCGCCGGGCATGGCGGCGACGGCCAGCAGGAACAGCAGGACCAGCGCGGTCTTCATCGACGTGAGCGAGCGCCACGTGTTGCGGACCGCGGCGAGGGCGCGGCGGGGCGGGGACTGCTTGACGGGGGTACTCATCAGATCGGCATCACTGTGTTCGAGACGAAGAGGCGGCGGACGAGGTCGATGAACTCGGCCCAGTAGCCGGTGACCAGCGCGACGCCGACGGCGATCATCAGCACGCCGCCGAAGATCTGGATGCGGCGCGAGTTGCGGCGCAGCCACCCGACGGCGCGGACGGCCACCGTCGACCCGAGGGCCAGGACGATGAAGGGCAGGCCGAGCCCCGCGCAGTAGGCCACGATGAGGATCGCGCCGCGGGCGGGCTCGGCGTCGGTGCCGACGACGATGGACAGGATCCCCGCCAGCGTCGGGCCGATGCACGGCGTCCAGCCGAGCGCGAAGACGCCGCCGAGCAGCGGCGCGCCCGCGAGGGTGGTCCACTGCCGCGGCGCGAACCGGACGTCGCGCTCGAGCATCGGGACCAGGCCGATGAAGGCGAGGCCCATGACGATGGTGACGACGCCGCCGATCCGCATCAGGGTGTCGGCGTTGAGCCGGATCGACGTGGCGAGCCCGAAGACCGACATCGTCATCAGCAGGAAGACGGCGGTGAAGCCGGCGACGAACAGGATCGCGGCGCCCATGACGCGCCACCGGCCCGCCCGCACGCCCGCCTTCGCCTCGTCGACGGTGGCGGCCGGGGCCTCGGCCCCGACGAGCCCGGCCAGGTACGACAGGTAGCCCGGCACGAGCGGGACGATGCACGGCGAGGCGAACGAGACGAGCCCCGCGAGCAGGCACGCGCCGAGCGCGAGCAGCAGCGGGCCCGAGACGGCCGCGGTGGCGAAGGCCTCTCCCATCAGCCCTCCCCCAGCACCTTCTCGATGGTGTCCGTGAGTTCCTTCTCGCCGACGGTGGTCAGGTAGGACGCCGCCACGCGGTGCTGCCGGTCGAGGACGAAGGTCATCGGCACGACGGTGGTCGGGTACTGCTCGCCGATGGCCAGCAGCGTCTTGCCGGGCGGGTCGTAGATCGACGGGTAGGTCAGGCCCTGCGAGCCGATGAAGTCGCGGGCGGCGTCGTCGCCAGCGGTCTCGCGCACGTTGATGCCGAGGAACTGCACGCCCTTGTCCTTGGTGGCGACGAAGGTGCGCTCGAGCTCGGGCGATTCGAGGCGGCACGGGGCGCACCAGCTGCCCCAGACGTTGATGACGACGACCTTGCCGGCGTAGTCGGAGAGCTTGATCGTGGTGTTCGGGTCGGTCACGCTGCGCCCGGACAGGTTCTCGACGGTGCTGCGCTGCCCGGGCTCGTAGAACTGCCGGACCTTGCCGCCGGGGGCGATCACGCCGCCCTTGGCGGCCTGGTCGGAGAGCTGGACGCAGCCGGACGCGCCGAAGGCGACCGCGCCGGCGACCACGAGGGCGGCGGCGCGGCGGGCGAGCCTCACGCGCCGCGCACCAGCGGGTCGGTGGCGCCCGCCGGCTCGGAGTACACGATGTCGACGAGCTCGTCGCCGTCGTAGACGAGGCTGGTGAGCGAGGCGAGGGAGCACTGCCGGTTGCGCGGGTCGTGCCAGAGGCGCTTGCCCTCGAGGTGGCGGCGCAGGGTCACGACGGGCAGCTGGTGGCTCACGAGGACGGCCTCGTGGCCGCGGGCCCGGTCGCGCGCGATGTCGACGACGCCGACCATGCGGTGCGCAATCTGCAGGTACGGCTCGCCCCACGACGGGGTGAAGGGATCGCGCAGCTTGGCCCAGTGCTTGGGCTGGCGCAGGGCACCGTCGCCGACGGCCACCTTGAGGCCCTCGAACTGGTTACCCGCCTCGATGAGCTCGTCGTCGGTGATGATCGGCAGCCCGTGCGACGCGGCGATGGGGGTCGCGGTCTCCTGGGCGCGCTGCAGCGGCGAGGCGAATACGGCGGTGATGTCGTGGTCGGCGAGCGCGTCGGCCACCGTCTGCGCCTGCGCCCGGCCCTTCTCGGACAGGCAGAACCCGGGGAGGCGGCCGTAGAGGATGCCGTCGGGGTTGTGCACCTCGCCGTGCCGCATGACGTGCACGATCGTCTGGGTCATCTGGGTCTCCTACTGCGTCGCCGCGGCGGCGGCGCGGGCGGCGGCGGGCAGCGCCGCCTCGATGGATGCGAAATCGTCGTCGCTGAGCGCGGCGGAGACGAACCACGCCTCGAAGGCGCTGGGCGGCGGGTAGATCCCCTGCTCGAGCAGGGCGTGGAAGAAGGGCGCGAAGCGGAAGGTCTCGGCGCCCTTGGCCTGGGCGTAGTCCTTGACGGGCCCGTCGGTGAAGAAGACGGAGACGAGGTTGCCCGCGTACTGGACGTGGTGCCGCACGCCCTCCGCGGTGAGCGCGTCGCCGATGAGCCCGCCGAGGCGGATCGAGTTGGCGTTGAGCTTGGCGTACACCTCGTCGGTGGCGTGCTGCAGCGTCGCGAGGCCCGCGGCCACGGCGACGGGGTTCCCGGACAGCGTGCCGGCCTGGTAGACGGGGCCGAGCGGCGCGAGGTGGCCCATCACGTCGGCGGAGCCGCCGAAGGCCGCGGCGGGCAGCCCGCCCGACATGACCTTGCCGAAGGTGAACAGGTCGGCGTCCACGGGATCGAGGCCGTACCAGCCGGCCTTGCTCACGCGGAAGCCCGTCATGACCTCGTCGAGGATGAGGAGGGCACCGTCGGCCCTGGTGATCTCGCGCAGGGCCTCGTTGAAGCCCGGCTGCGGCGGGACGGCGCCCATGTTGCCGGCGGCGGCCTCGGTGATGACGGCGGCGATCTGCCCGGGGTACTGCGCGAAGGCCTCGCGCACGGCGGCGAGGTCGTTGTAGGGCAGGACGACGGTGTCGGCCGCCTGCGCGCCCGTCACGCCAGGGCTGGTGGGAAGGCCGAGCGTGGCGACGCCGGAGCCGGCGTCGGCGAGCAGCGCGTCGACGTGGCCGTGGTAGCAGCCGGCGAACTTGATGATCTTGGCGCGGCCGGTGACGCCGCGGGCCAGGCGCACGGCGCTCATGGTGGCCTCGGTGCCGGAGTTGACCAGGCGCACCCGCTCGACGGGGGCGACGCGGGCGATGATCTCCTCGGCCAGCGCGATCTCGGCCTCGGTGGGAGCGCCGAAGCTCAGGCCGGTGGTGGCGGCGCGCTGCACGGCGTCGACGACGGCGGGGTACGCGTGGCCCAGGATCATCGGTCCCCAGCTGGAGACGAGGTCGACGTAGCGGTTGCCGTCGGCGTCCACGAGCTGCGAACCGGAGGCCGAGACGATGAACCGCGGGGTGCCGCCGACGGCCGAGAAGGCGCGCACCGGGGAGTTCACCCCGCCGGGGATGGAGCGGGCCGCGCGCTCGAAGAGGGCCGCGCTGGCCGGGGCCGCTGTGTCGCTACCGGGGGCGATGGGGGAACTCACGACCTCCAGTGTCCCAAACGAGCGCAACTCGTCAACTACAGGGTGTAGGAGTTCAGCGGAAACCGCCCCGTTGGGCCGCCCGAAAGGCGATACCACTTCGATACCACCGCGCGTATCGTCGGGGTATGGCCATGACCCTCCGCCTCACCGACGACGACGACGCCGCCCTCACCGCACTCGCCGCGGCGGAGGGGGTGAGCAAGCAGGAAGCGGCTCTCCGCGCGATCCGCGAGAAGTCCGCGCGCCTGGACCGCGACTCCGAGGTCCGCCGCCTCACGCGGGACGCGGTCGCGCGCTACGGCCCGCTGCTCGACCGGCTCGCGCAGTGACGGCCCACCTCGACCTGGAGCTCCTGCTCACCATCATCGACCAGGCCGGATTGCCCGGCGTTCGGGATCACGGCCTCCTGGAATCGGCGGCGCTGCGCCCGCAGACGTCCGTGTTCGGCGACGACGCGTATCCGACGCTCGACGAGCAGGCGGCGGCGCTCCTCGAGTCGATCGTCCGCAACCACCCGCTCATCGACGGGAACAAGCGGCTCGGCTGGCTCGCGACGGTCGTCTTCTACGGCCTCAACGGCGTGACGCTGGACGCCCCGGAGGACCCCGCCTACGACCTCGTCATCGGCATCGCCGAGGGCCGTATCGACTACCACGCCAGTGCCCGCCTGCTGGCGTCATGGACCACGTCGTAGTCGGGACGCGATTTCCTCGCCGTTCGCCGCGGAACGGCCGGTCGACCTACAGGACCCGCTGCGTGTCGGCGTAGATCCCGTCGCCGAAGGAACGCACCGAGACCATGCCGCCGAACCGGTCGCGGTACTCGCGCGACCACAGCGGCTGCGGCCCCTGTCCCCACACGGCCAGCGTGCGCGGCAGGGACCCCGTCGCGACGGCGACGCGCGTCCCGTCGGTACCGACGGCGACGCCCTGGTCCTTGGGGCCGAACCGGAATCGCGGGCCGGGTTCGCCGGTATAGGCGTCGAAGGTCTCGTTCGCCGCCGCCGGGTCGGCGCAGGACCCGGCGTCCTGCACGGGCAGGCTCACGATCACCTTCGTGCCGACGCCCTGCACCCCCTCGGCCCGCCCGCACCGGTCCGCGGCATCGGGCAGCGCACGGCTCCACAGCTGGGCGCCGTCGTTCGGGCTGAACGCGGCGACCTCCGGCCGGTCCGCGTGGATGAGGACGGGAACCGATGGAACCCGTCCGTTGCTGGTGGCCAGCAGGGCGGTGCTACTCATCGCCCTCCAGCCCTCGGGCGCAGCGGCCACCGTGCGGCCCCGCGAGTCGTAGATCTCGGCCCGACGGCCGTCATCGAGCACGAGTCCGCCGGCGTACCCCGCGACGGTCGGCCGCGCCACGTCGAACGTCCGGCTCAGTACCTTGCGCCCGTCGTCGAGCGCGTACGCCTCGACGGTCGTCCGCCCGGAATCCGAAGCGCTGCGGGTGGCCACGACGCCGGCCCCGGGGAGGAGTTGGACCCCGCGCACCGTGGCGTCCCAGACGGTGCCGCCGTCGGCGCCGAGCACGCGCACCCGCGTCCCGGCCTCCGACCCTGCGGGGAGTCCGACCACGAGGTAGGTGTCGTCGGTGGCGTCGACCACCGAGCTCCCCGGTATCCCGTCGGCGACCGGGGTCAGGTCGCCGGTCTCGAGGTCGATCACCGCGAACCGTCCTGCCAGGTCCTGCTCGGCGCAGAGCGCCGTCCGTCCGTTGCCCGCGACCGCGCAGCTGTCCACGTCGAAGCCGATTTCGACGACGTGCCGCGCGACGCCCGTGGTCGCGTCGACCACGTCGACCACCTGCTTGAACGCGGTGCGGGGCTCTCCCGGATCGACGAACCTGGCCATCAGGACATGCCGCGCGTCGCCGGCGATCGGTCCTCGCAGCCGCTGGTCCGGGCCCGGGTTCGGCGGTGTGTAACTCCACTTCGGTGCGGCCGGAGCGGCGGCCAGCGAGACGGTCTCGGCGGTCGCGGACACGGGCGGCACCGGCTGCCGTGGTTCCTCCGCCGGAGGGCGGGAGCACGCCGTCAGCCCGACGGCCACGACGAGCGGCACGACGACCGCCCCCAGCCTCGCTCGCCGTCGTACGGATCGTCTCGGTCGCAGCATCGTCGGACCCCTCGCCCTCGATCTCCCCTGCCGACATCATGCCTGCGTGCGCGGCGCGCCGCGGGACTTCTATAGTGGAACAGGTTCCACTTCCGGGGCCGCGCCGCGCACGGTAGGAGTAGAGCCATGGAACGACTCAGCGGACTGGACGCCTCCTTCCTGTATCTGGAGTCCCGGTCCCAGCTCATGCACGTGAGCGGGCTCCTCGAGCTGGACCCCGCCACCGTCGAGGGCGGCTACCGGTTCGAGGACCTGCGCAGCGAGCTCGCGCGGCGGATCACGGCCATGCCCGCGTTCCGGCGCAAGCTGCACGACTCCGTCGCCAACCTGGACCATCCCGTGTGGGTGGAGGACGAGTCCTTCGACATCGAGGCGCACGTGCACCGCATCGCGGTCCCCGCGCCGGGCGGCGAACAGGAGCTCGCGGACCTGTGCGCGCACATCGCCGGCCAGGCGCTGGACCGCAGCAAGCCGCTGTGGGAGATGTGGGTCATCGAGGGCCTGGCCGACGGCCGGATCGCGATCATGATGCGCATGCACCACGCGGGCGTCGACGGGGTGACCGGCGCCGGCCTCATGGCCCAGCTGTGCTCACTGACCCCCGAACCGCCCGCGCTCGACCCGGCGATGGTGGACAAGTCGACGGGCGGGGCGCCGCTGCTCGCCCTCGCCGCCGACGGGGCGAAGAACGTCTTGCTCCGCCCGCTGTCGCTGGTCTCGCTGCTGCCGCGCACCGTCCCGGTCCCGGTGCGCTGGTGGACCCGCTCGCGCCGCGGCGCCGCCATGCCTGCCCCGTTCAGCGCGCCGCGCACCTCGCTCAACAGCTCGATCACCGGCCACCGCGCGATCGCCTTCGCCTCCGTGCCGCTGGCCGACGTGAAGAAGATCAAGGACCACTTCGGCGTCAAGGTCAACGACGTCGTGCTGGCGGCCTGCTCGGGCGCGATGCGCGAGTTCCTGCACGACCGCGGCGAGCTTCCCGAGCAGCCGCTGGTCGCGATGATCCCGGTCTCCGTGCACGAGGCGGAGATCGGCGCGACGCTCACCGAGGGCACCAACAAGGTCACCGGCATGTTCACCCGGATGACCACGGACGTCGACACCCCTGTCGCGCGACTGGAGGCGATCCGCGAGCGGGTCGCGACGAGCAAGGAGCACCACGGCGAGCTGGACGACAACCTGCTCCGCTCCTGGGCGCAGTTCGCGCCGGCGTCGATCATGCAGCTCGGCGCCCGGCTCTACGGCGACAACAACCTGCCCGAGCTGCACCCCGTGATCTACAACCTGGTGATCTCCAACGTGCCGGGCCCCGACATCCCCCTGTACTTCCTGGGCGCGCGGATCCACTCGATGTACCCGCTGGGCCCGGTCTTCCACGGCGCGGGCCTCAACGTGACGGTCTTCTCGCAGGAGGGCACACTGAACATCGGTGTGATCGCCTGCAAGAAGCAGGTGCCCGACCCGTGGCCGATCGTCCGCGCCTTCGAACGCGACATGGCGGCGCTGGTCGCGGCCGTCGACGCGGCGGGCACCGAGGAAGGCTGACCATGACCGACGGCCCGCGGGTGCGTATCGACAGCGGAGAGATCTCCGGCCGCGACCAGCGGACGGTGCACGCCTACCGCGGCATCCCCTACGCGCAGCCGCCCGTCGGGCCGCTGCGTTACCGGGCGCCGCAGCCCCTCGAGCCGTGGGACGGGGTCCGCGCGGCGACGGAGTTCAGCGCCGCCGCGCCGCAGAACAAGAAGTACACGCTGGTCGGCTTCCGCGAGTACCAGCCCACCAGCGAGGACTCCCTCACGCTCAACGTGGTCGCCCCCGCGCGGGAGGCCACGACGCCGCGCCCGGTGATGGTCTTCATCCACGGCGGCGCCTACCTCATGGGCAGCTCGGCGACGCCGCTGTACTACGGCAACTCGCTGGTCGAGCGGGGCGACGTCGTCTTCGTCTCGATCAACTACCGCCTGGGCGCCCTCGGCTACCTCGACCTGACGGACTTCTCCACCGACGAGCGCCCGATCGACGGCAACCTCGGCCTGCGCGACCAGGTCGCGGCGCTGGAATGGGTGCACCGCAACATCGCGGCCTTCGGCGGCGACCCCGACAACGTCACGATCTTCGGCGAGAGCGCCGGCGGCAACGCCGTCACCACGCTGCTCGCGACGCCCGCGGCGCGCGGGCTGTTCCACCGCGCCATCGCGCAGAGCTCGGCCCCCGAGCTCACCGTCGACGCGGTCACCGCCCGCGGCTGGGGCAAGCGCTTCGTGGAGATCGTCGGCGGGCCCGAGCAGATCGACACCGCCACCTCCGAGGAGCTGGGCCGCGCCGGCAACCGCCTCATGGGCGAGCTCAACCGGGAGCAGCTGGGCGTGGTGCCCTTCGGCCCCACGGTCGACGGTGACTACCTCCCGGAGGATCCGGAGGTCGCCATCGCGGCCGGACGGGGCGCGCAGGTGCCGCTCATCATCGGCACCAACCGCACCGAGGCCACGCTGTTCACGAAGATGCCCGGCATGGGCAAGCCGTCGGCCGAGCGGGCCGCGCACACCGTCGGCGGCGCGCCGGAGGCCTTCGCCGGGCTGGCCGCCGCGTACCCGGGCTTCCCCGACGTCGCGTCGCTGAACCGGATCATCGGCGACTTCATGTTCTGGGCGCCGTCGCTGCGGATCGCGCAGGCGCACGCCAAGCACGCGCCGACGTACTTCTACCGCTACGACTTCTCCCCGAAGACGCTGGACCTGCTGGGCTACGGCGCGACGCACGCCTCCGAGCTGATGGCCGTCTTCGGCGTCTACCACGGCACGACGGGGTGGGTCCTCGGCGCGCTCGGCGACCGCCGCATCGCGATGCGCGTCTCCGACGGCATGCAGCGCGACTGGATCACGTTCGCGCGCACCGGCCGTCCCGCCGGCGAGTGGCCGACGTACAACGGCACCTCCCGCGCGACGCTGGTGATCGACGACCGCAACCGCGTCGTCTACGACCCCTCCCCCGAGATCCGTCGCGCCTGGGACGCTTTCGAGGCCGCCCGCCGCTGAGCGGTGCCCCGACGGCGCCGGCGCCGCGCGCCCGGCGGCGCGTTCACCGGGTGCTCATGTCGGCGACGTGCCCACGACACCCCGAGCGGGCACGGTGCAGGCATGCCCTCACCTTTCGTTTCCCGTCGTATCTTCCTCCTCGGCACCGCGGGCGCGGCGGCGCTCGCGGGCGCCGGCTGCGCACCGGGCGGCGATCCCGCCGCGAGCTCCTCGCCCAGCGCCACGCCGCGCGGCGACCTCTTCGCGCTCGGCGTCGCCTCGGGCGATCCCACGCCCGACGGTGCCGTGCTCTGGACCCGGCTCGCCCGCGACCCGCTGGCCGACGACGGCATGGGCGGGATCCCGGCGCGCACCTTCCCCGTGCAGTGGGAGGTGGCCGAGGACGAGCGGTTCTCGAAGGTCGTGCAGCGCGGCGACGCGACGGCGGCGCCCGAGG
This sequence comes from Tsukamurella sp. DT100, assembly GCF_049844855.1. Classification (NCBI taxonomy): domain Bacteria; kingdom Bacillati; phylum Actinomycetota; class Actinomycetes; order Mycobacteriales; family Tsukamurellaceae; genus Tsukamurella; species Tsukamurella sp. DT100. Next base: position 404,208 of record NZ_JBNCLV010000004.1, read on the forward strand.
CGGGGCACAGCGTGCACGTCGAGCTGGCGGGCCTGCGCCCCGGGCGGGAGTACTTCTACCGCTTCCGCGCCGAGGGCGCGCTGTCGCAGACCGGGCGCACGCACACCACGCCGGAGCCCGGCGCGATGACGCCGCTGGCGATGGCCTTCGCCAGCTGCTCGCAGTACGAGCACGGCTACTTCACGGCGTACCGGCACCTCGCCGAGGAGCGCCCGCAGCTGATCCTGCATCTCGGCGACTACCAGTACGAGTACGCGGCCGGCGGCTACGAGCTCAAGACCGGGAACGTGCGCGACCATCGCGGCCCGGAGACCGTCACGCTGGCGAACTACCGACAGCGGTACGCGCAGTACAAGTCCGATCCGGACCTGCAGCTCGCGCACGCCGCCGCGCCGTGGGTGGCCGTGTGGGACGACCACGAGGTCGACAACAACTGGGCCGGCGAGGTCTACGAGAAGCCCGAGAAGCCGCAGCCCGACTTCCTGGAGCGGCGCCGCGCGGCGTTCCAGGCGTACTACGAGAACATGCCGCTGCGCCGCGCGCAGGTGCCGAACGGGCTGTCGCTGCGCCTGTACCGGCGCGTGCAGTGGGGCGACCTCGCCACCTTCCACATGCTGGACACCCGGCAGTACCGCGACGATCAGGTGGGGAACGACAAGGTGCCCGCCACCGACCCGGAGAACCGGAATCCCGCCCGCAGCCTCACCGGCGCGGAGCAGGAGCGCTGGCTGCTCGACGGGCTGCACGCCTCGCAGGCCCGCTGGGACGTGCTGGGGCAGCAGGTGATGTTCGCACCGATCGACTACGACCCCACCGAGGCCGCCGGCTACAACCCGGACGCGTGGGACGGCTACGTCGGTTCGCGCGACCGGGTGATGGACGGCTGGCAGGCGGCGGGCACCCGCAATCCCGTGGTGCTCACCGGCGACGTGCACACCCACTACGCCAACGACATCCGGCGCGGCGACGCCGTCGTGGCCTCCGAGCTGACGGCCACGTCGATCACCAGCGGCGGCGACGGCTCCGCGGAGCACAGCGAGAAGGAGCAGGCGCAGCTGCGCGACAACCCGCACATCCGGCTGCTGCGCAACCAGCGCGGCTACATCAGCACCCGGATCACGCCCGAGACCATCCGGGCGGATTACCGTGTGCTGCCGTACGTCTCGAAGCCCGGGGCGCCGGTGGAGACCGCGGCGTCGTTCGACATCCGCGACGGGGTACGCGGCCTGCAGCAGGTCTGACGCGGCCGGCGTCAGGCGCCCAGCAGCGCGATGACCGCCGCGGCCCGCGTCTCGGGGATCAGCGCGAACGACAACAGAAGCGCGGTGTCGGCGACGTCGCCGTCGGTCAGGGCGTGCTCGGCGAGGGTCGACACGCGGTAGCGGTGCCGGGCCAGCGTCGCCCGCGCCGCGGCGAGCGCCGCCGCGGAGCCCATATCCACGGTGAGGTGCAGCCCGGCATCGGCGCCGAGGACGAGCGCGTCCGGCAGGTGCTCGGCGAGCGCCCGCCGGACGGCGGCACGCCGCGCCCCGTAGGTGCGGGCCGCCCGCGCTACGTGGGCGTCCCAGGCGCCGGAGTCGAGGAAGTGGGCCAGCATCGAGGCCGCGGCGCCGTCGACGCCCGCGCTCGATCCGTGCCCCGCGTGCGGCAGCCCGCGCAGCGATTCGGGGACAGCGGCCCACGCGAGCCGCAGCTGCGGGGTCAGCGCCTTCGAGGCGGTGCCGAGGTAGACGACGTGGTCGGGCGCCAGGGTCTGCAGCGCGGGCAGCGGCGCCACGTCGTAGGAGAACTCGCCGTCGTAGTCGTCCTCGACGATCACGCTCCCCGTCGCCCGCGCCCAGTCCACGAGGTCGAGCCGCCGTGCCATCGAGAGCCGCACGCCGGTCGGGTACTGGTGCGCCGGCGTGGTGTAGACGAGGCACCGCCGGCGCGGCAGCCGATCGACGACCAGTCCGTCCGCGTCGACGGGCACGCCCACGACCTCGCCGCCCGTGGCGCGGAAGGCGTCGAAGGCCCGCCGGTAGCCGGGCGTCTCCACCGCGATCGGAGTGCCGAGTTCACCGGCGATCGCGGTCAGGGCCGGGTTCACGCCCGGGAACAGGCGCAGATCGCCGGGCGCGGCCCGCACCGCGCGTCGGCGCCGCAGGTGCACGGCGAGGGCGTCCTGAAGCGCCGCGACGTGCGGCGCCGCCGACGTCGTGGGCTGGAGCGCGGTCGCGTGCCGCCACGACCGCCGCCACCGCCGCTCGTCGATGAGGGACACGTCGGGCACGCCCGGCACCAGGCTCGTATCCCAGGTCTCCGACGGTGCCTCCTCCGCGCGCCGCGGCGCGGGCGCGGCGTGCATCGCGTGCGCGAACCGGTCGGTGCCCGGGGCTATCCGGGTGCCGCTGCCGGGGACCGTGGCCGTGACGCCCATGGCGGCGAGGGTGTCGTAGGCGGCGATCACCGTGTTCCGGGCGACGCCCAGCCCGGCGGCGAGGGCCCGCGAGGAAGGCAGCAGGTCGCCGGGGTGCAGGGCGCCGCGGTCGAGGCCGTCGATGACCACGTCGACGATCGCGCTGCCCGAGAGCGCGCCTCCGTGCGCGAGCGCGGACCAGAAGTCGGGGAGGGACGCGGGCGGGCGGGGCATCGCTCTAGAATACTGGTTCACTAGATCTCCTGATTCTGGATCTTCTGCAGCGCCGGTATCCGCCCCAGGATGGACGCATGGACAAGCTCACCCGGTACCCCCAGCGCGGCGGCGACCGCCGCCTCCTCGACGAGATCCTGGACGACGGCGTGGTCGCCGTGCTGTCGACGGTGGCCGACGGCCAGCCGTGGTCCGTGCCGATCGCCTACGCCCGCCTCGGCGACCGGATCGTGCTCCACGGCTCGACGGGGGCCGGCGCGCTGCGACACGTCGCCGCGGGCGCCCCTGCGACGCTGACGGTGACCCACGTCGACGCGCTGATCGTGGCCGACACGGCCTTCGACCACTCGATGAACTACCGCTCGGCGGTGCTGCGCGGCGCGCTCACGTCGGAGGCGGTCGACGGCGCGGAGCTGCTCGAGGCGTTCACCGACAAGCTGCTCCCCGGGCGCAGCGCGGAGCTACGCGCGAACACCCGCAAGGAACTCGCCGCGACCACCGTGCTCACCTTCCCGATCACCGCCGACAACTGGATCGCCAAGGCGCGCACCGGCGGAGCCTCGTCGAGCGAGGGCGGCTGGTCCGGCGTGCTGCCGCTGCGGAAGGGCTATGCGCGCGTCGAGCCGACGCCCGGCCAGGAGCTCCCGGTGCCCGCTTCGGTGCGGGCGGCGCTCGAGGCGAGCGAGGACGGGGCCCGCTGCGCGCCGGTCTCGTGATTCCCCTCTCGGAACCGACACGAATCGCCCGCGCTGGGTACGGTTGAGGCCATGAGTGCTCCGACCTCGCCGGCATCGTCGCCCGAACTGACCGCAGCGCTGCGCGCCATCCTGGACGGCCGGTGGGCCGCCACGAGGGACGTGGTGCGCGAGCAGATCCAGGACGGGAACGTGGTCCCGCAGGCCGGGCTGAGCCTCGACGAGTACCGCGAGCTCATGCTCGGCCAGATGAAGGCGATGGTGCCGCTGGGCTTCCCGGCCGACGGCTTCAAGACCGAGCACGGCGGCACGGGCGACGTGGGCGCCGCGGTCACCGCGATCGAGACCCTCGGCTACGGCGACCTCTCGCTCATGGTCAAGGCGGGCGTGCAGTGGGGCCTGTTCGGCGGCGCCGTGGAGAACCTGGGCACCGACTACCACCACGACACGTACGTCAAGGGCCTCATCGACCTCGACGTGCTGGGCTGTTTCGCGATGACCGAGACCGGGCACGGCTCCAACGTGCAGGAGCTGGAGACCACCGCCACGTACCTGCCGGAGACGGGCGAGTTCGAGATCCACTCCCCCACCTCCAGCGCCCGCAAGGACTACATCGGCGGCGCCGGGAAGCACGCGCGCTGGGCCTCCGTCTTCGCGCAGCTCATCACCGGCGGCCCGGGCGAGGAGCCCACCGGCCGCGGCGTGCACTGCTTCGTGGTGCCGATCCGCGACGAGAACGGCGACGACCTCCCCGGCGTCACCACCTCCGACTGCGGCTACAAGGGCGGCCTCCCCGGCGTGGACAACGGCCGCATCGTCTTCGACCGCGTGCGCATCCCCCGGCGCGAGCTGCTGAACCGGTATGCGGACGTCGCGGAGGACGGAACCTATTCCAGCCCTATCGAATCCGATAACAAGCGCTTCTTCACGATGCTCGGCACCCTGATCCGGGGCCGCGTCACCGTGGGCGCCGCGGCGGGCGCCGCCGGGCGGCTCGGCATCACCCTCGCCACCAAGTACGCGCTGGTGCGCCGCCAGTTCGACGCGCCCGGCGGCGACAACGAGCTGCTGCTCCTCGACTACCGCACGCACCAGCGCCGGCTGCTGCCGCTGGTCGCGCGGGCCTACGCCTTCGCCATCGCGCAGAACGAGCTCACGGCGGAACTGCACGAGCTGCAGACCGGCGACCCCGACGCGGTGGACCCCGCCTACGCCCGCGAGATCGAGGGCAAGGCCGCCGCGATCAAGGCGGGCCACACCCGCCTCGCGTCGGACGCGATCAGCGCGGCCCGCGAGGCCTGCGGCGGCGCCGGCTACCTCTCGGAGAACCGGCTTCCGTTGCTGCGCGGCGACATCGACGTGTTCACCACCTTCGAGGGCGACAACCTCGTGCTCACCCAGCTGGTCGCCAAGGAACAGCTCACCGCCTACGCCGGCGACGTGCAGGGCCTCGACGCGGTGGGCTGGGTGCGCTTCGTGGCGAACATGGCCAAGGACGTCGTGCTGGAGAAGACCGCCGCCCGCCAGGTGGTGCAGACGCTGCTCGACGACTCGGACGAGGACACCGAGGAGAGCGAGCTCACCCACCCGGGCACCCAGCTGCGGCTGCTGCGCAACCGCGAGGACCACCTGCTGCGCACTGCCGCCGCCCGCATGCGGCGCGCGAAGGAGCCCGACGAGGACCCGCTCGAGGTCTTCACCGAGACGCAGGACCACCTGATCAAGGTGGGCGACGCGCACATCGAGCGGATCGTGCTGGAGGCCTTCGTCGACGCGATCACCGACGTCCAGGACCGCGAGACCCGCGACGCGCTCAAGCTGATGCGCAACCTGTACGTGTACTCGCTGCTTGAGCGCGACCTGGGTTGGTACCTCATGCACCGGCACATCTCGGTGGAGCGCGCCAAGGCGATCCGCCGCGGTGTGAACGAGCTGTGCGGCAAGGCCCGCCCGCTCGCCGAGTCGCTGGTCGACGCCTTCGGCATCCCCGCCGCCGCGCTCGCCGTGCCGATGCTCGACCCCGCCAACAGCGTCGCCGTCCGCTAGCCGGCCGTCCCTCGGGGCCGCGGCGAGTCCGTCGCACCGCGCTCGCCCGGCCCCGCGGCGTCGTACTGTGACGCCATGGCCTCGCAGTCCTACGCCGATCTGCGCCGCGCGCTCGATGACCCGCGCACCGATCCGCGGCTGGTGTTCCACCACGCCCGCGAGCTGTCGGGGGCGTTCGTCCGGAACGAGCACCTGCTCGGGCTGCTCCCGCCCGACGCGCCGCAGGTCATGATCGCCGGCTTCGAGCGAGCGGGCGCCGCGGGCGTGGGCGACGCCTACCTCGAGCTCGCGGCGCTGTACGTCACGGGCGGGACCTGGCAGTCGCCGCTCCTCCCCCAGGACGACGACCGCGCCATCGACCTCTACCGGCGCGCCGTGGCCGGCGGCGTCGACGAGGCCCCCTTCCTGCTCTCGCGCGCGATCTACCGGGCGGACCGCGCCGAGCTCGCGCACGACGCCTGGCGCAGGGCCAAGGCCTTCCAGGTGACCCACGCGGACCGCCTCGACGCCCTCGTCCACGCGGCCTACCTGCTGCAGGCCGGGTTCGGCGTGCCCGAGAACCAGGACGCCGCCGGGGACTTCTTCGCGGAGGCCGCCGGGCGGGGCAGCGCCGACGGTGCCTTCGAGCTCTCGCTCCGCGCGCACCAGGGGCTCGGTGTGCCGCAGGACGACCAGGAGGGGCTGCGCTGGACCCGCCGCGCCGCCGAGCTGGGCAGCGCGCGGGCTTCCTACAACCTCGGCGCCGCGTACGCCACCGGCCGGTACGGCCTCGTCCGCGACGCCGAGGAGTCGCTGCGCTGGTATCTCCATGCGGCGGAACAGGACCACGGCCTGGCGGCCTTCACCGCCGGCGTCATGCTGCTCACCGGCGACGGCGGCCTCCGGCCCGACCCGCAGCGCGCCGCCCGCCTGCTCGGCGACGCCGACCACCTGCTGGGGGACGGCGTCGTCGAGATGCGACTGGGCGCGATGGGGCTCGAGCGCCCGCGGCCCTGACCTACAGCGGCAGCAGGATGTCCTTCACCCGCGGGTCGGTGCGCAGGAACTCCTGCACCGCGGGATCCTTGAACGCGGCGACGAGGTTCTTGATGTTCTCGGTGTCCTTCCACCGCGTGCCGATGGTCAGCTGGCCGGCGAACTCGTCGGGGGCGGGCGGCGCGAAGATCTCCTTCTCGATGCTCACCCCCGCGGCGAGGTAGTACTCGGTGTAGCCGACGGCGGCGTCGAGGTCGGGAAGTGCGCGGGTCTGCGCGGCGAAGTCGAGCAGGGTGAACTGCAGGTTCTTCGGGTTCGTCGCGATGTCCTTGACGGTGGCCTGCCACTTGTTGACATCCGGCTTGAGGGTGATGAGCCCCGCGCGCTCGAGGAACCACAACCCCTGGGCCTCGTTGGCCGGGTCGGAGTACAGCGAGACCTTCGCGTTCTGCGGCAGCTGCTGCGGGTCGGTGTACTTGTCGGAGAACAGCCCGAAGCCCCACCGGAAGACGGGCGTCGCGGCCTCCTCGCGGAAGTCCGGGTTCGCCTGCAGGACCTGCCCGAGCCACAGCTTGTGCTGGTAGACGGTGGCCGCCACCTCGCCCTCGCTGACGGCGCGGTTGATCGTCGTGGAATCGGCGAGTCCCTTGAAGGCGACAGTGATCCCGTGCCGCGGGGCGACGTCCTTGGCGATGAACTCGATGAGCGCCTGCTCCGCGGCGTTGCCCTCGGTGGTCGCCACGAGCAGGGTCGCGCCGGCGGTCTCGTTCGCGGTCTTCGCGTCGGAGCCGCCGAAGGCGCGCCAGCCCACGAAGCCGGCCACCACGAGCACCACCAGGACGACGACGCCGATGATGAGGGGCCGGCGCGAGCCGCGGGTGGTGAAGCCGTGGTCGTCGTCGGCGGGAGCCGCTGCCGGGGTGGGGGTTTCGGTGTCGCTCATGCGAGGGCCTTTCGGAGGACGGCCTGTTCGGGGGTGAGGTGGCGCACGAGCGCGTCGCCGACGAGCTGGATCGTGGTGACCACGACGATGAGGACCACGATGGTCGCGATCATGACGCCGTGGTCGAAGCGCTGGTAGCCGTACGTCACGGCGACGTACCCGAGGCCGCCCGCGCCGATGGTGCCGGCGATCGTCGAGTACTCGATCATGGCGATGGTGTTGATGGTGAGGCCGCCGACGATGCCCGGCAGCGCCTCGGGGATCTGTGCGCCCCAGATGATCTGGGCGTTCGAGCCGCCGGAGGCCTTGGCGACGGTTACCACGTCGGGCGGCAGCGCCCGCAGGCTGTTCTCGACGATGCGGGCGAAGAAGGCGATGCCCGCGATCGACATCGGCACCACGGCGGCGGCGATGCCGATGTTGGTGCCGGTGAGGAACCGCGTGAACGGGATGATCGCGGTCATCAGCACGAGGAAGGGCAGCGACCGACCGATGCTGATGACCCACGTGAGCGGTTGGTGCAGAGCGGGTCTCGCGAGCAGGCCGCCCGGCGCGAGGTTGTGCACCAGGGCGCCGAGCGGCACGCCCACGACGAGCACGATCACCATGACGAGCCCGACCATGATCACCGTGTCGCGGAGCGCGGGCAGCACCAGGTCGGGGATGTCGCTGAGCGGCACCGTGATCCCGGAGGCGAGGTAGGTCATGCCGCCACCGCCTCGCGCGCGCCCGCGTCGGTGCGCAGCCCCAGGGCGCGCGCCGAATCCAGGACGCGGGACAGGTCACCGTCGTCGATCCCGACGGTGACCGTTCCGACGGTGACGCCACCGACGGCCTGCACGGACGCCGAGAGCAGCGCGACCGCGGCCCCGGTCTCGAGGGTGACGCGGCTGAGCCAGTCGGCCGGCACCGTCGTGTCGTAGGTCAGGCGCACCGTCGTCTGGCCCGACGGTGCCGTCGCCGCGGGCCCGGCGGACCGCAGGGCCCCGCCGAGCACCGATCCGGGGTCGGTGAGCAGGTCGACGAGGGCGCCCTGTTCGGCGAGGACCCCGTGGTCGAGGCGCGCGGCGCTGTCGGCAACGCGGACGATGGTGTCCATCTCGTGCGTGATGAGCACGACGGCGAGGTTCAGCTCGTCGCGCACGTCGCGGAGCAGGTCGAGGTACTGCGCCGTGGCCTCCGGGTCGAGGCCCGACGTGGCCTCGTCGGAGAGGAGCACCTTGGGTCGCAGCGCGAGCGCTCGGGCGATCCCGACGCGCTGGCGCTGGCCGCCGGAGAGCTGGTGCGGGTAGTGGCCGGCCTTGTCCGCCAGCCCCACCCGGTCGAGCAGCTCGGCGACGCGCGCCCGCGTCTCCCCCTTGGTGACGCCCAGGTACTCCAGCGGCAGCGCGACGTTCTCGGCCGCGGTGCGGCGGCGGAGCAGGCTGGACGCCTGGAAGACGGTGCCGATCCGGCGGCGAGCCGCCCGCAGCTGCCCCTCCGGCAGCGCCGTCAGGTCCTGCCCGCCGATCACGACGGTGCCGCTCGTCGGCCGCTCCAGCAGGTTCAGGCACTGCGCGAGCGTCGACTTGCCGGCGCCGCTGGGGCCGACGACGGCGAAGATCTCGCCCGCGGCCACGGTGAAGCCCACATCGCGCAGCACGGGCGTCGCCGCCGCGCCGGTCCCGTAGGTCTTGGTGAGGTTCCGCACCTCGATCATCTGTCCTCCTCGGGTGTGAGGAGAACAGTGCGGCACGCGGCCCGGCGAGAGAACGGTTGCGGTCACCCTGATTCGGGACCGCCCCGACTCAGGAGTCGGACGCGGGGTAGATCATCTCGGCCGGCGCGCGGGACGTGCGCTTGGCCAGCGGGTAGTAGATCGCCGCGGTGCCGAGCAGCCCGACGATCCACGAGATGTCCGCCCCGCCGAGCATGTCCGTGACGGGCCCCGTGTACATCTTCTGCGCGAGGAACGGGATCTGGATGACGATGCCCGCGGCGTACGCGAACAGCGCCGCCCACTGCCACGATCCGTACCGGCCGGCCGGGTCGTAGAGCGCGGGGATGTCGATGCGCTCCTTGGAGATCACGTAGTAGTCGATCAGGTTGATGGCGCTCCACGGGGTGAACACCATGAGCAGCACCAGCACGAAGTTCTTGAAGTTCTCCAGGAAGTCGGCGCTCGCGGCGATCGCGATGATCACCGAGACGGCGACGAAGCCGACGATGTACAACGTGCGGGCGAGCGAGGAGATCCGCGAGCCGCCGCCGAACGCGGTGACGGTGGTGAGCACCGACATGAAGCCGCCGTAGGCGTTGAGGACGTTGACCGTCAGCTTGCCCACCACGATCACGAGGTAGACGACGGCGGCCGCGGCGGCGGGTCCGGCGAGATCCCCGAGGAAGCCGACCTGGTTGCTCAGGAAGGCCTTCGAGGCGCAGGCCGCGACGAGGGCGCCGAAGGTCATCGAGATCTGCGAGCCGATCACGCTGCCCGCGAACGTCGCCCAGAAGGTGGTGCGCTCCGGCGTCGACCGCGGCAGGTAGCGCGAGTAGTCCGCGACGTACGGGCCGAAGGTGAGCTGCCATCCGGCGCCGAGGGAGATCGCGAGCAGGAAGGTGACGATGTCGAAGCCCTTGACGCCCACCACGGCGCCCACGTCGTACGCGGAGAACAGGCGCACCATCAGGTACCCGATGCCGACGATCCCGACCACCGTGGCGATCCGGCCGACGATGTGGATCAGCCGGTAGCCGACCACCGCGACGACCGCGGTCAGGGCGCCGAAGATCACGATCCCGACGGCGGGCTCGTCGACCCCGATCAGGCGGTTGATCGCCTGCCCGGAGAGCACCGTCCCCGTGGCCGCGAAGCCGAGGTACATGAGGATCACCAGTACCAGCGGCACCGCGGCGCCCTTCACCCCGAACTGCGCGCGGCTGGAGATCATCTGCGGCAGGCCCAGCCGCGGGCCCTGTGCCGCGTGCAGCGCCATGACGGCGCCGCCGAGCACGTTGCCGATCAGCACGCCGATGATCGCCCAGAGCGCGTCGGCGCCGAAGACGACGGCGAGGGCACCGTCGACGATGGCGGTGATCTGCAGGTTCGCGCCGAACCACAGTGTGAACTGGCTGCGGGGCGTGCCGTGCCGCTCGGAGTCCGGCACCACGTCGATGGTGCGGCGCTCCCGCAGCGGCGCCTTCGCATTCGTCGTCGACATCTCGGTGGTCCTTCGTTCGGGAGCGGGGAACTGCCGTGCGGCAGTGACGAGGATCACCCCGGTCGAACGTATCGTGCTGTCTATACAAATGTTTGTCAAGCCGCTTGCAGCTGCGAACGAGCAGGTCACGGACGTTGTCACCCGAAAGAGAACGTGCGGTTCAGCCGCCGCGGAGCTCCCGGACCAGGGCGAGGGCGGCGGCACCGTCGGGCAACTCGTCCATGCCCGCGGTGAGGGCGATCCCGAGGCACGCGCCGCTGATCACGCGGTCGGCGTACTCGATCGGATCGCCCCACGGCAGGAAGGGTTTGGCGACGAGCAGCGAGGCGACGCCGTGCACGACGGTGAGCATGCGCAGCGCGATGGGCTGCGGATCGCCGGGCGGGTAGTACCCCTCCTCCTGCAGGTCGCGCACGTTCTGCTCGAGGTGCGCGAACGCCGCGGTGGTCAGGACGACGTCCACGTCCGAGGCGTCGTCCGACGGGGTCATCGCCGCCAGCCGGTACAGCTCGGGCGTGGCGAGGGCGAAGCGCACGTAGGCGAGGCCCTGCGCCCGCGCCGCGTCGAGCGGGGTCGGGGCGCCGGCCTCGGCCTCGCTGAGCGCGTCGTCGAGTTGCCCGAGGTACCGCGCGACGACGGCGGTGAGCAGCGCGTCCTTGTCGGGGTAGTGCAGGTAGATCGACGGCGACGTGACGCCGGCGCGCTGCGCCACCGCGCGGATCGAGACCGCCTCGGCGCTGCCCGTCTCGATGAGCAGATCCGTGGCGGCGTCGAGGATCTCGGCGGCGAGCCGCTCCCCGTCGCCGCGCTTGTTGCGCCGCCGTCGTCCCTGCTCCATGGTGCTTACGATTCTCGCAGACCGACGCGGTCGTACAGCCGCTTCATCGGAGCCGGCGCCCACCAGTTCCACACGCCCGCCACGCGCATGAACGCGGGCACGAGCAGCATGCGGATCAGGGTGGCGTCCAGCAGCACCGCGATCATCATGCCCACGCCGAACATCTTCATGAAGGAGACGCCGGCGAAACCGATGGCGGCGAAGACGATCGCCATGAGCAGCGCGGCGGCGGTCACCACCCGGCCGGTGCGGGTGATGCCCATCGCCACGGCCTCGTCGTTCGCGGCGTGGTCCTTCGTCTCCGAGTGGTCCCAGAACTCCTTGATGCGGGAGAGCAGGAAGACCTCGTAGTCCATCGAGAGCCCGAAGGCGATGCAGAACATGAGCACCGGCATGTTCGCGATGATCGCTCCGGTCACCGTCGTGTCGAGCCCGCCGAGCCAGCCCCACTGGAAGATCGCGACCAGCGCGCCGAACACCGCCGACAGCGAGATCACGTTCATCACCAGCGCTTTGAGCGGCAGCACGAGGGAGCCGGTCAACAGGAACAGCAGGATGAAGGTGGTCACCGCGATCACGGCGAGGACCGTCGGGAGGGTGTCGAGGATCGACTGCACCGAGTCGCGGTTGAGCTGCGCGGAGCCGCCGAAGGTCGGGGGCGCGGGAGCCTGCACCTCGTGCAGCCGGTCGAGCTGATCGGACGCGGCCTGCGACAGCGGGTCGAGTTTCGACGAGACCAGCAGCAGCGCCGTGCCGTTCGCGGCCCGGGCGGTCGGGTCTCCATCGGCCACGCGTTGCCCGCCGAGGTACGTGCCCGACGGGGCCACCACCGCGCCGGTGTCCGGGACCTGCGAGAGGCGCACGGCGTAGTCGGCCACGGCACCGTCGTCGACGGTGCTGGTGAGGACGACGCTGACCTGCCCCGAGGCGTCCTCGGCGAAGTCGGAACGGATGGTGTCGCCCACCTGGTGCGAGCTCGACGACGACGGCAGGACGCGGTCGTCGGGGAAGCCGAAATGGATGCTGAGGAAGGGGGTTCCGAGGATCAGCAGGAGCGCGACGAGGGCGAGTCCGATGGGCACGGCGCGGCGCAGGACCGCGCGGGTCAGCCGGTAGAAGAGGCTGTCCTGCGGCGCGGGTTCCGCGCGGCGGCGGCCGATCCTCAGCGCGTCCACGCGGTCGCCGAGCACCGTGAGGATCGCGGGCGTGAGGATCAGCGTGGCGAGGGCCGCGAAGACCACCACCGCGACGCCGGCGTAGGCGAAGGAGCGCAGGAAGTACATGGGGAAGATCGCCATCGCGGCGAGCGAGAGCCCGACGATGACCGCGGAGAAGAGCACGGTGCGGCCGGCGGTGTTCATGGTGCGGCGCAGGGCTTCCGCGCGGTCGCTGCCCGCGGCCACCTCCTCGCGGTAGCGGGAGATCACCAGCAGCGTGTAGTCGATCGCGAGCGCGAGCCCCATCGCGGTGGTGAGGTTGAGCGCGAAGATCGAGACGTCCGTGAACGTGGTGAAGGCGCGCAGGATGCCGGTGGTCGCGATGATCGCGGCGATGCCGATGAGCACGGGGATCGCCGCGGCGACCAGCCCGCCGAAGACCCACACCAGCACGAGGAAGGTGATGGGGATGGCGACGGCCTCGGCGAGCAGCAGGTCGCGCGAGGACTGGTCGTTGATCTGCGCGTAGCTGTAGGCCTGGCCGCCGGGGGTCATGGTGACCGATGGGGGCGGCTGCGGCAGGTCGCCGACGATGGACTTCGCGTTGAGCGGGGCCTGGGACTCGCCGCCCGCGATGGCGGCGACGATGAGCGCCGTGCGCTTGTCCTCGCCGAGCAGCATCGGCGTGGGCGTGCTGAAGCCGTCGACCACGCTCTCGACGCGGCCGTCGGCCTTGAGTCGGTCGACCAGGCCGCGGCCGTAAGCGCCCGCGGCGGCCTCCTGGCCCTCGGGGATCGAGACGGCGAGCACCAGCGGCAGCCCGCCGCGGTGGAAGTCGTCGGCCATGCGGTCGTAGGTCTGCATCGCCTCGGCCTGCGGGTCGACATAACCGCCGGCCTGCAGTTTGTCGGCGACACCGACGCCCGCGAGCCCGAGCCCCGCCAGCAGGATCACGGCCAGCAGCAGCACGGCCTTCGCGCGGCGCGCGACGAAGCGGGTGAGTGCGTCGATCATCGTGCGTCCCCTTCTAGTTGTATTAACGACGTTAAGTTAACAGTGTTAATACATCGCGTGTCAACCACCCACGGTCGGAAGCGCGAACCCGTCCACCTCGAGGCCGATCGCAAATCTCGAGATCCCATGGACTCGACTCCGGGCATGTGGCACTATCTCGTCAACCAAATACTTACCGACCGTTCGGTTGATTAACCATTCTCCCGTCCACAGCACCGTCGACCTCGAGGAACACCTATGACCACCATGACGGCCGACGACCCCGTCGCCTACCGCAGAGAACAGAAGAAGATCCTCGCCGGCACCCTGGTCGGCACGTCCATCGAGTGGTACGACTTCTTCATCTACGCCCAGGCCGCCGGGCTCGTGCTCAGCCCGCTCTTCCTCAAGCCGCTCAACGAGGAGAACCCCGGCCTGGCGCAGATCATCTCGTTCGCCACCGTGGGGATCTCGTTCCTCTTCCGACCGGTCGGCGCCATCGTCGCGGGCCACCTGGGCGACCGGATCGGGCGCAAGAAGGTCCTCGTGCTCACGCTCGTCCTCATGGGCGTGGCGACGGCCCTCATCGGCCTGCTCCCGACCTACGCGTCGATCGGGATCGCGGCCCCGATCCTGCTGATCACGCTGCGCATCGTGCAGGGCTTCGCGGCGGGCGGCGAGTGGGGCGGCGCGGCCCTGATGGCCGTCGAACACGCACCGACCCACCGGCGCGCCTTCTTCGGCTCGTTCCCGCAGATCGGCGTTCCGATCGGCCTCATCCTCGCCACCAGCGTGCTGTTCGCCCTCCAGAAGATCCTCGGCCGGGACGCTTTCCTCGAGTGGGGCTGGCGCATCCCGTTCCTGGCGTCGGTGCTGCTCATCGTCGTGGGCTGGATCATCCGCCGCACCGTCGAGGAGTCCCCCGTCTTCCACCACATGCAGGAGACCAAGAAGGGCTCCGCCGCCCCACTGCGCCAGCTGTTCCGGTCGAACAGCAAAGAGGTCATCGTCGCCGCCCTCAGCTTCATCTCGGTCAACTGCGCCGGATACCTGCTGATCGCCTTCTTCATCTCGTACATGAGCAAGTCACTCAAGGTCGGCCTCGACGGGGTGCTGATCACCACCACCCTCGCGGCCTTCGGATGGTTGGCGTTCGCCCTCGTGGGAGGCCTCCTCGCCGACCGGATCGGGCGCGTCCGCACCTTCCAGATCGGCTACTCGATCATCCTGCTGTGGTGCATCCCGATGTGGTTCCTCATGGACACCAAGTCCCTGGGCTGGTACTTCGTCGCCGCGTTCGTGCTCTCGATCGGCCTCGGCCTGGCCTACGGACCGCAGGCGGCGCTGTACTCGGAGCTCTTCCCGGCCGCGGTCCGGTACTCGGGCGTCTCGATCGCCTACGCCATCGGCGCGGTGCTCGGCGGCGCCTTCGCCCCGACCATCTCCGAGTGGATCCTGCGGACCACCGGCGAGTCCTGGCACATCGGGATCTACGTCGGCATCGTCACGATCATCTCGCTGATCGCGGTGAGCTCGATCAAGGACAAGCGGGGCGTGGACCTGAACTCCTAGCCCGGAGCTCCTCAGACCCCGCCGAGGCGGTTCTCGCCGAGGGAGTGCACGAACCGCGGGCCGAGGAGTGCCAGCTCCCGCGCGTAGGTCTCGGACCAGCCGCCGAAGGGCACGTGCGCGAGGTACTCGTTGCGGAAGCGCTCGTCCTCGGAGACCTCGGTGACGCAGAAGTCGGGGATCGCGAGGTCGACGACGGGTCCGCCGCGCTCCACCTCCGCCATCACGAGCGGCGCGTTGGCGCCGAGGAAGTCGTCGACGATCCAGCCGTCCTCGCCGAGCCACATGGAGTAGCGGACCTTGGCGACGACGTGCTCGGCGCGGCGCACGATCTGCCCGGCGACGAGGGCGTCGAGTTCGCGCTCGGCCTCGTACCGGGTGCCGCTCACGGCGGGCCCCTTGGCCGTCATGGTTCCGGTGGTCACGCCCTCGAGGGCGTCGACCAGCGCGCCGGGATCGTCGGTCAGTTCCGACGGTGCGGGGCCCTGCACGCGGACCCGGACGGCGTAGCCGTCGGCGGCGAACAGGTAGGCCTGCACGATGAGGGTCGGCGTGGGGTCGAGGGCAGCGGCCTCGGGGACCTCGCGAACGAAGAACTTGCGCTCGAACTCGAAGTCCCCGAAACCCTGCTCAGACATGCCCCCACCGTAGCCGGTCGGGGCGGCGATCCGCGCGAAGCGGGACCGCTCAGACCAGCGTGTAGCCGGCCTCCTTGACCGCGGCCTCGACGGTGTCGCGCGTCAGCTCGGCGTCGCTGGCGACGGTGACCGCGCCGGTCTCGACGTTCACCTCGACGCCGGTGACGCCGCCGATCTCCGAGATCTCCTCGCGCACCGAGGACGCGCAGTGCCCGCAGGTCATGCCGGTCACGGTGTAGGTGGTCTCCACTGCCATATCTCGCTCCTTCAACACTGGCGCGATCGCGGATCGTCGCGCACCGTCGACTATACCCCCTAGGGGTATTGGGTCGCCATCGCGGCCGTGCAGAACCGCTCGATCGGCCCGCCCTCGGCGGGACCGGCGAGCTGCAACTGCCCGAGCCACACCGCGATCCTGCCCGAGTCCGGGTAGAAGTAGAACGCCGTGCCCGATCCGCCGACCCAGCCGTAGCGCCCCGGCACGCTCCACGGGCGGGCTCGATCGACGTCCACCGCGCCGCCGTAGCCCCAGGCGGCACCGTCGAGGAAGACGTTGCCCGGCTGGGGCGGCACCTGCACCGACGTCATCGCGGCGACGGACTCCGGCCTCAGGACGCGCACCCCGTCGGACTCCCCTGCGCCGCGCACCATCCGGCCGAAGCGGAGCAGGTCGTCGACGGTGGAGAGCAGGCCGCCGCCACCGGATTCGAAGACCGGCTCGGCGAGGAAGGCGCCGTCGGCGGGGTCGACGATCGCGAGCCCCTCCGGCGTCGACATCACGGCGTCGCCGAGCCGCGGCCGCATCGCCTCGGTCGCGCGGAAGGCGGTGTCGGCCATACCCAGCGGGTCCAGCACGGCGTCGCGCAGCACCTCGCCGAGCGTGCCGCCGGCGGCGCGGGCGAGCAGCACGCCGAGGAGGTCGGCGCCCGTGTTGTACGTCCACCCCTCCCCCGGCTGGTGCGCCAGTGGCAGGCGCGCGGCGGCGGCGAGCCACTCGTCGGGCGGCGGGGTGGCGAGCGGGTCGGCGGGGCCCTGGCGCAGGGTGCCGAACAGCTCCTGCATCAGGGGCGCCCCGAAGTCGGAGACCATGCCGAGGCCGCCGGTGAACGAGAGCAGGTGCCGCACGGTGATGGGGCGGACCGCGGGGACGGTGTCGCCGAGCGGGCCGCTCGGGTCGCGGAGGACGCGGGGTTCGGCGAGCTCGGGGAGCCGGCGCGCCACCGGGTCGTCGAGCCCGATCACGCCCCGTTCCACCTGCACCAACGCCGCTGCCGCGAGGATCGGCTTGCTCAGGGAGGCGATGCGGAAGACGGTGTCGCGGGTCATCGGGACGCCCGGCGCGCGCTCGCCCCGGGCGGCGACCTCCAGGCCCGCCGGGTCGTCGAAGGCCGCCACCGCGCCGGGCAGCGGGCCGCTCGCGATCTCCCGCTCGATCAGTTCCTGCAGCACGGCGCCTCCTGGATCGGGTACGTACCCTCACAAGCATGCCCATCCCCGAGTACGTGCGCAGCATCCGCGAGAAGATCGGCACTGACCTGCTCTGGCTGCCCGGCGTCGCCGCGGTGGTCGTCAACGGGTCCGGCGAGGTGCTGCTGGGCCGCCGCGCCGACACCGGCGAGTGGGCCTCGATCGCGGGAATCCTCGAGCCCGGTGAGCAGCCCGCCGAGGCGATCATCCGCGAGATCCGCGAGGAGGCCGGCGTCGACGCCGAGGTGCTGGACCTGCTCGCGGTCCGCACCGACGAGCCGGTCCGCTACCCGAACGGCGATGTGGCGCAGTACCTCACGCTGCTGTTCCTGTGCCGCTACGTCGCCGGCGAGGCGCACGTCGCCGACGACGAGTCGCTCGAGATCGCGTGGTTCCACCCCGACGCGCTGCCGTCGATGTCGGTGCGGCAGACCGAGCGGGTGCGCCGCGGCCTCGCCGCCCTGCGCGGCGACACTCGCCCGGCCTGGCAGTGACTCAGACGACGTACAGCGGGAGGCGGAGGGCGCCGGGAGCGGTGGCGGGCACGACCGGGTGCCGCGGCGCGACCGGCGCGATGCGGCGGTAGGGCTCGCCCTGCGGGGCGCGCTGATCGGCCTCGCCCTTGTTCGGCCACAGCGCCGCGGCCCGCTCGGCCTGCGCGGTGATCGTCAGCGACGGGTTCACGCCGAGGTTCGCGGACACCGCGGAACCGTCGACCACGCTGAGCGTCGGGTAGCCGTGGACGCGGTGATAGGCGTCGATGACGCCGGTGGACGGGTCCGCCCCGATCGCGCAGCCGCCCAGGAAGTGCGCGGTCATGGGGATGTTGAAGACCTCGCCCCAGGTGCCCGCAGGCGCGCCGCCGATCTTGTCGGCGATGCGCCTGGTCGCCTCGTTGCCCAGCGGGATCCAGGTGGGGTTCGGCTCGCCGTGGCCCTGCCGCGACGACATCTTCCGGCCGAACAGGCCGCGCTTGGTGAACGTGGTGATCGAGTTGTCGAGGTTCTGCATGACCAGCGCGATGATGGTCCGCTCGCTCCAGCCGCCCACGAACAGCACGCGGAGGAAGGCCAGCGGATGCCGCACGACGGTGCCGAGGAACTTCAGCCAGCGCGGAACGCGGCCGCCACCGTCGGTCATCAGCGTCTGCAGCATGCCCATCGCGTTGGAGCCCTTGCCGTAGCGCACCGGTTCGACGTGGGTGTCGCTGCTCGGGTGGAAGGAGCTGGTGATCGCGACGCCGCGGGTGAGGTCGAGCTCCTTGTCGACGGTCATCCGGACCGCGGAGAGGATGGACTCGGAGTTGGTGCGGGTGAGCACGCCGACCCGGTCGGAGAGCTCGGGCAGCGAGCCCTTGTCGCGCAGCCGGTGCAGGAGCTGCTGCGTGCCCCACGTGCCGGCGGCGAAGACCACGTGCCGCGCGGTGTAGGTGCGGCGGCGCTTGCGGACCTTCGCGCCGGAGCGGACCGTCGTGACCGCCCAGCTACCGTCGACCAGCCGGGTCACGTCGGTCACCGTCGTCAGCGGGTGCACCTCCGCTCCCGCGCGCTCGGCGAGCCCGAGGTAGTTCTTGACCAGCGTGTTCTTCGCGCCGTGGCGGCAGCCGGTCATGCATTCGCCGCACTCGATGCAGCCGGTGCGGTCGGGTCCGGCGCCGCCGAAGAAGGGGTCGGGCACCGTCTTCCCGGGCTCGCCGAAGTACACGCCGACGGGGGTCTGGATGAACGTCTCGCCCGCGCCCATGTCGTCGGCGACCTGCTTGACGATCTCGTCGGCCGGCGTCATATGCGGGTTCTGCACGACGCCCAGCATGCGGCGGCCCTGGTCGTAGTAAGGCGAGAGCTCGTCGAACCAGTCGGTGATGCCGGCCCACTGCTCGTCGGCGAAGAAGGAGGCGGGCGGCTTGTACAGCGTGTTCGCGTAGTTCAGCGAGCCGCCGCCCACGCCCGCCCCGGCCAGGATCAGGCAGTCGCGCAGCATGTGGATGCGCTGGATGCCGTACAGGCCGAGCGCCGGCATCCAGACGAATTTGCGGAGGTCCCAGCTGGTCTTCGCGAAGTCCTGGTCGGCGAATCGCCGACCGGCCTCGAGGACGCCCACGCGGTAGCCCTTCTCGGTGAGGCGGAGGGCGGTGACGGACCCGCCGAAGCCGGATCCGATCACCAGGACGTCGTAATCGGTACCGGACTTCGACGGCTTCTGCGGTGCGGCTGAGCTGGACATGGCGTCTCCTTCGGTCCTCCTCGACGGGGCGGTCGCCGAGGTGACATGAATCACTGTCATGTTCCATCTGATTACACTTATGCCGGTTCTGTCAACCATGCGGACAATCGTCGGCAACATGTACGCTGGGTGCATGAGCGCTCCCGCGAGCTTCCAGACCGAGGTCAAGCAGCTGCTGCGCGACCGCGCGCTCGATGCGGCCCGCGCGCTGGTCGTCGACCAGGGCTGGGACGCCGTGAACATGTCGCTCATCGCCAAGCGCGTGGGCGTGAGCCGCACCGCGCTGTACAAGGAGCTCGGCGCCAAACAGGACCTGGCCACGGCGCTGGTCCAGCGCGATGCGGACCGTTACCTCGACGCGGTGACGGCCGCGATCACGACCGCCGAGACGACCGTCGCGGGCCTCGGCGCGGGGGCCCGGGCCGCGCTCGTGCACGGAGCCGACAACACACTGCTCAAGTCGATCCTGGCCGGCGTCCCCGGCGCGGGCGCGGAGCTGCTGCCGCTGCTCACCACCGACCCGGAGCCGGTGCTCGGGCGGGCCATCGGCGCGGTGCGCGCGGCGCTCGACGCCCGGCCGGACGGTGCCGCCGTCGACGATGCGACGGTCGAGGTGTTCGTGCGGCTCACCGTGAGCCACCTGCTGGCGCCGCGCGGCACCGTCGACGAGGCGGCGGCGCAGATCGAGCGCACGGCCGCCGCCCTCATCGGCTGAGGATCAGCTCCCGGACCGGGCGGCGAGCAGCGGCTCGAGGGCCGCGCGCAGCGCGTAGTCGTTGCGCGCCCACGCCTGGACGGTCGAGCCGTCGGCGAGCTGGATGCCCATGCCGTAGCGGCGCCGCGGCACGGTGCTCAGCCGCCCCATGGCGCGCGCCGAGGACCACGCCGGGAAGTCCTCCGGCTTGGCCTTGCGCGGGTGGTCGGGGGACTTCCCCGGCAGGATCCGCGCGATGTCGGCGACGGGGATCGTCTCCTCGCCGCAGCGCAGTTCCTCGGGGGTGATCGCCATCGAGACGTGGGTGCGCCCCGCGGTCACCTGCAGCCACACGAAGCCCTGCGTGGCGAGGCCCAGCAGCAGCCAGATCCACCACTCCGAGGTGCGGCCGGCGAGCAGCCACTGGGTGAGGATCATCGCCACCGTCGCCAGGGGCACGATCAGCAGCCAGACGCGCGACAGCCCCCGCTCGGCGTAGAGCGGGGACGCGGGCGCGGTCACCGGCGGGCCGCCGTGGAGCCCGGCTTGAAGTACTCGAGCGCGTCGCGGCTGTTGGCCGCGATCATGGCCCCCACCACGGCGATCGCCGCGAGGATGGCCGGGACGGCGACCGCGGCGTTCCCGGAGAAGAACGCGAGCACGCCCTGCACCAGGACGAACGCGGCGACGAACTGGAGCACGAGCCGCGCCCAGCTCTGCCCGCGCCACAGGAAGTAGACCAGGCCCGCCGCCACGGCGACGCCGACGACCACCATGACGATGGCGAGCACGAAGGTCGTGGTGTCGTACTGCTCGAAGGTCTTGTACTGCTCGCGGGAGGTGCGGGCGATGATGCCGTCGCCCTCGCGCATCCGGTCGAACTGCTCGCGCAGCTCGTCGGAGCCGCGGGTCGAGATCGCCTGCGCGACGCGGGAGATCGCCGAGGCGATGATGACGAAGACCCACAGCTGCACGGAGAGCTTCACGTCGTCGGGCCGCGGCCCGCGCTGAGGCTTCGGCACGGGCGGCGGCGCCGGCCACGTGGGCGGCTGCGGGCCGGGACCGGGCCAGACGGGGCCCTGGTGGTGGAACTGTCCGGTCACCAGGTGCCCCTGTTCAGCCATCCCGCGGCCTCGGTGGCCCAGTAGGTCAACACGATGTCGGCGCCGGCGCGGCGGATCGACAGCAGCGACTCGCGGATCGCGGCGTCGCGGTCGATCCAGCCGTTCTGGGCGGCGGCGGTGATCATCGCGTACTCCCCCGAGATCTGGTACGCCCCCACCGGAACCGGCGACGCGGCGGCCACGTCGGCGAGCACGTCGAGGTAGCTCATGGCGGGCTTGACCATCACGATGTCGGCGCCCTCGGCGAGGTCCAGCTCGAGCTCGCGCAGCGCCTCGCGACGGTTCGCCGAATCCTGCTGGTACGTCCGCCGATCGCCCTGCAGCGACGAGCCGACAGCCTCGCGGAACGGGCCGTAGAACGGCGACGCGTACTTCGCGGTGTACGCGAACAGCGAGACGTCCTGGTGCCCAGCGGCATCCAGCGCGGAACGCAGCACCCCGATCTGGCCGTCCATCATCCCCGACGGTCCCAGCATGTGCGCCCCGGCGTCGGCCTGCGCGACGCCCATGAGGGCGTACCGCTCCAGGGTGGCGTCGTTGTCGACGCGCCCGGCACCGTCGAGCACGCCGCAGTGCCCGTGCGAGGTGAACTCGTCCAAGCAGGTGTCGGCCATGATCACGATGTCGTCGCCCAGGTCGTCCCGCAGGGCCCGGAGGCCGCGGTTGAGCACCCCGTCGGGGTTCCACGACGCGCTGCCCTCGGCGTCCTTGTCGGCGTCGTCGGGGACGCCGAACAGCATCATCCCGCCGACGCCCTCGCGCACGGCCTCCTCGGCCGCGGCGCGCAGCGAATCGGGCGTGTGCTGGACGACGCCCGGCATCGACGAGATCGGCAGCGGCGCGTCGATCCCGTCGCGCACGAACATCGGCAGCACGAGCTGCCGCGGCTCCACCGACACCTCGGCGACGAGCCGCCGGACGGCGGGCGTGGTGCGCAGCCGACGCGGCCGCACGTGGGGAAAGGTCATGCCTCCCAGCCTACGTAAGCGCTACGACCGCGAGCGGCGCGGCTTCTTCCGCGGCGGGGGCAGGGCGCCCTCCGCGCGGAGCCGGGACGCGTGCGCAGCCAGGGCCTCGACGAGGTCCTCGACCGACGCGGTCTCGGGCTGCACGTCCACCCGCAGGCCGAACTCGATCGCGGTCTCGGCCGTCTTCGGGCCGATGCACGCGACGATGGTGCGGGCGTGCGGCTTGCCGGCGATGCCGACCAGGTTGCGCACCGTCGAGCTGGAGGTGAAGCAGACCGCGTCGAAGTCGCCGGACTTGATCATCTCGCGGGTCGAGGCGGGCGGCGGCGCGGCGCGCACCGTGCGGTACGCGGTCACGTCGTCGATCTCCCAGCCCCGGTCGCGCAGGCCCTCGGCGAGGGTCTCGGTGGCGATGTCGGCGCGCGGCAGCAGGACCCGGTTGACCGGGTCGAAGACGTCGTCGAAGGGCGGGAAGACCTCGAGCATGCCCAGGCTGGACTGCTCGCCCGTCGGGATCAGCTCGGGCTCGATGCCGAAGGCGCGGACCTTGGCGGCCGTCTGCTCACCGACGCAGGCGATCTTCACGCCGGAGAAGGCGCGGGCGTCCAGGCCGAACTCGATGAACTTCTCCCACACGGCGCGCACGGCGTTCGTCGAGGTGAAGACCACCCACTGGTAGCGGCCGTCGACGAGGCCCTTGACCGCGCGCTCCATCTGCGCGGGGCTGCGCGGCGGCTCGACGGCGATGGTCGGGACCTCCATCGGGATGGACCCGTGGGCGCGCAGCCGGTTCGACATCTCGGCGGCCTGGTCCTTGGTGCGGGGCACGAGCACGGTCCAGCCGTACAGCGCGCGCGACTCCCACCAGGAGAGCTTGTTGCGCTGGCCCACGACCTTGCCGACGGTGACCACGAGCGGGCCGGGCAGGCCGGCGCCGGCCTCGTTCAGCGTGGCGAGGGTGGCCTCGACGGTCTTCTGCTTGCAGGTGGAGCCCTGCGCGGTGACGGCGACCGGGGTCTGCGGCGCGAGGCCGTTCTCGACCAGCGCGGACGCGGTGTCGGCGAGGTGCTCGGCGGTCGCGCTCAGCACCAGGGGCGACGGGGCCGCGGCCAGCGCCGCCCAGTCGACCTCGCCGCGCACGTCGGCCTCGGTGTGCGCCGAGCCGAGCGCCATGCCGGCGTAGGTGGGGACGGCCGTCGCGGGCGCGAGGCCCGGGACGATCTCGAAGGCGATCTGGGTGCGGGCGACGGCGTTGACCTCGGCCAGCACCGCGTCCGAGGACAGCGGGTCGCCGGCGACGAGGCGCACGACGTCCTCGCCGTGGCGGGCCTGCGCCAGCAGGGTCTTGGCGACCTCGGCGGGCTCGCCCAGTGCGGGCGCGACGGTGGCGGGGTTGCGCACGGCGGGCTCGCCCTTGCGGCCCTTCGCGGCGGTCGTGTCGGCGGCGTCGTCACCGGTCTCGACGGGCTCGGCCGGCAGCGCGGTGCCCACCATGTCGAGCACGGTCTGCGGAACGTCGGGGTCGGTGTAGACCGTCCGGGCGCCCGCGATACTCTGCTCTGCACGCAGGGTCAGCAGTCCCGGATCGCCCGGGCCGGATCCCACGAAGGTGATGCGGCCCGGTGCCACCGCCCGGCCCCGGGCGGGCTTGTTCGTCTTCGCGGCGACGCGGGTGGACACCGTGTCGGTGTCGGCTGCCGTGTCGGCCTTCGCGGACTGTGCAGTGCGGCTCATGTATCGGCTCCCAGTAGTTGCGGGTGCTACGCGAGCAGGTCGCGTGCGCCCAGGTCGAGCAGCTCCCGTGCCAGCGCGATGCCCAGCGCGCCGGCTTCGCCCACCGGACCGACCACAGAGGCGCGGACCGAGTCGGAGCCGTCCGCCGCGAGCGCGATGCCACGCAGCGACAGCTCCTCGAAGATCCGACCGTCGTCGTCGAGGGACTCGACGACTTCCGCGATCGCACCGACGGGCGCGGTACACCCGGCCTCCAACTCGGCGAGGAGGGCACGCTCGGCGGTGACCGCCGCACGCGTGACCGGATCGTCCAGGCCGGAGAGCACGGAATGCAGTTCCGCATCGTCGCGTCGGCACTCCACCGCGAGTGCGCCCTGAGCAGGCGCCGGCAGCATCTGCACCGGATCCAGCGCCTCCGTCACCTCGTTGTGGCGACCGATCCGCTTGAGTCCGGCGAGGGCGACCACGATCGCGTCGAGTTCGCCGTCCGCTACTTTGCGTAACCGAGAGTCAAGGTTGCCTCGTAGGGGGCGGATTTCCAAACCCAGACCCAGTGCGGTAAGCTGGCTGGCTCGTCGCGGGCTGGAGGTGCCGATCACGGACCCCGCCGGCAGCTCCCCCAGCACCAGGCCGTCGCGCGCCACGAGGGCGTCGCGCGAGTCCTCACGGGGCGGCACGGCGGGCATCGAGAGCCGGTCGTCGGGCGCGGTCGGCAGGTCCTTGTAGGAGTGCACGGCCACGTCGACCTCGCGGTTCGCGAGCGCGTCGCGCAGCGCGGAGGTGAAGACGCCGACGCCGATCTTCTCGACCGGCTCGGAGCTCAGGTCGCCCGGCGTCTGCACGATGACGAGCTCGGCGGGGTGCCCGGCGGCGATCAGGGCGTCGCGCACGGTGCCGGCCTGCGTGGTCGCCAGCAGCGAGCCGCGCGTGCCGATGCGGATGGGCTGCGGAACGGTGGGGTCAGACACTTCGGTCGTCGGATCCTTCGGTCGCGGAGACGGCGCCCGTGGCGCCCGGCTTGAGTTCGAAGAGCTCGCGCAGCGCCTCCGCGTAGGAGTCGCCGCCCGGGGTGGCGGCCAGTTGCTTGACGCGCACCGTCGGGGCGTGCAGGAGCTTGTCGACGACGCGGCGCACCGTCTGCGCCACCTCGTCCCGGTCCGTGCCCTCCAGGCTCGGGAGGCGCGAATCCAGCCGCAGCAGTTCGGCTTCCACCACCTCGGCGGCGCGCCGGCGCAGGGCCGTCACCGTCGGGGTGACCTCCGCCGAGCGCTGCGCGGAGAGGTACTCGGCGAGCTCGTCGGAGACGATGCCGCGGGCCTTCTCGGCGTCCTCCTCCGCGGCCTGCGTGCCCGGCTCGCGGGAGAGGGCGTCGATGTCGATGACGGCCACGCCTGGCAGCCCGGCGACGGCCGGGTCGACGTCCCGGGGCAGGCCCAGGTCGCACACCACGAGATCGGTGTCGACGGTGCGCTGCGCCAGGGCGGAGTGCACGTCGGCGAGGCTCACGACGCTGCCGACGGCGCCGGTGCAGGCGATGAGCACGTCGGCGTCGGCGAGGGCGACCACGAGGTCGTCCATGCCCACACCGCGGGCGGCGGTCACGCCACCGTCGAGGGCCGCCTGCGCGAGGCGATCAGCCTTGTCCGGGGTGCGGTTGGCGACGGTCACGTCCACGGCGCCGGCGCGGGCCAGGTGGGCGACGCCCAGGCCCCCCATGGCGCCCGCGCCCACGACGACGGCGCGCTGCAGCGAGCCGCCCTGCGCGCCGAGGATGGCCTGCGCGCGGTCGAGGGCGACGGAGACGACGGAAGCGCCGGCCTTGTCGATGCCGGTGTCGGTGTGCACGCGCTTGCCGACGTGCAGGGCGCGCTGCGCGAGGTCGTGGACCACGCGGCCGGCGACCTGGTGCTCGTCGGAGGCGGCGTACGCGCCGCGGATCTGGCCGAGGATCTGCTGCTCGCCGACGACCATCGAGTCGAGGCCGCTCGCGACGGAGAAGAGGTGCTGGACGGCGGCCTCGGAGTAGCGCACGAAGGCGTGCTTGCTGAGCTCGTTGATGGTGAGGCCGGAGCGGGCGCTCAGGACGTCGGATACGGCTTCCAGCGCGGGGTGGAAGGCCTCGACGACGGCGTAGATCTCGACGCGATTGCAGGTGGTGACGACCATGACCTCGTCGATGTGGGGCGACTCCATGAGCTGCGCCAACACCTTGGGACGATCGGTCTCGGTGATCGCCAGTTTCTCGAGGACCGACACCGGCGCGCTGCGGTGCGACGCGCCGAACAGCAGAACCGACACCCTCGCTGCTCCTTCGAAGATCTTGACGGGTGAACTACAGTCCGTAGTTTCCCGTTAAGGCACGGTACCCCGCATCCCCTGAAATGGGAAAACGCGCACAGCCTCACCTCACCCGTGCAGGTGACGGCAGGTCACCCGCGAGGGTCGTTCAGCCCAGGATATCCGCCCGCAGCTGCGGAATGTCCGCTTCCCAGTAGCTGTGCTGTTCGCCGTCGAGCAGGACCACCGGCAGCATGTCGCCGTACTCTCCGCGGTACTCGGTGTTGCCGGGCGCGTCGACGTCCAGTTGCCGGTAGTCGACGGGGCGGTCGGCGGCGCGGAGTTCGACGACGAGCGCGGTGAGCTCGTCGTGGGCGCGGGCGCACATCCCGCATCCCTCCCTGGTGAGCAACGTGATCACGGACATGTGCCGAGTGTCCCACCCCGAGCGCGGCGCGCGCCGCTAAGGTTGAGGGGAGATCACGCACGTGGGATCACGCGAGTGGGGAGGTGCCCTTGTCCGACCAGGCCAGCGCCGACGAACAACGGCAGAGCGCGGCGGGCGAGGCGAGCGCCGACGCCGCCCATTCGCTGCTGCTCGAGAAGGAGGGCCGCGAGGACGGCCAGGTGCCGCCGGACCTCACCGCGGCCGCCTTCTTCGACGTCGACAACACGATGGTGCAGGGCGCCTCGATCGTGCACTTCGCCCGCGGCCTCGCCGCGCGCAACTACTTCTCCTACTCCGACCTGGCCTCGGCCGTGTGGGCGCAGGCCAAGTTCCGGCTCACGGGCAAGGAGAACAGCGAGGACGTGGCCGCCGGGCGCGAGAAGGCGCTGTCCTTCATCGCCGGCCGCTCCACCGAAGAGCTCAAGGCCGTCGGCGAGGAGATCTACGACGAGATCATCGCCGACAAGATCTGGCCCGGCACCCGCGCGCTGGCGCAGATGCACCTCGACGCCGGCCAGCAGGTGTGGCTGGTGACGGCCACCCCCGTCGAGCTGGCGCAGACCATCGCCGACCGGCTCGGCCTCACCGGCGCCCTCGGCACCGTCGCGGAGTCGCAGGACGGGGTGTTCACCGGCAAGCTCGTCGGCGACATCCTGCACGGCCTGGGCAAGGCGCACGCCGTCCGGTCGCTGGCGATCCGCGAGGGCCTGAACCTCAAGCGCTGCACCGCCTACAGCGACTCCCACAACGACGTGCCGATGCTCTCCCTGGTGGGCACCGCCGTCGCCATCAACCCCGACTCCGACCTGCGCGACGTCGCGCGCGTGCGGGGCTGGGAGATCCGCGACTACCGCACCGGCCGCAAGGCCGCCAAGATCGGCGTCCCCACCGCCATCGGTGTGGGCGTCGCCGTCGGCGGCGCCGCCGCGCTGATCAAGCACTTCAGCGACGACTGATCCCTCGAGTTCGACGGTGCCTCCCCTGGCCGTCGACCGCCGCACCGGGGCGGACCGCGGTCCACAGTTCGGTTCTGCTTCTTCATAGCGTTGCAACGTTATGAAGAGTCAGGACCGATAGCGGGAGGCTCCGTCGAGCAGCAGACCGAAGGGCCCGAGTGCATCGTGCAGCTTGTTCCGGAGGCGGTCCGGCTCCTTGCAGTCATCCCAGTCCCAATGCGTCGGGTACAGCTTCCGGCCCATCAGCAGAGTGTCGCGCTGGATCCGCTCCTCCGACGTGAAGCCCTTCTTCTGCTTCCCCTTGCCGTCGAACTCGCCGACCACGCGCTCCGCCCACAGGAAATCGACGCGCGCCTCGAGAGCACCCGCCTCGTTGAAGAACTCCCGCTGCAACTCGGGGCGTGGGATCTCGGGCCACTTGAGCATCAGCGCGCGACTGCGGGACTCGCCGACCGACTCCGACAGCGGCGACGCCTCCTCCACCGCTGCGAGCAGATTCGCCATACCTCGCCGTCGACCGAGCCTGCCGATCGCCGCCTGCAGTTCGTCCCGAGTGACGCCCATCCGCAGGGCCGCATCCAGCGCGCACACCGCACGCACGAAGTCGCCCGCCAGCGCGAGATCGAGCGCCGTCCGCGCGATCGACGTGACCGTCACCCCGTCGACCACGACGACGTCCTCCGCGTCGAGTCGCCGGACATGCAGTCTGCGCCGCCCCCGCTTCGTTCCACCTCGCACACCATCGCACGTGAAATCGACTGTCTGCCAATCGGAATTGAGAACCATCATTCCGAGAACCACAGCCGCTGCCGCATGGCTCAGCACCACCGACTCCCCTGACCGCTGCGCCGCGGCCAGCGCGCTGATCCGCAGTTCCTCCCAGGGCGGCAACCTCGCACCCAGGTGATAGGAACCACGCCATACCCGAGTCATCTGGTTCTTCTGTCGCCACGCGCGGATCTGCCGATCCGTCGCACCCACGGCGAGCAACTCGTCGCGATGCCGGAACTCGACCGGCTTGTCCTCCGTCATGTACACCCCCGTCGGCGCCCCCACGCCGTTCGATGCATTCTCGCTCACGCACGGGATTCCCGTCGCCGTTCGCGACGTCACGCCCTCCCGCTATCGGTCCTGCTTCTTCATAACGTTGCAACGTTATGAAGAAGCAGAATCGATCTGTGGACCGCGGTCCGCGCCGGGAGGGGCGGCACCGTCGGACCTAGAAGTCCTGGAAGATGTTCTTCCGGCGCGCGAGGATGCGGTAGAGCGACTGCTGGATGGTCTCGCGGACGTTGTCGGTGAGCTCGAAGACCACCATGGGATCGTCGGCGTCGGCCTCGGTGAAGCGGTCCGTGGCGATGGGCTCGCCGAACTCGATGTGCCACTTCGACGGCAGCGGCACCATGCCCAGCGGGCCGAGCCACGGGAAGAGCGGCGTGATCGGCGCGTAGGGCAGGCCCAGCAGCCGCGCGACGGGCTTGACGTCGGCGAGCATCGGGTACGTCTCCTCGGCGCCCACGATCGACACCGGGATGATCGGGACCTGCGCGCGGATCGCGGCGGTCACGAAGCCGCCGCGGCCGAAGCGCTGCAGCTTGTACCGGTCGCGGTAGAGCTTGCCGATGCCCTTGAAGCCCTCGGGCCACACGGCGACGAGCTCGCCGCGGGTGAGCAGGGCCTCGGCGTCCGCGTTGCAGGCGACGGTGGCGCCCATCTTGCGGGCGACCTCGCCGATGACCGGGTACTCGAAGGCCAGGTCGGCGGCGAGCAGGCGCAGGTGCCGCTGGTCGGGGTGGTTGTCGTGCACCGCGACGGCCGACATCAGCCCGTCGAGCGGGATCACGCCGGAGTGGTTCGCCACGAGCAGGGCGCCGCCCTCGCGGGGCAGGTTGTCGGCGCCGGTGGTGTCCACGCGGAACCACCTGTCGTAGACGGGCCGCAGCGCCGGCAGGAAGAGCGCGTCGGTCAGGTGCGGATCGAAGCCGAAGGGATCGATGTCGTAGTCGCCGGTGAGCCGCTCGCGGACGAAGGCGGCACCGTCGACCACCGATTCCGCGGCGCGCTCGCGCCAGCCCGGCCCCGGCTCGCCCGGCTGCGCGGCGGCGATGTAGTCGGGGTTGAGGGCGTGCACCGTGGCCTCGCGACGCGGCGCCGACGGTGCCGGGGTGCCGGTGAGCGCGGACGGGTGCCGCTGCTGCGCGCGCTCGCGCCCCTCGGTGCGAGCGGTGTCGATGGACACGGGCAGCTGCAGCACCTTCGCGTGCTGTGAGCCTGAAGCGTTGGTCATGTGTCTACCGTCCAGCCGTGCCGTACTCGGAGTCGATTCCCGCGAACCGTCGTGCCAGCGAGGCGACCCGCTGCTCGACGCTCAGAAAAGAATCCACACCGATTGTAGGTTCTGTGCGCCCGTGGCGTGCGGCGTCTTCCATCGCCTGCCGCGTGGTGAAGCGCGGCTCGAAGCCGAGTTCCCTGCGCATGCGCGTCGTGTCGAAGGCGTTGCCGAAGCTGAGGTAGGCGAGCTGCACCTTGTCCGTGTGGCCGCGGCCGCGGCCCCGGATCGCGGCGACGGCGGGCCCGAAGGCGGGCTTGACCACCGGCAGCGGGACCCGGCCGGACAGCCGGATGGCCTGCGACATGGAGATCGCACCGTCGCCGGCGATGTTGTACGTGCCCGGCTTCCCGGCCACCACGGCGTGCTCCAGCGCGCCCAGGGCGTCGTCCTGATGCAGCAGCTGCAGACGGGCGTCGCGGCCGATGATCGACGGCACGAGGGGCCGCTCGAAGAGCGAGCCGAGCAGGGTCTCGATGTTGGGTCCGAGGATGGGCGCGAGGCGCAGCACCGTGAGGTCGATGTCCGTGCGGCGGCGGGCCATGCTGCGGGCGTAGGCCTCGGCGTCGAGCAGGTCGCGCGGGTGGCCGCTGGCCGCGGCGCCGCCGACCAGGTCCTCGGTGATCAGCGCGGGGTTGCGCGACCGGGAGCCGTAGACCTGCGTCGCCGAGCGCATGATCACGCGCTTGACCGTCTCCGACTTCTGGCACGCGGCGAAGACCCGCATGGAGCCGAAGACGATCGCGTCCTTGGTGGACCCGGACGGGAAGTGGTTGTCGGTGACCGAGGTGGAGCAGTGCACCACCGTGTCGACCTCGTTGGTCGCCATGATCTTGCCGAAGATGTGGCTGCGGTAGTCGACGCGGATGAACTCCGCGGGCTCCATCCGCCGGTGCATCGCCTTGGTCGGCGGCACGGCGTCGACACCGATCACGCGCTCGATGTCGGGACGCTGCGCGAGCCGGCGCACGAGGTAGCCGCCCACGAACGTGGACGCGCCCGTCACCATGACGACGCGCGGCGCAGTGACGACCGACTCACTCATTACTGAAGGGTAACCGGAAACACGAAAGCCCGCCCATATCCTGGGCGGGCTCTCATGAAAGTGTGACCAGAAGGCCTACTTGCCGAGCTTCCTACGCTGCACCCGAGTGCGGCGGAGCAGCTTGCGGTGCTTCTTCTTCGACATGCGCTTGCGGCGCTTCTTGATCACTGAACCCATGGGTTCCTCACGTCTCTCTATCGAATTGCCATGTTCGGTGCGCGGCGGCCGGGTACGAGTGAGCCCCCGCGTCCACGCAGCAGGCTTCTACTTTACCCGTCGCGGCGGCCCAGGCGAAATCCGCCCGTGCCCACCGCTCCTGCCGACACTCTGCGACGGGGCTTTAGCCCGCGTCGAAGAACGAGGTCTGCAGGTAGTCGTGGACGGCCTTCTCGTGGACCCGGAACGACCGGCCCACGCGCACCGCGGGGAGCTCCCCGTTGTGCACCAGGCGGTAGACCGTCATCTTCGACACCCGCATGAGGGTGGCGACCTCGGCCACCGTCAGGAACGACGAGCCGGCTGCCTGGGGAGCCTGGGCTCCGGCACCGATCTCAGCGGGCTTGGTGTTCTTGTTTGCAGACGCCATGTAATCCCTAACCTCCGGCACATGTCGCGCCGCCGGCTTCCCCTCCGGCGGACCTGACACGCACGTGCTTCGAGCAGCTTAGCGGTACCAATGGGAATAATGCGACGGGAGTGAGCTAACCGAACCTTCTAGGCGAGACGCCCGAGCTCGGCCGATCGCTCCGCGCAGGCCCGCGTCGCCGCGTAAAACGCAGGTCGGAGGCCATTTTTCTCCAGCTCGCGGATCGCGGCGGCCGTCGTACCGCCCGGAGAAGTCACCGCCGCCCGGAGCTCGACGGGCGACGTGGAAGTCTCAACCATTAGTGCACCCGCGCCCGCGATCGTGTGCGTCGCGAGGGTCGTCGCCTGGTCCCGGGTGAGCCCCAGATCCACGCCCGCGTCGATCATCGCCTCCGCCACGAGGAAGGCGTACGCGGGTCCGGAGCCGGACAGCGCGGTGAGCGCGTCGAGCTTCGCCTCGGGCACGACGAGGGTCTTCCCCACCGCCTCCATGACCTCGCGCACCAGCGTCACGTGCGCCTCCGTCGCCTCGCGGCCGCCGGAGATCCCGCTCATCGACCTGCCGACGAGCATCGCCGTGTTGGGCATGACCCGCACGACGGGGGTCCCGGCGGGAAGAGCCGCCTCGTAGACGGTCGTCGGGACGCCCGCGGCCACCGAGGCCACGACGGCGCCGGGGCGCAGCGCGGAGGCCACGTCGGGCAGGATCGCGGTCACCACGTCGGGCTTGACGGCGATCACCACGAGGTCCGCCCCGTCGACCGCCTCTGCGACGGTGGTCACCGTCGACACCCCGTAGCGCTCGGTGAGCTCGCCGCCGCGGCCCGCGTGGGGCTCGGCGACCGTGAGTGCCGCGGGCGCGTGCCCGGCGGCGATGAGGCCACCCAGCAGGGCCTCGCCGATCCGCCCGCCGCCGATCAGCGCGATACGACCATCCATGTCAGTTCTCCTCTTCCGGGACGTCAGTTCTTCTCGGGCTCGGGGGTCCGGGGACCGCGGGGCATCATCGCCAGCTGGCGGGACGTCGCGACGACGTGCCCGGACTCGTCGACCAGCACGTGGTCCTCCTCGAACCACCGCTGCCCGACGACGGGCGCGGACGCCCGGAACCGCAGCCAGCCGTTCACGGGCTCGCGCCGGACGGACGCGGTCAGCGTGATGGTGGGCGCCCAGCCGATGCCGCCGAGGTTGGCGACCACGGGCAGCGAGATGTCGGTGGCGAGCAGCGCGAACAGGCCCGAGAGGGGTTCCTCGCGCAGCCGCACCCAGCCGCGGGTCTCGGCGGGGCCGGTGCGGCCCTCGATCACCGGCAGGGTCGAGGCGTCGTAGTGCACCTCGGCGACGCGGCCGACCTTGAAGATCTTGGCGGCGGGGTGCTCGGGGTCCCAGGCCAGCGCGTGGGCGGGCGGGGTCGGCGGCATCGCGTCGATCGGGAGGGGCTCGGCGTAGCGCTCGTCGCCCTCGTCGCGCTGCGCGAGGGTCACGGCCGCCTGCACGTAGACGCGGTCACCCTGGACGGCCTCGACGTTCACGAACGAGGTGGTGCGGCCGCGCTTGCGCACGTCGGTCCGCAGCTCGACGTGCCCCGGGTCGGGCGCGCCGAGGTACTCGGCGGAGATCACCACGGGCGTGACCTCGGGGTCTCCCCCGTCGTCGAGGTAGGCGGCCTGCGCCGCCGAGGCGATGACGGCGAGCAGCGCCCCGCCGTGCACCTTGTTGCCCACCGACCAGGTGGGATCGATGTCGGCGGTGTACCCGCCGGGGGCCTTCGCGACGGAGACGAGGTCCGCGAACAAAGCCATCTGTGCGCTCTCCTTACCGGGGTACCCGTGCGGGTACCCGACGTCAGGCTGCCGGATCGGCGCGCAGGTGCTCCCGCGCGAATTCCAGCGCCTCCGTGAGCATCGCACGGCGCTCCTCGGGGGTCTTCGCCGAGCCCGTCGCGATCTCGAGGATCACGTGCCCGTCGAAGCCGGACGCGGCGAGCCGGCGGCACACCTCGGCGGCCGGCTGGGTGCCGTGACCGGGCACGAGGTGCTCGTCGACGGCCGCGCCGAGGCCGTCGGTGAGGTGCAGGTGCCGCAGCCCGTCGCCCATCCGGTCCATCAGCTCGAGGGCGTCGACGCCCGCGGTGGCGGTGTGCGAGAGGTCCAGGGTGTAGTTCGCGTAGCCGACGTCCGTCGGGTCGATCGACGGGGCGAAGGCCGAGACCGCGGTGCCGGGGTGACCGCGGCGCTTGAGGCGCTCGACGGATTCGCCGCGGCGCCCGAAGAAGGCGTCGAGCCGCATCGGGAACATGTTCTCCACCGCGACGGCCACGTCGCTGTCGTCCTCGAGCTCGCTGACGAGGTCGACGAAGTTCTCGGCGTAGCGCCGCTGCCACCGGAACGGCGGATGCACGACGACGGTGCTCGCACCCAGGTCCTCCGCGGCCGTCACCGCGCGGCCGAGCTTCGCCATCGGATCGGGGCCCCACACGCGCTGGCTGATGAGCAGGCAGGGCGCGTGGACCGACAGCACGGGCACGTCGTAACGCATGGACAGCCCGGCGACGTTGGCGATGTCCTGGCTGGCGCCCTCGTGCCACACCATGAGCTCGACACCGTCGTAGCCCGTCTCGGCGGCGTACCGGAAGGCGTCCTCGAGCTTCTCGGGATAGACCGAGGCCGTCGACAGTCCGACCGGTATCCCGCTCACGTCGCCGAGCGTACTCAGTTGGAGCCGAGCGCCATCAGCAGCGGGCCGAAGGTGATCACCAGGCCCACGAACAGGGCGAGCCCCAGGGTGAGGTAATCGGTGGTCTTGCGCAGGTAGTGCGTGAAGGTCACGATGCCGATGATCACGATGAACGCGAGCACGACGGTCAGCGCGATGGTGGGCCAGCCGCCGCCCCAGTTCCACAGCTTGAAGAAGCCATAGAACAGGCCGGCGCCGGCCGCGAGGCCGAGCACCACCTCGGCGGCGAGCGCGGCCCAACCGCGGCCCTTGCCCGTCGCGGCGTCCTTCTCGTCGGCGTCCGCGTCCTCGTCGCCCGGCTTCGCGAGGAAGTCCGGGGTCTCCTCGGCGCGCGCGTCGTCGATCTGCTGAGCGCTGAGCGCCGCGGTGTCGGGCGCGACGGGCGCATCCAGGTCCACGTCCGGGGTCGGCACGGCGACGGGCTTCACGTCGACGGTGTCGTCGGCCTCGACCTCGGCGAACCGGGACTGGCGCTCGCGGACCTGCGCGGTGTTGAAGTCGGCGGTCGCCATGATCGGGGCCTCGGCCTGATCCCAGCGCGACCACGCGTAGTCGCGGCCGTCCTCCGCCCGGGGGGCGTCGGCCTGCGGGGCGTCGGCCGGCGCGGCATCGGCAGCCGGCGCACCGTCGGCCAGCGCGGCAGCGGGTTCCGCGGCCTGCTCGGCCACAGGCTCGGCGGCGGGCTCCTGCACGGGCTCCTGCGGCGCCTCGGCCGCCCGGGAGCCACGGCCCCAGCGGAGCAGCCCACCGCGCCGGCCCTCGGGCTGCGCAGGCGTCTCGTCCACCGCCGGCGCCTCGGGCTCCTGCGGCGCGCTCTCCTGCGGTGCAGGAGTTTCGACGGGGCCGGGGGCAGCCACGGCGGCGGCGAGGAAGGAGGAGGTGATCGGCTCATCGTCGTCCTGGTCGGCCTGCTCCGCCGGGGCGGCCTGGTCGGCCTGCTCCGCCGGGGCGGCCTGGGCGGCCGGCTCGGGCGCGGCGGGCTCGGGCTCGACGACCTCGGGCGTCACGACCTCGGGCTCGTACGCGGCCTGCTGCGCAGGAGCGGCCGGTGCGGGCTGAACCGCCTGCGCGGCGGGTGCCTCGGGCACGGCCGACACCTCGGGCTGCTCGGCCGGCGCCTCGGTGCCCGGGGCGGGCTGGTCGTCGCGGATGACGGGGATCTCACCGGTCAGCTCGGCGACGGTGATCGAGTTCTCGCCGCCGCGGTGGCGTCGGCGGCGTCCGCCCGCGGGTGCGGGTGGAGTGCCGCCCTCCCTGGCGAGCAGCTCCGCCAGCGAAATCCTTCGCTCCTCGCTCATGCACGTCACCGTCCTGTGGCTCGTCGGCCTCGTGGGCCCCGCGCGTGCCGGAAAGTTCACACCCGCCACTCACGCCCTGTGTGGTCTCAGAAGATTCTACTTGTACACCGTCGCGCAACCGTGGCGGCACACGCGGCGGTCCGTTATGTTACTTCGCGCCTTTAATGGGCTTTACCGCTGCTCTCCGGGGTGAAGCCCGCCTGGGTGTCCAGATAGCGCAGGATCACGCCCTCGCGCAGCGCCCACGGGCAGATGTCGAGCTCCTCGACCTTCATCGCCCGCATCGCGGCCTCGGCGACCAGCGCGCCGGCCACGATCTGGCCCGCGCGGTCGGAGCTCAGCCCGTCCAGCTCGCGGCGGTCGGACTCCGTCATCCGGCTGATGAAGGCGATCAGCTGGCTCAGCCCGCGCGCCGTGAGCGTGCGCTTGACGCGCGGCCCGGCGGAGGAGGGCGCCGCACCCGTCAGGCGGGCGAGGGTGCGCATCGTCTTCGACGTGCCCGCCACCAGGTCGGGCGTGCCGACGGCCTGCAGTCGCGCGGCGGCGGGGGCGATCTCGGCGTCGAGCCAGTCGCGGAGCATGGCGACGCGGCGACGCCCGGGCGGATCGTCGGGCAGCCACTCGCGGGTGATCCTGCCCGCGCCCAGCGGCAGCGAGAGCGCGACGTCCGGCTCCTCGTCGACGCCGTTGCTCATCTCGAGCGAGCCGCCGCCGATGTCGATGTTGAGCACGCGACCCACGCTCCAGCCGTACCAGCGGCGCACCGCCAGCGCGGTGAGGCGGGACTCGTCGGCGCCGGAGAGCACCTCGACGTCGACGCCCGTGGCCTGCTTGACGTGCGCGAGGACGGTGTCGGTGTTGCTGGCGTCGCGGACCGCGGAGGTCGCGAAGGCCATCACCTCGGAGCAGCCGGAGCTGCGCGCGATCTTCGTGAACTCCTCGACGGATGCGACGAGCGCATCCTCGCCGGCCTGGCTGAGCCGGCCGCTCGGCTCGATCTTCTCGGCGAGCCGCAACGTGGCCTTGGTCGAGCTCATCGGCGTCGGGTGCGCGCCCCAGTGGGCGTCGACCACGAGCAGGTGCACCGTATTGGACCCGATGTCGAGGACTCCCAATCTCACCCCGTCAATCTAGACCCGACTACGGTGGCCCCTGTGACCGACCTTCCGATGCCCGGCCTGCGGCGTCCCGTCCCGGAAGTCCCCCTGGACTTCCCGCGCGAGTGGCTGGAGTTCACCGACCCCGCGGACCCGAGCCATCTGATCGCGGCGGATCTGACCTGGCTGCTCTCCCACTGGACGTGCGTCTTCGGCACCGAGTCGTGCCACGGGATCGAGCCGGGCCGGGAGACGGACGGCTGCTGCAGCCACGGGGCCTTCCTCTCCGACAACGACGACAAGAAGCGCCTGAAGAAGGCCGTCGCGAAGCTGACGGACGACGACTGGCAGTTCCGCAGCAAGGGATTGGGCAAGAAGGGCTACCTCGAGGAGGACGACCTCGACGACGAGCCCGCGCTGCGCACGCGCCGGTACGAGGGCGCGTGCATCTTCCTCAACCGGCCGGGCTTCCCCGGCGGCGAAGGCTGCGCCCTGCACGCGATGGCCCTGCGGACCGGGGTGGAGCCGCTCACCGTCAAGCCCGACGTCTGCTGGCAGCTGCCGGTCCGGCGCACCCAGGAGTGGGTCGAGCGGCCCGACGGCGAGCAGATCCTGCGCACGACGATCGGCGAGTACGACCGACGGGGTTGGGGCGCAGGCGGACTCGACCTGCAGTGGTACTGCTCCGGCTCCCCCGAGGCGCACGTCGGCGCGCAGCAGGTGTGGCAGAGCTACGCCCCCGAACTGACCGAGCTACTGGGCGAGGAGGCGTACGCCGCGCTGGCCCGCGAGTGCGAGGCGCGCCAGGGCAAGCTGGTCGCCGTGCACCCCGCCACCGCCGCGGCGACGGAGCGGCAGAACTTCGACATGAAGTACGTGGAGCTCTAGGCGATCTCGTCCAGGCCGTGCAGGTTCTTGGCGGTCGGGCTGGTGTCGACGGTGCCGGGGTCCGGATAGGTGCCCAGCACCCGGTCGGAGGTGCCCGCGGTGGTGACCGAGAACCAGTAGTGCTCGTTCTTGAAGTGGTGCAGACGGTGACTGCGCCAGACCGCCTTGTAGGCGCGGCCGCGCGGCTTGTAGTCGGTGTGGACGAGGTAGTGGGTCCACTCGTAGCCGAGCAGGAAGACCGCCTCGACCAGCATGAAGGTGAGCGTCGCGTGCACCGGGGCGCCGATCAGGGCGCCCACGCCGAGCGGCGCGGCGACACCCAGGCCGACGATCACCCAGGGCAGCGCGCGGGTGGGGATGAACACGAGATCCACGTCGCGGGGCGCGGCGTGGTGCCGGCGATGGTCGCGCGCGAGCAGCGTGTCCACCGTGATCGGCCCGACGGTGCGCGGCCGCCAGTGCAGCACGAAGACGTGGATCACCCACTCCAGGAACGGGAACAGGGCCGCGAAGACGAGCGGCGCCCACAGGTCGGCGAGCCCTCCCCCGCCGACGGCGATGCGCGCTGCGACGGTGCCGGCCAGGAAGGCCAGGATCATCCACGGCGTGGGATGGCGCAGGAACTCGCGGCCGGCGTCGCCGAGTGAGAATCCGCGGCGGGCCGCGCGATCGGTCGTGGTCATGACTGCTCCATCCGGTCGAGGAATCCACCGAGCACGCCAGTGGCGCCGCCGAGGACGGCCAGCGCGGCCGTGCGGGCGGCGGTGGCGTCGCCGTCGAGGACGGCGGCGGTGAGCGCGCGGTAAAGATCCGCGGGCTCCGCGGCCGCGACGGCGTCGGCGAGCACGCCGAGCAGCGGCTCGTAGACGCGCCGCATGCCGTTGAAGATGAGGGTCATCGCGATCGAGTCGGCACCCCGCACGAGGTGCTCCCAATAGGCGAGGGCTGCGGCCTGCTGCTCCGCGCCGGAGCCGGCGCCCTCGATCGCGGCGAGCGCCGCGGTCAGCGGGCCGGCAAGCGCGTCGGCCGAGCGGGCGGCCGCCTTCTCGGCGATCCACGGCCCGAGGTACTCGCGGACCTCGAGGACGCTGCGGACCACGGACGGGTCGACGACGGCACCGTCGGGCGCGGCGACGAGCAGGTGCGGCAGCAGGTCCAGCCCGCCCGTGCGGGTGATGTCGTTGACGACGGCACCGTCGCCCTGCCGGACCTCGACGTGGCCCGACGTGGCGAGGCGGGCGATGGCCTCGCGGACGACGGGGCGAGAGACGCCGAGGACCTCCGCGAGCTTGCGCTCGCTGGGCAGCCGCGAGCCGACCGGCGCGGCACCACTGACCAGCTGGTTCAGCAGCTGCTCGTGCACCTCGTCGGCGGCGGACCGCTTCGTGACCGGGCTCAGTTCCATGCCGGAACCGTAGCGCCACCCGGTCCGGTGGTCAAGTGGTATTACCAGTGAATCGAAGGACCGTCGCGGAACGCGACGGTGATGCCGGGGCTAGGGCTCGAGCTTGTAGCCGAGGCCCCGGACGGTGACCAGGTGCTTCGGGTTGGCCGGGTCCGCCTCGATCTTGCTGCGCAGGCGCTTGACGTGCACGTCGAGCGTCTTGGTGTCGCCCACGTAGTCCGCGCCCCAGACGCGGTCGATGAGCTGCCCGCGAGTGAGCACGCGGCCGCTGTTGCGCAGCAGGTACTCGAGCAGGTCGAACTCCTTGAGCGGCAGGGTCACCGCGTCTCCCCCGACGGTCACGACGTGCCGCTCGACGTCCATCCGGACGGGACCGCCCTCGAGCACCCCGTCGTCGAGGCCGTCCGCGGCGGCGGTGTCGGCGCCGCGGCGCAGCACCGCGCGGATGCGGGCGATGAGCTCCCGTGCGGAGTAGGGCTTGGTGACGTAGTCGTCGGCGCCCAGCTCCAGGCCCACGACCTTGTCGATCTCGCTGTCGCGCGCGGTCACCATGATGACCGGCACGGACGAGCGGGCGCGCAGCTGCTTGCACACGTCGGTGCCGCTCATGCCGGGCAGCATCAGGTCGAGCAGGACGATGTCGGCGCCCGCGGAGTCGAAGTGCCGCAGTGCCTCGACCCCGTCGCCCACGACGGTGGTCTCGAACCCCTCCTTGCGGAGCAGGAACGCGAGAGGGTCGGCCAGCGATTCCTCGTCCTCGACGATCAGTACGTGTGTCACCGCAGTACATCCTCACTGTGGTCATCGCGCTCTGCAGGGTCCGGCCCGGACTCGACCGACGCCGGCAGCACCAGCGTGAAGGTCGAACCCATGCCCGGTTTGCTCCAGAGCCTAATGGTGCCGCCGTGGTTCGCGGCGACGTGTTTGACGATCGCGAGACCGAGTCCGGTCCCGCCCGTCATCCGGGACCGCGCCTTGTCGACGCGGAAGAAGCGCTCGAAGACGCGCTCCTGGTCTTCGGGGGCGATGCCGATGCCCCGGTCGGTGACCGCGATCTCGACCGACGCGGCACCGTCGGGCCCGGCGGCGGGCCGCAGGCGGCGGCTGATCGAGACCTGGGTGTTCTGCGGCGAGTAGGCGATCGCGTTGGAGATGAGGTTCGACAGCGCCGTCAGCAGCAGGGTGTCGTCGCCGCGGATCTCCAGGCCGGAGGGCTCGTCGACGATGAGCGAGATGTTGTTGGCCTCCGCGGAGACCTGGGCGCGGGCCACGGCCTCACCGACCACGTCGTCGACCTCCACGCTGCCGAGGTCGGGCAACTTCTCCGCGCCCTGCAGGCGGGAGAGCGCGATCAGCTCGTTGACCATGTTGCCCATGCGGGTGGACTCGACGAGCACGCGGGAGCCGAAGTGCCGCACCGCCTCCGGGTCGTCGTCGGATTCGAGCAGCGCCTCGGCGAGCAGGCCGATCGCGCCGACGGGGGTCTTGAGCTCGTGCGAGACGTTCGCCACGAAGTCGCGGCGGGTTGCCTCCATGCGCTGGTTCTCGGTGTCGTCGTCGGCGTAGACGACGGCGTACCGCTCGTCGGGTTCGGTCCCGACGATGAGGTCCACCCGGCAGCGCACCGCGATGCTCGCCCGGTCGGACCGGCGGGACACCGTCAGTTCGACGGTGCGCGGCGCCCCCGTCTCGAGCACCAGGGAGGCGGCCTGCCACACGCGATCGTCGAGGAGCTGCTCGCGGACGAGGGAGAACTCCTCGGCGCGCGGATTGCAGGCGATGACGTCGCGGAAGCGATCGACGACCAGCAGGCCGGTGGGCGACTCGCGGAGCACCGCGCGCTGCAACTCCGCGACCGTCATGCGGGTCGGACCGACGGGTTCGGCGGTGACCACCCGCTGCCGGACGCGCCGCGCGAGCCATCCGATGAGGGCGCCCGCCAGGGCGGACACCACACAGAGGGCCACAGTCACGCGGTCAGTGTACCCAGGTTCTCCGGCGATTCTTCACATCGGGAACGACTGGTGAACAACGGGTTACCGGTCGGCGGCCACCTCGACAACGGAGGCGTACTCGGGGTGCTTCGTCACGTAGTTCGCGACGTAGGAGCACACCGCGCGGGCCCTCTTGGCCGAGGCGACGACGTCGTCGAGCGCAGCTTTGGTGAGCACCGCCGCATAGCCGTTGCCGCCGTACTCGGCGTCGACCACGGTGTGGGTGAGCAGGCGCACGTCCACCTCGTCCACGTAGTCGAGGTAGCCCGCCTGCTCGCCGTCGACGGTGAGCACGTAGCGCTCCTGTTCCGGGGAATGGGTCACAGTCACGTCAGCCATGTGATCCAACCTATCCCCTTCGCGGCCCCGGAGCCTGAGGAGAAACTTAGGGGGCGGTACCGATTCGCTCGGTACCGCCCCCGTCGTCGATCGTGGGACTACTTGGCGCCCTGGTTGGCGACCGCGGCGGCGCCCGCGGCGGCGGCCTCGGGGTCCAGGTAGGTGCCGCCCGGGTTGGCGACGGAGCCGTCCTCGTTGAACGAGTAGGTCAGCGGGATGCCGGTGGGGATGTTCAGCGCCGCGATATCGGCGTCGGAGATCCCGTCGAGGTGCTTGACCAGCGCGCGCAGCGAGTTGCCGTGCGCGGCCACGAGCACCGTCTTCCCCTCGGCGACCTGCGGCTCGATGACGGCCTGGTAGTAGGGGATGAAGCGCTTGACCACGTCGAGCAGGCACTCGGTGAGCGGCACCTGCGGCAGGTGCGCGTACCGCGGGTCGGCGGTCTGGCTGTACTGGTCGTCCGCGTCGATCGCGGGCGGCGGGGTGTCGTAGCTGCGGCGCCACAGCATGAACTGCTCGTCGCCGTACTTGTCCTTGGTCTCGGCCTTGTTCAGGCCCTGCAGCGCGCCGTAGTGCCGCTCGTTGAGGCGCCAGTCGCGGACCACGGGGATCCAGTGCCGGTCGGCCGCGTTCAGCGCGATGTTCGCGGTGGTGATCGCGCGACGCAGCAGCGAGGTGTAGAGGATGTCGGGCAGCAGGCCGGCCTCCTTGAGCAGCTCGCCGCCGCGGGCGGCCTCGCCGCGCCCCTTCTCGGTCAGCGCCACGTCGACCCAGCCGGTGAACTGGTTGGACGCGTTCCACTCGCTCTCGCCGTGACGGAGCAGGATCAGGGTGCCGTAGGTCATGCGCCGTAGTTTAACGCCCGCCGGATCGGCCCACGCAGGTCCGCGAGGCTCTCGGCCTCGGCCTTCGCGGGCCCCAGCGACCGGGCGCCGTACAGCCGGTCGAAGAGCAGGCCCTCGAGCAGGCTGACCAAGTCGGCCGCCGCCCGGTCGGGGTCGACGGTGCCGAGCGCCGCGAACAGGCCCGTCGCGAGCGGCACCGAGAACAGGCAGGTGGCGAGGTCCGCCTCGAGCCCCTCGGCCTGCGCGTCCGGTGCCAGCGCGTAGCGGGCGAGCGAATCGCGCCGACGGTCCGTGAGCAGGTGGTGCAGCTGGCGCGCCGTCACGTCCGCCGCGGTGTCCCGGTCGACGGTGCGCGGCACGTCGGCGTCGAAGGCCGCCCGCGACCGCTGCCGGAGATGCTCGATCGCGGTGCGCAGCAGATCGGAGCGGGTGCGGCAGTAGTACGACGTCGATCCCTTCGGCAGCCCCAGCCGCTTGTCGACGGCGCCGTGCGTCAC
Source organism: Tsukamurella sp. DT100 (assembly GCF_049844855.1). Taxonomy (NCBI): domain Bacteria; kingdom Bacillati; phylum Actinomycetota; class Actinomycetes; order Mycobacteriales; family Tsukamurellaceae; genus Tsukamurella; species Tsukamurella sp. DT100. The sequence continues at coordinate 446,843 of NZ_JBNCLV010000004.1, forward strand.
CGCCCGGTTGCCGCCCTCTGCCGCGAGGTCCAGCGCCGCCTCACCGATCGCGGTCCGCCGCTCGTCCACGGTTGCCCTCCATCCACTCGATCCTCTATAACAATAGAGCACTCTACTTTTATAGAGGGAGACGACATGGACGACCTGATCGGCACCGTCGACGACACCGCGCGCTGGGTCGCGCACCACCGGGCCATCGAATCGGCGCGCCCCGACGCGCTGTTCCACGACCCGTTCGCCGCGCGGCTCGCGGGCGCCGAGGGCGCGGCGATCGCGGAGGGCGCCGCCCCGGCCGCGGGCGGCGGCGACGGCTGGTACCTCACCGCCCGGACGGTGCTGGTCGACGAGGCGGTGGCCGCGTCGATCGCCGACGGCTGCGACACCGTCGTCAACCTGGGCGCGGGCCTCGACGCACGGCCGTACCGCCTCGACCTGCCCGCCGACCTCGAGTGGCTCGAGGTCGACCTCCCCGCGATCCTCGACCACAAGGCCGCGATCCTCGCGGCGGAGATGCCGCGATGCCGGCTGCGCCGGGTGCCGCTGGACCTGGCCTGCGACGGCCTCGCGGACCTCCTGGCCGGGCTCGCCGGCCGTCGGATCCTGGTCCTGTCCGAGGGGCTGGTCATGTACCTCTCCCCCGACGATGCCGACACCCTCGCCGACGCCCTGCTCGCCGCACCCGTGGACCACTGGTGCCTCGATCTCGGCTCTGCGGGTGTGGGATCGGTGATGGCGGAAAGGAACCGGGGCATCCTGCGGCACGCGCCGTGGCGCTTCCTCCTCGCGGACGGAGTCGCTCACTTCGAGGACCGAGGCTGGGCGGCCGACCGGATCGACTCGTTGTTCGTCGCCGCGGTGGAGCTAGGACGCCTGGACTCGCCGGAGGCGCACCGTCTGGCCGCGGGACCGCAACCGGACCCGCGCGCCCCTGGCGACGCACCATGGAGCGGCGTCGTGACGCTCTCCCCGGCTCGCTAGCGCGCGGTGTGCTTCTCCGCCCGCATTCGCTCGACCATGTGCGGGTAGTGCAGCTCGAACGCGGGGCGCTCGGAGCGGATGCGCGGCAGCTCGGTGAAGTTGTGCCGCGGCGGCGGGCAGCTGGTGGCCCACTCGAGGCTGTTGCCGAAGCCCCACGGGTCGTCGACCGTGACGACCTCGCCGTAGCGGTAGCTCGTGAAGACGTTCCACACGAAGGGCAGGACCGAGGCGCCCAGGATGAACGCGCCGACCGTCGAGATCTGGTTCAGCGTGGTGAAGCCGTCCGTGTCGAGGTAGTCGGCGTAGCGGCGCGGCATGCCCTCGGCGCCCAGCCAGTGCTGGACCAGGAAGGTGGTGTGGAAGCCGATGAAGGTGAGCCAGAAGTGCCAGCGGGCCAGTCGCTCGTTCAGCAGGCGTCCGGTGGCCTTGGGGAACCAGAAGTAGATGCCCGCGAACGCCGCGAAGACGATGGTGCCGAACAGCGTGTAGTGGAAGTGGGCGACCACGAAGTAGGTGTCTGAGACGTGGAAGTCGAGCGGCGGGGAGGCGAGGAGCACGCCGGTGAGGCCGCCGAAGAGGAAGGTCACGAGGAAGCCGATCGAGAACAGCATCGGCGACTCGAAGGTCATGTTCCCCTTCCACATCGTGCCGATCCAGTTGAAGAACTTCACGCCCGTCGGCACCGCGATCAGGAACGTCATGAAGCTGAAGAAGGGCAGCAATACCGCGCCGGTGGCGTACATGTGGTGCGCCCACACCGCCATCGAGATCGCCGCGATCGCGAGTGTCGCCATCACGAGGCCGCTGTAGCCGAAGATCGGCTTGCGGGTGAACACCGGGAAGATCTCGGAGACGATGCCGAAGAACGGCAGGGCCAGCACGTACACCTCCGGGTGACCGAAGAACCAGAACAGGTGCTGCCACAGGACCGCTCCGCCGTTCGCGGGGTCGAAGAGGTGGGCACCGAACTGCCGGTCCACCTCCAGCCCGACCAGTGCGGACGCCAACAACGGGAAGACCATCAGCGCGAGCACGCTCACCACGAACATGTTCCACGTGAAGATCGGCATCCGGAACATCGTCATCCCGGGCGCCCGCAGACAGAGGACTGTCGTGACCATGTTCACCGACGCGAGGATCGTCCCGAGCCCACCGACCGTGAGCCCCATCAACCACAGGTCGCCGCCGACGCCCGGGCTGTGCGCGGCATCGGAGAGCGGGGTGTACGCGGTCCAACCGAAGTCGGCCGCGCCGCCGGGGACCATGAAGCCCGCGGACGCGGTGAGGCCGCCGAACAGGTACAACCAGTAGCCGACGGCGTTGAGCCGGGGGAACGCGACATCGGGCGCGCCGATCTGCAGGGGCACGAGGTAGTTGGCGAAGCCGAACGCGATCGGGGTCGCGTAGAGCAGCAGCATCACGGTGCCGTGCATGGTGAACAGCTGATTGAACTGCTCCGTGGAGAGGAACTGCAGGCCGGGCTCCGCGAGCTCGCCCCGCATGACCAGGGCCATGAGGCCGCCCACGAAGAAGAACAGCATCGAGGTGACGATGTACATGACGCCGATCGTCTTGTGATCCGTGGTGACGACGACGTCGCGGATCCAGCCGCCGGCGGGCCTGCCGCGCGCGGGTTCGGGGCGCACGGCGCGAAGCCGCCGCTCGGGTGCCACGTCCGTGGCGGTCGTCTCGGTTCCACCGTCCATGGATCGATCGTCGGCCGCGGGAGCCCCCCGCGGCAGTGGCGGACGTCCCGACCGATGTCCCGGCGGCTCAGGACCAGGTGCGGCCGAAGCCGCGGGCGCTGACCCGTTCCGCCAGGACCTCCACGACCTCGTACTTGCCGTCGTCGATGAAGGGACGCAAGGAGAGCGCGTCCGTGACGGACAGGGCCGACGAGTCCATGCGCACGCGTGCGGGCCCGCGCACGATGACGCTCCAGGCCTGGTCCCCGCCGACCTCGTCCACCTCGAAGGCCACCTCGCGCGCCACGACGGCCGAAGCGAGCTTGCTGCCCGGCCCGGTCCGGAACAGGACGTTGCAGCCCTCGCCGAGCACGTAATTCACGGGGAAGATCTCGGCATCTCCCCCGAGCGCGATCACGATGCGCCCGACGTCCTTGCGGCGCAGCAGCTCGATCGCCTCCGCACGATCGAGGACGGTGGTGCCGGCGGTGAAACGTTCCATGACTCGCTCCTGGGGTCGGGGCGGGCGGGTGCCCGCCGTCCCAACCTCACCCCGTCCGGCGGCGCGCCACCAGGGACCTTCGTCCGGCCGCACGTCCCGGGACCGCCGGGAGCGGAGGCCTCGCCTACTGCGAGTCCCGCCAGCGCAGCAGGGCTTCGATGATGGTGTAGTCGAAGCCGGGCGCGGAGAGCTCGGCGGTGAACTGCGTGGCCCCCTCGGCGACGAGCTGGTCGGCGAAGGCGAGGGCCTCGTCGGGGCCCGTGCCGCGCGGGATGGCGATGTTGTGCGCGATCTCCTTCGGGTCGCGGCCGATCTTCGCGCACGCCTCGGCGAGCACGGCCGACTTGTGCCGGTACGTCTCCAGGTCCACGAAGTAGTGCCACACCGACGCGTACTGCGCCACCAGCGGCAGCGTCTTCTTCTCGCCGCCGCCGCCGATGAGGATCGGGATGTCGCGCGTCGGAGCGGGATTGAGCTTGGCCCACCGCTCGGTGATCCGCGGCAGCGCGGCGCCGAGGTCGTCAAGGCGCGAACCGGCGGTGCCGAACTCGTAGCCGTACTCGTCGTAGTCGCGCTGGAACCAGCCGGAGCCGATGCCCAGGATCAGACGCCCCTTCGAGATGTGGTCGACGGTGCGCGCCATGTCGGCGAGCAGGTCGGGGTTGCGGTAGCTGTTGCAGGTGACCAGCGCGCCGATCTCGATCCGCGAGGTCTGCTCCGCCCAGGCGGCGAGCATCGTCCAGCACTCGAGGTGCGTGCCGTCGGGGTCGCCGGAGAGCGGGAAGAAGTGGTCCCAGTTGTAGACGACGTCGACTCCCAGGTCCTCGAGCTTGGCGACGGCGTCGCGGAGCTGCTGGTACTCGGTGAAGTGCTGGGGCTGAAGTTGGACTCCGATGCGCATGGCATCGACGCTACTCAGCGCTCCGCGGACGCGCTGGCCGAACCGGGAAGGACCGCGACGACCAGGACGAACGCCGCGGCGATGCCCACCCCGACCGCGGCGGCGATGCCCGCCCAGCCGGCGGCGGCGAAGGCCAGCCCCGCCGCCGCGCCGACGACCGACGAGCCCGCGTAGTAGCAGAACAGATACCCCGACGAGGCCTCCGCGCGATGCTCCGTCGCGAGCAGCCCGACCCAGCCGCTCGCGACGCTGTGCGCCGCGAAGAAGCCGGCGGTGAAGACGACCATCCCCGCGAGCACGGCGGGCGTCGAATCCGGCAGCGTGAGCACCAGACCCGCGCCCATCGTCGCGATCGAGGTCAGGAGCACCCGGCGGCGGCCGATCCGGTCCGCGAGCCGGCCCGCCGCACCCGAGGAGACGGTGCCAGCGAGGTAGATGAGGAAGACCAGCCCGACGACGCCGGGCGCGAATGCGAAGGGCGCGGCCAGGAGCCGGAATCCGAGGAAGTTGTAGACGCTGACGAAGCCGCCCATCAGCAGGAAGGCGAGCACGAACAGCGTCGCGAGCTCCGGCCGGCGGAGGTGGCCGAGCATGCCGCGCACCGTCGTTCCCACCGAGACCGGCTTCGGCACGTGGAACCGCGACGCCGGCAGGGTGCGGATCATCACCACCGTGAGCACCGCCGCGGCGACGGCGAAGAGCTCCATGGCGCCGCGCCAGGCCATGACGTCGAGCCCCACCGCCGTGACGACGCGTCCGAGCAGCCCGCCGATCGTCGTGCCCGCGACGTAGCGGCCCATCGCCCCGCCGAGGTCGCGCCCGTCCACCTCCTCGGCCAAGTAGGCCATGGCGACGGCGGGCACGCCGGCGAGTGCGATCCCCTGCAGCGCACGGAGTCCCAGCAGCATCGGGAGCGTCGGGGCGAGCGGGATCAGGAGGCCCAGTATTACGGCCGCGACGGCCGACACCGTCATCACGCGGGTCCGGCCGAAGCGCTCGGACAGCGCGCTGACGGGGATGATCGCGAGCGCGAGCAGCCCGGTGGTGACGGAGACCGCGAGCGCGGAGACGGCCGGCGCCGAACCGAAGACCCTCGTCAGCTCGGGCAGCACGGCCTGGGTCGAGTACATCGAGCCGAAGGTCGTCAGGCCCGCCACGAACAGCGCCAGGGTGGTCCGACGGTACGCGGGGGTCCCGGCACGGAGCGGCGCGGTCTCGGCGGTCTCGACGGTGGCGGTCATGGGGCTCACCCTGCCCCCGCGGTTCCGATGTGTGAAATGCATGGATATGTAGATCCTGATAGAAAGAACGCATGACCCCAGCTGGTAGGCCTGTTTCGAGCGCGTCGGACGACCTCGCGCGGTTCATCACACTCGCCGAGACCCAGCACATGACCGACGCCGCGGCGGCGCTGCGGATCACCCAGCCCACGCTCTCACGCACCCTGGCGCGCCTGGAGGCGGACATCGGGGCGCCCCTGTTCGACCGGCGGCACGGGCGCCTCGTCCTCAACGCGAGCGGCGAGATCTACCTCGACCACGCGCGCCGCGCGCACGCCGAGCTGGAGGCGGCGCGGGCCCAGATCGCCGACCTCCGCAGCCCCTCGCAGGGCACGATCCGGCTCTCCTTCCTGCACTCCTTCGGCGTGGCACTGGTGCCGCGGCTCGTCTCCGGCTTCCGGGAGCTGGAGCCGCGGGTGACCTTCGAGCTGTCGCAGTTCGCCGCCGGGACGGTCACCGAGCGGGTGCTCGCCGACGAGGCCGACCTCGCGATCGTCTCGCCGCGGCCCGCCACCAGCGCCGTCGCCTTCGGACTGCTCGCGGTGCAGCGCCTGGCGCTGGCCGTGCCGGCCGGCCACCCGCTGGCGGAGCGCCCGTCCGTGCACCTGTCCGAGGCCGCCGACGCGGACTTCATCACGATGCACCCCGAGTTCGGCCTGCGCCGCATCCTCGAAGAGCGCTGCGCCGCCGCCGGATTCCGGCCGCGGATCGCCTTCGAATCCTCCGAGTCCTTCACCGTCGCCGGCCTGGTCGCGGCCGGCCTCGGGGTGGCGCTGCTGCCCGTCGACGAGGACCCGCTGTGGCCACCCGGTCTGGTGCTGGTGCCCATGTCCGGGCCCGCGCCGACCCGCGAGGTGGGACTCATCTGGCGGCCCGACACGGCCCTACCGCGCGCGGTGCGCGCCTTCCGCGACTACGCGCTCGACTCCTGATCCCGGGTCGCCACGACGAAGATCCGACGGAAGGGCAGCACCGTCCCGAAATCCTTGGGCGGGTAGGCGGTGTTCAGCTCCGCCTTGTACCGGGCGACGAAGTCCGCGCGCTCGGCACCGTCGAGCCGCGCGAGCACCGGGCGCGCGCCGGTGCCGGAGATCCACTCGAAGACGGCGTCGGGGCCCTGCAGCACGTGTTGGTAGGTCGTCTCCCAGGCGTCGACCGCCCAGCCTGGGCGCTGCAGCGCCGCAAGATATTCGGCGGGATCGCGCACGTCGATGCGGCGGAAGTCGGTGATGCCGTACTCCGCCGCCAGGCGCCACAGGAGGGCGTGCGAGGGCGCGTCCTGGTTGCCGGGTACCTGGAAGGCGAAGGCGCGGGCGGCACCGTCGGCGGTGGCGGGCAGCAGGTCGATGTGCCGATCGACCCACTGGTACATGGCGTTCGAGACGATCACGTCGGGGCGCTCGCCGTCGGGGCGCCAGGCGGCGGCGTCCCCGACCGCGAAGGTCGCACGCGGATCGGCGACGTCGGCGCGGGCGCGCTCGATCATCTCCTCGCTGGAGTCGACGCCGTGGATCGCAGCGTCCGGCCAGCGGGCGCGCAGCGGCGCGACGTCGTTGCCCGGGCCGCAGCCGAGGTCGACGACGGTGCGTGCGTCACCGGGGATGCGGGCGAGCAGGTCGAGGAACGGGCGAGTGCGCTCGTCGCCGTAGCGGAGGTACTGGGATGGATCCCACCGATGAGAAGTCATACAATCATCCAATCAATTGGAGTGGAGAGGTGGACTGTGACTGATACCGCGACGAACGATCCGCACGTGCTGAGCATCGACCACGTGGACCTGGTCCGCACCGGTCGCAACCTCCTCGACGACGTCTCCCTCACCGTACGCCGGGGCGAGCACTGGGTCCTGCTGGGCGCGAACGGCGCCGGGAAGTCGACGCTGCTCGGCCTGTGCGGCGCGGTCACCCACCCGACCCGCGGCACCGTCGACGTGCTCGGCAAGCGCCTCGGGCGGGTGGACATGCGCGAGCTGCGCACGCACATCGGGCACGTCAACCCGCGCCACCGCCTGGACCAGCCGCTGACGGTGCGCGACGTCGTGATCACCGGCGTGACGAACACGCCCGAGTTCCCGCCGCGCTGGGCGCCGACCGACGCGCAGCGCACCCGCGCGGAGGAGCTCGTCGAGACGCTCGGGATGGCGCGGCACGTGGAATCGCGCTGGCCCACCCTCTCCCAGGGCGAGCGGGGGCGGGCGCTGATCGCGCGCGCGCTCATGGGCGAGCCCGATCTCCTCCTGCTGGACGAGCCGGCGACGGGGCTCGACCTCGCCGCCCGCGAGCGCCTCCTGACCACGGTCGACGGTGCGCGGCGCGCCCACCCCGAGCTCGCGTCGATCCTGGTGACCCACCACCTGGAGGAGATCCCCGTGACCACCACGCACGCGGTTCTGATCCGCGACGGCCGGATCACCGCGGCGGGCGCCGTCGACGACGTCCTGACCACCGACGCGATCAGCCACGCCTTCGACCACCCGATCACCATCGCGCGCCAGGATGGGCGCTGGACAGCCCGGTCGTAGCGCGCCGTTCGTTCGATTCGCGTTCGATATCGTTATCGATTCGTGATCTGGTGATCGATTTTCGGCGCTAGACTGGGGGCATCCTTCCACGGAGGTGCCGGATGTACAGCGACGACGAGTACGAGCCGTTCGAACACTGCGTGTGGCTGGAGGTCGCCCAGGAGGAGATCGCCGCCCGTGCGCTCGCCGATGCGATCGCCGATGCGCTCGCCGCCGAATACGAACAGCAGGACGCGATCGAGGCGGATGTCAGTGGTCCGCGCTTGACTGGGGACGTCCCCCTCGATCCCGTCAGGAGTTCTTCATGCCCTTCATGGCACCCCCGGCCGATTCCGAGCGAGCCGGGCTCCGTGGCTTCCTCACGCAGCAGCTCGACGGTCTGCGGCACACCGCGTTCGGTCTCACGGAGGCGCAGATCCGGCTCTCGCCCGCCCGCAGCACGCTCACCGTAGGCGGGCTGCTCAAGCACGTCACACTCACGGTCAACGCCTGGTCCGCGCGCGCCGAGGCCGCGCCGGAGCTGTTCTCCGATCCCCGGCTGGACGCCATGGCCGAGGGCGATGACTTCCGGCTCGGGGAGGGCGAGACGCTCGCGACCCTGCTCGCCGCCCACGACGCCGCCACCGCACGCGTCCTCGCCGTCGCAGACACCGCGAATCTCGACGCCGTCGCTCCCGCGCGCCCGGCGCCGTGGTTCCCCGACGGCTTCGAGGGGTGGACGGTGCGCTGGATCCTGCTCCACGTCATCGAGGAGGTGGCCCGCCACTCCGGCCACGCCGACATCCTCCGCGAGGAGATCGACGGCGCCACCGGATACCCACTCATCGCCGCGGCCGAGGGCATGGGCGACCTGGGCTTCGTCCGGCCCTGGACACCTGAGCGCGACTGACACAGCACCGACGGATCCGGGCGCCTGCGAAACGGTGTTGACTTCGAGTGCGCTCGAAGGCTTAGCGTTGCTCACGTGGTCGCACACACGGAAGAACTCGCATCCATCGTCCGCTCGCGCGGGCCGCTGCCGAGCGCGGCGGAGATCCTCGCCGGGCCGGCCCAGGAGGGGCCGCTCACCGTCGCCGAGATGGCGGAGCTGGTGGGCGTCTCGGGCCACACGCTGCGCTACTACGAGCGGGTCGGCCTGGTCACGGTCGACCGGGACGGCGCCGGGCACCGTCGCTACGGGCCGCAGGCGATCGCGCGGGTCATCTTCCTGACCCGGCTCCGCCTGTCCGGCATGCCGATCGCCGACATCACGGAGTACGTCCACCTCGTGGACGGCGGCGACGCCACGATCCCCGCCCGCCTCGCACTCCTCACGGCGCACCGTGCCCGCACGGCCGCGCAGATCGAGGAGCTGCAGTACTCGCTCGCGGTCATCGACTACAAGATCGCCACCTACGGCGGCGGGCTCGGCGACTGCGTCGCCGGCGCACCGGCCACCACTCCCGACACCGCGGCGGCCGGCACCGTCGCAGCCCACGAACTCGACCTGAAGGACTGACATGCTCCCCACTCGCACCCTCGGCGACCTGCGCGTCTCCGCCCTCGGCCTCGGCTGCATGGGCATGAGCCACGCCTACGGATCGGCCGATCCCGACGAGGCTCGCGCCACCCTCGAGGCCGCGCTCGCCGCCGGCGTGACGCTCTACGACACGGCCGACATGTACGGCAACGGCGCCAACGAGGAGTTCCTCGCCCCCTTCGTTCAGGCGCACCGCGACGAGATCGTGCTCGCCACCAAGTTCGGCTTCGTCAACGACGAGAACGCAAGGCCGATCGGCCTCGACGGCCGCCCGGAGCGGGTGGCCGGGTGCGTCGACGGCTCGCTGCGCCGCCTCGGCGTCGACGTGATCGACCTCTACTACCTGCACCGCGTCGATCCGCAGGTGCCCGTCGAGGAGACCGTGGGCGCGATGGCCGAGCAGGTGGCGGCGGGCAAGGTCCGCGCGCTGGGGCTGTCCGAGGCGACCGCCGAGGACATCCGCAAGGCCGCCTCCGTGCACCCGATCGCCGCGCTGCAGTCGGAGTACTCGATCTTCACCCGCGACGTCGAGGACGGTCCGCTGCAGGCCGCCCGCGAGGTGGGCGCCGGCCTGGTGCCCTTCAGCCCGCTCGGGCGGGGCCTACTCACGGCCGACCGCAAAGCCGTCGCCGCGGCGCTGGGCGGCGACGACTTCCGCCAGTCGATCCCGCGCTGGCAGGGCGAGAACCTCGAGGCGAACCTACGGCTCGTGGACCGGATCGACGCCATCGCCGCCGACCTCACCGCCTCCGGTGCCGGGGCCGACGGTGCGCCGGTGACCGCCGCGCAGGTCGCGCTCGCGTGGGTGCTGGCGCAGGGCGAGGACGTCGTGCCGATCCCGGGAACTACGCGGCGCAAGCACCTCGGCGACAACCTCGGCGCCGCCGCCGTCGCGCTCACCGCGGACCAGCTCGCCGAGCTGACCGCTCTGTCGGCCGTGGGCAGCCGCCTCCCGCAGCGCACGCTGCAGCAGCGCTGATACTCCGGCGGTCGGCCCGCGCCGCCGCAGTGCGGGCCAACCGCCGGGCAAGGCGACACCGAGGGGTCGCGGGAATCGTGGAGTTCGGCAAGAAGATCCGTGCTGACCTCCAGGAGAATCGATGCATCCCCATCCGACGAAGGCCGGGGGCCCGACGGGCCGGATCCGGCTCCACTGCCGGCGGGGCCGACGCGGGTTCTGGCAGCGGTTCGACCTCGTGAACCGCATCGCCGACTTCCTCTGGACCCGCGACCCGACGGATCTCATCGACCTGGGCGGCAACGGTCCCGACGTCTGGGCCACCGTGGACGGGCTGGTCGAGCAGTGGCCGCTGGCGACGATGTGGAGAACGAACACGCTGACGGTGGAGGCGGGCGATCGATTGCTGCGCGTCGCATGCAACACGGACACGGTCACCTTCACCTGGCAGTACCTGCCCGTGCGCGTGCTCCCCGGCCAGACAGTGGACGTCTACTACGCCGCGCCTCCGGCCAAGAACAGGCCCGCCTCGCTCGGATTCGTGCCGGCCTGACGCGGGGCATCCCGGTGCCGTCGGACCTCACGCGCGCGGAGGAGGTACTCGGCGTACCCGCTGAGATGTGTTCCCCAGCGGCGCGACCTCCGCGGAATCACAGGGGTGCGCCGCTGGGCGGCACAGGTCAGCGGATGCCCGGAGTGGCGGCCCGATCCGGCGCCGTCCAGCGGGCGAAGGCGGCCAGCGCCGCGGAGGCGACGAGCACGCCACCGGCGGTGAGGAACGCCGCGTCGTAGCCGTCGCCGAGCATCGGCGCGACGACGAGCGGGCCCACGATCTGGCCGATGCCGTACCCCGCGGTGAGCACGGCGGCCGACCGGGGAATGCCGATCCGCGCGCCCGCCTCCATCGACAGTTGCACTGCGCCGATGAAGGTGCCGCCGAACAGGACCGCCGAGACGGCGGCCGCCGCGGGACCGTGGACCAGCGCGGGCAGCACCGCGGAGACCACCTGCAGCAGCAGCGCGATCACCAGCAGCGATTCCGCGGAACGGTACCGCCGCAGCCGCGCCCAGATCAGCGGCGACACGGCGGCCGCGAGGCCGACGATCACCCACGCCGCGGGCCCCTCCCAGGGCCGCCCGCCGACGGCCACGGCGGCGACGAGGAAGGTGCCGAGCACGATGTAGCCGAGCCCCTCGAGGAAGTAGCTGATCCCGAGCGCCCACCCGGCCACACCGGGCCGGGGCGCGGGGGCACCGTCGGGCCGTGCGACGGGGCCGGACGCGCCCGGCGGGAGCCGCCACGCGAACAGCCCGAACAGCGCGGTCGCCACCGCGGCCACCCACCACAGGACCTGCCAGCCGACGACCTCCCCCAGCGCGACGACCACCACGCCCGACGCGGCGATCCCGACACCGACGCCGCAGAAGGCGACGCCCGCCGCGGCGGTCCCGGCCACCGCGCCGGCGCAGTAGACGAAGACGACGGCGCTGGCGAGCCCGGCGATCAGCCGCACGCCGGACCACAGCGGCACGCTCACGGCCAGCACCATCGCCACCTCGCTGGCGACCAGCGCGAGCAGCGAGGCCCGCAGCAGTCCCCGGCTGCGGGCCAGCCGCGGTTGGACCGCCAGCGCCAGGGCGCCGAGGAAGTATCCGAGGTAGTTGAACGTGGCGACGACCGCGGTGGAGCCGGGCGAGATGCCGGTCTGCTCCTGCATGAGCGGCAGGATCGGCGTGTAGACGAACCGCCCGAGCCCCATCGCCGCCGCGAGTCCGGCGAGGGCGCCGAAGCCGAGCTGCCGCGTATTCACTACGCCATTCTAACGAGCAGGGTTCTCCTGCTTCGCGGGCAGGAGGAGCGCGAGGGCGAAGGCCGCCGCGACGAGGCCCGCGCTCACCAGCAGCGCGGAGCGGTAGCCGGGGAGGACGGCGCCGTCGCCGTTCACGGCGGCGGAGACGGTGACCAGGATCGCGAGCCCGAGCGCACCGCCCACCTGACGGAAGGTGTTGAGCGCACCCGAGACCATGCCCGCGGCCGCCGGTGCCACCGCGGCGGTCGCCACAGCCGGCAGCGGCAGGAAGACCATGCCGATGCCGACCGAGGTGACCAGCGACGGGATGAGCACGGCGGTGAGGAAGCCGCCGTCCGCGGGGAGCGGCGCGAAGAGCAGGAAGCCGACGGTCGCCAGCGCCGTGCCGATCGCCACCACCCGGCGGGCGCCGATCCGGGGCACGAGGCGCGACGCGATCTGCACCGCGACCACGATGCCGAAGGAGAAGGGCAGGAACATCAGTCCGGTCTTGGTCGCCGAATAGCCCAGGCCCATCTGCAGATACAGCGACACGAAGTAGAACGCGCCGAACTGGCCCGCGACCACGAAGGCGAACACCAGGCACGGGACCAGCACGTCGCGCCGGGCGAGCACGTGGAAGTCCAGCAGCGGCACCGTCGTTCGGCGCTCGACGGCCACGAAGGCCGCGAGCAGCACCGCGGCGACGACGAACCAGCCCAGCGTGCGCGCGCTGCCCCAGCCGTTGTCGGTGGCCGCCACGATGCCGTAGGCGAGCACCGTCAGGCCCGCGGTGGCGAGCACGCCGCCGGCCCAGTCCGTCCGACGGTCCGCCCCCTCCACCGGCCCGGGAGCGGCGTACGAGAGGGCGAGGCCGAGCGCGGACACCACAGCGCCGCAGGCGATGACGGTGCGCCAGCCGAAGGCGTCGGTGAGGACGCCGGAGAGCACCACACCCACGGCGCCGCCGACCGACGCGCCGATCGCGATGGCGGCGAAGCCCTTCGCGCGCTGCGCGGGCTCGCGGAAGGTGAGCGCCACGGAGGTGATCGCGGCGGGCGCGATCGCGGCGGCGCCGACGCCCTGCAGCACCCGCACCGCGATCACCTGCCAGGGCTCGTGACACAGGTAGGCCGCCAAGGAGGCGACGGTGAACAGCGCGAAGCCGAACCGGAGCAGCGCCCGCGGGCCGAACCGGTCGGAGAGCCGGCCGGCCAGGAGGAGCAGCCCGCCGAAGACGATCGCGTACGCGTTGACCACCCACGACAGGCCCTGTGGGGTGAAGTGCACGTCGTCCCGGATCGCCCGGAGCGCGACGTTGGTGACGGAGGCGTCGAAGGCGACGAGGAACTGGGAGAGCGCGGCGAGGTGGAGCGCCGCCCGCACCGGAGTTTTTTGTGTATCACGTAACATAAATTGGAAGGGTAGCCTCAGTCATGAGCACCCACAAGCCCTCTCCGCCAGAATGTGGGCATGCGCCAGATCACGCCGCGCCGCGGCCGCCCGCCCAGCATCACGCGGGAGAAGATCGTCGAGCGGGCCCTCGTCGTGCTCGACGAGGCCGGCGTCGACGGGCTCACCATGAAGGCGCTCGCCGGCGACCTGGGCGTGACCACCATGGCTCTGTACCGCCACGTGGACGACAAGGAGAACCTGCTCGCCCTGGCGCTCGACGCGATCGCGGAGCCCTTCGCGGCGATCACCTTCCCCGACGAACCGCACGCCTGCATCCGGATGGCGATGACGACGCTCTACGAGTCGCTCACGGCGCACCCCTGGGTGCCGGAGGCGCTCATCCGGCCGCAGCGGATCGGCCGCGGCGCGCTCCTCCTCACCGATGCCGTGATGGGCGCGGCGTACGAGCTCACGGGCGACCGCGCGGCCGCGCTCGCCGCCTACCGCGCGCTGTGGAGCCTCACCCTGGGCAGCGTGCTCTCGCACCTGCGGCAGCGCGCGGAGGGGACGCCGCTCACCCACGAGCGCATGGACGAGATCGTCGGGACGATGCCGCGGGACACCGTGCCGAACCTGCGCGCGAGCGCGGAACTGGATGCGAAGCCCGCCACCGTCGACGACTTCGCCGTGACCCTCGCGGCGCTGATGGCGGGCCTGTTCGGGCCCGAGGGGTCCTGAGTTCCTAGAAGGGCTGGTTCGCCGGCTTGTTGGCCAGCACGTGCACGTAGTAGTCCTTCAGCCGCAGCCGCGACGCGGCGGCCTCGTCGATGACGACGGTGACGTGCGGGTGGAACTGGAGCACCGACGCGGGGTTGATCGCGGCGACGGGCCCCTCGACGGTGGCGGCGATCGCCTCGGCCTTGCCCTCGCCCGTGGCGAGCAGCAGCAGGTGCTCCGCCTCGGAGATGGTGCCGAGCCCCTGCGTGAGCACGTGGATCGGCACCTCGTCGATGGAGGCGAAGAACCGCGCGTTGTCCTCGCGGGTCTGCGTGGTGAGGGTCTTGATCCGGGTGCGCGAGGCCAGCGACGAGACCGGCTCGTTGAAGCCGATGTGCCCGTCGGTGCCGATGCCCAGCAGCTGCACGTCGACGCCGCCCGCGGCCTTGATCGCGTCCTCGTAGCGCTTCGCCTCGGCGGCGATGTCGGCGGCCGTGCCGTCCGGGCCCTCGACCTTGGCGTCGGGGATGTCGACGTGCGAGGTGAACTCCTTGCGGATCACCTCGCGGTAGCTCTCGGGGTGCCCCTTCGGCAGCCCGACGTACTCGTCGAGGTTGAAGGAGACGCAGTCCTTGAAGCTCAGCCCCTCGTCGCGGTGGCGTCGGATGAGCTCCTGATACGTGGCGAGCGGCGTGGAACCGGTGGCCAGCCCCAGCACCGCGGGGCCGCGGCGCACGTGCTCGGCCACGATGTCGGCGGCGGTGACGGCGACGTCGGCGGGAGTCGGACGGATCACGATTTCCATGCGGCCATCCTAAGGCGCGTGACCGCGGGATACCCGCAGATCAGCCAAACTGGTCATAACCAAATTTCAGGCGTCGCGAGCACGCCCCCGCAGGCCCCCGATGAGCAGCACCAGGCCCGGCCCGCCGACCAGCAGGGCGAAGCCGAAGGCGCCGAAGATCCCGCCGAGCAGGCGCGTCATGTCGGGGCGCTTGCCGAGCGCGACCTCCGTGTAGCCGGGGGTCGGCGGGCAGCTCGCCGTGACCGCACCGGTGCCCGTGTCGAAGACGCGCAGCACCATCCGGTTCTCCACCGTGACGCCCCCGGAGACCTCGCGCAGCGGGATCGGCGCACCGTCGGGCCCGGTCAGCACGCACGACGGTGCGCCCTCCTTGGTCCGCGTGGCCGCCAGCACCGCGTACTCGGCGCCGGCCGGGAGCGAGGCGGCGTGCGGCGCACCGTCGAGGGGGACGGTCTGCGCGTCGAGCCGGAACTGCGGCAGGGTGAGGGTGAGGACGAGGAGGATCGGCACGACGACCGCCGCGAGGATCATCGCGGCGCCGGCCCGGAGCTTCGCGGTCGGACTCACGCCTTCGACCTCCGGACCGCGGTGACGAGGACGCAGAGGAACCCGGAGAGCCCGAGAACGCCGCCGAGCGCGAGCGCGCCGAAGATCGCCCCGATCATCGGGCCGAAGCGCGGGTACTTCCCGACCTCCACGTTCTGCCTCACCCCCTCGGGGGATTCACAGGTCACGACCACCGTGCCCGATCCGGTGTCGAAGCGGCGCAGCACCTTCCATCCACCGACCGTGGTGGTGCCGGCGAGCGGACGCAGCTCCACCTCGGCGCCCGCGCCGTCGACGGCGGTGCACGCCGGGTCGCGCTGGCTCAGGTACTCCGAATTGGCCGTGTAGATCGCGTAGTCCGCGTTCGCGGGGAGAACGACACCGTGCGGCGCCCCGTCCGCGGGAACGGACCGGCGGTCGAGGTCCCACGCGGGGATGACGACCGTCAGCGCGATGCCCAACGGCCCCACGACCGCGGCGACGAGCAGGGCGATGCCGACCCAGATCCCGGCTCGGCCGGGACGCGGCCGGGCGGGCCCCGCCGCGGGGCCCGGCGCCGGCCCCCCGGGGCCCGGACCGGAGGGCGGAAAGCCCGGATTGGGGTAGTTCATGGCTCCACATTAATGCACGTCACAGTGCCCCCGGCGGGGGTGACGCTCGCCGCATCCGGTTGCTTGAGTTGTATTCTGCAACTACCGTCGTGCGGCATGACAGACATGCTCCGAAAGACCCGCGCCGGGGCCCCGTCGGACGGGATCCTCATCGCCGTCCTGTGCCTCGGCGGACTCCTCGCCTCCCTCATGCAGTCGCTGGTGGTGCCGCTCGTCGGCCAGCTGCCGCACCTGCTGAACACCTCCGCCGACAACGCCGCGTGGGTCATCACCTCGACGCTGCTGGCCTCGTCGGTCGCGATGCCGATCGCCGGCCGTCTCGGCGACATGTACGGCAAGCGCCTCATCCTGCTCACCAGCCTGCTGAGCCTCATCGCGGGCTCGCTGATCTGCGCGCTCTCGCACACGCTGCTGCTCACCGTCGTGGGCCGCTCGTTCCAGGGCTTCGCGATGGGCCTGGTGCCCGTGGGCATCTCGCTCATGCGCGACGAGCTGCACGCGAAGAAGATCCCCGGCGCCGTCGCGCTCATGTCGGCGATGCTCGGCGTGGGCGGCGCGATCGGTATCCCGTTCGGCGCCTACATCTCCGAGCACTTCGACTACCACACGCTGTTCTGGTTCTCGCTCGCGCTGGGCGTCATCACGCTCGGCCTGGTGTACGTGGTGGTCCCGGAATCGCCGAACCTCAACCCCGGCAAGTTCGACGTGGTCGGCACCGTCGGCCTCAGCGTCGGCCTGGTCTCCGTCCTGCTCTCGATCACCAAGGGGCAGAGCTGGGGCTGGACCTCGGCGGCCACGATCGGCTGCGCCGTCGGCGGCGTGCTCGTGCTGCTGGCGTGGGGCTGGTGGGAGCTGCGCACCCGCGAATCCCTGGTGGACCTGCGGATCTCGGCGCGCCGCCCGATCCTGCTCACCAACCTCGCCTCGATCATGGTCGGCTTCGCGATGTTCTCGCTCATGCTGACGATGCCGCAGCTGCTGCAGATCCCGGAGGCCAGCGGCTACGGCCTGGGCCTGACCATGCTCAACGCAGGCCTGTGGATGGTGCCCGGCGGCCTGGTGATGATGGCTCTGTCCCCCGTCTCCGCGCTGCTCACCAAGCGGATCGGCGCGCGCCTGACGCTCGCGATCGGCGCCGCCATGTCGGCCGTCGGCTACTTCGCGCTCCTCGGCCTGACCGACGCGACCTGGAAGATGTCGCTCGGCTCGATGATCGTCTTCGGCGGTGTGGGCGTGGCCTATTCGGCGATGCCCGCGCTCATCATGGGCAACGTCCCGGAGACCGAGTCCGCCGCCGCGAACGGCCTGAACTCGCTCATGCGCTCCATGGGCACCGCGGTCGCCTCGGCCGTGATGGCGACGGTGCTCACCCGCACCACCATCACCCTGGGCGCCGGCACGCCGCGCGCCGTCGAGCTGCCCGCGGAATCCGCGTTCACCAGTTCCTTCGTGATCGCCGGCATCGTCGCCGCGGTCGCGGCCGTTGTCGCGCTGGCGATCCCGCGCACGCGCACCGTCGCCGAGGGTGCCGACGAGGTCAGCGCTCCGGAAGCTCCGGAAAGTCTGGCAGCAGGTGCTCGAAGGGCTTGAGGTTCCACAGCGGTTCGCCGCGGGAGACGCGCCAGTCGAACTCGCGGCGGATCGCGGTGGAGAAGCCCATCTCCAGCAGGATGTTGAAGTCGCCGTCGGCGGCCTCGAGCACCTGCCCGAGGATCCGGTCCAGCTCGTCCTCGGTGAGCTCGGCGAACTTGCCGGTGAGGTAGATGTCGCCGGCCTTGTCGAGCGTGTACGCCACCCCGTACAGGCGCCGGTTGCGCTGCAGCAGATAGCGGTACACGCCCTCGAAGTTCTCATCGACGTGCCGGCAGACGAAGGCCTCCACCCGCGCGCCGTGCGTGCCCAGCGTGAGCAGGGTGGTGGTCTTCAGCTTCTTCTCGCCGGGCAACTCGATGACGAAGTGGGCGGCGTCCGTGCCCGTCTCCTCCTTGCGCGTGAACTCCAGTTCGCGCTCGGCGAGCGCCGCCTCGACCTGTTCGGGCGTCATCGTGGTCATACCCGCGCTCCTGTTCTGCGTCGCCGGCGGCGCACCGTCTGCGCCGCCTCGCTCCGCGCCTGCATCGACTTCCCGTAGCTCTCCAGGAGGCCGTCGGCCGTGCGCGCCCAGGAGAACTGCCGGGCGTGGGCGGCGGCACCGTCGGAAAGCCGTTGCCGCAGCGTGGGATCCGCGGTGACCTCGTCGAGCACGGCGGTCCACACCTGGGGCTCGTGGCCGTCGACGAGGCGGCCCGAGACGCCGTCGGCGACGGCGACCGGCAGGCCGCCGACCTTCGCGGCCACGACGGGCGTGCCGCACGCCTGCGCCTCGACGGCGACGAGGCCGAAGGACTCGGAGTAGCTGGGCACGACGACCACGTCGGAGGCGCGGTAGACCTCGGCGAGCCCGGCGGGCGGGCGCGGCGGGCCGAACGTGACCGCGTGCTCGATGCCGAGCTCGCGGACCAGCGCGATCAGCGCGTCCGGACGCTCAAGCCCGGTGCCGGACGGTCCGCCGATCACCAGCACTCGGATGCGGCGCTCGGGGTGCGCGTGGATCAGCGGCGCGGCGGCGCGGAGAAGCAGGTCGGGCGCCTTGTGCGGCTGGATGCGGCCGACGAAGGTGAGCACCAGCTCGTCGGGCGCGATGCCGAGCTCGGCGCGCGCGGCGGCCCCGTCGCCGGGGGTGTAGGTGTTCAGGTCGGCGCCCGGGTACACCACGTCGATGCGGCCGGGCGGCACGTCGTGGATCCGCGCGAGCTGGCCGGCCTCGACCTCGGTGTTGACGATGAGCCGGTCGGCCTCGTCGGAGACCTGCTGTTCGCCGATGAGCCGGGCCTGGGGCTCCGCGGTGTCGCCGACCGCGAGGGCGTCGTTCTTCACCGCGGCGAGGGTGTGCGCGGTGTGCACCAGCGGCACGCCCCAGCGGTCGCGCGCGAGCCAGCCGACCTGGCCGGAGAGCCAGTAGTGCGAGTGGATCAGGTCGAAGTAGCCGGGCTCCTCGCGGGCCTCGGCGCGCTGCACGCCCGCGGCGAAGGCGCACAGCTGCGCGGGCAGGTCCGTCTTGTCCAGGCCCTCGAAGGGCCCCGCGACGATGTTGCGCACGCGGATGCCGGGCGCGGCCTCGACGATCGGCTGGTCGGCCGAGGCGGTGGCGCGGGTGAAGATCTCGACCTCGATGCCGCGCTTCGCGAGCTCGAGGGCGGTCTGCCAGATGTAGACGTTCATCCCGCCGGCGTCGCCCGTCCCGGGCTGGGCCAGCGGCGACGTGTGCACCGACAGCACCGCGATCCGGCGCGGCACGGGGGCCGCGGACTTCCCAGTAGGCACGTCGTCCAGCTTAACCCCGGCCGATCAGGGCGCCAGTTCGAGGAGTTCGCGGGCGCTGCGAGCGGGGTCGACCACGAAGGGGGCGTGCCCGCCGCCGTCCCACCAGGACAGGGTCGCGTTCGGCAGGATCCGGGCGTGGTGCTCCGCGGTCGACGGTGCCACCACCTCGTCGTCGCGGCCGTGCTGCACCAGGACCGGGAAGGTCCAGGCCGCGAGGTCGGCGTCGTGGTCGACGGTGCGCCGGAACAGCCCGCCGCGCACGGCCGGAGGCGTGGACAGCGCGATGCCGAACTGCTGCTGGGCGACGGGGCCGAGCGCGTCCTGGTCGAAGCCGTGCGGCAGCATCCGCAGCTTCGCCAGGGCGGTGATGGCCTTGCCGGGGTGCGCGGACAGCGCTGCCGGGAGGGCGGCGTTCATGGAGTCGCCGGTGACGCCGCCGGGGAACGGGCCGGTCTCCTTCGAGCCGCCGATGGACGTGATGGCGCCGATGAGCCCGACGGCCGTGACCCCGTCCGTGCCGTGGGTGGCGAGGTGGTCCGCGATGACGAGGCCGCCGTAGGACCAGCCGACGAGGATCACGTCGGTCAGGCCCAGGTCGCGGCGGATCACCGCGAGGTCGTCGGCGAAGCGCTCCGTGGAGTACGGGTGGTCGGAGTCCGGGACCGAGCTGCGCCCGTGGCCGCGATTGTCCACGGCGACCACGCGGTGCCCGGCGGCGGTGAGCTCACCGATGAACGGCGCGCCCCACGAGTCCGAGCTCGCCGACCAGCCGTGGACCAGCAGGAACGTCGGCTTCGCCGGGTCCGCCCCGTCCGCGTAGTCGGCGTAGAAGATCTCCGTGCCGTCGTACGAGACGGCCAATCCCACTGATCGAGTCACGGCTCCGACACTAGCTGGCACGCCCCGTGGACCGTCTCGAGTCCGGTGCGGCCGCCGTCCGAGGGCCATTACGCCCGCGCGGGGACGCGGGCCGTGCGGCACTCGATTCGGCAGCTATGAAAACGTGACCGCTGGTGCCAATCCGGACATTGCGGCATGCCTGAATCGTCACCAGCGGTCACGTTTTCATAGTCGCCGGACTGCACCCCACTACCGGCCGGACGCACGACGTCACGCCGCGCCACCTCATCGCGGAATTAATCGGACCACGGTCCGGTTGATGGTAGTGTCAGCGTCACCAGCCAATCGAGGAGGACGACATGCCCGCCGTCACCGCAGACACCCTGACCCTGCCCCGCATCGCCGCGGCGGCACCGTCGGACACCGAACGCCCCGTCCGGAAGATCACGACCGGCCCCCGCGGCCACGAGGGCGAGGGCTTCCCCGTCGTCCGCGCCTTCGCCGGCGTGCACCCGCGCGACCTGGACCCGTTCATCCACATGGACCAGATGGGCGAGGTCGAGTACGAGCCCGGCGAGCCCAAGGGCACGAACTGGCACCCGCACCGCGGCTTCGAGACCGTGACCTACATGATCGACGGCCTGTTCCAGCACCAGGACAGCCACGGCGGCGGCGGACTCATCCAGGACGGCGCCACCCAGTGGATGACCGCGGGCTCCGGCATCCTGCACATCGAGACCCCGCCGGCCGAGCTGGTCGAGTCGGGCGGCACCTTCCACGGCATCCAGTTGTGGGTGAACCTCCCCAAGTCGGAGAAGTTCACGACGCCCGCCTACCAGAACCTCGAGGGCGGCCAGACCACGCTCGTCACCACGCAGGACGGCGGCGCGCTGATCCGCGTCGTCGCGGGCGAGGTCGACGGGCACGCCGGCCCCGGCTCCACCCGCACGCCGATCAACTTCGTGCACGCGACCATCGCGCCCGGCGCCGAGGCCTCGCTGCCGTGGAACCGCGACTTCAACGCGCTGGTCTACGTGCTGAGCGGCAAGGGCACCGTCGGGCCGGTGGGGCACCCGATCCACCAGGGCCAACTCGCGCAGCTCGGCCCCGGCGACCGGATCACCGTGGCCGCCGACGAGTCGCAGGACTCGCACCGGCCCGCGATGGAGGTGCTGATCCTGGGCGGCCGCCCGATCCGCGAGACGGTCGCGCAGTACGGCCCGTTCGTGATGAACACCAAGGCCGAGCTGATCCAGGCGCTCGAGGACTACAACGCCGGCAAGTTCGGCGTGATCCCGCCCGACGCGCTCATGCCGCACGTCGTGCGCTGACCGGACCGAGGCTCGGCCGGCGTCAGGGGTAGGGCAGCGAGGTCGCGTTCCGCGCGGTGAGCTGGACCAGCATCATGCTGATCTCGTCGGACTGCCCCTTGGCCATGGCAGTGGCGCGCTGGCGGACCGCCGGCGCGTCACCGCCGCGTTGCGCGTACCCCGCCATGTCGACGCCGCCCTGGTGGTGGCGGAGCATCAGCTGCAGGAACCGAATCTCCTGTTGCACACCCGACGCGGTGGTCAGCGCCGTGAGCTCCTCGCTCGTCGCCATCCCGGGCATGGCGTGCTGCATCGTCGGCGCGGCCGACGCCGAGCTCGACGTCGCGGCGGGCATCGCGTGGCCGCCGTGCGCCCCGCCCCCGCTCGCGCCCGTCGACGGTGCCGAGGATTCGTCCGTCATCCAGGCCATCGGGTTCGGGTTCTGCAGCGGCTCCCCCAGCACCTCGAGCCAGCCCATGACGCCGATCTCCCTGCTCTGCGAGAGCTGGATCTGCGTCGCGATGCCCCGCACGTCCGCGCTGAGGTCGGGCCCCAGCAACTCGACGATCTGCAGCGCCTGCTGGTGGTGCGCGATCATGTCCTGCGCGAAGCCGATGTCGGCGGCGCTGAGCAGCTGCGGACCGCCCGGCTGCTGCTCGGGCTCCGCCGGCTGGGCGCCCCTCCCGATCAGGACGCCGATCGCGACCGCCAGGGCGATCGCCAGCACTGCGGCGGCCGCGCGCACGGACCGCCGTTCCGTGAATCCCGTCATCGTGGCGAGTACACCTTCGGGTCGATGCGCAGCCGCAGGAAGCCGTTGTCCATGCAGCTGACCATGAGTTCGTTGCCGCGGAACTCCGGCGGCGACATGCACCAGTCGGCCGAAAGATCCGCGCCCAGGAGCCTGCTCTGGTCGTTGATGATCCCGTTGACCGGGGCCTGCCCCTGCAGGATCGACCGCGCGATCGACAGCGTGCCCATGATCGGCGGCGCGATGATCGAGCCGAGCAGGGCGTGCGTCGAGTTCGGCAACTGCAGGTTCTTCCCCGTCTGCGCCGGCGGATTGAAGTAGGCGATCTCGCGGATCCGGTCGGGATCGCGGATGTCGAAGACGCGGATCCCGGACTGGATCCAGCCGCACGCCATGGCCGTCGGCTGCTCCGGCCGGTCGACGGTGCAGTAGTGCGCGTCGTAGCCGAAGACGCCGTTCGACGTGGCACTGGACGCCCACTTGGTCGCGTTCTTCGGCAGGTTGATCTCGAGCTTGATCTGATTGCGGAGCTTGAGGTCCTTGAGATCGGTGAGAGCGAGCAGTTTCACGCCGCCCGATCCGGCCTCGTCGACCACGTAGACGTGGGGCTTGCCGCCGTAGGTGACGTAGATGCTGTGCTGCGTGATGTTCCCGTCGAGCCAGAACTTGCGACCCACGTGCGGCACCGGCGCGGTCACGACCGTGCGCGGCTTGCGGTCCTGGATCGCCGAGACGTCGATGACGGTGATGCCGGCGAGCGTGGAGGCGTACAGCTGCCGACCGTCGGGCGAGAAGCCGATGCCGTGCCCCTCGATCCCCGTGATGCCCGACCAGACGACCATCGGATTGGCGGGGTCGGTGATGTCGACGGCGCTGAGATGCCCCGCGATCGGCCCGGACGCCCAATACGTCCGCCCGTCGGGCGAGAAGTCGCCCTCGTGGGTGGTGATCGGGATCGGCATCGCCAGGTTCGAACCGGGGCCCGGGTTGAGCAGCCGCGGCCGGGCGCAGTCTGTCGCGACGTCGTAGATCGCGATGTAGCCGAATCCCGTCAGAAACGGGACGGAGGTGCCGATCAGGAGTCCGCGTTTCGCGTTGACCTTGAGCGACTCCCACGTCCCGGTGACCATGCCGAGCTCGTTGAGGACCGCCGTCTGCTTCGGGTTCTTCGGGTCGGAGTTGTCGATGACCCGCACGCCGGGGCCGCGGCCGCCGGCGAAGTTCGTCGGGAAGGTCGTGGAGATGTACGAGCAGTTCTTGTAGCTCGGGCTGACGATGCCAGCACCGTCGCCCTGGTACTGGCCGACGAGGTCGATGTTGCAGTTGTAGCCCTTGGTGCTGCGCCGGTTCTTGCGGTCCTCGAGCGGGACGTCGCCCTGGATCCCCGTTTCGACGCGGTCGCCCTCGCGGCAGTCCGCACGCGGGACCGCCTTCTCCCATCGGCCGGTCGCGGGGAAGTACGACGGGTCGGCCTGCGCCACGCCCGGCGCGCCCGCCACCCCCACGGCCACGAGCAGGCCGGCCAGCAGGCAACGCAGCAGGGCCGAGGCCCTCACACCGGTGGTCCTCATGCATCCTCCGCATTCCCGCAGGTCCCGGGCGATCCGGCGCGGGATGCGAATCGCATTCACACCCCTACACGGGTTGGTCCTGCAGGCATCCTAGGGAACGGTGATTAACTTTTCCGCTGAAACCGGAAAATGCCGAGCACGTCACTGCGCGTCAGGCGATCCGGGCACGCAGCACCGGCAGCGCCAACTCCGCCCACGCGACGTTCTCCCGCTCGAAGGACAGCCCGCGCAGCAGTGTGAGATACGGGCCGCCGAGGTGCACGTCGGCGAGGAGCTCGGCGCGGCCGCGGTCGCCGAGCCAGGTGCGCTCGATCCGCTCGTAATAGGCGAGCTTGGCCGCGGCGGCGTCGCGGAGCGCGGACACGGCGTCGCACACCGCGGCCGGATCACCCACCTCGACGGCCTGTACCTGCACCATCAGCTCGTCGCGGATCGCCGTCGCCCGCGGGGCCTCCGCCGTGAAGGCGGCGAGCTCCGCGCAGCCGGCGTCGGTGAGCCGGAAGACACGCTTGTTCGGTCGCTTCTCCTGCTCGACGGTCCGCGCGACGATCACCCCGTCGGACTCCATGCGCTCGAGCTCCCGGTAGAGCTGCTGCGGCGTAGCCACCCAGAAGTTGGCGCGGGCACCGTCGAACTCCTTGGAGAGGTCGTACCCGGAGGCCTCCCCCAACACCAGCAGGGTCGAGGAGATCGCGTGCCGCAGCGCCATGCCTTCCATTCTAGTCAATCAATTGCCTATACTCGCGGGTACCTACTCAACAAATTTACTAGGAGATCCCATGCGTGAGTTCCGTGCCGCCGTCGAGGCCCGCGACGGCGGGGCCTTCGACGGCCTCCTCGCCGACGACGTGACCTTCACCAGCCCCGTCGCCTTCAAGCCCTACGAGGGCCGGCACATCACCGCGGCGATCCTGCGCGGCGTGCTGCGCGTCTTCGAGGACTTCCGCTACGTCCGCGAGATCAACGACGGCGACGACCACGCGCTCGTCTTCGAGGCCGCGGTCGACGGCAAGAAGATCACCGGCTGCGACTTCATCCACGTCAACGCCGAGGGCAAGATCGACGACTTCATGGTGATGGTCCGCCCGCTCTCCGCCGCGCAGGCCCTCTCCGCCGCCATGGGCGCGCAGTTCGGCGCCATCGCCGAGGAGGCCGCCGCCACCGCGCAGGCCGAGGCCGCCGGAACCGCCGGGGCCTGACCGCACCGGACGCGCTGATACATGCGCATCCGCCTATTCGACAGTGCAACCACGTCGCCGCTACTCTAAATGACAACGATTCCCATTGCTGTCAGAGGAGCTCGACCGTGCGCAACCGCCTTCGTCTCACCCGGGTCGCCGGCGCCGTCGCCGTCGCGGCCCTCGCGCTCACCGCGTGCGGGACGTCCTCCTCGGACGCCGGCGACGGCAAGCCCGCCGTGGTGGCGTCGACCGACGTCTACGGCGCGGTCGCGCAGGCCGTCGCGGGCGGCGACGCCACGGTGACCTCGCTGTTCGCGAACCCGACGGGCGACCCGCACGAGTTCGAGCCCTCCGCGCAGGACACCCTCAAGGTCAAGAAGGCCGCGGTGCTCGTCTACAACGGCGGCCACTACGACGCCTACATCGAGCAGGCCGCCGAGGGCGCCGCCGCCGCGAAGGTCGACGCGGTCTCGCTGCAGGACCCGAAGAGCGAGAACGAGCACGTCTTCTACGACCTGCCCACCATGCAGAAGGTCGCGACCGCCGTCGCGAAGGCGCTGGCCGAGAAGGACGCCGCGCACCGCGAGGGCTACGAGAGCCGTGCCGCGGCCTTCTCCACGAAGCTCGACACCGTCATCGGCCAGGCCCGCGCCATCGGCCACGCCAACCCGGGCGCCAAGATCGCGGCGACCGAGCCCGTCGCCGGCTACCTGCTCGCGCTCGCGGGCCTGACCGACGCCGCGCCCGCCCGCTACACCGCGGCCATCGAGTCGGGCACCGACCCGGCGCCCGCCGACATCGCCGCCGCGAACGCGCTGGTCAGCGGCAAGCAGGTCCGCGCCGTCGTGCTCAACGCGCAGACCGAGAGCCCCGTGACCGCCGCGCTGGCGAAGACCGCCGAGACCGCGGGCGTGCCCGTCGTCAGGGTCACCGAGTCGCTGCCCGCGGGCGTCGACGACTACATCGCGTGGCAGGCGAGCAACGTCAAGGCGCTGTCCGACGCGCTCGCGCCGCGCCCGTGAGCGCACCGTCGGACCCGGTGATCCGCCTGCGGGACGCCGGGCTGCGCTACGGGGACCGCACCCTCTGGGACGGTCTCGACCTCGACATCGCGCCCGGCGAGTTCGTCGCCGTGCTCGGCCCGAACGGCGCCGGCAAGACCTCGCTGCTGCGCATCCTGCTCGGCCAGAGCCACCTCTCCGCCGGATCGGTCGAGGTGAACGGCCGGATCGGTTACATCCCGCAGCAGCGCGCGCTCGACGGCGCCGTGCCCCTGCGCGGGCGCGACCTCGTGGGCCTGGGCTTCGACGGTGCCGCCTGGGGTCTCGGCCTGCGCAACCGCGGCGCCCGACGGTCCGCCGTCGACGAGGCGCTCCGGCAGGTCGACGCCGAGGCCTTCGCCGAGGCGCCCATCGGCTCGCTCTCCGGCGGCGAGCAGCAGCGGCTGCGGGTGGCGCAGGCCCTCGCCTCGGACCCGACGATCCTGCTCTGCGACGAGCCCCTGCTCTCCCTCGACCCGGGTAACCAGCAGCTGGCCGTCTCGCTCATCGAGCGCCGCCGCCGCGAGCACGACACCGCCGTGCTGTTCGTGACGCACGAGATCAACCCGGTGCTCCCCTACTGCGACCGCGTCCTCTACCTGGTGGACGGGCGGTTCGAGGTGGGGCCGACCGCCGAGGTGATGACCTCCGAGCGGCTGACCCGGCTGTACCGCACCCCCGTCGACGTGCTGCACGTGCGCGATCGGCTGGTCGTGGTGGGAGGGGATCACTGATGGACCGGCTCGAGAACCTGACGAACTTCTCCCTCACCTGGGAGCTGCTGCAGCAGCCCTTCGTGCAGCAGGCGCTGCTCGCCGCGGCGCTGCTCGGCGTGCTGGCCGGGGTGATGGGCCCGCTCATCGTCTCGCGGCAGATGGCCTTCAGCGTGCACGGCACCTCCGAGCTGTCGCTCACCGGCGCCGCCTTCGCCCTGCTCATGGGCTGGAGCGTGGGTTCGGGCGCGCTGCTCGGCGCACTCGTCGCGGGCCTGCTGTTCGGCCTGCTCGGCGTCTACGCGCGTGAGCGGGACTCGGTGATCGGCGTGATCATGGCCTTCGGCCTGGGCCTGTCGGTGCTGTTCCTGGCGCTGCACGAGGGCCGGCAGGGCACCGCGTTCGCGCTGCTCACCGGGCAGATCGTGGCCGTCGGGATGAGCGGGGTGACGCTCATGGCGATCACCACCGTCGTGGTGCTGCTGATCCTCGCGTTCATCTACCGGCCGCTGCTGTTCCTCTCGACCGACCCCGACGTGGCCGCCGCGCACGGCGTCCCCGTCAAGACGCTGTCCGTGGTCTTCGCGATGCTCGTGGGTGCCGCCGCCGCACAGGGCGTGCAGATCGTCGGGGCGCTGCTGGTGATGAGCCTGCTCATCACGCCGGCCGCCGCGGCCGCACGGGTCACCAGCTCGCCCGGCAAGGCGACGGTGCTCTCGCTGATCTTCGCACTGGTCTCCGCCGTCGGCGGCATCATCCTGTCGCTGGCCCCCGCGCTGCCGGTGTCGGTGTTCGTCACGTCGATCTCGTTCCTGATCTACCTGGTCTGCCGCCTGCTCGGGCAGCGCGGCCGTCGCGGCACCGTCGCGCCCGTCGACGCGCCCGCGCACGACTGCCAGCACGCGCTACCGTCGAGGTCGTGAGAATCGACCTCAACGCCGACTGCGGCGAGTCCTTCGGCGCCTGGCGCCTCGGCGACGACGCCGCTCTGCTCGACGTGGTGACCTCGGCCAACGTCGCGTGCGGCTTCCACGCCGGCGACCCCACGACGCTGCGGGAGACCTGCGCCGCGGCGGTGGCCAAGGGCGTGGCGACCGGCGCCCAGGTGGGCTACGCGGACCTGCGCGGCTTCGGCCGCCGGGCCATGGACGTTCCCGCCGCCGACCTCACCGCCGACGTGATCTACCAGATCGGCGCCCTGCAGGCGATCGCGCGGAGCGTCGGCGGCACCGTCGACTACGTCAAGCCGCACGGCGCGCTGTACAACCGGATCGTCGCCGATTCCGTGCAGGCGGAGGCCGTCGTGGAGGGCGTGCTCGCGGCCGCGCCCGAGCTCCCGGTCCTCGGCCTCCCCGGCTCCGCCTTCCTCCGCATCGCCGCCGAGCGCGGGCTGCGCACCGTGCGGGAGGCCTTCGCCGACCGCGCCTACCTGGCCGACGGTGCGCTCGTCCCCCGCTCGCGGGAGGGCTCGGTGCTGCACGACCCAGACGAGATCGCCGCGCGCGTGCTGCGCATGGTCGGCGACGGCACCGTCGAAGCGATCGACGGCTCCGAGGTGCAACTCACGCCGGATTCCGTGTGCGTGCACGGCGACAACCCGTCGGCCGTCGCCGTCGCGCGACGCCTGCGCACCGTGCTCGACGGTGCCGGCGTGACGATCGCGCGGTTCGCCTAGCGCCTCAGTCCGCGAACCGCTTCGGCGCGGTGGCGACGAGGCGGACACAGTGGTCGACGAGCCGCTCCCGCGTGACGTCGAGCCGCCCGGCGATGAACTCGGTGAACAGCGTGGTCAGCGCGCCGACGAGACCCATCGCGACGAGACGCCGGGTCGTTCCGTCCACGGAGGAGGGCAGCGCGCCCGCGACCACGTCGAAGAATCCCGGCATGCTGCCGAGGCCCCGCTCGGCGAGCGAGGGCTCGCGGTAGGGGCCGAGCAGGAGCACCCGCCCGACGTCCGGCCTGTCGACGACGAACTCGACGAAGGTGGTGACCGAGCCCTCGGCGACCGTGACCGGGGACACGGCCTCGCCGTCCGGTGCAGCGGCGTAGGCATCGCGGACGCCGCGGACCAGCGCGTCCTGTGCGCGGCCGCTGACGTCGTCGTAGACGGCGTGCGCGAAGCCGTCGCGCGTGCCGAATGCCTCGTAGAAGTAGCGCTCGGTGATCCCGGTGGAGCGGCACACGGCGCGGACACCGAGCGCCCCTGCCTCCGGGCCGCCGAGGAGCGCGATGCCGGCGTCGAGCATCTGTCGGCGCCGGCTCTCCTGCCGCTCCTCGAGTGAGGTCATTCGTTCAGGCTAACGCAGATGATCTTTACTGACGACGCTGTCGCGCGAACTCGGCCAGGACGACGCCCGCGGCGACCGAGGCGTTGAGCGACTCGACCGAAGACGCGATCGGGATCGACAGGATCGAATCGCAGTTCTCGCGCACCAGGCGCGAGAGGCCCTTGCCCTCGGAGCCGACGACCACGACCACGCCGGTGTCGGCGCGGTAGTCGTCGAGGTCCACGTCGCCGCCCGCGTCGAGCCCGACGACCTGCAGGCCTGCGGCCGCGTAATCGGCGAGCGCACGGTTGAGGTTGGGCGCCTGCGCGACGGGCAGCCGGGCCGCCGCGCCCGCGGAGGTGCGCCAGGTGACGGCGGTGACGGCCGCGGACCGTCGACCCGGGATGACCACGCCGTGCCCGCCGAACGCGGCCGTCGAGCGGATGACGGCGCCCAGGTTGCGGGGGTCGGTGATGTTGTCGAGCGCGACGATGAGCGGCGCCTCGCCGCGGTCCTTCGCCCGGGCGAGGAGGTCCTCCGGGTGCGCGTACTGGTACGGCGGAACCTGCAGGGCGACGCCCTGGTGCAGGCCGTTGTCGCTGAGCCGGTCCAGCTCGCCCTTCTGCACCTCGAGGATCGCGATGCCCGTGTCGGCCGCGATCTGCACGGACTCGGTGAGCCGCTCGTCGTTCTGCGAGCCGATCGCGACGTACAGCGCCGACGCGGGGACGCCCGCGCGGAGGCACTCGACGACGGGGTTGCGGCCGAGGACGTACTCGGGGCCGTCGTCGGCGGCGCGGCCGGCGACCTTCGGACGGCGCTGCGGCGTGGTGGACGCCTTCGCCGCGGCCCGCGCCTTCTTGTGCGCGGGGTGGTACGGGCGGTCCTTGGCGGCCGGCGTCGCGCCGCGCCCCTCGAGCCCGCGGCGACGGACGCCGCCGGAGCCCTGGACCTGCCCCTTCTTGGTGCCCGCCTTGCGGACCGCGCCGCGGCGCTGCGAATTGCCTGCCATCAGTCCGTCTCCTACTTGTTCGTCTTCAGGGTCCAGGCGGAGCCGTCGGCACCGTCGGTCACCTCGATACCCGCGGCGTGCAGCCGGTCGCGCGACGCGTCTGCCTCCGCCCAGTTCTTCTCCGCCCGGGCGGCGGCGCGCCGCTCGAGCTCGGCCTGCACCAGCACGCCGAGGGCGTCCATGGCGTGGCCGTCGCCGGCGTTCTCCGTGACCCAGTGCGGGTCCAGCGGATCGACGCCGAGGATCGCCGTCATGGCCCGCACCGCGCCCGCGAGCCGCCGCGCCTCGTCGAGGTTCCCCGACTCGAGCGCCGCGTTCCCGGCCCGCACGGTGCCGTGGACCTCCGCCAGTGCCGACGGTACGCCCAGATCGTCGTCGAGCGCGGCGGCGAAACCGTCGGTCCACTCGCCGACGGTCACCTCCCCCGCCCGTTCGACGGTGCGCCGCACGAACGCCTCGATCCGGCCGTAGGCCGTGACCGCCTCGTCCAGCGCGCCCGCCGAGTACTCCTGCATCGACCGGTAGTGCGCCGAGCCGAGGTAGTAGCGCAGCTCGACGGCGCGGTACTGCGTGAGCAGGTTGGGGATCGAGACGACGTTGCCGAGCGACTTGCTCATCTTCTCGCCCGACATGGTGACCCAGCCGTTGTGCAGCCAGTAGTTCGCGAACGGATCGCCCGCGCCGTGCGCCTGCGCGATCTCGTTCTCGTGGTGCGGGAAGACGAGGTCCATGCCGCCGCAGTGGATGTCGAACTGCGCGCCCAGGTAGCTCGTCGCCATGGCGGAGCACTCGAGGTGCCAGCCCGGCCGGCCGTCGCCCCACGGGGAGGGCCAGCTGGGCTCGCCCGGCTTCGCGGCCTTCCACAGCGTGAAGTCCAGCGGGTCGCGCTTGCCCTCGGCGAGGGTCTCGCCCTGCTGCACGTCGTCGACCTTCTGCCGGCTGAGCTCGCCGTAGGTCGGGAGGCTGCGGACGGAGAAGTACACGTCGTTGCCCGTGCCCGACGGCGCGGCGTAGGCGTGGCCGCGCTCGATCATCCGTTCCATGTACGTGACCATCTGGGTGATGAACCCGGTGGCCCGCGGCTCCGCCGACGGGGGCAGCACGCCCAGGGCGTCGTAGGCGCGGGTGAACTCGCGCTCGTGCGTCGCGGCCCACTCCCACCAGGGCCGACCGGCCTCGGCTGCCTTGCGCAGGATCTTGTCGTCGATGTCGGTCACGTTCCGCACGAAGGCCACGTCGAGGCCCTTCGCGATCAGCCAGCGACGCAGCACGTCGAAGGCCACGCCGCTGCGGATGTGGCCGATGTGGGGAACGCCCTGGACCGTCGCGCCGCAGAGGTAGATGCCCGCCTTGCCGTCCACGAGGGGCACGAAGTCACGGACCTCGCGGGTCAGGGAGTCGTAAAGGCGCAGCGTCACGTCGACTGATTCTACGGGTCGCGGCGCGCGCGCCTCGCAGGTCAGGGGCTTCGACGGTGCGCGCCCGAAAAGGTAGGATCATTCGGTGGCCGATCGCGACGTCTCCGAGGTGACCCGCGGCACCGCCATGGGCATCGCCGCCTACCTGCTGTGGGGCCTGTTCCCGCTGTACTTCGACGCGCTCAAGCCCACCGGGCCGTGGGAGATCCTGGCGCACCGGATCCTGTGGACGCTGGTGCTGTGCGGCGCCGCGCTGCTGATCCTGCGCGACCTCGGCTGGATCCGGCCGGTGCTGCGCCAGCCGCGGCTGCTGGCCGGGGTGACGATCGCCGCGCTGCTCATCTCCACCAACTGGATCGTCTACATCGTGGCGGTCACGTCGGGCCACACGTCGGATGCGGCGCTCGGCTACTTCCTGAATCCGCTGGTCACGGTGGCGCTCGGCGTGGTCGTGCTGCGCGAGCGGCTGCGGCCGCTGCAGTGGGTCGCGGTCGGCATCGGCGTCCTGGCGTTCGTCTACCTCGCAGTGGTGGCCGGGACCTTCCCCGTGACCGCGCTGGCGCTGGCGTTCTCGTTCGGCCTCTACGGACTGGTGAAGAACAAAGTCGGCGTGCACCTGAACGCGCTGCAAGGGCTGACGCTGGAGACGGCGATCCTCGCGCCGATCGCCGCGGCGGTGCTGGTGGGCATCGCCATGTGGGGCGGCGGGCTCGACTTCGCGCGCCACGGCGCCAGCCACGCCGCGCTGCTCGCCTTCGCGGGCGTCGCCACCGCGGTGCCGCTGCTGCTCTTCGCCGCGGCCGCGCGCCGGATCCCGCTCGTGACCGTCGGGTTGATCCAGTTCGCGACGCCGATCATGCAGCTGCTGTGCGCGGTGCTGTTCCTGGGCGAGCACGTCTCCCCCGAGCGCTGGATCGGCTTCGGCATCGTCTGGATCGCGCTGCTCCTGCTCACGGTCGACACCGTGGTGACGCTGCGTCGCGCGCGGGCCGGCCGGCTCGCGGCGTAGCTCGACGGCTGCACCCCCTGCGGTTCGTGTGTAGCTCTGCGCAGCCATGCGCGTGACGCATACCCCCGCAGCGCGGTCAGATCGACGCGGGCGGGACCGTGATGGCGTTCAGCGGGGGACCGAACGCCCGCGGGGGTCAGCCGGTCCCCCAGCGCAAGCACGGCTTCTGGTGGGGGTTCGAACGTGGGGTCCGCAGATCGGCGCCGGGCGGGGGGCGACAGCCGACGGGGCCACACACCGGGGCCACCACGCGGCGCGAGTGACATAGCGGGTCGCAACACGGTGTGTCGCGCCCGCCGGACGGAGGGGCATGCGTGCCGCGCATGGCAGGTCGCAGCAATAGGCCTCTGACCTGTACATATTCAAGCCATGCGCGCGACGCATAGCTTCTGCGATCGATACACGACCCGCCCGGCGGGCGCCCGTGACGTGCCGTCCCGAGTCAGCCTGCGGAGTAGACCAGGGCCGTCGCCATGGCGGCGACGCCCTCGCCGCGGCCGGTGAGGCCGAGGCCGTCGGTCGTGGTGGCGGAGACGGAGACCGGGGCGCCGAGCAGCCCGCTCAGCACCTGCTGCGCTTCGTCCCGTCGCGGCCCGACCTTGGGCCGGTTCCCGATCAGCTGCACCGCGGCGTTCCCCACGACGAAGCCGGCATCGGACAGCAGCGACCGCACGTGCGTGAGCATCTGAGCGCCCGTGATCCCGACGTTGTCGGAGCGCCCGACGCCGAAGACGGTGCCCAGGTCGCCGAGACCGCCGGCGGAGAGCAGGGCGTCGCACAGGGCGTGCACGGCGACGTCACCGTCGGAGTGACCGGAGCAGCCGTCACCGTCGAAGAGGAGACCGAGCATCCAGCACTCGCGACCCGGCTCGAACGGATGGACGTCGGTGCCGATGCCGACGCGGGGAATGATCATCTCTGCTCCTGCGCAAGGACTTCCGCGACCCGCAGGTCGAAGGCGGTGGTGATCTTCAGGGCGAGCGGGTCGCCCGGAACGGTGACGACGGTGCCGCCCGCCCGCTCGACGAGGCCCGCGTCGTCGGTGGCGAGCTCGCCGGGCGCGGCGTCGTAGGCCGCGCGCAGCGCCGCGGCGCTGAACCCCTGGGGCGTCTGCACGGCGCGCAGGTCGGCCCGGTCGACGGTGGCCTCGACGGCACCGTCGGGCCCGACCCGCTTGATGGTGTCGGCGACGGGCAACACGGGGATCACGGCGGAGGCTCCGGCGCGCAGCGCGGCGACCACCCGCTCGATCATCGGGCCGGGCGTCAGCGGCCGGGCCGCGTCGTGCACCAGGACCAGGTCGGCCGATCCCGCGGCGGCGAGGCCCGCGCGGACGGAGTCGGTGCGCTCCGCCCCGCCCACGACGACGCGTGCCCGCGGCACCAGCTCCCGGGCCCGCTCGATCATGTCCGGCGGCACCATCACGACCACCTCGTCGACGGCCCCGGACGCCAAAAGACCGTCCACTGCCCTTTCGAGCAGTGAACGGTCTTTCAGAGTCACGAAGGCCTTGGGGATGTTCAGCCCCAGGCGTGTCCCCTGCCCAGCGGCGGGGACCAGCGCGACGACGGTCAGGAGGCCGCCGCCAGCGCCTCGTCCAGACGGGACTCGGCGTTGCCGTCGTCCGTCGCCTCGGCGAGCGCGAGCTCACCCACGAGGATCTGGCGGGCCTTCGTCAGCATGCGCTTCTCGCCGGCCGACAGGCCACGATCCTGCTCCCGACGCCACAGGTCGCGAACGACCTCGGCCACCTTGTTCACATCGCCCGACGCGAGCTTCTCGAGGTTCGCCTTGTACCGGCGCGACCAGTTCGTCGGCTCCTCGGTGTGCGGCGCGCGCAGCACCTGGAAGACCTTGTCCAGGCCCTCCTGGCCGACCACGTCACGAACGCCGACGACCTCGGCGTTCTCAGCGGGAACCTTGACCGTCAGATCACCCTGTGCGACCTTGAGCACGAGGTACTCGCGCTCACGTCCACCGATGGTCTTGATCTCGATAGCTTCGATCAGTGCGGCACCGTGATGGGGGTAGACAACGGTGTCTCCGACCTTGAAAATCATCTGATCCTTGCCCCTTTCGATATGACCAGGATAACACGGGGCGAATTCGGGCTGCGAGGCAACGTCGCAGGTCAGGACTCGTCCTGGGCTTGACAAACGAAGCCGTGGATGTTCTCCGCAGGTTCCGGCAACCGGCGGAGTGCACGACGGCGCGTAGTACTCGCGCCCTACTTGCCGCCCGGCGGCACGGGCCGACCCGCCTTCTACTACGCTGCGTGGTGACATACTCAGCACCGTCCGCACGCGGGTGTCGCCGCGCACGGGGAGGAAACTGGAGGAACCGTGTCCGCACGCACCGTCTCGACCCGCCGCACCGCCACCACCGTCGCGGGCGCCCTGCTCGCCGCCGGCGCCCTGCTCTCGGTGTCCGCCTGCGGCGCGGGCCAGATCTCGCAGACCGCGAACCAGGTGGCCGCGATCAACGGCGCCAACCAGACCTTCGTGGATCAGAAGATCACCCTCAGCGACGTGCACGTCCTGTACCCGGTGTCGGGCAGCCAGGGCAAGCTCGCCTTCGTGCTGACCAACCTGAACGCGCACCAGGGCGACAAGCTCAAGGGCATCTCGGACGAGAAGGGTCGCTTCGCCACCATCGGCGGCGACACCACCCTCGCGCCCAACGGCTCGCTGTACGGCACCGCCCCCGCGGGCAGTGACACGAAGGCCGCCGGCATCACCCGCCTCACGGTCTCCGTCCCCGTCGACGCGAACTGGCGTCCGGGCCTGACCAACAAGCTCTGGTTCCACCTCGAGAAGGCCGGCTCGCTGCCGATCGACGTCCCGATCGACGCCGGCGCCGCCCCCGCCTCCGCCGCTGGCATCACCCCCACCGAGGGTGGCGAGCACGGTGCGGGCGAGGGCACCGGCGGCCACTAGGCCCCTCGGTACTTCATGGCACGAGCCAAGGTGCAGTACACCTGCACCGAGTGCGGCCACACCGTGGCCAAGTGGGTCGGCCGCTGTCCGTCGTGCGGCGCCTGGTCCACGATGGAGGAGGGCGCGCCCGCCCCCGCCGCGGGCTCCGGCCCGGCGGCCAACGTCGGGCTGACGCTCCCGAAGACCCCCGCGGTCCCGATCACGAAGATCGACCCGAACTCGACGCGCGCGCTGCCCGTCGGCATCGGCGAGCTCGACCGGGTGCTCGGCGGCGGCATCGTCCCCGGCTCCGTGATCCTTCTCGCGGGCGAGCCCGGCGTCGGCAAGTCGACGCTGCTGCTCGAGGTCGTGCACCGCTGGGCCACCACGGGCCGCGGTAAGTCCCTGTACGTCACGGGCGAGGAGTCCGCGGGCCAGGTGCGGCTGCGCGCCGAGCGCACCGGCGCCCTCTCGGATCAGCTGTACCTCGCCGCGGAGTCCGATCTGGGCACGGTGCTCGGCCACGTCGAGCAGATCGCCCCCACCCTCATGGTGGTCGACTCGGTGCAGACCCTCTCGGCGTCCGGCGTCGACGGGGTGCACGGCGGCGTCACGCAGGTCCGCGCGATCACGACGACGCTCACGTCGCTCGCGAAGGCCTCCGGCATCGCGGTGATCCTCGTCGGCCACGTCACCAAGGACGGCGCCGTCGCCGGTCCCCGCTCGCTGGAGCACCTCGTGGACGTGGTGCTCAGCTTCGAGGGCGACAAGCACTCCACGCTGCGCATGGTGCGCGGCATCAAGAACCGCTTCGGCGCCTCCGACGAGGTGGGCTGCTTCGAGCAGCGCGAGTCCGGCATCGTCGAGGTCACGGACCCGTCGGGCCTGTTCCTGCACCACCGCGACCAGGCCGCGGCCGGGACCGCGGTCACCGTCGGCCTCGACGGCAAGCGGCCCATGCTGGGCGAGCTCCAGGCGCTCGTGACGCCCACTCCCCTGCCCTCGCCGCGGCGGGCCGTCTCCGGCCTGGACTCGGCCCGGGTGGCGATGATCCTGGCCGTGCTGACCAAGCACGGCGGCATCGAGAACCTGCCGCAGAAGGACGTCTACGCCGCGACGGTCGGCGGCATGAAGATCACCGAGCCGGCGGCCGACCTCGCGCTGGCGCTGGCCGTCGCGTCCGGCGCGGTCGAGAAGGCGCTGCGCCCGAACACCGTCGTGCTGGGCGAGGTGGGACTGGCCGGCGAGGTGCGGCGCGTGACCGGCCTGGAGCGGCGCCTCGCGGAGGCCGCCCGCCTCGGCTTCACCCACGCCATCGTGCCGCCCTCGCCCGACGGGCAGAAGCTCAAGGTCGACGGCATCCACATCGGCGAGGCGGCGACGCTGGCCGACGCCCTCCGTCTGGGCTCCCTGGCGCCGAGCGGCAAGAAGGAGCGCTAACCTACCGCTATGGACCTCGAAGCCGCGTTCGGCGGGAACGCGTCGCTCCGCGACACCGTGATCCGGGTGGCCCCGGGCACCGGGCTGCGCGACGGGATCGAGCGGATCCTCCGCGGCCGCACGGGCGCGCTCATCGTGCTGGGCTACGACGACGCGGTCGAGGGCATCTGCGACGGCGGCTTCCACCTGGACGTCGAGTTCGCGCCCACCCGCCTGCGGGAGCTGGCGAAGATGGACGGCGCGGTGGTGCTCTCCACCGACGGTGGCCGGATCGTGCGGGCGAACGTGCAGCTCGTGCCGGATCCCGCGATCCCCACGCAGGAGTCGGGCACGCGGCACCGCTCGGCCGAGCGTGCCGCGATCCAGACCGGTTACCCGGTGATCTCGGTGAGCGCGTCGATGTCGATCGTGCACGCCTACGTCGGCGGGGTGCGGCACCTCGTCGACGACGCGGCGCCCATCCTCTCCCGCGCCAACCTCGCGATCGCCACGCTGGAGCGCTACGCCCACCGCCTCGACGAGGTGCTCACGCAGCTCTCCCGCGCGGAGATCGAGGACGTGGTGACCGTCCACGAGGTCGCGCTCGTCGTGCAGCGACTGGAGCTGGTGCGACGCCTGGCCGTCGAGATCGAGCAGCACGTGCTGGAGCTCGGCACCTCGGGCCGGCAGATCGCGCTGCAGCTGGAAGACCTTTTGGGCGAGTCGATCTCGCTCCGCGAGCCCGTACTCCGCGACTACCTCGGCGACGGCGACTCCGTGGACGCCGCCGTCGCGCGCATCGACACGCTCAGCGATGCGGACCTGCTCGCCGCCACCACCATCGCTGCGGCCCTGGGCTTCTCGGGCACCGTCGAGGCGCAGGACGAGCCGGTCTCGCCGCGCGGGCACCGCCTGCTCGGCTCGATCCCGCGGCTGCGCCCCTCGCAGGTC
Source organism: Tsukamurella sp. DT100 (assembly GCF_049844855.1). Lineage (NCBI taxonomy): Bacteria > Bacillati > Actinomycetota > Actinomycetes > Mycobacteriales > Tsukamurellaceae > Tsukamurella > Tsukamurella sp. DT100. The sequence goes on from NZ_JBNCLV010000004.1 coordinate 484,811, forward strand.
GAGGCGCTGGTCGCCGCGTTCGGCTCGCTGCAGACGCTGCTCGCCGCCTCCGCCGCGGACCTGCAGGCCGTCCCCGGTATCGGGTCCGACGGTGCGCGGCAGGCCCGGGAAGGCCTCTCCCGCCTCGCCGAGGCCTCGGTCGAGCGCTTCTGAGCCGCGGTTCCTGCTGACCCGCTCCGGGTTCCGCGCGGCTAGTTGCCGGTGCCCGTTCCCGCGTCGGCGCCGGCCTCCGGCGTGGGTGCCGCCCGGACGATGTTGAAGGTGACCGGCGCGCTGCGCTTGGCGCCGAGCTGCGCGACCACCTGGTAGGCGCCGGGCGCGACGGGGACGCGCTGCGCCTGGCAACCGGGCGCCGAGGTGGTGCCGGCCCACTGCAGCTTGTAGCGCAACTGCTGGCCGGGCTGCAGCACCTCGTTCTTGATCCCGGGCTGGAAGGTGCAGTCGAAGTTGGTCCACAGCTGCTTGCTGCCGTCGAGGGTGAGCACGATCAGCTGCTGCTGGCCGGAGCCGATGTCGCGCGAGCAGGCGACCGGGCCGGCGTTCGTCACGGTCGCCTCGAAGGTCGGCTGCTCGCCGAGCGCGTACGTCGGCTTGTCGGCGCCGACCACCACGGAGATGTTCGCGTCGGGGCAGGGGCCGCCGGCGACGACCGCGCCGGGCGTCGGAACGCCGCCGCCCGAGGAGCTGGCGGAGGCCGAAGCGGAACCCGAAGCCGGTGCGCCGGACTGGGGCGCGCCCGAGCCGCCGGCCCCGCCCGAGCCGCCGCCGTTGTTGTTCCCGGCGGAGGAGTCGGCACCGTCGGGCGCCTGCGACGGGGGCAGGTCGGACGTGGTGACCGGCGTCGACGAGGTCGCCGCCGCGTTCTGCGACGAGTCCTTGCCGCCACCGACGAAGACGATCAGGAGCACCACGACGAGCACCGCGAACAGCGCCAAGACGGCGGCCAGCACGCGGCGGCGCCAGTAGATCTCGGGCGGCAGGGGTCCGTTGGGCTCAAGCACGCCTCAACCGTAACGTTTCCCCGACCTCACGCCGCTGACCTGCGGCGGCGTGTCACGAATCGGTACGGATCACTCCGGCCGGACGGCCTGGAAGGGCGACGTGGCCGCCTCGCCGATGTCGCCGACGGAGCCGCGCAGGTGCACCTTGCCCTCGGCGAGCTCGTAGGTGAGGCCGACGATCGCGACCCGGCCCTCCTCGACGCCCTTGGCGATGATCCGCGAACGCTCGATCAGCAGCCAGCTGGTCTCCATGACGTGCTGCGCGGTGATGTCGTTGACGTCCGACAGGCCCTCGCGGCGGCCGGCGAGCACCGACGGGGTCAGCCGCTCGACGATGTCGCGGATGTAGCCGGGCGGCATGGTGCCGGTGTCGATCGAGTTCACGGTGGCCGCGACCGCGCCGCAGCTGTCGTGCCCGAGGATCGCGATGAGCGGCACCTTGAGCACCTCGATGGCGTACTCGATCGAGCCGAGGACGGCGGCGTCGATGATGTGGCCGGCGGTGCGGACCACGAACATGTCGCCGAGGCCCTGGTCGAAGATCACCTCGGCGGCGACGCGGGAGTCGCCGCAGCCGAACAGCACCGCGGTGGGCTGCTGTCCGCTCGCGAGTTCCGCCACGCGGCTGGCGCCCTGGTTCGGGTGCGCCGGCGCGCCTTCGACGAAGCGCTGGTTGCCTTCACGGAGGGCGCGCCAGGCGCCGGGAGGAGTCGAGGTGGGCATGGGTCCATAATGCACTTCGTGACGTCGACGCGAGACACCGGAGCGGATTCTGTCCCGGATTTCACACCGGTGCTGGGATGGTTCGACGCCGCGGAGCGCGACCTCCCGTGGCGGGCCCCGGACGTCGGGGCGTGGGCGATCCTGGTCAGCGAGGTGATGCTGCAGCAGACCCCCGTGGTGCGGGTCGAGCCCGTATGGCGCGCGTGGATGGAGCGGTGGCCCACCCCTGCCGATCTCGCCGCCGCCACCGGCGCCGACGCCGTGCGCGCCTGGGGCAAGCTCGGCTACCCGCGCCGGGCGATGCGGCTGCACGCGTGCGCGCAGGCCCTCGTCGAGCGGTTCGACGGTGCCGTCCCCGCCGACGTCGACGAGCTGCTGTCGCTGCCCGGCGTGGGCGACTACACCGCCCGCGCGGTGGCGTGCTTCGCCTTCGGCCAGGACGTGCCGGTCGTCGACATCAACGTGCGGCGGGTCCTCGCCCGCGCCGCGGACGGCGACTCGGACGCGGCGGCACCGTCGGCCAAGCGCGACCTGGCGGCGGCGACGGCGGCCCTGGACACCGTGCCCGCGGACCGCCGGACGCGACTCTCGGCCGGGCTCATGGAGCTGGGTGCGCTGGTCTGCACCGCGCGGTCGCCGCGCTGCGGCGAGTGCCCCGTCCACGGCGACTGCGCGTGGCTCGCGGCCGGGGCGCCGGCGGGCACCGTCGCGCCGCGGAAGGTGCAGAAGTACGAGGGCACCGACCGACAGGCGCGCGGGAGGCTCCTCGACGTGCTCCGCGGGGCCGACGGTGCCGTCCCCCGCGCCGCGCTCGACCTGGCGTGGGAGCGCGATCCGGCGCAGCGCGACCGCGCGCTGGACTCGCTGCTGGTGGACGGGCTGATCGAGCAGACGGGGGACGGACGCTTCGCGCTCGCCGGCGAGGGGTGACGGATGTTTTTATTCACAGCTGTAGGAATTGGTGATAGATTCGAGCCATGAAGCTCTCAGACGGCCCGCTGCGCGTCACCGACCAGGGATTCTTCGGTCCGGACTCGCCCACGTGGAAGGTGTGGGCCTCGCCCACTGCACTCATCGGTTTCCAGCGCTCGGTGGTGCTGGAACACTTCGACCCGAACCTCACCGCCGCGGTCGCGGACTCGGCGGGGATCTACACCGACCCGTTCGGCCGGCTCGACCGGACGCTCGCCTACTTCCTCCTCGTCGCCACCGCGGATTCCAAGACCGCGATCGAGGCCTCCGAGCACCTCATGGACGTGCACCGCAAGGCCACCGGCATCGAGCCGATCACCGGCAAGCGGTACAGCGCCAACAACCCGGCCTCGCAGCTGTGGATCCACGTGACCGGCTGGCACTCGGTGCTCAAGTGCTACGAGATGTACGGTCCCGGGCCGCTCACCGCCGACGAGGAGGCGCGGTACTGGCGCGACTGCGTCGTCGCCGCGGAGCTGCAGACCTGCGACCCGGCCGACGTGCCCACCTCGCGCGACGAGGTGCGGGAGTACTTCGCGCGCGTCCGGCCGACGCTCGCGCTCACCGAGCGCGCCCGCACCGGCATGCACTACCTGCTGCGCCCGCGGGATCGCGGCGCGCGCCTGCGGATGGGCGGCGCGCTCATCGCTCCCGCCACGATCGCGACCCTGCCGGCCTGGATGCGCGAGATGGGCGGCTTCGATCAGCCCGGCGTCGTCGACGTCGCCTATCCGCTCGCCGTGCGCCTCGCGGTCCGCGCCGCCTCGGCCCAGCACGCCGCGGGCACCGTCCGGCTGGGCGGGCTGGTGGCGCCCATGACGGGCGGGATCCTGCGCCGCCACTTCGCCCAGAGCGACGAGCCCGCGGGCATCGTCACGCCCGCGCAGGCGCGGGAGCGGTACGGCCGTGGGGCACGCGCGGCGACCGCCTCGTAGGCTGGCCGCCATGACCACCTATGTAGTGACCGGCGCGAACGGCGGCCTCGGCGAGGTCGTGACGCGCAGTCTCGCCGCCACCGGCGGCCGCGTCGTGATGGCGTGCCGCGACGTCGCGGGCGCCCAGCGCATCGCCGACGGCATCGACGGCGACGTGACCGTCGAGCAGCTCGACCTCGCGGACCTGGACTCGGTGCGCGCCTTCGCCGACCGCACCGCCGAGGTCGACGTGCTCGTCAACAACGCCGGCCTGATGAACATCCCGCTGCGCCGCACGAAGCAGGGCTTCGAGATGCAGTTCGGCGTGAACCACCTCGGGCACTTCGCCCTCACCGGCCTGCTGCTCGACCGGCTGACGGACCGCGTGGTCGCGGTCTCGTCGGTGGCGCACCGGCAGAACTACCGCTGGCGCATGGACGACCCGAACTACGAGAACCGGAAGTACCTGCGCACCGAGGCGTACGGGCAGAGCAAGCTCGCGAACATGATGTTCGCGCGCGAGCTGCAGCGCCGGTTCGAGGCCGCGGGTTCCGAGAAGAAGGCGTACTACGTGCACCCCGGGGTCTCGCCGACCGGGCTGTTCGCCCGCACGGACACCCCGCTGGATCTCGTGATGAAGCCCGCCGTCGCGATGCTGGCGAACCCGCCGGCGAAGGCCGCGCAGTCGCTGATCCTGGCCGCGACCGATCCCGACCTCGACCCGCACCCGTGGTGGGGGCCGACGCAGCTCTTCCAGTCCCGCGGCCCGGTGGGCAAGTGCTCCAGCACCGCGGTCTCGAAGGATCAGGCCAAGTGGGCCGAGTTGTGGGCCGTCTCCGAGAAGCTCACGGGCGTCACCTACGCCGTGTGAGGACGCGGGCGGTCACATGGCATGGACATGCGACCGCCCGCGTCACCGGACGTCGATGAACTGCGGCCCTCCGCCGCAGGACGGTCGGCCGTTCGGGCTCCCGCCCTGGATGGATCCACCGATGCGGACCGAACACGAGGCGGTCGCGTGCCACACGCCGGGAGCGAAGATGCCCGCCGACGTGAGACTCCAGGACTGCGCGTAGAAACTCCCGTCGGAGTACGGCTTCCCCAGGCAGTACCGCGCGCCGCCGTACCCGGGAGCCTGTCCACCCTGGCACCAGTTCACCGCGCCGTTCGGGAAGTACGGATTCCGCGCCGCGTTGGCGAGCTGCGCCGCACCGGCGAGGACCGCGGCCGCGAGCAGAGCCACCGCAGTACCGCGAGATACGAGACGTTGCATGTCTTCTCTCCCATCCGATCAAGTCGAATCCCATGATCGCGACCGGGCGACGACCCGACAACGCCCACGGGTGAGATTCCCCTGATCAGACGACACGAGGAGTACCTCCACCCGTTCGTGACGCGGAGCACGGAATCACCGCGGGCCGCCGACGGTTGAACCTTTCATGCGCGTGGACGTCTGGACCGATATCAACTGCCCCTTCTGCTACATCGGGAAGGCGCGTTTCGAAGAAGCGCTCGCGGATTTCCCGCAGCGCGACCAGGTCGAGGTGATCCACCGCTCCTACGAGCTGGACCCGACCGCCGGCGATTCCGAGCCCGTCATCCCGCGGATCGCCGCCAAGTACGGCATCAGCGAGGCGCAGGCCGCCGCGAACGAGCGCGGCCTCGGCGCGCAGGCGCAGCAGCTCGGCCTGCCCTACCAGGTCGACGGCCGCGACAGCGGCAACAGCTTCGACATGCACCGCCTGCTCCATTGGGCCCTCGAGCTCGGCCGGCAGGAGGCGCTGCTCGACGCGCTCTACGCCGCGAACTTCGCCGAGCCGACGCCCGCCTTCGGCAGCCGCGACCGCCTCGTCGCCATCGCCGAGTCCGCCGGGTTCGACGGTGCCGCCGCCCGCGCGGTGCTCGACGATCCGTCCGCCTACGCGGACGCGGTCCGCGCCGACGAGGAGACCGCCAAGCGGATCGGCATCGGCGGCGTCCCGTTCTTCGTCTTCGACGGCAAGTACGCCGTCTCCGGCGCCCAGCCGCCCGAGGTCTTCACCGAGGCGCTGACGAAGGCCCGCGGTGAGGAGCCGCTCACCGTCATCGGCGGCGACGACGCCGAGGCGTGCGGTCCCGACGGCTGCGAGCTGCCGCCGCGCGACTGAGTCCCGGGCCCGCGACCGGGCCTACGGCGCGGTGAGCCGCCGCACGGCTGCCGCGAGCGCATCGTCGTCGAGCATGACCTCCACGGCCTCGCTGCCCCCGGTGAGGATGTCGCCGTGCACGAGAGCGAGCACCTCGAGGAGCAGCGTCGGCGCGGGCGTCGCCGCGGTGACCGCGCCCGCATCCTGTGCGGCCTGGAGGGCGGCGATCTTCTTCGCGTTCGAGTCCGACGTGAACTCCAGCTCCAGCAACTCCCCCGGGCACTCGAGCGTGTGCCAGAGCACGAGCCGCATCAGCTCGGGGTGCGCACGGTTGAAGCCGCGCAACCGCACGGCGTAGCCGGGCAGGTCCTCGGCGGTGAAGGGCACCGTCTCCAGCAGCTCCGCGACGCGGCCCTCGATGACGGCGTCGAAGAGCTGCCGTTTGTTGCCGAAGTAGGCGTAGATCAGCTGCTTGTTGGCCTCGGCCGCGGCGGCGATCCGGTCGACGCGCGCGCCCGCGAGCCCGTGCTCGGCGAACTCGACGATCGCGGCGTCGAGCAGCCGGGCGCGGGTCGCAGCGGCGTCGCGCTGTTGCTTAGGCGCGGGCGGCATCGCGCGGCAGGTCGGTTCCGGTCACCTCGGCAGCGTACTTCCACAGCTTCGCGGCGACGTCGGCGTCCCGCATCCGTGCGTTCTTCTTGGTCACGCCCGGCGCGCCGACGAGGCCGAATCGCCCCTGCGGGCCGTAGTACTCGCCGTTCCGGGCCTGCGGATCGCTCGCGGCGAGCAGCAACGGCTCGGCGCCCTGCTCGGGCTGTTGCGAGGGCAGGAAGCGGCCGGCGAAGCGGGTGACCACGGACTCGCGCTCACTGCCCGCGCCGAGGCTCGCGCCCGCGGTCTGCAGGTTGGTCTGGGTATAGCCGGGGTGCGCGGCGGCGCTGAGCAGGCCCCAGCCGCGGCGCTCGCTCTCCGCGGCGAGGTGGTTCGCCATGAGCAGGTCGGCGAGCTTCGACTGGCCGTAGGCGCGGGTCGGGGAGTACTTCCGCAGCGACTGCGGATCGTCGAAGTCGATGCGGCCGAAGTTGGCGACGCCGGAGCTCATCGTCGTGACGCTCGGCGCCGCGGACTGGAGCAGCACGGGCAGCAGGAGGTTGGTGAGCGCGAACGGGCCGAGGAAGTTCGAGCCGAACTGCAGCTCGAAGCCGTCGGCGGTCTCGAAACGCTCGGGCGGGGTCATGACGCCCGCGTTGTTGACGAGGACGTCGACCGCGACACCGTCGGCGACGATGCCGTCGGCGAAGGCCCGCACGGACGCCAGGTCCGCGAGGTCGAGGCGCCGGACCGCGAGGTCGGCACCGGGCACCTGCGCGAGGATCTCCTGCCGCGCGGCCTCCCCCTTCTCCGGCGTGCGGACCGCCATGATCACCGTCGCGCCCGCCGCGGCGAACCGCTTGGCCGCCTCCTTGCCGGTTCCGCTGTTCGACCCGGTGACCACGAAGGTCCTGCCCGACTGATCGCTGACCTGGTACATCTCGTTCTCCTTCGATTCAACTAACTGGTTAGTTGAAACATTAGAGCCAATCTCGGAAACTGTCAACCAACTAGTTAGTTAGAGCTTTCGGGTTGGCAGCGCGGGCACCACCAGATCGCCCGCTCCGCCTCGCCCGGACCGCCGAGGGAGCCCGCGACGATCGCCGTCCCGCAGCGCAGGCAGGGGCGCCGCGCGCGGTCGTAGACGAAGGCGCGCATGCCGTTCCGGTCGACGCCCGTCGTCACCCGACGCGTGCGCCCGAGGTTGGCCCGCAGCAGCCGCGCGGCACCGTCGGCCCAGGCGAGCGGGTCGCCGCACTCCCCGACCGGCGTCGCCGGATGCGCGCCGCGCAGGAAGCAGAGCTCGTTGCGGTAGACGTTGCCCACCCCGGCGAGCACGGTCTGGTCCAGCAGCGCGAGCCCGACGGGGCGCTCCGGCTCGGCCGCGAGGTTCGCCGCGGCGCGGTCGGCGTCCCAGTCGGGGCCGAGCGGGTCGGGCCCGAGCCGGGCGAGGGCACCGTCGGCCTCGCCCGGCGTGAGGATCTCGAGCGTTCCGAGGGAGAACCCGACCACCTGCGCCCCGTCGACGGCGAGCACCGCGCGGGCGGTGTGCGCGGGGCGGCGCCAGCGCTCGCCGGGGCGGTACACGTGCCACTCGCCCTCCATCTTCAGGTGGCTGTGGATAACGGCGTTCCCGGCGACGATCAGCAGGTGCTTGCCGCGCGCGGTGACGGCGCTCACCTCGCGCCCGGTCAGGTCGACTGTGGCGTACCGCGGCACCCGAATGTCGCAGGCGGTGAGCACCTTCCCCTCCAACACCGGCCGCAGCCGCGCGGCCAGGTTGTGGACGGTGTCGCCCTCGGGCACCGGTCAGTCCAGCCCGGAGAGGAACGCCTCGACGGCGCCGCGGTACACGCCGGGCGCGTCGTCGTGGACGAGGTGGCCGGCACCGTCGACCTTGAGGTAGCGCAGGTCGGGGCCGGTGTAGGAGCGGACCATGCGCTCGCCCACCCCGGGCGGCACGACGGTGAACTCGGCCTCGACGAGCAGGGTGGGCGCCTGCACGGCCCGCCACTGCGGCCAGTGGTCGCGCGGACCCCAGTGGTCGGCGATGGCGCGGAAGACGTCGAGTTCGCCGTGCAGGGCACCGTCGTCGAAGGCCTCGTAGAAGTAGCGCCCGGCGACCGGCCCGAACAGCGCCTCACACTCGGCTTGCGAGGCGAAGCGGTCGGGCCAGCTGGCGAACCAGGGCGCCCAGGTGTCGGTGGACTGGCCGGCGAACTCGGGCGACATGTCCTCGACGACGAGCGCGCGCACGAGCTCGGGGTACTCGGCGGCGGTGCACCAGGCGTGGAGGCCGCCCATGGAGTGCCCGATCAGCGTCGCCGGGCCCTGGTCCAGGCAGGTGAGGATCTCGGCGACGTCGGCGACGAAGCGCTCGGTGCTGATGTCGTCCGGTGGTACGGGAAAGCCGGGGCCGCGGTGGAATTCGGCGTCGAAGGTGAAGACGCGGCCGTAGCGGCGCAGCCACGGGATCTGCCGGCGCCAGGTGCGGCCGCGGCCCATGAGGCCGTGCAGCAGCACGATCGGTCCGGCTCCTTCGCGGCCACCCCAATCTCTCAGGCCCACACACTCATCCACGCGGCCCAACCTACCGGGTCGGGCGACGGTATCGTCGGGTCATGTCGGTAGTGAAGATCAACGCCATCCACATCCCCGAGGGCGCGGGCCCCGAGCTCGAGAAGCGGTTCGCCCAGCGCGCGCACGCGGTCGAGAACTCGCCCGGCTTCCTGGGCTTCCAGCTGCTGCGCCCGGTGAAGGGCGACGACCGCTACTTCGTGGTCACGCAGTGGGAGTCCGAGGAGGCCTTCGCCGCCTGGCGCGACGGCCCGGCCCGCGAGGCCCACGCCGGCGAGCGCAACCCCGGCGGCGGCGAGGGCCGCAAGCCCGTCGCCTCGGGCGCCGACCTGCTCGAGTTCGAGGTCGTCCTCGACGTGCAGGGCAAGGCCGGGCAGTAGCCACACGGGATTCGCACGAGATCGCGTCCCGGCGCCGGAACCTTCCGGCGCCGCCGCGGTTCGTGTGCGAGGACCTGGCCGCGCCGGTTCCGCGCACCGTCCGGCACTGGCTGCGCCTGACGGACGACGAGGTAGCCCCGGCGGTGCTGTCCACCGACGGCGAGACGCGGGTCGAGTGGTCCTCGCTGTGGCCCGACCGCCCGGACCTGCGCGTGGTCTTCACCGTCGAGCCCGGCGGCGGCGGCTCCGACGTGCAGTGGGTCCTGTACGCCGAGGAACCTCTCCCGGGGCCGGAGTACGTCCGCCACGTCGCCCGACGGATCAGCACCCTCGTCTTCGCCGACCTCCGGTACGCCTACGGCCAGTAGGGGTGGTCGTAAGTCGCTCCGCGGAGCCATGCGCGCGACGCATCGCCTCTCACGGCAACACGCGCCCCCACACCGGCAGCCGGCGCCCGAGCGTCAGAGCCAGGCGCCGGAGTCCCAGGTGAGGAACGACTCCAGGCTGGCCGCGGGGTGCTGCTGCGGGTGGTTCGTGGAGAGGTACGCGCCGCGGTAGAACAGGAGCGGCTTCGCGTCGTCGACATCGCCGAGGTGGTGCACCCGGCCGATCGCGATGTGGTGGTCTCCCCCGTCGAGCACGTTCTCGAGCGTGCAGTCCATCCACGTCAGCGAGCCGTCGATCGTCGGGTTGCCGAGCGGCGAGGGCGTCCACCGCAGGCCCTCGAACTTGTCGTCCACCGACCGGCCGAACGCGGCGCTCACGGACTCCTGCTCCTGCCCAAGCACGGAGACCGCGAACTTCCCCGACGCCTCGATGTGCTTCCACGTCCGCGACGTCTTCATCGGGCAGAACAGCACCAGCGGCGGGTCCAGCGACAACGCGGCGAACGACTGGCACGCGAAGCCGACCGGGTTCTCCTCGGCGTTGGACGTCGCGATGATCGTGACGCCGGTGCAGAACTGCCCCATCACATGTCGGAACGTGCGCTGATCGAATCCGGCCTCGGTCATGCTGCCAACCTACTCCCGCCGTTTCCGACGGTGCGCGCCACACCACCGCCCGGCACGCCCCGCGGCCGGGTCCACCGAGCCTGCGCACGGCGGACGCCGAGCGCCACCGATCCACTCGGCGTGATCCTTACCCGCGGCGGCCCAGGACGATCGCCCGCGCGACCGGGGTGAGTTCCTCTTCGGGCCGGTCCAGGTCGGCGGGCGCTCCGAGCAGTGCGGGCTGCGCGAGGAACCGTGGCCCCTCCCCGGCCGGAGCTCGCGCCCTACAGCGCCTCCGACTCCTCCGCCACGGGGCGGACCTCGCACAGGACGACCCCGACGAGCGCCGCCACCATCGCGACGGCCGCCGCCCGGTCGTGGATCACCGGGACGGGGACCGCGCTCGCGGCGATCCCCGCGATCAGCGGGATGGCCGCCCTGCGCAGCGCGCGGCCGGGCGGGTCCGTGCCGAGACACCAGATCAGGGTCGCGAGGGCCATGAGGCACGACATCCCGATCCCCACGGCGGCATCGCGCCACCCCCAGTGCCCGCCCGCACCTGCGTGGTGCGGGCCGATCGTCACCGCCAGCAGGATCACGAACAGGATCAGGGCGAGGCCCGCCGCGTAGCAGATCGCCAGCGCGGACAGCCGCGACGGTCGCCGGCAGTGCAGGACAGTGGCGGCGACGAACAGGACCACGCCCACGAGGAACAGGGACCCGCCGAGATCGTCCTCGTCGACGACGATCCCCATGGTGGCGAGCGCGGTCAACGATGCGAGGGCCAGCAGCACCCTGGACGCCCACCGCCGCACGACCCAGCGCATCGCCCACCCCCACCCTGAACTCTAGATACCGATGCGATGCTATTGCATACTGCACGGATCGCAACGCGCGCGGTTCCCCAGCGGAGACGGCCCTGCTCGGAGTACCTTTCGCCGGTGACCCGCAGGCAACTCTGGGAGCGCCGGACGAATCCCGTGATGATCGCCCTGGCGCTGGCCTTCCTCGCCGTCTACGCGGTGCAGGTGCTCGACGTTGCGCCGAGCCCGCTGATGCGCCACCTCGTGGACTGGACCGACATCGCCATCTGGGCGGCCTTCGTCGCCGACTACGCGATCCGGGTGCGGCTGTCGACGGACCGCTGGCGGTTCGTGCGGACGCACCCGATCGACCTCCTCGCGATCGCGCTGCCGCCGTTCCGCCCGCTCCGGGCACTCCGTGCCGCACCGCTCCTCCTCGGCGGCCTGCACCGATCGCGGCTCACCCGTGCACGCCTCGCGGTCTTCGTCGGCACCACGTCCGTCCTGGTCGTCTTCCTCTGCAGCCTGGCCTTCCTCGACGCCGAGCGCGGCGCCCCGGACACCAAGGTGACCGGCTACGGCGACGCGCTGTGGTGGGCGGCCGTCACCGTCACCACCGTCGGCTACGGCGACGTCTACCCCGTGACCACGGAAGGCCGGTTCGTCGCCCTCCTGCTCATGGTCGTCGGCATCGGCCTCATCAGCTTCGTGATCGGCACCGCGACCAGCTGGGTCGTCGACCAGCTCAAGGCCGTCGACGCGAGCGCCCGCCGCACCGACCGGGAGGTCGACGAACTCACCGCCGAGGTCCGCGCCCTGCGCGAGGAGATCGGCCGGCTCAGGGACGGCACCGTCGAGAACGCGAAGAGCCGCCACCCCGAAGGGTGACGGCTCCTCGATGGAACTCTGTCGGTTGCGCTGGCGCGCTACGCGGTCTCGCCGGGCGTCGTCGCGGACGAGGCGTCGGCCACCAGGGCGGGCACGCCGTCGTCGGACTTCTCCAGGTCGATCGCGGGCTTGGGCTTGCCGGCGAAGGTGAACTTCGCGTCCTCGCCCTTGCCCTCGCCGTCCCAGCCCTCGACGTCGACCTCGACGATCTGGCCGGCGCCGATCTCACCGAACAGGATCTTCTCGGACAGCGCGTCCTCGATCTCCCGCTGAATGGTGCGGCGCAGCGGCCGGGCACCGAGGACCGGGTCGAAGCCGCGCTTGGCGAGCAGGGACTTGGCCTGGTCGCTGACCTCGAGCCCCATGTCCTTGTTCTTCAGCGCGGTGCCCACCCGGTTCAGCATCAGGTCGACCATCTCGATGATCTGATCCCGCGTGAGCTGGTGGAAGACGACGATGTCGTCGATGCGGTTGAGGAACTCGGGCCGGAAGTGCTTCTTGAGCTCGTCGTTGACCTTCTGCTTCATCCGGTCGTAGTTGCCGCCGTCCGAATCGCCCTGGGTGAAGCCGAGGCCCACCGCCTTGGAGATGTCGGACGTGCCCAGGTTCGACGTGAAGATCAGCACGGTGTTCTTGAAGTCGACCGTGCGACCCTGACCGTCGGTCAGGCGGCCGTCCTCGAGCACCTGCAGCAGCGTGTTGTAGATCTCGCTGTGCGCCTTCTCGATCTCGTCGAAGAGCACCACGGAGAAGGGCTTGCGGCGCACCTTCTCGGTGAGCTGGCCGCCCTCCTCGTAGCCCACGTACCCGGGAGGGGCACCGAACAGGCGCGAGGCGGTGAAGCGGTCGTGGAACTCGCCCATGTCGATCTGGATGAGCGCGTCGTCCTCGCCGAACAGGAAGTTCGCGAGCGCCTTCGAGAGCTCAGTCTTACCCACGCCGGACGGGCCGGCGAAGATGAACGAGCCCGACGGGCGCTTCGGATCCTTCAGGCCCGCGCGGGTACGACGGATCGCCTTCGAGACGGCCTTGACGGCGTCCTCCTGGCCGATGATCCGCTTGTGCAGCTCGTCCTCCATGCGGAGCAGACGGGTGGTCTCCTCCTCGGTGAGCTTGAACACGGGGATGCCGGTCCAGTTGCCCAGGACCTCGGCGATCTGCTCCTCGTCGACCTCGGCGACCACGTCGAGATCACCAGCGCGCCACTGCTTCTCGCGCTCGGCGCGCTCGCCGATGAGCTGCTTCTCCTTGTCGCGCAGCGACGCGGCCTTCTCGAAGTCCTGCTCGTCGATGGCCGATTCCTTCTCGCGACGCGCATCGGCGATCTTGTCGTCGAAGGCGCGCAGGTCCGGCGGCGCGGTCATCCGGCGGATGCGCATGCGCGCGCCCGCCTCGTCGATGAGGTCGATCGCCTTGTCCGGCAGGAAGCGGTCGTTGATGTACCGGTCCGCCAGGGTGGCGGCGGCGACCAGCGCGCTGTCCGTGATGGAGATGCGGTGGTGCGCCTCGTACCGGTCGCGCAGGCCCTTGAGGATCTCGATGGCGTGCTCGACGCTCGGCTCGCCCACCTGGACGGGCTGGAAGCGGCGCTCCAGGGCGGCGTCCTTCTCGATGTACTTGCGGTACTCGTCGAGCGTGGTGGCGCCGATGGTCTGCAGCTCGCCGCGGGCCAGCTTCGGCTTGAGGATCGATGCGGCGTCGATCGCGCCCTCGGCGGCACCCGCGCCGACGAGCGTGTGCAGCTCGTCGATGAACAGGATGATGTCGCCGCGGGTGTCGATCTCCTTGAGGACCTTCCGGAGGCGCTCCTCGAAGTCACCGCGGTAGCGCGAGCCGGCCACCAGGGACCCGAGGTCCAGGGTGTAGAGCTGCTTGTCCTTGAGCGTCTCGGGCACGTTGCCGTTGACGATCGCCTGCGCCAGGCCCTCGACGACGGCCGTCTTGCCGACGCCGGGCTCGCCGATCAGCACCGGGTTGTTCTTGGTGCGCCGCGAGAGCACCTGCATGATGCGCTCGATCTCCTTGGACCGGCCGATGACCGGGTCCAGCTTGCCCTGGGCCGCCGCGGCGGTCAGGTTCCTGCCGAACTGGTCCAGCACGAGGGAGGTCGACGGGGTGCCCGCCTCACCACCCGAGGTCCGGGCGCCGGCGCCGGCGGGCTCGCCGCCACCGCCCTCCTTGCCCTGGTAGCCCGACAGCAGCTGGATGACCTGCTGGCGGACCCGATTGAGATCGGCGCCCAGCTTCACCAGGACCTGGGCGGCGACGCCCTCGCCCTCGCGGATCAGGCCGAGCAGGATGTGCTCGGTGCCGATGTAGTTGTGGCCGAGCTGCAGCGCCTCGCGCAGCGACAGCTCGAGCACCTTCTTGGCACGCGGCGTGAAGGGGATGTGACCCGACGGGGCCTGCTGGCCCTGCCCGATGATCTCCTCGACCTGGCTGCGCACACCCTCGAGGGAGATGCCCAGCGATTCGAGGGCCTTGGCCGCCACACCCTCACCCTCATGGATCAGACCCAGGAGGATGTGCTCGGTGCCGATGTAGTTGTGATTGAGCATCCTGGCTTCTTCTTGCGCCAGGACGACGACGCGGCGAGCGCGGTCGGTGAACCTCTCGAACATGGCCATTTTCCTCACATCCCGGTTACTTCGGGGAACGGCCGAGGCCGAACCCGCAGATAGCCGTCTGCATCAACGTCTTCTCACTGTAGTTCGGACCGGTCAGCGGTGGTGTCGGCAGTGCCCCGCAGCCGGGGCCCGCAGGCCCCGTCGCCCACTGGTCGGATCCTGATACACCAGGTCAAACGCGCCCCCGGCGGGTTTTGATCCCCGTTCCGCCGTGAGCGAAACGGCCCCGGATACGACTCACCCCGGCGCACCGGGCGCCGGGGTGGGGTCGAACGGGCGTCAGTTCGCCGCGTTGTAGGCGTCGATCACGTCCTGGCTGATGCGGCCGCGGTCGTTGACCTTCAAACCGGACTTGCGGGCCCAATCGCGGATCGCGGCGCTCTGCGAGCGGTCGATCGGCGTACGGCCGCGCGGGGCGGCCAGGGCACGCGTACCGCGCTTGCGGCCGCCGGCCCGGCGGGCGTTCTCGACCCATTCCTCCAGGGATCCGCGCAGCTTCGCGGCGTTCTTGGACGACAGGTCGATCTCGTACGTGACGCCGTCCAGGCCGAATTCCACGGTCTCGTCAGCGGTCTGCGTATCGTCCACGTCGTCGACCAGCGTAACGGTGACCTTGCGCGCCATAGTTTTGGCCCCTTCTCGAAGTAATGGTTCCATTGCGTCGTTCAAATCGAGTGTATACACACTATTGACATTGTTTCGATTCGAGGCGTCGGAAAATTTGTCGCGATACTGTAACGATCGCGACCGAGAAGGTGCCGCATTCCGGTTGAATCGCGCCGGACGGCGCGCAATTCACCGATTCGGTACTACTGGAACGACACCAGCGCGCGCACCCGTTCCACACCGATCGCGAGCAGCAGCGTGGGCAGCCGCGGACCGGTATCGCTACTCACCAGCAGGCGGTAGAGCAGGACGAAGAATGCGCGCTGCGCTGCGGCGAGTTCCTTATCGCCCTTGACGATCTGATCCGCGCCCAGGCCGCGCTGCACCTTCGCGACGCCGTACACCTGGTGCGTGATTCCGGCGAGCGTCCAGTCGTCCTCGAGTCGGCCGAGCCCGGCAGGGGCGGGGGTGCCGGAGCCCTCCAGCAGCAGCCGCAGGCCCTCCCGCTGCTCGTCCGTGAGGGACGCCAGGAGCTCCGCGTCCGGTTCGCTCCGGACGACGGTGCGCTCCTCCGCCGGCATCTGCTCGGCCACCCAGGCGGTGGCGCGGTCCAGCCGCGGACGCAGCGGCGCCAGCTCGTCCAGCGGCTGGTCGGGCTCGAGCGCGGCCAGGATGCGCAGGGTCTGCTCGTCGTCGCCGGTGGTGATGTCGACGACGGAGGCCAGCGTCTTGTACGGCACGGGGCGGGGCGTCAGCGGCAGCTCTCGCAGCTGCTGCGACCTCGTGTCCTGCACGGACACCGCCCGGGCGTGCGCCGCGATGTCGCCGGGCTGCGCCTTCTCCCCGGCCGTCTTGCGGACCAGCGCGTCCCACTCGTCGTAGGTGCGGGGCAGGTCGCCGTCCAGCGCCACGTCGAAGGACTGATTCGGCTTCTTGCGCCCGTACAGCCAGCGCAGCAGCGGCGGCTCGAGGTAGCGCAGCGCGACCGCGGCGGTCGGCACCCCGCCCTTCGAGGACGACATCTTGGCCATGCCGCGGATGCCGACGAAGGCGTACATCGGGCCGAGCGGCCGCTTCCAGCCGAAGATCGGCGCCACGTCCTTGCCCACGGCGAACGACGACCCCGGCGATTGATGATCGACACCGGAGGGCTCGAAAGTGATCTTCTCGAAGGCCCAGCGCATGGGCCAATCGACCTTCCACACCAGTTTCCCGTCGGTGTGATCGCGAAGAATCACCGTTTCCGTGTGTCCGCACCGGCAAACGTAGGTGAGCTCGGTCGAATCGTCGTCGTACGCCGTTACCGTGGTGAAATCGGTCCCGCACACCGAGCAGTAGGGCTTGTACGGGTAGTAACCGGAATCACCCGATCCGTCCGCTTCCTCCGCCGCTCCCGACGCCGCATCGGCGTCCGATTCCGCGTCCGTTTCCGATGCATTCCCGTCCGCCGCTGGTGTTTCTCCGCGGTCGAGCGTCCGATAGCGCTCGAGGATGGAATCAATGCGCCCGCGTTGCGCCATCGCGTGCAGCACCTGATCGACATATGCACCAGAGGTGTACATCTGCGTCTGGCTGATTCCCCGGTACTCGACGCCCAGATCCTCCAGCGCGCCCTGCAATTCGCGCCGGAAATGCTCGGCCCAGTTCTCCGCATCGGAGCCGTGCGGCGCCGGAACGCGTGTCAGTGGTTTACCGATGTGCTGCTCCCAGGAGGAATCGACGCCGGGGACGTTCGGAACCTTGCGGAAGCGGTCGAAGTCGTCCCAGGAGATGATGTGCTCGACCTGCAGGCCGCGGCGACGCAGCTCGTCGGCCACCAGGTGCGGCACCATCACCTCGCGGAGGTTCCCCAGGTGGATCGGCCCCGACGGGGAGATCCCCGAGGCCACCTTCACGGGTTTCCCGTTCCGCTCGGCGAAGGCCACGGCCTCATCCGCGAGGCGGGAGACCCAGTCGTCCAGGGGTGCAGTCACGGGCGCAGCATTCACGGGTGGTGATCCTACCGCTCGGCCCCGGTCACTCCGGATTCGTGATCCGCGCCAGGACCACACCGCCCAGGATCATCGACAGCGCGAGCATCCGGCCCGCCGTCACGGGGTCCCGGTGCACGACGATGCCCAGGGTGATCGCGCCCAGCGCGCCGATGCCCGTGAAGACGGCGTAGGCGGTGCCCACCGGCAGGGTCCGCATCGCGCGGGCCAGCAAGTACACGGCGAGCACCCCGAGCACGATGCACAGCACCGTCGGCCACAACCGGGTGAAGTTCGCGGTGGGCTTGATCGTCTGCGACCACGCGATCTCCACGAGGCCCGCGAGCCCCAGGATCAGCCAGCTCATCGGACGACCTCGCCGGCCCCGGCCCGGCCGCGCTCGGCCGCGAGCCGGCGCAGGTCCGCGACGGCGGCGGCGTGCGAGGCGTCGTGCGCGTCACGCAGGTGCGCGAGCGCGGGGTCGATGCGGGAGTTGGCGAGCTCGCTCGCGACGAAGACCGCATCGGTCACACCGAAGTGGCCGGCGAAGAAGTCGCGCAGGTACCGCTCCTCGTGGTCGAAGGGCTCGCGCGGCGCACCGGGCGAGTACGCCCCGCCGCGGGCGGAGGCGACGACGAACGTCCGGGGCGCCAGCGACATCCGCGGGAAGGTGATCTGGTCGAGCCAGGCCTTGAGCGACGCCGGCACGGAGAAGTTGTACATGGGCGTGCCGATGAGGATCACATCGGCGGCGAGCACCTCGGTCAGCAGCGGTTCCACGACACCCCAGGCCCGCCGTTGTTCGGGCGTCCGGGCCAGCGCGGACAGCCGCGCCGGGTCGGTCTCGCCCGCAGCGAGGGCCGCGTCGCAGAGTTCGGTCCACGCCTCGTCGATGAGGGGAACGGGGTCGGCCGCGAGGTCGCGGTAGGTGTAGGCGCCGCCGGGGTGGGCGGCGCGCCAGGCCGCGGCGTAGTCGGCGCTGAGCTCGCGGCTGACCGACGCGCGCCGGGCACTCGCGTCCAGGTGCAGGAGGTGGGTCATGGCATCGCCTTCCGTTAACCGGACACATTGTCCGCTTGTTTGGATCGAACGGTAGCGCACAAGTGGACAGCTTGTCCATATCAAGATTCGTGGCTAGATTCGATGCCATGCGGATCGGACCGGACCTCCTGGCGGACACCCCTGACGACGGGGCCGCGCCGCCCGTCGAGCGGGCCGATGCCGCCCGCAACCGGCAGAAGGTGCTCGACGCGGCCGCCGAGCTGTTCGCGACGCGGGATCCGCGCAGCGTGACGATGGACGACATCGCGAAGGCCGCCGGCGTGGGCCGCGGCACCCTGTACCGGCGTTACCCCGACCGCGGGGCGATCGCGGCCGCCCTGCTCGACGACCACGAGCGCTCACTGCAGGAGGCGATCCTGCGCGGCGACCCGCCGCTCGGTCCGGGCGTGCCGCCCGGGGACCGCCTGGCCGCCTTCTACGCGGCGATGGTCCGGCTGCTCGGAACGCATTCACACCTGGTGCTCGGCGCCGAGACGGGGGGCGCGCGGTTCGCGACGGGGGCCTACGGGTTCTGGTTCGCGCACGTCCGCGCCCTGCTGACGGAGGCGGGGATCGACGATCCGGAGGCGATGGTGGACGCGGTCCTCGCGCCCGTCGCGGCGGAGGTCTACCTGCAGCAGCGCGAGCGCGGGCTGTCGCCGGAGCGGATCAGCGCCGCGCTCGACGCTCAGGCGCACCGGCTGCTCGGCTGAGCGCCGGAGACGGCGCCGCGCCGACTGCCCGGCGGCGGAGGAGCCTCAGGCCTCGTGGGCGGCGAACTGGGCGAGCGCCCGCTCGTAGGCCTCGGACGCGCGACCGCGGCCGGCGCCGGGCGTGATGCCCAGGGTCAGGGCCCGGAAGCCACCGTCGACCGAGGACGCCTGCACGCCCCGGTCCCGGAGGCGGGTGGCGATCGCGGCGGCGGTGGCGCCATTGCCGCTGACCAGCAGCCACTGGGCGTCGGGACCGGCGGCGGCGAGGCTTGTGGGGAGGCCGGGGACGAGCCGGGCGGCGACGGCGGCCGCGTCGAGGGCGACGGCACCGGGGAGGATTCCGTCGCGGTTGCGCTCGGACTGGTCGCGGACGTCGACGACGATCTGGCCGGTGGCGGGGGTGAAGTGCACGGGGTGCATCGGAGTCTCCAGGAGGGAGGCGGAGCGCGGAGGGCGTGTCCGGGCAGCGAAAGGGGGTCGGGTTCCTAGCGGACCCGACAACACTCCATGCAGCTGCGCACCTGGCTCATGACAGCGAAGCTAGCACCCCGCCGCAACCGGCGGCAAGGGTTCGAATCACGAGTGACGCGAATCCCGCGCGCGCCTGTCCCGCTGCGCCCGGTTGGCTCGCTCCCGCAGGTACACGGCCCGCAGGCCCTGCAGCGTGAGGTCGGCGCGATGGTCGGTCACGGTCGCGCACTCGGAGGCGATGCCCTCGTCGAAGCCGCCCGTCGCGACCACCCGGGCCCCGGGGGCCACCTCGAGCGCGCGGCCGACGAGCGCGTCGACCATGCCCGCGAAGCCGTAGATGATGCCCGACTGCAGCGCCTCGACGGTGTTCTTCCCGACCACCGACCGCGGCGCGACGAGCTCCACCCGGCGCAGCGCGACGGTCCGCTCGGCGAGCGCGTCCAGCGCGCTCCCCACGCCCGCGGCGATCGCGCCGCCGAGGAACTCGCCCTTGGCGCTGACCACGTCCACCCGCGTGGATGTGCCGAAATCCACGACGATGCACGGGGTCCCGGCCGCTCGGCCGACCAGCTCGAAGGCGCCGGCGGCGTTGGCGACGCGGTCGGTGCCGACCTCGCGCGGGTTGTCGACGAGCAGCGGCACGCCGGTCTTCACGCCGGGCTCGAGGATCACGGGCTCGGCCGCCGGGTAGTAGCGGGGCATCACGGCGCGCAGCGAGCGCAGCAGCTCGGGCACCGTCGACAGCACGGACACGCCCGTGACCGCGGCGGGTTCGACGCCCGCGCCCGTGAGGAAGCCGCGCAGGATGAGCGCCAGCTCATCCGAAGTCATCCGCGGGTCGCTGCGCAGCCGCCAGGTGCCGAGCAGCTCCTCGCCCTCGGTGGATGCGAACAGCCCGACGGTGACCGAGGTGTTGCCGGCGTCGATCGCCAGCAGCATCAGATCCTGCCCGTGACCAGGCCGAAGCCGTCGGGCACGTGCGCCGCGTCGGCGGTGAGCTCGACGGGCCTGTTGTCGGAGTCCACGAAGACGACGCTGGGCGCGTAGGTCTTCAGCTCCTCCTCGTTCAGCTGGCCGTAGGCGATGAGGATGACGATGTCGCCCGGGTTCACGAGATGCGCGGCGGCGCCGTTGATGCCGATGACGCCGCTCCCCCGCTCGCCGGCGATCGTGTAGGTCTCCAGCCGGGCGCCGTTCGTCACGTCGACGATGGCGACCTGCTCGCCCTCCAGGAGGTTCGCGGCGTCCAGCAGATCGGCGTCGACGGTGACCGAGCCCACGTAGTGCAGGTTCGCCTCGGTCACGGTGGCGCGGTGGATCTTGCTGGTCATCATGGTGCGCAGCATTATTCGGCCTCCTCCAGGAACCCGGTACCGATGGCGATGCCCACGTTGTCGAGCAGGCGGGTGTTGCCGAGCTTCGCGGCCACCAGCAGGCGGCCGTCGCCCTTCTCCGGCGCGACGCCCAGGTCGGGGGCGCGCAGCTCCAGGTACTGGACCTCGATGCCGGGGCGCGAAGCGAGCACCGCGTTCGCGGCGGCCAGGATGGCGGGCTCGCCGCCCTGCGCGGCGTAGGCGCCGGCGAGCAGCGCCGCGGAGAGGGCGGTCGCGGCCTCCCGCTCGTCCTCCGAGAGGTAGACGTTGCGCGAGCTCATCGCCAGGCCGTCGGCCTCGCGGACCGTCGGGACGCCGACGATCTTCACGTCCATGTTGAGGTCGGTGACCATCTGCCGCACGAGAACCAGCTGCTGGTAGTCCTTCTCGCCGAAGTAGGCGGTGTGCGGGCGCACGATGTTGAGCAGCTTGTTGACCACGGTCAGCATGCCCGCGAAATGCGTCGGCCGGCTGTCGGCCTCGAGGCCCACCCCGGCGGGTCCGGGCTGGATCGTGGTGCGCGGGCCGTTCGGGTACATGTCGGCGGCCGACGGTGCGAAGACCAGCTCGACGCCGGCGGCGCGCAGCTTCTCGACGTCCGCGTCCAGGGTGCGCGGGTAGGCGTCGAGGTCCTCGTTCGCGCCGAACTGCAGCGGGTTCACGAAGATCGAGACCACGACGACGGCGCCGTTGAGCTTGGCGGCGTGCACCAGCTCCAAGTGGCCGGCGTGCAGCGCGCCCATGGTGGGCACGAAGGCGATCTGCCGGCCGGTGGACTTCAGCGCGCTGGTGACCTTGGTCAGCTGCGCCGGGTCGTGGTGCACCGTCAGCTGGCCGGGGGTGTACGGACGGGTGGGTGCGCTCATCGGTTGTCCTTCTCGAGGGCGGGATCGATCATGGCTGAGGTTCCGGATTGGGCTGCCGCGCGCCGGGATTGGGCGCGGTAGGCGTCGGTGATGGCGGGGTCGACGGTGTCGATCGCGGCCAGGTGGCGGGTCACGGCCGCGGCGTCGCCGCGGGCGGCGGGCCCGGTGAGGGCGGCCGCGCCGCTGCGCAGCGCGTTGTCCAGGGCGGCGCGGGCCAAGGGGGCGAGCATCCGCTCGGCGAGGTCGCCGGGCGGTCCGCCGACCGTGTCCAGGCCCACCCCGCCGGCGAGCGCGGCGCGCAGCGCGACCACGGCATCGTCG
This sequence comes from Tsukamurella sp. DT100, assembly GCF_049844855.1. Classification (NCBI taxonomy): domain Bacteria; kingdom Bacillati; phylum Actinomycetota; class Actinomycetes; order Mycobacteriales; family Tsukamurellaceae; genus Tsukamurella; species Tsukamurella sp. DT100. The sequence goes on from NZ_JBNCLV010000004.1 coordinate 506,766, forward strand.
ATAAGCGCGACCAGGTGGTTCGCGCCGTGCGCGAGCGCCGCGTGGTACAGCGGCCGGGCCGATTCCGGCACCCGGACGGGCTCGGCGCCGATCTCCAGCGCGATGGCCTGGCCCACGGCGTGCCCGATCTCGTCGGCGGCGGTGATCCCGATGCAGCAGGTGGCCAGCCGGGCGGTGTCGTCGGGATCGTCGACGAAGGTCATGGCGGGGTGGAAGGCGATGGTGGTGCAGTCGAGCCGGGCGAGCGGCGAGAGCACGCCGACGCCGAGCGCGCCGGAGGTGTGCAGCACGATCGCCGACGGATTGATCCGCGCCGCGAGATCCTCCACCAGCGCGGGGAGCTCGGTGTCCGGCACGGCCAGGATGAGCAGCTCGGCCTTCTCGGCGATGACCGCGGGGGCGTCGACGCGGGCCTCGGGCAGGCGGTGCGCGGCGCGGGTCCGGGAGCGCTCCGACGGGGCGGACGCGGCGGTGACGATGTGGCCGGCGCGTTCGAGGGCGGCGCCCAGGGCGGTGCCGACGCGGCCGGCGGAGATCACGCCCACGGACAGTCGCGCGGGGGTGGGGGGATTGGGGATGCCGGACAACTGATCCACGGCATCGGGCGAGTCCGAGAACTCGGGCATGGGCGTACGCCTCCAAGGGTTCGTTCCAGTCCCGCTCCGCGGGTACCAGACGTTCAGGAGAAGGCTATGCCCGCGCGGTCCCGCGGGCAACGGCGTGTGAGCTAGATCATCACTCCGGCTTGCGCCGGCGGCCGCCGCTCGAGCGCTCGGTGTCGGCGTTCATCCGGGCGATCAGATCCGCGACGGTGCTGCCCGACGAGTGCTGCCCGGCGTGGCCCGTCTCGACCTGCTGCTCCTGCCGGTCCTCGGGCGCCTGCTGCGGCGGCGTGCGCTGCTGGTCCTGCGCCCACGGCCGCCCCTGCGCCTGACCCGGCTGCTGCGGGCCCTGGAACTGCGGGGCCTGCGGCGGCGCGGACTGGAACGGGGAGTACGGCGCCGCCGGGGACACGGTCGGCGGGGTGGCCGGGGCGTCCGGCGTGTACGGGCGCGGCGGCAGCGGCGAGCGGTAGCCGGACTGCGGCGCGAGCGGCACGAAGGGCTCGTCGTCGCCGGTCACGTGGTCGACGTGCTCGACGTCGACGGGCGGCTGTGCATCCGGGGTCGCCGCGGCGGCGGGCGCGGCGGGGGCCGCGGGCGGCTCGTCGGTGACGACGTGGAAGACGGTGGTCGGCGACTCCTCCTGCGGCCGGTCCGCGGCGGGATTGCTCACCGGGCCGGAGGGCACCGTCGGCCCCGAGGGCCCGGGCGGGACGGGGGCGGCGGGCACGTCGGTCACGTTCGCCTCGTCGATCGGCTCGCCCGCGACGGACGCCGCGCCGTAGTAGTCGTCGACGGCCGCGGCGGCGGGCTCGGGCACGCCGGCGAAGTCCTGCTGCGCGCGGAAGCGGTCGTCGTCCTCGAAGACGGACTTGGCCCGCTGGGCGTCCAGGGCACGCTGCTCCGCCGCGGCGTACAGCTCGGTGTACGAGGGACCCAGGTCGCGCCCGAGCAGCTCCTCGAGGTTGGCGCGCAGCGCCAGGACCTCGGCCTTGAGGGCGGTCAGCTCCTCGTTGGACTCACCCTTGAGCTCGGCGCGGATGTCGTGCTCGACCTGCAGCTCGTACTCGCGGCGCGCGCTGATCTCCCGCTCGAGCTGCAGCCCGTAGACGGTCTTGAGGCCACTCTCCTTCGACTCGGCGGCGCGCAGGTCGCGCGAGTACCGCGCGATGAGGAAGGCGGCGATGACGAGGCCCCACACCAGCAGGATCAGCGAGACCAGGCCCCAGCGGCGGTCCTCCGAGAACACCCACATGCCGGTCCCGACGACCGCCAGCAGGATCACCGCACCGAGCATCCACTGCCCCGCACCCGAGGACCGTCGCGGGGCGCGCTTTCGTGAACTCGGGATCGGCGGTTGCGTCATATCCGCGACCTTACCTTTTACCTGAGGTCGGATTCCTCAGGCTGGCGATGTGTCGGCGGGCTGGTCGTCGGGATCGTCGGGTGTGCGACAGCAACGCTCGAGCCACAGCGCGGCGGCCAGGAGCAGCATCGCCCCGGCGGCGCCGATCCAGGCGCCCGGCCGGTCCGCGTGGGTGGCGGTCAGGCTCGCGCCCTCGGTGAGGAGGAAGACGAGCATGCCGCCGAAGAAGCCCAGGGCAACGGCCCCGAGGTACGCGGAGGCTTTCGCCAGCGCCACGGCGCGGGCCACGGCGATCGGGTGGATCCGCCCCGGCCCCCAGCCGACCTCGCCGCGGCTCAGCCGCGAGCGCACGAGCTGCGCGATGTACAGGTCCGCCGCGGCCACGCCGTACAGCAGCGCGCCCGCCCACACGGGGACGACCGGCACCACGTTGCGCACCAGCAGGTACGAGCCCAGGCCCACGCCCAGCACGATCACCACCAGCTCGACCCAGCCGGTCGCGCGCACCGTCGGGCCGCCCGGCTCCTCGGGCTCCCGGTCCACGCCCTTCGACGGTCCGCTCACAGGCGCGTCACCTCCGCGGTCTCGTCGGCGGGCAGGGCCCGCAGCAGGTCGTCGACGGTGCCGTGCCCGGGCAGCTGCGCGTCCGGATCGGCGTCCCGCCAGGGGATGAGGACGAAGGCGCGCTCGTGCGCGCGGGGGTGCGGCAGGGTCAGCTCGGGGTCGTCGGAGAGCACGGGCTCGTCGCCCTCCCAGACCGCGATCACGTCGACGTCCAGGGTGCGCGGGCCCCACCGGACGTCGCGGACGCGCTGCGCGGCGGCCTCCCGTTCGCGGGCGAAGGCCAGCCAGCCGGCGGCGTCGCGCGCGGGATCGTCGACGAGGACGGTCGCGTTGACGAAGTCGTCCTGCTCGACGCCGCCCCACGGCGGGGTGCGGTACAGCGCCGAGGCGCGGACCAGGGCCGGGCCGAGGGCGGCGATCGCGGCGCGGACGGCCACGTCGGCGGCGCCGAGGTTGGCGCCCAGCGAGAGGACGGCGCGGCTCACTGCACGCTCCGCGCGCCGGAGCGCGAGCGACGGGCGACGACGGCAACGTCGGCGAAAGACAACGGGATCGGGGCGGAGGGCTTGTGCACCGTCACCTCGACCGCGTAGACCTTCTCGTCGGCCGCGATGTCGTCGGCGATCTCCGCGGCGACGGTCTCGATGAGGTTGCGCGGCTCCCCCGCGACGATGTCGTGGGCGCGCTGCGCGAGCGCCCCGTAGTCGACGGTGTCGTTCAGGTCGTCGGAGGCCGCCGCGGGCCGCGAGTCGACCCACAGCACGAGGTCGATGACGAACTCCTGGCCGTCGCGCCGCTCGTGCTCGAAGACGCCGTGGTTGCCCCGCACCCGCAGGCCGGTGAGCTCGATCCGGTCCGCCATGTCAGGCACCGCCTTTCGTCCAGGCCTCGGTCACGGCGATGGCGTCCGCCGTCGACCGCACGTCGTGCACGCGCACGCCCCACACCCCGGCCTGCGCGGCGAGGGCGGAGACCGCGGCGGTGGCGACCTCGCGGCCCGCGGGCTCGCGGCCGCCGAGCAGCTCGCCGAGGAAGCGCTTGCGGGAGGCGCCGACGAGGACTCGGAATCCGGTGTCCTGCAAGGTCGGCAGGCCGCGCAGCAGCTCCCAGTTGTGGGCCGCGTTCTTGGCGAAGCCGAGGCCGGGGTCCAGCACGATCCGCTCGGGGGCGATACCCGCGGCGATCGCGGCGTCGGCCTGGTGCAGGAGCTCGTCGCGCACCTCGGCGACGACGTCGTCGTACTCGGTGATCTCGTGGTGGATGCCGGCCCACACCGGTCCCGGCGCGCCGGGCGAGGGCCGCCAGTGCATGAGGATCCAAGGCGCGTCCGAGTCGGCGACGACGCGCGTCATGTCGGGGTCGGCCCGGCCGCCGGAGACGTCGTTGACGATCGCGGCGCCCGCGTCGAGCGCGGCGGCGGCCACGGAGGCGCGCATGGTGTCGACCGAGACGGCGATGCCCTCCGCGGCGAGCGCCGAGATCACGGGCACCACGCGGTCGCGTTCCAGCTCGGCGGGCACGCGGTGCGCGCCGGGCCGGGTCGACTCCCCGCCCACGTCGACGATGGCGGCACCGTCGGCCACGAGCTCCCGCGCCCGCGCGACGGCGGCGCCGGGGGCGAGGTAGCGGCCACCGTCGGAGAAGGAGTCGGCGGTGACGTTGACGACGCCCATGATGAGCGTGCGGCCGGGCTGCTCCGTCACCGGCGCAGGATCAGTTCGAGCGCCTCGGCGCGCGAGGTCGCACTGTCCTTGAACGCGCCGCGCACCGCCGAGGTGGTGGTGCTCGCGCCGGGCTTGCGGATGCCGCGCATCGCCATGCAGAGGTGCTCGGCCTCGATCACGACGATCACGCCGCGCGGGTCGAGCTTGCGGACCAGCGCGTCGGCGATCTGCGCCGTGAGCCGCTCCTGCACCTGCGGCCGCTTGGCGTACAGGTCCACGAGGCGGGCCAGCTTGCTCAGGCCCGTGACCCGGCCGCTGGTGCCGGGCAGGTAGCCCACGTGCGCGACGCCGTGGAAGGAGACCAGGTGGTGCTCGCAGGTCGAGTACATCGGGATGTCCTTGACCAGCACCAGCTCGTCGTGGTCCTCGCCGAAGGTGGTGTTGAGCACCTCGTCGGGGTCGGTGTGCAGCCCGCCGAAGACTTCCTTGAAAGCCTTCGCGACCCGCTCCGGGGTCTTCTGCAGGCCCTCGCGGTCCGGGTCCTCGCCGACGGCGATCAGCAGCTCGCGGACCGCGGCGACGGCGCGCTCGTGGTCGAACGGGGCCACGGCGGCCCCGCTGTCCTTGCCCATCAGCTCTCGCTCGATCGGTCCGGGCCGGACTGCTCCCCGCCCTGCTGCTCCGGCCCCTGCGGACCCGCGCCCTGGGAGCCCGCGCCCTGCGGCGGCTGGCCCTGCGGGGGCCACCCTGGCGCCGACCAGCCCGCAGGGGCGCCGTAGTCGGGGCGGCTGCCCTGCTGCGGCGGCTGCTGGCCGTACTGCCCGCCCTGCGGCTGCCCGTAGCCGGGCGCCGGGTACTGCGGGCCGGGGTAGGCCTGCTGGCCGCCCCACTGGTAGCCGGGCTGGCCGTAGGCCGGCTGGGGCTGGCCCTGCTGGCCGTAGCCCGACGGTGCGCCGGGCGTGGGCCAGGGCTGACCGGCCGGCGCGGGCGCGCCCCACTGCCCGTTCTGCCCGGCGTGGCCGTTCGGCGCGGGCTGTGCGGCGGCGAGGGCCGCGGCCTTCTCCTGCTCGGCCTTGTGGCGCTCGGCCTCCTCGTCGACGGGCGGCCAGGGCTCGCCCTTCTCGATCGCGATCTCCTTGGGAGTCTTGATCGGGGGCTTGGTCGACGGGACGCGACCACCGAAGTCGTCGAACTGCGTGATCACGGGCCGCTTCTCGACGGACGCGAAGATCCGCTCGAGATCCTTGCGGACCAGCGTCTCCTTCTCCAGCAGCTCGCCGGCGAGCACGTCGAGGACGTCGCGGTACTCGGTGAGGATCGCCCAGGCCTCGGTGTGCGCGGCCTCGATGAGCGAACGCACCTCCTCGTCGATCTGCGCGGCGACGGCGTCGGAGTACTGCGCGCCGCTGCCGAAGCCGCGGCCCATGAACGGATCGCCCTCGTCCTGCCCGTACTTCACGGCGCCCAGGCGGGCACTCATGCCGTACTCGGTGACCATCGCGCGGGCGATCTTCGTGGCCTGGTCGATGTCGCTCGACGCGCCGGTGGTCGGCTCGGCGAAGACCAGTTCCTCCGCCGCGCGGCCGCCCATGGCGAAGATCAGCCGGCCGATCATCTCGTTGCGGGTGTACATGCCCTTGTCGTTCTCGGGCACGGCCAGCGCGTGGCCGCCGGTGCGGCCGCGAGCCAGGATGTTGACCTTGTACACCGGGTCCAGGCTCTTCGTCGCCCACGCGGCCAGGGTGTGGCCGCCCTCGTGGTACGCGGTGACCTTCTTCTCGTGCTCGCTGATGATGCGGTTCTTGCGGCGCGGACCGCCCACCACCCGGTCGACGGCCTCCTCGAGCGTCGGCGCCGTGATGACGGAGCCGTTCTCGCGGGCCGTGAGCAGCGCCGCCTCGTTGACCACGTTGGCCAGGTCGGCGCCGGACATGCCGGGGGTGCGCTTGGCCAGGCCGTCGAGATCGGCGTCGGGGGCCAACGGCTTGCCCTGGGCGTGCACCCGGAGGATCGCCTTGCGGCCCGCGATGTCCGGGTTGGTCACGGGGATCTGCCGGTCGAAGCGGCCGGGGCGCAGCAGCGCCGGGTCCAGGATGTCGGGCCGGTTGGTGGCCGCGATGAGGATGATGCCCTGGCGGTCGCCGAAGCCGTCCATCTCGACGAGCAGCTGGTTGAGGGTCTGCTCGCGCTCGTCGTGGCCGCCGCCCATGCCGGCGCCGCGCTGGCGGCCGACGGCGTCGATCTCGTCGACGAAGATGATGCAGGGGCTGTTCTCCTTGGCCTGCTCGAACAGGTCGCGCACGCGGGAGGCGCCGACGCCGACGAACATCTCGACGAAGTCGGAACCGGAGATCGTGAAGAAGGGCACGCCGGCCTCGCCCGCGACGGCGCGCGCGAGCAGCGTCTTACCGGTGCCGGGCGGGCCGTAGAGCAGCACGCCCTTCGGGATCTTCGCGCCCAGCGCCTGGTAGCGGGCCGGGTTCTGCAGGAAGTCCTTGATCTCGTAGAGCTCCTCGACCGCCTCGTCCGCGCCGGCGACGTCGGCGAAGGTGGTCTTGGGCATGTCCTTCGTGAGCTGCTTGGCCTTGCTCTTGCCGAAGCCCATGACGCCGCCGCGGCCGCCGCCCTGCATGCGGTTCATGAGGAAGAAGAACAGGCCGACCAGCAGCAGGATCGGGAGCAGCGTGAACAGCAGCATCGAGATCCACGGCGATTCCTGCGTCACGTTCGTGGTGTACGTGACGGGCTTGCCGTCGGGGTTCTGCGCGTCCTGCACGAGGCCGAGGATGTCGCGGGAGGTGCCCGCGGGGTACTTCGCGAAGACCTTCGTCGAGCCGTCGGTGCCGTTCTCGCCGTCGACGGCCTTCGCGAGCGTCACGCGCAGCGTCTGCTCGCGGTCGTCGATCTGGACGTCGGTGACGTTCTTCGCCTCGAGCTGCTGCACGACCAGCGAGGTGGACGCGGGCTTGTAGTCGCGGTTGCTGCCGCCGACCATGGTGAACGCCCAGACCAGCAGGACGAATCCGGCGATGATCGCCAGCGTGCGGATGAGTGATTTCCGTTTCATATGGCTTCGCCTCGCGGCTCGTCAGTCCTTCTTCTTCCGGCGCGCGGCGGGCCGCGCTGGGTCGACTTCCCAGGCTACCGTGCAGCGTCGCGACCGGGCCGGTCGCGTGGGTGCGCCCTGAGCGAACAACGTCCGTTTCGCGAAGTTTAAGCTGCTGCGGTGACCGACAACAGCACCCCGCCCCCGTACCCGTACCCCCAGCAGCCGGCCTCGGTCGACGTGCCGGAGCGCTGGCGCAGCCGGTTCGACTTCTTCGCCCGCTACGGCCAGCCCGCGTCGTCGCCGGAGGCCACCGCCGCCTTCAAGCAGCTGTCGTTCGGGCAGCGCTTCCGCCTGGGCTTCAACGGACCGGCGTTCTTCTTCGGCCCGATCTACTACGCGATCAAGGGCCCGTGGCGGAAGGGCCTGAGCCTGTTCGGCATCGCGGTGGGCATAGTCGTGCTCATCGGCCTGGTCGAGACCGCGCTGAACTTCACGTTCCCCGCCGTCTCCTACGGCATCGCGACCGGCCTGCTCTACCAGAGCGTCGCGAACTGGGCCTACTTCCTCCACGTCACCCGCGGCAGCACCAGCTGGAACCCCTTCGAGGGGACACCCATGTTCCGCAAGCGCACCTGACCAGCCCTCGGGTGGTGGGCGCCTGACCGCCGGGCGGTCGACAGCGCGCGACGCCGCAAGCCCCTCAGGACTGCGACGCCGGCTCGAACGTGCCGTCGGCGCCGTAGCCCGATACCGCTCACTCCTGTCCATACAGAAAATGAATATCCGCAGGTCCGGACAGCCACCACGGCTCCCACCAGCGACTATTCATTTTCTGTATGGACACCGCGCAGAAACACCCACGTCTTCCGCGTCACTCGTCCGTCGACCGCCCCTGCCGTTCCGCGCCGCAGCACCCCCTTGCAACCGCAGCGATTCGACCGCGCAGGTCAGGCTGCCCGACATAGAGTCGCGCGCATGTCTGAGATCGACCGGTTCCGGCTGGTTCTCGCCGTCGCGCGCAGCGGAAGTATCAGCGAGGTCGCGCAGCTGACGGGGCTGTCGCAGCCCACCGTCACCCGGGCCGTGAGGGCGACGGAACGGCTCGTCGGATTCCCCTTGTTCCACCGCACGCCGGACGGGACCCTCCGCACCGGCGACGCCGCCAAGGCGTTCCGGCGGATCGAAAGCATCCTCGAGAACTACGACGCCCTCGCCGCCCTCGACGACTCCCCTGTCACCGTCCTGCGGTTCGCGTACCGCGAGGGCGAGCTCCCCACGATCCTCGACAGCGCGATGGCGCACTGGAACCGCGAGAAGATGCTGCCCGCGAAGCTGATCGAATGCGCGGACCCTGTTGCAGAGCTGCGGGCCGGCGGCGCCGAGTTCGCTGTCGCGCCCTACTCGGGAACGCCGTTCCCCGACGGGCTCGACCACCGGCCGCTGCGGATCATCCGCACCGCGCGACTCGACCTGGTCTACGCCGCTGCGCCGACCGGTCCGATCGACGAGTTCCTGCAGGCCCTCGCCCTCGCGTGACGGGCCCTGCGGCGCCCCGCCCTCAGACCTCGATCTTGGCGGCCAGTGCGAGCAGATCCGCCTCGCCGCCGGGGCGGGCGACGAGCTGCACGCCCTCGCCGAGGAAGGGGACCGTCATCGCCGGCCAGCCGACGAGGTTCCAGAGCGGCGGGTACGGCGCGTACGCGAGGCTGGGGATCGCGCTGGCGGCCCAGGGCAGCTCGGCGTACCGGCGGGCGGGCGCGGGGCGGCGGGCCAGCGTAGGGGTGACGAGCACGTCGACGCCCTCCGCCGCGAAGAACCGCTCGAGCGCGCTCTCCAGGCGGGCCGCGTCGGCGGGCCGGACCAGGCCGCGGCGGGCGACGGCGCGACCGAGGGCTGCGTGCCGCCGGGTCCTGCCCTGCAGGAGCAGCGGGTTCGCCCCGCGGGCGACGATGTCGTCGGCGTCGGTCGCGGCGGCGGCCGCCCACCGGGCGAGCAGCGGCAGCGGCGACGCGGGGTACGGCACCTTCACGTCGCGGACCGCATGCCCGCTCTCGGCGAGCCGGTCCGCGGCGCCGCGCACGGCCCGCGTGATCGCGCGGGAGGTGAACGTCAGGGCCGTGGGCCGATTGAGGCCGAGCCCCACGCGCAGGCCGGCACCGTCGCCGACGGTCGCGAGCTCGGGGCGCCCGGCGAGCACGGACAGGCCGAGGGCCGCGTCCTCGACGGTGCGCGTCATCGGCCCGTTCTCGGACATGCCGAACCAGTTCGTGGGCCCGAGCTGCGCGGGCACGACGCCGCGGCCGGGCTTGATCGCGACGATGCCGGTGCAGGCGGCGGGGCCGCGCAGCGAGCCGAGGCCGTCGTTGCCGTGCGCGAGCGCGACGTGGCCCGCGGCCACGACGACGGCGCTGCCGCCGGAGCTGCCGCCCGCGGTGCGGCCGGGCCGGTGCGGGTTGCCGACGACCTCGCGGGCGTCGTCCGTCATGGCCCACAGGCAGAGCTCGGGGACCCGGGTGAGGCCGACCACGACGGCGCCGGCGGCGCGCAGCCGCTTCACCACGGGGTGGTCGGCCTGCTCGATCAGCAGGCCCGCGCCGCAGGCCTCGGAGACCCCGTCGAGCATCCGGTGGCCGGAGACGGCGACGTTGTCCTTGATCGCGATGGGCACGCCGGCGAGCGGCAGCGAGTACCGGTCGGATCGCGCGTCGACGGCGGCGGCCTCGGCGAGCGCCTGCTCGGGGCGCAGCACGCGCCAGCCGTGCACGGCGGCGTCGTCACCGATGCGGGCCAGCGCCTGACGGGTGGCGTCGACGGCGGTGAGCCGGCCCGATCGCACCCGCTCCGCAGTGGCCGCAGCGGTGAGCAGGGTCATTCGCTGTAGACCTTGGGCTCCAGCACGCCGATGTACGGCATATCGCGGTAACGCTCGGCGTAGTCCAGGCCGTAGCCGACGACGAACTCGTTGGGGATGTCGAAGCCGACCCACTTCACGTCGACCTCCACGCGCACGGCGTCGGGCTTGCGCAGCAGGGTGACGACCTCGAGCGAGTTGGGCTGCCGGGTCGCGAGGTTGCGCAGCAGCCAGCTCAGCGTGAGGCCGGAGTCGATGATGTCCTCGACGATGAGCACGTCGCGGCCGGCGATGTCGCGGTCGAGATCCTTGAGGATCCGCACCACGCCGGAGCTCGACGTCGACGAGCCGTAGCTGGACACCGCCATGAACTCGAGCTGGGTGGGCACGGGCAGCGCCCGGGCCAGGTCGGTCACGAACATGACCGCGCCCTTGAGGACGGTGATCAGCAGGAGGTCGGTCTCCCGTTCGCCGTACTCCTGCGCGATCTGCGCCGCGAGCTCCGCGGTCCGCTGCTTGATCTGCTCCTCGGAGAGGACCACCGAGGCGATGTCTCCCGCGTACAACTCACCAGTGCCGTTCACCACGCTCTCAGGATGCCACCTGTCCGCTGCACCTGCAGCCGCCGCCCCGCACTTCCGCCCGGGATCGCGGTCGGGCCCTGCCCGCGCCAGTCGGTGACGAGGGCGTCCACCGCCGCGAGGTGGGCGGCCGTGAGGGCGCGCGCTCCGCGCCCGGCGAGCCAGCTCCGCAACGCCCGGACCCGCAGGGCCGCAGGCAGTCCCGCGATGTCGGCCACCGCCAGCTCGGTGCCCGACGGTGCCGGGGCCAGAGCGTCGAGCGCGTCGTTGTCGGCGCGCAGCGAGGCGGCGGTGCGGGCGAGGGACTCGGCCACTCCCCCGCCGAGCACGTCCTCGAGGAGCGGCAGTACCTCGGTCCGCACCCGCACGCGGGTGTACCTCGGGTCGAGGTTGTGCGGGTCCTCCCACGGGGTGAGCCCCAGCTCGGCGCACGCGGCCCGGGTGTCGGCGCGGCGCACGCCCAGCAGCGGACGGCCGTACGGCGCGGCCCAGGCCGCCATCCCGGCGAGCGAGCGCGCCCCGCTGCCCCGGCCGAGGCCCAGCAGTACCGTCTCCGCCTGATCGTCGAGGGTGTGCCCGAGCAGCACCGGGGCGCCGTCGCGGGCGGCGTCGAGGGCGGCGTACCGGGCAGCGCGGGCGGCGGCCTCGGGCCCGCCGGCACCGTCGACCACGACGGGCAGGACGTCGGCCCGGCGCGCCCCGAGGTCGCGGGCGGTCGCGGCGGCGGTCTCGGCCACGGCGGCGGAGCCCTCCTGCAGTCCGTGGTCGACGACGAGCGCGATCACGTCGAGGCCCTCCGCGAGCGCGCCGGTGAGCAGGGCGAGGGAATCGGCGCCGCCCGACAGTGCGACGGCCACCGTCGGGCCCGATCCGTGGGCGGCGTACCAGGCCCGGACCGCGCGCCGCACGCGCAGCGCCGCCGGCCCGGGGCGGCTCACAGGACTCGGGCGATCCATCGCTGCGGCTCGTCGAGCTCGTCGGGCAGCGGCAGCGTCTCGGGGCCGGTCCACACGCGGTTGAACCGCTCCATGCCCACCTCGGCGACCACGGCGTCCACGAACTTCTTGCCCCGCACGTACTGCGCGATCTTCGCGTCCATGCCCATCAGGGCGCGCAGGAGCCGCTGGAACGGGTTCGACGGTGCCGCGCGCCGCCGGTCGAAGGCGGCGCGGATGGTCGCGACGGTGGGGATCACGGCGGGCCCGGCGGCGTCCATGACGTGGTCGGCGTGGCCCTCGAGCAGGGTGCCGAGCATGAGAAGCCGCTCCACCGCGGCGAACTGTTCTGGCGGGGCGGCGATCTCGAGCACGCCGATGATGCCGCTGTTGCGGGCGCCGCCGGACAACGCCCGCCGGGTGCGGGCCAGGAGATCGCCGACGGAGCCTGCGCCGGCGGTCCCGGCGAGCGCGGCGACGTTCTCCCGCATGTAGTCCCGCAGCCACGGATTCGCGGCGAACTGCACGCGATGGGTCACCTCATGCAGGCACACCCACATGCGGAAGTCCTCGGGCGGCAGCCGCAGCGCCCGCTCGACGGCGAGCACGTTGGGCACGACGAGCAGCAACTCGCCGCCGGCGACGCTGAACGGGTCGTACTGGCCCAGAACGGATCCGGAGACCATCCCGAGCATGGCACCGGCCTGCACGCCCGCGAGGCGGGCGCCGAGGCCGGGGTGCCCCGCATCGTCGGGTTCGATGAGCGCCTCCATCGACCGGGCGGCCGCAGAGACCCATGCGCGCCGGTCCACCGTGCGGGCGGGCGGCACCGCTCCCGGGGTGACGAGGCCGGTGACGCGCAGGACGTGCTCCTCCGCGGCGACGGCGTCCGCGAGCAGTTCCTCAGCCGCACGCTCGCGCGTGTAGGCGGTGGTGGCGGGGCCGTCGCCGAGGACGCCCGCCACCCGGCGGCCGGACGCCGCGGCGAGCGCCCAGTCCACCTGCGCGCGTACCGACTTCGGCTCGTTCATGGCGATCAGCGGCACCCGCAGCCGCGAAGCGCGGCGGTCACGGCATCCATGGCGGGCCGGGCCACGTCGACCGGCGTACCGGAGGACATGAGCGTGAAGGTGAGGACCGCACCGTCGCGCCCGGGGACGTAGCCGGCGAGCGTGGAGACGCCCGACAGGCTTCCCGTCTTGGCGCGGACGTAGCCGGCGCCGGGGCGGTTGACGGTGGTGTACCGGTCGGCGAGCGTGCCGGTGGCGGCGGCGACCGGCAGCAGGTCCAGCAGGGGGCGCAGCTGGGGCTTGGCCGTACCGGCCGCCGCGGTGACGATGCCGTCGAGCACCGTCGCGGGGATGCGGTTGGCGTTGGACAGGCCGCTGGTGTCGGAGAGCTCGACGCCGGTGAGGTCGAAGCCGGCGTTCCGGAGCGCCCCGGTGACCGCGCGGGCGGCACCGTCGAAGGAGGCGGGCTGGTTCGTGGCGAGCGCGACCTCGCGGCCGATGGCCTCGGCGAGCACGTTGTCGGAGTGCACCAGCGCGTCGTGCAGGCGGGTGCTGAGCGGGGCGCTGCGGACGGCGGCGAGCTGCACGGCGCCCTGCGACGCGGTGCCCTCGGCGACGGCGGTCGGCGGCAGGCCGAGCGCGGCGGCGAGGGCGCGGCCGGCGGTCAGCGCGGGGTCGGTGACGCGGGGCGAGTAGTCCTCGGCGGGCCGGATGCGGCCGGAGTCGACGATGAGCGATTGCAGCGGGGTGATGTCGCCGCCCGCGATGTCGGCGCGCTCCCAGCCGCGCGCGAAGTCGGTGCCGGTGAACAGCGAGGTGTCGACGACGACCTTGGTGACCGTCGTGCCCGCGCGGCGGATCTGCGCGGCGAGGTCGGCGATCTTCGGCGCGTCCGTGAAGAGCGACGGTCCGCCGGCGCGCAGCGTCGGATCGCCCGCGCCGACGAGGACGACCTCGCCGGGGACGGCGCCCGCGACCACGGTGGTGGTGATCCGCTTGTCGGCGGGCAGGGTCAGCAGCGCGGCGGCGGCGGTGAGCACCTTGGTGGTCGACGCCGGGGTGCGGGGGCGGGTGGCGTCCCGCTGCCACAGCACCTGCCCGGTGCCGGCGTCGGCGATGACGCCGGTGAAGTCGCCCAGGTCGGGATTGCGCAGGGCCGCCTCGATCTGGGCGGTGATCCCAGCGGCGCTCGGCGCGACGGTGCCCGCGACCTGCGCGATCGCGGGACTGTAGGGCGCCTCGGCGGGGCGCGGCGGCACGGTGTCCGCCACGGCCTGCCGGTCGCGGTAGACGCCGTACCCCAGGGTGGCCGCGACGGCGCCGCCGACGACCAGCGCCAGCACGACCACGGTGATCGCGAGGCGCAGGAGGGTCCGTCGAATCCGCGAGCGTCGCACCGCACCACCCTAACGGCAGCCCGGAACCGGGAGCGGAGTGAGCGGGTCGGACCGGGTTCGCAAAGGGTATCCTCGTCGTGCATGGTTGACGCGAGCGAAGGGAAACAATGAGCGTCGAATTCGAGGTCACCGTCGAGATCGCCAAGGGCTCGCGGAACAAGTACGAGGTGGACCACAAGACCGGTCGGCTCAAGCTGGACCGGTATCTGTACACGGCCTTCGGCTACCCCACCGACTACGGCTACATCGAGGACACCCTGGGTGAGGACGGCGACCCGCTGGACGCGCTCGTGCTGCTGCAGGAGTCGGTGATCCCCGGATCGCTGGTCGACTGCCGCGCCGTCGCGATGTTCAAGATGGAGGACGAGAAGGGCGGCGACGACAAGGTGCTCGTCGTGCCCGCCGGCGATCCCCGCTGGGACTCGGTCCAGGACATCGGCGACATCGACAAGTTCGAGTTGGACGCCATCGAGCACTTCTTCGTCCACTACAAGGACCTCGAGCCCGGCAAGTTCGTCAAGGGCTCGACCTGGGTGGGCAAGAAGGAGGCCGAGGAGGAGATCGCCCGGTCGATCGCCCGCGCCGAGACCGCCGGGTCCGACGCGCACTGACACCGTGAGACGCGAAGCGGCGGCGAGGATCTCCTCGCCGCCGCTTCGCGTCTGTCCGGGCTTGCGGGCTACAGCTTGCCGGCGACGCGCCCCAGGATCTCCTCGAAGCCGGCCTGGTCGATCTTGCCGTCGGCCCCCGGGTTGGCGGTGACCATCGCGACCACGCCGCCCTTGCTGAAGTAGGCGGTGCGGGCGCCGGCGGACTGCCCGCTGATCGTGCGGGTCATCTCGAGCACGAAGCCCGTGCCGCCGACGTTCGCGGGCAGGTCCTTGCGGACGGCGGTCTGGGTCAGCGCATCGCCGTACTTCACGGTCGCGCACTCCCCTGTGCCGGCGGCCTCGAAGACGTCCAGGCGCGCCGAGCCCGGCAGCAGCGTGACGCCGTAGACGGCGGCGTCGCCCTTCGCGATGTTCTGCTGGACGCCGAACTTGATCGTCTCCACGACCTCCTGCTGCGCGGCGACGTTCTTGTCCTTGCAGGCCGCGGGCGTGATCTGCGCCGCCTGCACCTGGCCGACGGAGTTCATGGCGCCCTGGAAGGCGTCGTCGCTCGACACGGTGGTCAGGGTCAGCCCCGCGGGCAGGTCAGCCTGGGCGAGCGCCTTCGACGGCACGTCGACGTCCGGGGCGGCGGACGACGGTGCCGTCTCGTCGCCGCTCCCGCCGCAGCCGGCGAGCAGGAGGCCCGACGCGGCGAGCGCCGCGAGGATGCCGAGGGAACGGGTCTGGTCACTGCGGCGCAACGGCTTTCTCCTGCCGATCGGGGTAGCGGATCGGGCTAGACCTTACCGAACCGCCGCAGGAACGACGCGGTGAAGGCCGGGTAACCCCCGTCGCGGATCGCGCGGCGCGCGGCCGCGGCGAGGGACACGAAGAAGTGCTCGTTGTGCAGGGTGCACAGCGTCACGGCGAGGCCCTCGTTCGCGGCGAAGAGGTGGTGCACGTAGGCGCGGGTGAAGGCGTCCGTCCGGTTGGGCCCGCCCGGGCGCCCCTCGGCGGGGTCGAGCGGCCGGAAGTCCGCGCGCAGCGCGGGATCGGTGACGTCGAGGACGCCCGTCGAGGTGTAGACGCGGCCCTCGGCGCCGGCCCGCGCGGGCTCGGTGCCGTCGAGCAGGTCCACGCCCGCCTCGATCGCGGCCAGCAGATCCGCCGGGCCGGTGATGCCGCCGAGGTAGCGCGGACGGTCCGTCTCGAGCTCGCCGACGACGGCGCGCAGCAGCGCGGTCTCGTGGGCGGGGGCACCGACGCCCTCGATCCGGTAGCCGCCGAAGCCCAGTCCTCCGGCCCGCCGGTCCTCGTCCGCGAGCCTGCGCAGTGCGCGGGCCGCGGACCGTCGACGCTCGGGGTCCGCGCCGCCGGTCACCACGGCCCACAGCGAGAGGGCGTCGTGCCGGTCCGCGGTCTGCCAGGCGTGCTCGGCGAGCGCCCGGCGGGCCCACCGCTCGGTGCGCGCGGGGTCCGCCGCGTCGGCGAGCGCGAAGGCGACGTCGAAGCCCATGCGGTGCGCCAGGCGCACCGTCTCCTCGGGGTCCCAGCGATGCGGCGAGCCGTCGAGCCGGCCCCGGAAGGCGATGCCCTCGTCCGTGATCCGCGTCTTGCGCTGCGCGGCGACCGCGGCGACGCCGGTGTCGGCGATCGTGGGCGCCGCCCAGGCCATCGCGGCGCCGATGCCGCCGGCGCCCTCGATGACGTCGACACCGGGCTGCAGGTACAGCTCGTGCAGGTCGACGGTCAGCGCCGCGGCGCCGAGGTCGGTCAGCTCGCGCGGGGTGAGGCCGGCGATCGCGCCGCGGCTCGCCACCGGCACGTAGGCGGGCGTGGCGATCTCGCCGCGGGGCAGCACCATCCGGCCCGATCGGGCCCCGCCGGGACCGGTGGCTTCGACAGCGAAGCGCACGGAGTCGGTGGTGCCGGAAGCGCGCAGCCGGGTGTTGCCGGCGATCGCCCGGTAGCCGGTGCGCAGCTCGGCGAGTTCGGCGGCGAGCGAGGCGTTCTGGGCCCGGAGCTCGTCGATCTCGGAGCGGGAGGCCGCGGCCTGCGCGGGCGTGGGCGGTGTGGGGACGGGGCCGGTGGGCGGTTCGGTCACGATCTCCTCCGTCGCTGCTGTGCCCGCCACGGATGCCGCGGCGGCGCTGATCTCCGCGGTCTCGATGCTGTCAGGCGTCGCGGCGGCGCCGGCCTCCGGGGTGGTCGCCTCGATGGCCGGGGCGGTGCGCAGGGGCACCGCCTTCCAGAACAGTACGAGGACCAGGCCGATCGCCGCCAGCACGGTGACGGCGAGGAAGACCACGTCCATGGAGTCGGCGAACCCGGCCTTGAGCGGGTGCACCAGGGTGTCGGGCAGCTTCTGCAGCGCGGAGGTGTCGGACATGACGTCGCTGACGGCGCTGGAATCGCCGTGCACGAGCTTCGTGGCGAAGTCCTGCGCGGCCGGGCCGTCGTGGCCGGCGGCGGCGCGCTGGACGGCGGCCGTGTACTCGGGGTCCGCGGCCGCATCGGTCATCCGGCTGCTCATCTTGTGCGGCATCTGCGAGAACAGCACGGAGAGGAAGACCGCGACGCCCAGCGTGCCGCCGATCTGGCGGAAGAAGGTCGCGGCGGCGGTGGAGACGCCCATGTCGCGCGGCGGCAGGATGTTCTGCAGCGCCAGGGTGAGCGGCTGCATCAGGTTGCCGAGGCCGAAGCCGATCACGGCCGCACCCGCCATCACGTAGCCGATCTGCACATCCGCGCTGATGTAGTGCATGCCGAACATGCCCGCGGTGAGCAGTACCGCGCCGATGATCGGGAAGACGCGGTAGCGGCCGGTGCGGGAGATCACCTGGCCGGCCAGGATCGAGCCGAGCATGAGGCCCGCGACCATCGGCAGCATGAGGAAGCCCGCCTTCGTCGGGCTGGCGCCGCGGACCACCTGGAAGTACTGGGGAAGCAGCGAGATCCCGCCGAACATCGCGGCGCCCACGACCATCGAGATGAGCACGCCCTGCGCGAAGATGACGTTCTTGAAGATGCGCAGTGGGATGATCGCGTCCTCGCCCATGTACTTCTCGATGGCGATGAACGCGAGGACGCCGGCGGCGCCGATGCCGTAACAGATCAGCGCCTTGCTGGAGCCCCAGCCCCACTCCTGGCCCTGCTCGGCGACGATGAGCAGCGGGACCAGGCCGACGGACAGCGCGACCGCGCCGAACCAGTCGATGCGGACGCCCTCGCGGCGGGTGTGCGGCAGGCGCAGCACGCGGGAGACGACCGCGAGCGCGACGATGCCGATCGGCACGTTCACCAGGAAGACCCAGCGCCAGCCGGCGATGCCGAGGATGTTGTCGGCGCCCGAGAACAGGCCGCCGAGCACGGGTCCGAGCACCGAGCTGGTGCCGAACACGGCGAGGAAGTAGCCCTGGTACTTGGCGCGCTCGCGGGGCGGCACGATGTCGCCGATGATGGTGAGCGCCAGCGACATCAGGCCGCCGGCGCCGAGACCCTGGACCGCGCGGAAGGCGGCCAGCTCGTACATCGACGTGGCCGTGCTGCACAGCAGGGAGCCGATCACGAAGACCGTGATGGCGAACATGACGAAGGGCTTGCGCCCGTAGATGTCCGACAGCTTGCCGTACAGCGGGGTGACGATCGTCGAGGTGATGAGGTACGCCGTGGTGACCCACGCCTGCAGCTTGTAGCCGTTGAGGTCGTCCGCGATGGTCCGGATCGCGGTGGAGACGATCGTCTGGTCGAGCGCGGCCAGGAACATGCCGGTCATGAGCCCCGACAGGATGTAGAGGATCTGCTTGTGCGTGAGGCCCGCGCCCGCGGCCTCCTCCTGCTGGACCGTCGCGGCGGTCACTCGCCTTCCCGCATCAGCTTGAGGGCCTGCTCGAACTGCACCAGCGCCCGGTTCCCGAGCGTCACGAACTGGTCGATCTCCTCGTCGGTCCACTGCTCCATGAGGGGCCGGAGCTTCTCGTTGCGCTGCTGCCGGATGAACTCGACCTTGGCCTCCCCCGCCTCCGTCGCGGAGACGAGCGCCGCCCGGCGATCCGAGGGATCGGCGGTGCGCTCGGCGTAGCCCAGGTTGGTCAGGGTGGTGACGTACCTGCTCGCGGTGGACGGGTCGGTGTGGATCTGGTCCGCGAGCACGGACGAGCGCATGGGCCCGCCCTTCACCAGGGCGAAGAGCGCGGTGTACGCCGCCAGTTCGACGCCGTCCGGCGCGACCGCGTGCCGCGTCATCACGGCGTGCCGCTCCTTGAGCCGGGTGAGCTCGGCGATCACGCCGACGATCCCCTCGATCCGGTCCGCCCGTTCCTCGTCCGTCATCACGCCTCCGCAGGTCCCGTCCGCCCACGTCGCCGTGTTCGGACATGCAAAACTACGTGCAGCCTACAACTATTAGGAGAACTAGTCGACTCGGGCGAACCGGCCTATGCCGCCGATGTCGTGACGATTCTGGCACCAGTGAGCGCCACGAGCGCGGCGAAGTCGGTGCGGAAGATCGTGTCGTGCGTCCCGGCCGCGGCGTACAGGTCCGGATAGCCGGCGAGCGACTCGTCGATGACGGTGACCACCGGCCGCGGATGCCCGACGGGCGAGACGCCGCCGATGACCTGGCCGGTCGCGGCGGCCACGTCGTCCGGCTTCGCGCGGGTGATCGCGCCGTAGCCGAGCCGCTGCGCGAGGCCGTCGGTGTCCACGCGGTGCCGCCCGCTCGAGAGGACGAGCAGCGGCGCACCGTCGGCCAGGAAGACGAGGCTGTTGGCGATCGCGCCCACCTCGCAGCCGAGCGCCGCCGAGGCCTCCGCGGCGGTCTTGGCACCGTCCGGCACCAGGCGGACGGTGTCCGGGTGCCCCGCGGCGGCCAGGGCCGCGCGGACGGTCTCGGTGCGGGCGGAGTACTGCTCGGTCACGCCGATCAGTATGCCCGCCCCCGCTACGCGGCGAGCAGGGTGGCGATGAGGTCCTTGGTGCGCGCCCCGCCGACGGGGCGCAGCACGACGGCGTCGGCGACCTCGGCCGCGTAGACGTCCTCGATCAGGGACTTCAGGCCCGACGGGGTGCCGATGTACGTGATGCCCTGCGGCGCGGCGCCGCTCGGGGCGTAGCTGGCGCGGGCGTCGGCGGCGCGCTCGTCGATCACCACGTCGACCTCGAGCGCGACCGCGCCCGGCTCCCGCCCGGCGCGCTCGGCCTCGGCGCGCAGGTAGCCGCGCTCCCGCTGCGCGATGCGCAGGTCGGCGGCGCGTACGCGGGTCAGGTGCGAGGCCTCGGGCTCACCGTCGACGGTGACCACCAGTGCGGGGCGGGAGACGGTCGTCATGGATTCCTCCGGGTTCAGTTCGCTCGTGCGGACAGGTCTTCGAGGGCGCGCGCCAGGCGGCGCACCTCGTGCTCGCTCGTGCCGAGGCCGATGCTCGCGCGGACGGCGCCGTCGTAGCATCCCAATCGGTTAACGACGGGGTGGGCGCAGAACTTCCCGTCGCGCACGCCGATCCCGTGCTCGGACGAGAGGAACTCGGCGACCTCGCGGGGCGTGCGGCCGTCCACGGTGAAGGCGACGATGCCCACCCGCTCGGTGGAGTCGGCCCAGATCTTCAGCGTGCGGACACCGTCGACACCCTCGAGCGAACGCAGCAGCAGGTCGGTGAGGAAGCGCTCATGGCGCGCGATGGCGTCCTCACCGAGGCGGGCCATGGCCTCGCAGGCGGCGGCGATGGCGACCGCGCCGAGGACGTTGGGCGAGCCGGCCTCGTGCCGCGCGGGGCCGGTGTGCCAGGCGACCTCGACGGACTTCGACACGGGCGTGCCGATCACCTCGTAGCTGGCGCCGCCGCCGCAGCGGACGGGCTCGGCCTCGTCGAACCAGTCGGCGCGGCCGACGAGCACGCCGGAGCCGAAGGGCGCGTACAGCTTGTGCCCGGAGAAGGCGAGGTAGTCGACGCCGCTCTCGCGCAGCGAGATCCGACGGTGCGGGACCAGCTGGGCACCGTCGACCGCGATGCGTGCGCCGTGCCGGTGGGCGAGCGCGGCGAGCCGGCGGATGGGCAGCACCTCGCCGGTGACGTTGGACGCGCCGGTCACGCTGACCAGGGCCGCGGGGCGCGCGCGGAGCTCCTTCTCGAGCACCTCGAGGGTGCCCTCGATAGACAGCGGAGCGGAGATCACGCGGGCCCCGATCCGCTTCCACGGCAGCAGGTTCGCGTGGTGCTCGCAGTCGAGGACCACGACCTCGCCGGGGACGCAGCCCGCGAGCAGGTTGATCGAGTCGGTGGTGTTGCCGGTGAAGATGACGTGGTCGTCGGCGCGGGCGCCCACGAACTCGGCGACGACCTCGCGGGCCCGCTCGTAGCGGGAGGTGGAGCGCTGCGAGAGGTAGCCGGCGCCGCGGTGCACGCTCGCGTACTCGCCCAGCGCCTCCTGGACCGCCTGCTGCACCTCGACCAGGGCCGGCGCGCTCGCGGCGTAGTCGAAGTTGGCGTAGCGGACCGTCGCGCCGTCGGTGAGCGGGGCGTACTCGTCGGCGCCGGTCACGGCGGCGAGGGGGCCCAGCGACAGCGGCGTGCTGCGGACGGTCGGGGTCAGGCAGACGGCGGTGCGCTCGGTGGTGGCGATGCTCATGAGAGATGTCCTTCGGTATGAGGACGCACGGCACCTGTTTCCGACGTGCCGCGAATCCGCGCTTGCCGCACTCGTTCGGTGCGGCCAGGTCGTCACCCGGAGCACCCCACCGCGGAGGAGGGTTGCCGACCAGCGAGCCGGGGCTTGTCGCTGGCACTCATGACCTGCGTCGAGAATGCCCTGTCGTGCGGCCCGTCGTCAAGGTTCGAATCACGGCGACGCCAAACCTCCGGGAGTACATTCGCGGGCATGAGCGAGTGGACGTACCTGATGGACATGGACGGAGTGCTGGTCCATGAGGAGCACCTCATCCCCGGCGCCGACGCGTTCATCGCGGAGCTGACGGCAGCCGGGACGCCGTTCATGGTGCTCACCAACAACTCGACGCGCACCCCTCGCGACCTGCGCGCACGCCTGGTCGCCACCGGGCTCGACATACCCGAATCGCGGATCTGGACCTCCGCGCTCGCCACCGCGAAGTTCCTCCAGGACCAGCGGCCGAACGGCACCGCCTACGTGGTCGGCGAGTCGGGCCTGACGACGGCGCTGCACGACGCGGGCTACGTGCTCACCGACAACGATCCGGACTACGTGGTGCTCGGCGAGACCCGCACCTACTCCTTCGAGGCGATCACCACGGCGATCCGCCTGATCGACCGCGGCTCGCGCTTCATCGCGACGAACCCGGACCCGACGGGGCCGTCGCGCGACGGGCTGCTGCCCGCCACCGGCGCCGTGGCCGCCCTGATCCGCGAGGCCACGGGCCGCTCGCCCTATTACGTGGGCAAGCCGAACTCGCTGATGATGAGGTCCGCGCTGCGCGCGCTCGGGGCGCACTCCGCGGACACGCTGATGATCGGCGACCGGATGGACACCGACATCGTCTGCGGCCTGGAGGCGGGCCTGCGCACCATCCTCGTGCTCACCGGCATCTCCACCCGCGAGTCGGTGACCGCCTACCCGTACCGGCCGACCCGCACCATCGACTCCGTCGCCGACCTCGTCGGACACACGGAAGACCCGTTCCCCGGCTGAGAGCACCCAGCCGGGGAACGGGTCACTGCCCCTTGACGTTCACGATCTGGCGCAGGACGGCGCGGACCGTGACCAACTGCTCCGCGTCGGCCATCACCCGGTCGATCGGCTTGTAGGCCTGTGGGATCTCGTCGATGAAGTCGGGGCTGTCGCGGAACTCGATGCCCGTCATGGCCTCCCGCAGCTGCTCGTGCGTGAAGGCCTTGCGCGCCGCGGACCGGGAGTACTCCCTGCCCGCGCCGTGCGGCGAACTGTTCAGCGACGGGGCGAAGCCCTTGCCCTCGACGATGTACGACGCGGTGCCCATCGAGCCCGGGATGAGGCCGAGCTTGCCCTCGGTGGCCTCGATCGCACCCTTCCTCGACACCCACACCTCCTTGCCGAAGTGCTTCTCGCGCTTGGTGAAGTTGTGGTGGCAGTTGATCCGCTCCGCCTCCACGACGGGCGTCCCCACCCACTCGCCGAGCTGGCGGACCACCCGGTCCATCATCTCCTCACGGTTGAGCAGCGCGAAGTGCTGCGCCCACGTCAGCTCGGCGATGTACCGGCGGAACTCGGGCGTCCCCTCCACGAGGTACGCGAGGTCCGGGTCCGGCAGCGGGATCCACCACTGCTTGCACAGGCGGGTCGCTACGGCGATGTGGTGCTGGGCGATCTTGTTGCCCACGCCCCGGGAGCCGGAGTGCAGGAACGCCCAGACGGTATCGTCCTCATCGAGGCTGATCTCGATGAAGTGATTCCCGCCGCCGAGGGTGCCCAGCTGCAGCGCCCAGTTCCCGGCGTACTGCGCGGGGTCGAAATCCGCCCGCTCGGCGAGCGCCGTCAGCTCCGCGATCCTCGGCTCCGCCGTGGCCACGACCTTCTTGTTGTAGCGGCCCGGCGACAGCGGGACCGCCCGCTCGATGGCCTCACGCACCGTCGCGCGGTCGTCGGGCAGGTCGGACTTCGTGAACTGGGTGCGGACCGCGATCATGCCGCAGCCGATGTCGACGCCGACCGCCGCGGGGATCACGGCGCCGAGGCTCGGGATGACCGAGCCGACGGTGGCGCCCTTGCCCAGGTGGGCGTCGGGCATCAACGCGATGTGCGGGTAGATGAACGGCAGCTTCGCCGTGTTGATCGCCTGCTCGCGGGTCTTCTCGTCCAGGATGGACGCCCACGAGACCAAGGACTTACTGATCTTCTCCATGTCTTTCTCGTCTCGGTGTGATGGTCACCGGTCCGAGTGGCCATGCGTGTGACGCATGGCTCCCGAGCCGGCGATGAAGCGACGGCCCGGGTTGCCGCAGGTTATGCGGGCACGCCGAACCGACGGCGGTAGCACTGCCGCAGCGATTCGGGGAGCTTGCGCATATCCATGAACGGCAGGGTATTCGACCGCGCCACAGCGGTCCACCGACTTTCCCGGTCTACAACCCGTGCTCCCAGGGCGAGCGCCACTCCGTGAACATTTCGGACACCCGGTCCCGCTCAGCCGGGCTCCTCAGAATGAGGTCCGAACCGCCGTCGTACGGACAGTGGACCCAGGTGGCGTACGAATCCGTCACGACGACATCGCCAGTGCGATCGTCGGCGACAACCTTGAACAACTCCCGCAACACAGGCGCATCACGGTGGACGCGGTGCAGGTACGCGTGCGCCCATGCCTGCTCCTCGTCCTGGTCGTACCCCTCGGAAACGCTTCGCCAATAGCGTGGCTGCGGAAGGAGGTCAGCAAGAAGGGAGGTGCGCCGGACGGGCCGCGGCGACGTCGAGAACGAAAATGCGAACGTCACGACCGTCAGGACCTCGTCCTCGCCGCGCAGCTCGTCAAGAACCGCGAAGTACCGCCGCAATAGTTCCTCGTACTCGGCTTCAGTCTCGGCGTAGCGCTTGCTCTCTGGAAGGCTGTGCAGCCGAACCCACCTGCTGTGCCGGGATCCGTTCCGCAACTCCATCGCACGAAGAGTGGCTCCGAAGTTGTGACGCCACGCGGCGTCGAACTCCGCGACCTCGCCCGCAGTCGGTCGCCGGATTCCGCGGGAATCACTCATCGGGGGCCGCTCCAGTCGACGTCTTCGATCGCGGGCAGCTGGAGCGGGCCGCTGCCGTAGTGGTAGACCTCGAGGCTCGCGAGGTAGCCGTCGAGCAGGAACACGATCATTCCGCCCAACGGTATGTCTCCGTCGCCGGGGATCTCTGCGCCCACCGGGAGCGGACTCGGCGCGGCGGCGGGCGACAACACACGGTCCGCCACAAGATCGACCGTGCCACAGCCGCATCTACAGGATCGCACCGGGTTTACGCGGAGGGTCGCAAACTGGGCGCGGAGCTCGTCGACGCCGGGATAGTCGAACGATAGGAAGCCGTCGAGAATTGCCCGCTCACGATCGGTGAGCGGGCGCAGATTCTTAGGCGCGGACGGTTCCATGAGCTGCACCGTAATTCGGCCCGTGATTGCGGCGCCAGTGGTTTCACCGGCGAATACTCCGTTGATCTCGCGCGGCGCAGCGACCTAGCGTCGACCACATGCCGCTCGTACACCGCGCCGTCGTCTCTCTGCAGGTCAGCGGCGGCGCCCTGGACCCCGTGATCGTCACGCGGATGCTCGACACTCCGCCGACTCTGTCCTACGCGAGGGGCGATCCGGTGCCGACCGGACGCGGCGCGCGGACCGCAGGTTTCGGCCTGTGGTCACTCGAGGGTGGCTCCACCGAGCCGGCCGACATCGACGAGCAGGTGATGCAGCTCCTGAGCCGCCTCCCCTCCGACCTCGCCGTATGGCACGAGCTGCGCGATCGATATTCCGTCCGCCTGTTCTGCGGATGGTTCCTCCAAGGCGGGAACGAAGGTCTCGTCGTCTCTCCGATGACGCTCAGCGCGCTCGGCGATCGGGGAATCGCACTCGACCTCGACATCTATGCGGGTCCGCCTCGGATCAGCGACCGAACCTAAGGTGGGCGAATGGCACTGCTGGAAGTCATCGCCCTGGACGCACGCGATGCCGTCGCCGCACAGGAGGGCGGGGCGGACCGGGTGGAGCTGGTCGCGGACATGGCGGCCGACGGGCTGAGCCCCTCCCCTACCACCGTCGCCGAGGTCCGTGCCGCCGTGGACATCCCCGTGCGCGTGATGCTCCGGCTCGTCGACGGATTCGTGCCCGGGGACCTCGGCGCGCTGGTGCGGCGCACCGTCGACCTGAGAAGCGCTGGGGCGGAGGAGTTCGTGCTCGGCTTCCTCACCCCCGACGGCGCCGTGGACCTGCCGGCCGTGACGCGGGTCGTCGAGGCGATCGACGGCGCGCCGTGGACCTTCCACCGCGCGATCGACCACTGCGCGGACCGCGCAGCGCTGCGGGCCGCCGTGGCGGAGCTGCCGGGGCTCGACGGCTTCCTCACCGCGGGCGCGGCCTCCGGCGTCGATCACGGCATCGCCACGCTCATCGCGGAAGCGTCAGGACTGCAAAGGATCCTGGCCGGCGGCGGACTGCGCCCAGATCACCTGCCGCGCCTCACGACAGCGGGCATCGACGCCTTCCACATCGGGAGCGCGGCGCGACCCGAGGGATGGGATTCCCCGGTGTCGGCGGATGCCACGCGTCGGTGGCGAGCGGCGCTGAATGTGCGGTCATCCGGCTGAGCGATCGTGAGAACGAACGACCGCACATTTCCGCCGGATCAACCGAGGGCGCGGTCCAGGTCGTCGATGAGGTCGTCGACGTTCTCCAGCCCGACGGACAGGCGCAGCATCGAATCGGTGAGCCCGATCTTCGCGCGACCCTCCGGCCCCGTCGCGCGATGCGTCGTGGTGGCGGGGTGGGTGATCAGCGACTTGGCGTCGCCGAAGTTGTTGGAGATGTCGATGACCTGCAGCCGGTTGAGGAACTCGAAGGCCCGCGCCTTCCCTGCGGCCGAAGCGGAATCGGCCAGCTCGAGGGTGATCACGGTGCCGCCGGCCTTCATCTGGGCCTTCGCCAGCTCGTGCTGCGGGTGCGAGGGCAGAAAGGGGAAGAGCACCTTCGAGACGCGGGGGTCGGCGTCGAGGAACTCGGCGACCTTCTGCGCGTTCGCGCTGACCCGCTCGGCCCGCAGGTCCAGCGTCTCCAGCGCCTTGAGCAGCACCCAGGCGTTGAACGGCGCCATCGCGGGGCCCGTGTGCCGCATCAGCTGCTTCACCGGACCGTCGATGTAGTCGAACCGGCCGAGGATCGCGCCGCCCATGACGCGGCCCTGGCCGTCCATGGTCTTGGTGGAGGAGTGCACAATCACGTCGGCGCCCATCCCGAGCGAATCCTGGTAGCCGACCGGCGTGAAGCCGGCGTCGAGCACGACCTGCGCGCCCGCGGCGTGCGCCAGCGATGCCACGGCGCGCACGTCGACGAGGCCCTGCATCGGGTTCGCGGGGGTCTCGAAGAAGACGGCCTGGGTGGGGACGCTGAGCGCCTCCTCCCACTGGGCGAGGTCCTCGCCGTCGACGAAGACGGTTTCGATGCCCCAGCGCGGCAGGATCTCGTTGCACACGACGTAGCAGGAGCCGAACAGCGAGCGGGCCGCCACGAGCCGGTCGCCGGCCTTGAGCAGCGCGCCGAGTGCGGTGAAGACGGCGGACATGCCGGAGGCGGTCGCGAAGCAGGCCTCGGCGCCCTCCAGGAGGCGCAGGCGCTCCTGGAACATCGCCACCGTCGGATTGCCGTAGCGCGAGTACACGAACCGGTCGATGTCGCCGTTGAAGGCGGCCTCGGCGGCCTCGGCGCTCTCGTAGGTGTAGCCCGAGTTCAGGAAGAGCGCCTCGGAGGTCTCCTCGTAGTTCGTGCGCAGGACGCCGCCGCGCACCGCGTACGTCTCGGGCCGCAGGCCGTCGGGCAGGGGGCTGAACTCCGTCATGGCTTCAGCCTAGAACTGCCGCCAGGGCAGGCCGTCAGCGCGCCAGCCCGCGACGCCCCGGTGCCCGAGTGCGTCGATGGGGCCCTCGAAGCCGTCGAGCACGTTGTAGGCGCGCGTCACGCCGGCGGCGGTGGCGGTCTCCGCGGCGCCGATCGAGCGGTGCCCGGAGCGGCAGAGGAAGACCACGGGTGCCTCGTCGGTGACGCCCTTGGCGCGGAGCTCGTCGACGAACGTGGGGTTGAGCGCACCGTCGGGATAGCGCTGCCACTCGACGAGCACGGGATTGCGCCCGACCTGCGAGAGCTCGGGGATGCCGACGTAGTTCCACTCGGCCTCGGTGCGGCAGTCGACGAGGATGGCCGCGGGGTCCTGTTCGAGCAGCTCCCAGGCCTCGCGCGGCGTCAGGTTTCCGGCGTAGTTCACGAGCACTTCTTCCACTTGCCGTCTTCGCGGACGAACTTCGCCTGCTCGGTGCGCTCGCCCGCCTTCTCGTAGGTCACCGTGAGATCGGCGGACGCGGAGTCGCCGTTCACGGTGAGGTTCTTGACGCCCTTCTCGTCCAGCTTCGCCTCGCCTTCGCGCTCGACGACGGCCTTGCGCGCGTCGGGGAAGCCGGCCTCCTTCGGGAAGTCGGCGGCGGAGCGGTCCTTGGCGCAGGTGTTGGCGACGAGATCCGCGTACCGCCCCTTGTTCAGGGCGCCGTAGTACTGGCCGATCGTGACCTGGACCTGCGCGGAATCGCTGAGCCGCTCATCGGAGGGGCGGATCGCGTTCCAGGCGAGGACGCCGCCGATGAGCACGACGGCGACCACGAGCGCGATGATGAACGGGGTCGCCGTGGTGCGGCGTTCGGGCGGCGGTCCGGCGGGGGCCTTGTCTGCGCTCACTGAAGTCTCTACCCTCTGCTACTAGAACACGTTCCAGTTCCTTGGATGGGTGGGATGGACCACCCGCACTAGGAACAGTTGATAAGTCCGCACTAACCTGGTGGGGAACTTCAACCGCGTATGCAGACAAGGTAGCCGACTTCACATGACCGAACAGAACCGCCCGTTGCGCGTCGCGATCGTGGGCGCGGGCCCCGCTGGTATCTACGCAGCGGACGCCCTCATGAAGTCCGACGAGGCGAAGGACCCCGGCGTCAGCATCGATCTCTTCGAGAAGATGCCGGCACCGTTCGGCCTGATCCGGTACGGCGTCGCCCCCGATCATCCGCGGATCAAGGGCATCATCACCGCGCTGCACAAGGTGCTCGACAAGCCGCAGGTCCGCCTGCTCGGCAACCTCGACTTCGGCAAGGACTTCACCCTCGAGGACGTGCGCCGCCACTACGACGCGGTGATCTTCTCCACGGGCGCCGTCGCCGACCGCAACCTGGAGATCCCCGGCATCGACCTGGAGGGCAGCTACGGCGCCGCCGAGTTCGTGGCCTGGTACGACGGGCACCCGGACTTCTCGCGCGAGTGGCCGCTCACCGAGGAGAAGGTGGCCGTCCTGGGCGTCGGCAACGTGGGCCTCGACGTGGCCCGCGTGCTGGCCAAGACCGCAGACGAGCTGCTCCCCACCGAGATCCCGCCGAACGTCTACGAGGGCCTCAAGGTCAACAAGGCCAAGGAGGTGCACGTCTTCGGTCGCCGCGGCCCGGCGCAGGTGAAGTTCACTCCGCTCGAGCTCAAGGAGCTCGACCACTCGCAGACCATCGAGGTCGTCGTGAACCCCGAGGACATCGAGTACGACGAGGGCTCGGCCAAGGCCCGCCGCGAGTCGAAGATCACCGACCAGGTCGCCACGATCCTCGAGAACTACGCGATCCGCGAGCCGAACAACCGCCCGCACAAGCTGTTCATCCACCTCTTCGAGTCGCCCGTCGAGATCCTGGGCGAGAACGGCAAGGTCACGGGCCTGCGCACCGAGCGCACCGAGCTCGACGGCACCGGCAACGTCCGGGGCACCGGCAAGTTCACCGACTGGGAGCTCGGCGCCGTCTACCGCGCCGTCGGCTACCTCTCGAACGACCTGCCCGAGATCCCCTTCGACGACCAGGCCGGCGTCATCCCCAACGAGGCCGGCCGCGTCATCGACGCAGGTCAGCACATCACGGGCGTCTACACCACCGGCTGGATCAAGCGCGGCCCCGTCGGCCTCATCGGCCACACCAAGGGCGACGCCAACGAGACCATCGCGTGCCTGTTGGAGGACTTCCACGCCGGCAAGCTGAACGCCCCGTCGGACCCGTCGACCACCGGCGTCACCGACTGGCTGGACGACCACGACACCCCGTACACCACCTGGGACGGCTGGTACCGCCTCGACGAGCACGAGCGCAGCCTGGGCGAGGCCGAGGGCCGCGAGCGCGTGAAGGTCGTCGAGCGCGGCGACATGCTGGCCGCCTCGGAGCCGGGCAAGGTCCAGCAGGACTAGTCCCGAGCGCACGTACGACGGTGCCGCCGTCCCGATTTTTCGGGGCGGCGGCACTTTTCGCTCACGATGATTCTAATTCGGTCGCGCGGTGACTCCTCGCCGCGCGGGCGCTCAGTCCGGTCGCGCGGTGACGACGGGGCCGTCGGCCGGGTCGTGCCCGACCCGCGCGACGCCGAGCGCGGCGGCACGCGTCCGCGTCGCGGTGACGGTGACCGTCGTGGTGCGCGTCGTCGTCGACGTGGTGGTCGTGGTCGACGTGGTGGTCTTCGTCCGGGTGACCGTGACGGTCTCCGTCCGCGTCGCGTCGCGCTGGACGACGCAATCATCCCGCGCGGCGGCGCCGCAGTCCGCGCCCGCGGGCCCCGCGGTGAGCACCGCCCCGACCGTCACCAGTCCCGCGCACGCGCCGATGGCCGCAATCGCTCGTTTCATCGTTCTCCTCCTCCTCGTCGGCCGCGACGGGCCGACGCATTCATTCCCAGGTGAATCCGTAGGGGCCGTGCGTACAGGACTGGAGTCCGCCCGGGCCAACGCGCTGAGCGCCCATGGCGGTGCACTTCTCGCCGCCGGGGAAGGCGGGCTTGACGATCCAGATCCCGCCGGAGCAGGTGAGCGGTTGCCCCGGTGCCGTCTCTCCGATGGTGCACGACTTCCCTGGGCTGGGCGGCGTGAAGTCCCGCTCCCACTTCCCGAATCGGCACTCGTAGCCGGGCTTCGTCTCGAACATCCGGCACTCCGCGCCGGTCGACGGATCGGCGGATGCCGTGCCCGCCCCGACACCGGGCACCAGCAGCACCATGGCCACCGCGGCGAGCACGCCAGGGTAGGTCCGGGTTGTCCGCTTCTGCATACGCAACACTCTAGGCGAGCCGTCGCGCGCCCACGGCGCACTCGGCCATCTGTCGCCGGGCCTCGTCCTGCAGTGGATTGTGACCGCTGAGCGGGAAAATCCACCGCAGGGCACCGTGCGGGAGTCAGCCGGCCGCCCAGTCCCAGACGGGCCAGAGGGCGCGACCGAGGGCCTCGCCGCGAGGCGTGAGTTCGTACTGCTTGTCGGGGAGCTTGCGGGCGATGCCCTTCTCGACGAGCTGCGCGAGCCGGGTGGCGAGCACGCTGGAGCTGCAATTGCCCATGCGCCTGCGCAATTCGAGGAAGCCGAGCGATCCCGGCTCGAGCTCCCAGACGATGCGCAACACCCAGCGCTGACCGAGCAGGTCCATCGCAGCGACCGCCGCGGGATCCGGTTCCTCGCGGCGCTGCGGCACCACATCGCGCACTGACACGAGACAGAGCCTACTTGCGCTTCTGAAATCGAAGCGTCATGCTGGCGGCAGTTCTAAATCAGAAGCATGGAGGTTCAGCGATGGCGGTCGTAGTGGTGACCGGGGCGTCCCGCGGGGTGGGCGCCGAGACGGCGGTGGCGCTCGGCGCGCGCGGGCACGACGTGGTGGTGAACTACCGCGAGAAGGAACGCCGGGCGGAGAAGGTGTGCGACCTGGTCCGCGAGGCCGGCGGGCGGGCGATCGCGGTGGGCGCGGACGTGACCGCGGCCGATGGACCGGCCCACCTCCTCGATGCGGCGGTCGCCGCGTTCGGCCCGATCGACGCGGTGGTCCTCAACGCCTCCGGCGGCCTGGAGCTCGGCGCCGACCAGGACTACGCGATGCGGTTGAACCGGGACGCGCAGGTCGCCGCGGCCCGCGCGGCCGCGGAGCACCTGCGGCCGGGCGGGCGGATCGTCTTCGTCACCAGCCACCAGGCACACTTCTCCGAGACCCACCCCGTGCCCGCCGGCTACGAGCCGATCGCGGCCAGCAAGCTCGCCGGGGAGCGGGCCCTGCGCGCGCTCGCCGCGGAACTCGGCCTCGACGTGCGCGTCGTCTCGGGCGACATGATCGAGGGCACGATCATCGTCCGGCTCCTGGAGCGCCGCGACCCCGCCGCCGTCGAGGAACGGCGCAGCCACGGCCCCCTGCCGACCGCCACCGAGTTCGCCGCCGCGATCGCAGGCACCGTCGACACCGGCGGCTCGCCGGAGCACACCACCACCTACGTGGGCGGCCGCGACCTCGTCGCGGGCCTACAGCGGTGAGTACTCCCACGACCCGCTACCGCTGAGCTCGAGTCGGTGCGCGTGGTGCCTGTCGACGGTGCTGCGATGGGCGACGCTCACGAGGACGACCTCGGGCACCTCGCCCCGGATCAGCGTGTACAGCGAGTGCTCGAGCCCCTCGTCGACGGCGGACGTGGCCTCGTCGAGGAACACGGCCTGCGGCCTGATCAGGAGGATGCGCGCGAACGCGATGCGCTGCTGCTCGCCCGGGGAGAGCACCGCCGCCCAGTCCTCCTCGTCGTCCAGCCGGTCCGCGAGATGTGGCAGGAAGACCTTGCCGAGGACCTCCCGCAGTAGGTCGTCGCCGAACGCGCCGGGCTCCGCCGGGTAGCTCAGCGCGGTCCGCAGGTCGCCGAGCGGCAGATACGGCAGCTGCGACACGAACAGCGTCTCGGCTCCAGCGGGGCGCCCGATCTCGCCGTCCGCATAGGGCCAGATCCTGGCGAGCGCGCGCAGGAGGGTCGTCTTGCCGGATCCCGAGACACCCTTGACGACCACGGCGTCGCCGGGCTCCAGGTGCAGCCGGAGGTCGTCGACGAGAACGACCCCGTCGGGCTTGCGGACGCCGATGCCGTCGAGCCTAACCGACCGGTCCTCGTCGGTTCCCTTGACGCGCGGCAGCTTCCGGGACTCATCGTCGGCCGTGAGAAGGCCGTCCAAACGGATGAGGGATGCGCGGTACTCCGCGAAGTCGTCGTACGACAAACGGAAGAACGACAGCGAGTCGTGCACCTGCCGGAACGCGCTCGCGGTCTGACTGACGTCACCGATGGTGAGCTCGCCGGAGAAGACCCGCGGCGCCTGGATCACCATCGGGAACACCTCCGCCGTCTGACTCACGGTGAGGTTCCACCCGCTGAACTTCAAGGAGCGGAACACGATCGCCCAGGTGTTGGCGATCACCGCGGAGAACCGGCCGAGGAGCGTGCGCCGCTCGACCTGCTCCCCCTGGTAGAACGCCACCCGCTCGGCGTTGTCCCGCAGACGCACGAGCGCGTACCGGTACGCGGCGGTGAGGCGCTCGTTGATGAAGTTGAGATTGATGAGCGGCCGACCGATCCAGAAGGCGATCACCGTGCTGATCAGCACGTACGCGAACACCAGCCACAGCATCGCGCGGGGAATCGTGACGCCGAGGATCGTCATGGGTGCGGACAGCTCCCAAAGGATCTTCGTGAACGAGATGATCGACGCCACCGCGTTGACCGCCCCGAACGACAGGGACACCGACGTGGCCACGAACGCGGTGATGTCCGCCTGGATCCGCTGGTCGGGGTTGTCGATCGTGTCGTCGATGAACCGATTGCGGTAGTACGCCTCGCCGTCGAGGTAGTCGTCGACGACACGTTCGGTGAGCCAGATCCGCCAGTCGATGACGAGCCATTGGTTCACGAGGTAGTCGATCAACGCCCGCGCCACCCACAGCACGGCGAGCAGCGCGAAGATCCGCATCGACAGCCAGAACCCGTCCTCGGCAGCCTGCAGCGCCGGCGAATCACCCTTCGACACCGCCTGCACGGCGTACTGCAGCGCCGTCTGCGAGTCGTTGTAGAAGTACGTGAACAGCACGGACAACCGGACGGCCGCGAGCGTCGACACGATGAGCAGCAGGATGCGCGCATAGACCCGCCAGGAGTCACGCCCCGTGAAGTACGCGCCGGAGACGCGCCAGAACTGGCGGCCCCACTTCGTACTCACGAAGCAGACCGCGAGCACGACCACGAAGATCGGCGTGGTGATAGCGACCGCCTTGAGCAGCCACCACGCACTCGCGGCCCACTCCGCACTCCAATCGTTGGACATCTCCATCCCGCGGCTCCTCTGCTGGACCGTGTGAAGAATTGAGGAAGCTTAACCCGTATCAGCCCAGCGCACGCGGCATGTGCTCGCGATGATCGAGTCGATTAGGGTAGCCTCAGCTTCATGGGTAGAGGAGTGACCGGCCTGATCCTCAAGGCGATGCGGGCGGACGACTACGTTTTCACGGTGCTGTCGACGGAGGCCGTCAGCGAGCACTATCACCGCATCCGTTTCGACGGCGGCGACTTCCTGCAGGACAACCCGTGGTTCCCGACCATGTGGGTGCGCCTGTGGGTGCCGAAGAGCGGCGCCGCGACGACCGACGCGGACGAGGGGACGCTCGTGCAGCGCGGCTACACGATCGTCGCGCCCGAGGGCTCGGAGTTCACCATCGAGTTCGCGATGCACGACGGTCCCGCGCCCAGTTGGGCCCTGGACGCCGAGCCGGGCGACCGGATCGCCGCCACCATGATGGGCGCCGACCTGACGGTCCCGGAGGAGCCGGCACCGTCGGAGTACGTGCTCGTGGGCGACGCCGCGTCGATCCCCGCGATCAACAGCATCCTCGGGACCGCGCAGGCCCCGTGCCGCGTGTACCTGGAGTACCAGCACGACGGCGAGCGGGAGCTTCACGTGCAGAGCGAGGCCGTCACCTGGGTGCCGCGCGAGAACCGCGGCGCCACACTGGTGTCCACGGTCGTCGGCGCCGGGATCGGTGCGGATGCCTTCCTGTTCGTCGCCGCCGAGACCAAGGCGACGCGCGAGATCACCAAGGCCGCCAAGCGCGACTTCGGCCTGCCGAAGGACCGGATCAAGTCCCAGGCCTACTGGCTGCAGCGCGGATAACCCGTTGGCACCCCGCCGCTACGGCGCCTAGAGTGCACCCCGTGAGTTCTTCGGCAGCAGCCGCCGCGGCAGCGGCAGCAGTGGTGGACCGCGGCCGCGCGTAGCGGCGGCGGAGCCTCCCACACCATCTCGGCTTCACCGCCCCAGCATCCTTCCGCTGGGCGGCGATTCGCGCTGCCCGGGTGATCCTCGACCCGGAGAACTCCCTTCATGCCCACCCATCACGGGGGCCGTCATGAGCACGGCCAGAACTTCCTCACCGACGATGCCGTCATCGGCCGATTCGTCGACCTCACCCGCCGCACCGACGGTCCGATCCTCGAGATCGGTCCCGGCGCAGGTGCATTGACCGATCCACTCCTTCGCCTGGGACGACCGCTCACGGCCGTCGAGATCGACGGCGGGCACGCCCGACGCCTGCGCGCGCGACACCCGGAGGCGACCGTCGTGCACGGGGATTTCCTGCGGCACCGGCTACCGGCGGAACCCCATGCGGTGGTGGGGAATCTACCCTTCCACCTGACCACCGCCGTGCTCCGCAAGCTGCTGCACGCGCCGCACTGGACCGGCGCGGTCCTCGTGGTGCAGTGGGAGGTCGCGCGCCGTCGGGCCGGTGTCGGCGGCGCGACGATGATGACCGCGCAGTGGTCCCCCTGGTACGACTTCGGCCTCGCCGGACGGGTTCCCGCCGCGGCCTTCACCCCCCGTCCGTCCGTCGACGCGGGACTACTGACGATCGCGCGCCGCAGCACGCCCCTCGTGCCGGTGGCGCGCCGGCGCGATTACGCCGCCTTCGTGCACGCCGTCTTCACCGGCCGCGGCCACGGGCTGCCCGAGGTCCTGGCGGGCGTGGCGCCGCGGCACCGTCGGGCGGAAGCGCGGAAGTGGGCGGCCCGACGGGGCCACCGCGGCACGCCCCTCCCCCGCGACCTCGGCACTCCCGAGTGGGTGGAGGCCTTCGAGCGGTTCGCCTAGTCCTCCGGGCGCTGCGGCGGGAGGCCCATGGAGGTGGGCGGGTTGTGGTCGTACTCCTCGGTCTCCGGAGTCGCCGGGGGCGTCGGAGGCTTCGGACGCGTCGCGGTCTCGCCGGTCGGCTGGCGCGGCGCGGGCTGGATCGGGCGGGGCGGCGCGGGGCGCCGGCCCGCGACGGGGTGCATGCTCGTCGGCGCGACCGGCTCACCGGGGCCGGCCGGCGGCGGGGCCACGCGCGACGAGGGCTGCTGCGGCGGCACGACCGGGGAGGCCGCGGTCGGCGGGGCGGGCGGCACGACGGGCGATGCCGCGGTCGGCGGGGCCGGCGGCGGGGTGGGCTGCGGCGGCGCCTTCTGGATCGGGATCTGCTGGGCCGGGGGCTGCTGCGCCGGAGTCGGCTGAG
This sequence comes from Tsukamurella sp. DT100, assembly GCF_049844855.1. NCBI lineage: Bacteria > Bacillati > Actinomycetota > Actinomycetes > Mycobacteriales > Tsukamurellaceae > Tsukamurella > Tsukamurella sp. DT100. Next base: position 542,457 of record NZ_JBNCLV010000004.1, read on the forward strand.
CGGGCCGCTGCACCGGCATCGCCCGGGTCGACGGGTCGTCGAGCGGCGGCTGCGGCCGCTGGATCGGCACGGCCGTGGTCTCGGGCGCGCCCTGCTGGAACGGGTCCGCGCTGTCGACGACGACCACCCGGCCGGCCGCCTCGGCGGCGTTGGCGCGCGCCACCTCGATGGTGTCGGCGGTCGCGACGGCGACGCCGAGGCGTCGCTTGGCATAGCCCTCGGGCTTGCCGAACAGGCGCAGGTCGCTCTCCGGCACGTCGAGCGCGCGGGAGACGCTGTCGAAGGCGACGGAGCTGCTGTCCTTCGTCCCGTAGATCACCGCGGACGCGGCCGGCGACATGAGCGAGGTGTCCACCGGCAGGCCGAGGATCGCGCGGGCGTGCAGCTCGAACTCGGAGAGCCGCTGCGAACCCAGGGTCACCAGGCCGGTGTCGTGCGGGCGGGGCGAGACCTCGGAGAAGTAGACGTCGTCGCCCTTGACGAAGAGCTCCACGCCGAACACGCCGCGGCCGCCGGTGCCGCCGTCGCCGAGGGCGGTGGTGATGCGGCCCGCGACGGAGGTCGCCGCGTCGTAGGCGGCCTGGCTCATCGCCTGCGGCTGCCAGGACTCGACGTAGTCACCGTCGGACTGCCGGTGCCCGATGGGCTCGCAGAACCGGGTGACCACCTTGCCGCGCTCGGCGTCGTAGACGCGCACCGTGAGCAGCGTGATCTCGTAATCGAAGTCGACGAAGCCCTCGACGATCACCCGCTCGTTGCGGACGCGGCCGCCCTCCACGGCGTACTGCCAGGCGCCGTCGAGCTCCTCGATCGAGCGGACTACGGACTGGCCCTTGCCCGAGCTCGACATGACCGGCTTGATCACGCACGGGAAGCCGACCTCCCGGGAGGCGGCGCGCACCTCGTCGAGCGACGAGGCGAAGGCGTACGGCGAGCACGGCAGGCCGAGCTCCTCGGCGGCGAGCTTGCGGATGCCCTCGCGGTTCATCGTCAGCGCGACGGCCCGCGCCGTCGGGATGACCTCGGCGAGGCCCTCCTCGTCGACGGCGACCAGGGCCTCGGTGGCGAGGGCCTCGATCTCGGGGACCACGAAGTCGGGCTTCTCCGCCTCGATGACGCGACGGACCTCGGCGGCGTCGGTCATGTCGATGACGTGGCTGCGGTGCGCGACCTGCATCGCGGGCGCGTTCGCGTAGCGGTCGACGGCGATCGTCTCGACGCCCAGGCGCTGGAAGGCGATCACCACCTCCTTGCCCAGCTCGCCCGAACCCAGCATCAGCGCCTTCGTGGCGCCGGAGGTGAGCGCCGTGCCGATCCGGGGGTTGCCGCCGGTGTCGCTGAGGTTCGTCATGGGGTCCATTCTGGCAAACGCGGCGTCCCGCGGTGCGGCTGCCGACCCGTCGATTCGCGTTTGCTTCCGATCGTTCTGCGGTGGTGAACGTTTCACTTGTTATCGCTCGGGGTGCCGCGGGAGGCGCCTACGTTCGGGGGATGAAGGCACTCGTGATCAGGAGCGCCGTCGTCGCGGCGACCGGCGGACTCATCTTCGGATTCGACACGGCGGTGATCTCCGGCGCCGAGGAGCAGATCCAGGAGCAGTTCCACCTGTCCGACGCCGCGATCGGTTTCACGGTGACGACCGCGCTGATCGGCACCATCGTCGGCGCGATCGTGTCCGGCAGGCTCGCGGACAGGTTCGGCCGGAAGAAGGTGCTGTACGCGATCGGCGTGCTGTACGTGGTGAGCGCCGTGGGCTGCGCGCTGGCGCCCACGTCGTCAGTGGAGGTGCTGCAGGCCTTCCGGTTCCTCGGCGGCCTCGGCATCGGCGCGTCGAGCGTGTGCGCCCCGATCTACACCGCCGAGATCGCGCCGCCGAAGTTCCGCGGGCGGCTCGTGGGCCTCGTGCAGTTCAACATCGTGTTGGGCATCCTGGTGGCGTACGCGTCGAACGCGATCATCCGCACCGTCCTGGGCGACGACCCCAACGCCTGGCGCTGGATGCTCGGGGTGATGGTGGTGCCGGCGGTGCTGTTCCTCGTCCTGCTCCCGACGGTGCCGGAGACGCCCCGCTGGCTCGCCGGTCACGGCGACCTCGCCGGGGCGCGCGCCACGTCCGAGCGGCTCTGCTCCACGCCAGCCGAGGCCGACGCGCAGATGGCGGAGATCCAGGAGACGCTCGCCGCCGAGCAGGGCGAGAAGACGAAGTTCTACACCCGCGGCCACCGCAAGGTGATCCTGCTGGCCGTCGCGATCGCCTTCTTCAACCAGATGTCCGGCATCAACGCGATCCTCTACTACGCGCCGCGCGTGATGCAGGACGCCGGCGCCAGCACGAACGCCGCGTACCTGATGTCCGTCGCGGTGGGCGTGATGAACCTGGTCGCCACGATGGCCGCGCTGACCGTGATCGACCGGCTCGGGCGCCGCCGGCTCATGTTGGTCGGCTCGGTGGGCTACCTGGTCTCGCTCGGGTTCATGGCCGCCGTGATGTTCTACTACGAGAGCGACGGCCGCTCGTTCGACAGCACCTCGTCGATCCTGGTCCTGCTGGGGCTGATGGTCTTCATCGCCTCGCACGCCTTCGGCCAGGGCGCGGTGATCTGGGTGTTCCTCTCGGAGATCTTCCCCAACAGCATTCGCGGCCGCGGGCAGGCGCTCGGTAGCCTCACGCACTGGGTGTGGGCCGCCATCACGAGCTTCGCGTTCCCGCCCATCATCGGCGCCTTCGGCGGCGGCGTCGCCTTCTCGATCTTCTTCGGGTTCATGGTGCTGCAGCTGCTCTGGGTGATAAAGGTGATGCCGGAGACCAAGGGCATTCCGCTCGAGGAGATGGCCGAGCGGCTGGGCCTCGAGGCGGAAGCCAACGCACCGGCACCGGCCACGAAGGGGAAATGAGATGACCGATCGGACGCTGTGCCTGGGCGAGGCACTCGTCGACGTCGTACTGCGCGACGGTGCCGAGCCGTCCGAGCACGTGGGCGGCAGCCTGTTCAACGTCGCGTGCGGGCTGGCGTCGCTGGGGGATCCGACGTCGATCCTGTCCTGGTGGGGGCGGGACGTCCGTGGCCACCGGATCGCCGAGACCGCGGCCCGTGCCGGCGTGGACGTCGTCCCCGGGTCCGACGGTGCCGCCAACACCCCGCTCGCCTACGCGCACGTCGATGCCGAGGGGCGCGCGACCTACGAGTTCGACCTCACGTGGGAGGTGCCGCCCGTCGAATCGCTCGAGCGCTACGGGCACCTGCACACGGGCAGCTTCGCCGCGACGCTCGCGCCGGGGTCCGACGGCGTCGCCGACGTGGTGCGCCGGATCCGGGACCACGCCACCGTCTCCTACGACCCCAACATCCGGCCCGCGCTGATGGGCACGCCCGCCGAGGTGCTGCCGCGGGTGATGGAGATGATCGCGCAGTCCGACGTGGTCAAGGCCAGCGACGAGGACATCGCCTGGCTGCACCCCGACGAGCCCGTCGAGGACGTGATGCGCCGCTGGATCGCGGCCGGCCCGGCGATGGTGGTGCTCACCCGCGGGCCCTGGGGCGCGTACGCGCTGCTCGCCGGCAACCGGGACATGCTGCACGTCGATCAGCTGACCGTCGAGGTGGGCGACACCGTCGGCGCGGGCGACTCCTTCATGGCCGGGCTGGTGTCCGGGCTGCTCGACGCCGGCTACCTGGGCTCGCGGTACGCCGCCCGACGGCTGCGGGCCGCGCAGTGGAGTGACGTGCAGCCTGCGCTGCACCGCGCCGTCATCACCTCCGCGCTGACCGTGAGCCGGGCGGGCGCGTACGCACCGTCGATGGACGAGGTGCTCGCGGTGCGCGCGCAGGACCCGACGCTGCGCTGACGGCTGCCTCGGCGAGTCGCGGCACCGGCAACGCAAGGGTGGTGTGTTCTCACGGGAGCCATGCGCGGCACGCATGACCGACGTCTTCGCAGGTCAAATGCGTATTGCTCGCCGTCAGCCATGCACTGGACGCATACCCCGCGGCGGGGCTCGCCGCCGGCGCACCCGAGGTCATGCGCGACACGCATGACTCGATGCGCCGAAAATGCGGTTGAACTGCTGTTTTGTGTGCCATGCGTGGCGCGCATGGCTTCTCCGCGCGACATCGAACCCACGCAGCCCGACGAAAGCAGGCCTGATTCGGAGGGACCTGACAGCGGATTCCAAGCCGGGCGTCGCATCATCGGTTCCAGCGCGGTCGCGGTGACCGCACCGACCGAAGCGAGAACCCATGACCGAACCCACCGATCCGCAGCCGACGCCCACCGCGCCGATCCCGCCCGCGCCGGCGACCGCCCCCGCAGCCGCAGCCCCCAGCCCGGCCCCGCAGGAGGCGGCACCGTCGACGACCGGGCCGTCGAGGAAGCTGCTCATCGCGGCGATCGTGTTCGGGCTCATCGGGATCAGCGGCGTCAGCTTCACCGCCGGCTACTGGGTCAACGAGGCCACCGGCAAGCACAAGGGGCACTCGATGCAGCAGCGCGGGCCCGGCGGCCACGAGGCCCAGCGGCACGGGCCCGGCCGCGGCGAGGGCCCGCGGATGTACCGCGTGACCCCGACCGCTGCGCCCTCGGCGACGCCGACCCCGGCTCCGACGCCCTAGGACGCGTCAGAAACCGAGCCTGAGCGGAGCCGATGGAAATGCCTCGCCGCGGCCTCGAACAGGCTCGGTTTCAGAACACCTCAGACGATGGCGCGGCGGACGATGGTCTCGTCGCGGCCCGGGCCCACGCCGATGCAGGAGATGTGCGCGCCGGAGAGCTCCTCGAGCCGCAGCACGTAGTCCTGCGCGTTCTTCGGCAGGTCCTCGAACGTGCGGCACTCGGAGATGTCCTCCCACCAGCCGGGCATCGTCTCGTAGATCGGCTTCGCGTGATGGAAATCGGTCTGGTTGGGCGGCATCTCGTCGTACCGCACACCGTCGATCTCGTACGCGACGCAGATCGGCACGTTCTCGATGGAGCTGAGCACGTCGAGCTTGGTGAGGAAGTAGTCGGTGATGCCGTTGACGCGGGTCGCGTAGCGGGCGATCACGGCGTCGAACCAGCCGCAGCGGCGCGCGCGGCCGGTGGTGACGCCCACCTCGCCGCCGTGCTTGGCGAGGTACTCGCCCCACTCGTCGAAGAGCTCCGTCGGGAACGGGCCCGAGCCGACGCGGGTGGTGTACGCCTTGAGGATGCCCAGCACCGTCGTGATGCGGGTGGGGCCGATGCCCGAGCCCACCGAGGCCCCGCCCGACGTGGGGTTCGACGAGGTGACGTACGGGTAGGTGCCGTGGTCGACGTCGAGCAGGGTGCCCTGCGAGCCCTCCAGCAGGATCGTCTCGCCGCGCTCCAGCGCGAGGTTGAGCTCGAGGCGGGTGTCGGCGATGCGGTGCTTGAAGCTCTCGGCGAGCTCCAGCGTCTCGTCGACGACCTGGCGCGCGTCGAGCGCGCGGCGGTTGTAGATCTTGGTGAGCACCTGGTTCTTGAACTCCAGTGCCGCCTCGACCTTCTGGGTGAGGATCGACTCGTCCAGCACGTCCTGCGCGCGGACGCCGACGCGGGCGATCTTGTCCTGGTAGCAGGGCCCGATGCCGCGGCCGGTGGTGCCGATCTTCTTGTTGCCGAGGAAGCGCTCGGTGACCTTGTCGATGGCCACGTGGTACGGCATGAGCAGATGCGCGTCGGCCGAGAGCAGCAGGTTCGACGTGTCGACGTCGCGCGCCTCGAGGCCGTCGAGCTCGGCGAGCAGGACCGACGGGTCCACCACGACGCCGTTGCCGATGACGTTCTTCACGCCGGGGGTCAGGATGCCCGACGGGATGAGGTGGAGCGCGAACTTGTCGCCGTTCGGCAGGACCACCGTGTGGCCGGCGTTGTTGCCGCCCTGGTAGCGAACCACCCACTGGAGCTTCTCCCCCAGCAGGTCGGTGGCCTTTCCCTTACCTTCATCGCCCCACTGGGCGCCGATCAGCACGATCGCAGGCATGGACGATCTCCTTCCGGCTCGCTATTCACCTTCGGAATCACCTGGATAACGTCGAGCCGTGCCGCAACCTTACAGTAGGTGCGGTGAGCTCCGTGACCCAGAGCACCGTCGTGGTGCGCGCCCCCGATGTCCGTATCCCGGGCAGCCTCCGCGACCTCGAAACGATCACCGTCGACCTCGACTCCGCCAAGGCGGAACTGAAGCAGAAGCTGACGTTCCCGAAGCGGATCGTGGTCGCGGGGCCCGATGACCTGCTGGCGGCGGTGATCGCCCGGCTGATGGCGTCCGAGCGGCTGGACGTCGAGGTGGCGTACGTGCCGACCGAGAACTCGCACGCGTCGTCCATCTACCCGCCGGGCGACCCGCTGACGGGCACGCCCCGCGCCGTCCCCCTCATCCGCGACGACCGCGGCTTCGTCCTGGTCGGCAAGGCCAAGATCACGGGCCCCGACGGTGGGCCGCTGACCGGCGAGACCTTCGTCGACTCGGAGAAGCTGTTCACCGGGCAGGCGAAGGCCGTGATCGTGGAGCCCTTCGGCGCGGCGGGCGAGACGGGCGGGGTCCGCGCCCGGCTCGCGAAGGGCGTGCGCCGACGGTGGCTGTCCGGCCGCGCCGCGCAGACCGGCGGGCTCGAGCTCGTCGTGACCCGCGACGGCCGCACGGACTCCAGCGTCGTGACCCGGGCGACGTTCTACCGCAACACCGACGACTGGCTGCTCATCAGCTGACGCGGACGCCACTCGGCCGTCAGTCGACGGCGGGCGGTTCGGCACGGAGCAGCACGGTGTGCGCCGCCTGGTGCGCGGCGGCGACCCGCATGAAGCGCACCACCGCGGCGAGCTCATCGTCGGTGAACCGCTCCAGCACGTCGGCGCCGGCCGAGGCGAGCATGGGCCCCATGGCCGCCCCCACCCGCTCCGTCAGCCGCGGCGTGGCGCGCACCAGCACCTTGCGCCCGTCGTCGGGGTGCGGGTGCCGCGTCACGTAGCCACGCTTCTCCAGGCGGTCGACCATCGTCGTGACGCTGCCGGTCGTCAGGCCCAGCGCCGTCGCCACGTCGCGGGGCGAGACTCCGTCGGCCCCCAGCACCAGCTCCAAGCAGGCCAGATCCGTCGCGCCGACGCCGAGGATCCGCGCCACTTCCCGATCGAAATCGCTCACCGAGGCCTGATAGGCCTGCACGGCGGGGCCCACTTCGGTCGCAATATCGCTTGACATTCAAGCTACCTCCTCGCATGATTGCTTGATAATCAAGCTATATCGATCTGTGGGAGAACACCATGAAGGCTCTCATCATCGGCGCCGGTGTCGCGGGTCCCGTCGCCGCCATGGCCCTCGCGCGCGTCGGCGTCGACGCCGAAGTCTTCGAACGGGACGAGCAGGACGCGGCCCAGCGCGGCGCGTGGCTCACCCTGCAGGCCAACGGTCTCGACGCACTGCAGGCGATCGACGCGGCCGGCCCGCTGGAGGGCGTCGGCTACCCCGTCGAGACCATCGCCTTCGTCAACGGCAAGGGCCGCGCTCTCGGGCGGATGCCGCTCGCGGCCCGCCGCCCCGACGGCCTGACCTCGCTGATGATGCCCCGCGCGACGCTCTACTCCGCCCTCGCGGAGGAGGCGCGCTCCCGCGGCGTCACCGTCAGGCACGGGGCCGAGCTGATCACCGCCACCGTCGACCCCGACGGCGTCACGGCGCATTTCGCGGACGGGACGACGGCGCGCGGCGACGTCCTCATCGGCGCGGACGGCATCCACTCGCCCGTGCGCACCCTCATCGACCCGGCCGCGGCCGCGCCGCGTTACGTCCCCGTGCTCAACCTGGGCGGGTACATCCCCGACTTCACGGTCGACGTGCCGCCCCGCGAGTTCCGCATGCAGTTCGGGACCCGCTGCTTCTTCGCCTGGATGCCCACGCCCGACGGCGGGACCGTGTGGTTCGCCAATCCGCCGGCGCGGACCGAGCCCGAGCGGGGCGTGCTGTCCGGCGTCGACGACGCGGAATGGCGGCGTCGCCTGCACGCCCTCATGGACGGCGACGCCGGCCCGGCGGGCGCGATCATCGACGCCGCGCCCGGCCCGCTCGTCGGGTGGGCGACCTACGATCTGCCCGTCGTCGACCGGTGGCACGACGGGCGCGGGCGGATGGTGCTCATCGGCGACGCCGCGCACGCCACCTCCCCTGCGGCCGGGCAGGGCGCCGCGATGGCCCTCGAGGACGCCGTGATCCTCGCGCAGTGCATCCGCGACCGGGCCACCACCACCGAGGCCTTCGCCGCCTTCGAGGGACTGCGCCGCGCACGCACGGAGCGGATCGTCGCCGAGGGGCGCCGCGCGTCGAACTCGAAGGCCGCCGGCCCCGTCGGCCGCGTGGTCCGCGACCTGGTCCTGCCGGTCATGTTCCGGCGCGCGGCGAAGGACGACGACGGCCGGTCCCTGACCTGGCTGCAGGGGCATCACATCGACTTCGCCGCCCCGGTCTGACGCGCGCTACTCGGGCGGCTTCGGCGCGTCCTTCTTCTTCGGCACCTCGCGCATCTGCGCGACCGCCGACGTTCGGGACAGGCCCGCGACCTGCAGCAGGTCGACGATCGTCGATCGCAGCTGCCCGTAGATCATCACCTCGTTGAGCGATTCGCTCTCGGAGATCTCGTGGTGCATCGGCAGCGCGTTGGCGCGCCGCGCGGCCGACCGGAGCACGCGGGCACCGTCGGCCTGGTCGGGGTGCGCGCCCGGCTCGGCGAGCACCACGTCGCGCATCGTCTTGAAGGACTCGGCGAGCCGGCCGACCTCGGTGACCAGGGCGGGGTCGATCCGCTCGCCGCTCTGATTCGAGGCGAGCGCGCGACGGGCCATGACCCGCACGTTGCGCACGGCGTTGTCGAGGGGATCGGCGATGGCCTGGAGCTTGTCCATCCGGGGCCGCGAGCTCCAGAACATCGGCGAGACCTTCGCGATCTCGAGGCCGCCCGCGAGGTCGTTGGTGAGCAGGTCCAGGTCGGGCTGGGTGGCGCGGGCGGTCTCCAGCGCCCATTCGAGCGAGGAGATGTCGCGGTCGGTGAGGCCGGCGGCGATCGAGGCGACGACGCGCCGCATGGTGTCGAGCACCTTGGCGGCGTCCTTGCGCGGCCGCCGGGCGGGGTTGTTCGGGATCAGCGCCGCGATCACGACGCCGACGAGGCCGCCGATGAGCGCGTCGAGCATCCGGGTCCAGCCGCCCGTCGACCCGGGCGGGATCAGGGTCGCGACGAGCACCGCCGACGACGCGGCCTGCATCGGCACGAGCGGGCCCCGGTCGGCGAGCACCGCGACGGCCATCGCGATCGCCACGACGAGGGCCAGCTGCCAGGGCCCGGTGCCGATCACGGAGATCAGCAGGTCGCCCACACCGATGCCGACGGTGACGCCGCCGACCAGCTCCAGCGAGCGGCGCAGCCGCTGCTGCAGGGACAGCCCCAGCGAGATGATCGCGGCGATCGGCGCGAAGAAGGGCGAGACGTGCCCGATCACGTCGTTCGCGATGAACCACGCGATGCCCGCGGCGACCGCGCACTGCAGGATGGGCAGCTTGGCGTTCCAGAGCCGCTTGGTGCGGCTCTGGATCACCTGCGGCAGCGCGTTGTGCCGCCGGAGGAGTCGGCTACGCGCCGAGTCCGAGGGCGCCGGCGGCTTCGGGGTCACAGTCGTTCAACAGATCCAGGCAACGGAGGTACTCGTCTTCCTCGCCGATCGACTGCGCGGCGCGGGCCAACGCGGCCACCGCCCGCAGGAAACCGCGGTTGTTCTCGTGGCTGTAGGGCACGGGGCCGAAGCCGCGCCAGCCCTGGCGGCGCAGCTGGTCGAGACCGCGGTGGTAGCCGGTGCGCGCGTAGGCGTAGGCGGTGACGGCCTGGCCCTCGTCGAGCGAGCCCTCCGCGAGCACGGCCCACGCCAGCGACGACGTGGGGGTCTCCGCCGCGACCTCGACCGCCGGGCGGCCCTGGTTCAGCTGGAGTTCCGGCTCTTCGTCGATGTCGAGCAGGACCGGGGGCGGGCCGAGGAGATCACCGAAGGACGTCATTGCTCCAGTCTTCCATGCTGCGCCCGGCGGAGGGTGGACGACGTGCGTGCCCGCTCGACGCGCCGGTCACCGCGGGTGCGCGCCCGCTAGGGTGTCAGGTGTTCCGTGTGCGGCGCGCCGCCGCGGAGGAGGACGGTTCACGAACGAGGGGATGGCGGAAGCGATGGCGCGGGATGACAACCGGGGACCTCTGTCGCGACTTCGTGACCTGCGCGGACGCCTCGCGTCGTGGCCCGCGGCGCCACTTCACGACCACCCCGAGACCGCCGGCACGCTCGGCAGCGCGCCCTCCGACGCCGTGATCCCCTCGCAGTCCGACTCCCTCGCGCAGCTCGTTCAGGACGCCGCCCCCGCCCCGTCGCCGGGAGAGGCCGAGACCACTGTCATCCCCGTCGACGGTGCCGCCGCGGAGGACTCCGGCAAGTCCACGGACTCGAGCGAGACCGGGGATGCGCCGTCCGACGCCGAGACGCGGGTGCTGCCCGCCGCGGGGCGCGCTCTGGTCGAGGAAGACGCTTCCGCCGAGTCCGAGGATGGGGCCGCCGAGGACGACGCCTCCGCGACCGACCCCGCGGACGCCGCCGGCGACGCGAGCGAGGAGACCGCGGACAAGAGCACACCGGACTCGCCGCTGCGGACCGTCGGGCCGGTGGTGACCACGTCGCCGGGCGCCGACGACACCGAGACCACCGTGCTGCCCGCCGTGCAGCGCCCGAGCTCCGCCGAGACCACCGCCATCCCCGTGCAGGCCCGCCCGGCCGAGGAGACTCCCGCGGAACCCGTCGAGGAGGAGACGAGCGCTGACGAGGTCGTCGCCGACGAGGCCGCGCAGGAGACGGATGAGGCTGCGACGACGTCCGAGGCCGACGTGAATGACGAGGCCGACGAGACCGCCGCCGACGACGACACGGACGAGGATCGGGTCGCGGCCGACGAGGTCGTCGACGCGGACACCACTGACGATGAGGACAGCGCGGACGGCGCGGAGGCCGCTGACGGATCCGACGGCGCAGACGCAGCCGACAGTGCGGACGGCGCGGACAGCGCGGACAGTGCGGACAGTGCGGACGGATCCGACGCCGAGGCCGACGGTCCGTCGGTCGCCGCGGCGGCCGCCGGGGTCGCGGGCGCCGCTGCCGTCGTCGCCGGAGCAGCCGCGCTCACCGGCGACGATCAGGACGACCAGGACACTGCCACCGAGGCCGACGCGCCCGCGGACGACAGCGCCGCAGAGGACGAGGTCGCCGACGACGCGGATTCGACCGCGGACGCGGAATCGGCCGAGGACGCGAGCTCGACCGAGAGCGACGACGAGCCCGAGGCCGCGGCGGGCGAGGCGACCGCCGAGACCGCGGAGGACGCCGGTGACGACGCATCCGTCCCCGACGAGACCGCCGAGGACGGCGACGAGATCTCCGCCGACGAGCAGGATCCCGCCGCGCAGGACGGGACCGCCGAGGACGAGGCGACCGACGAGAGCGAGGCGGAGGCTTCCGACGAGAGCGAGGCCGCTGCGGTCGCCGACGAGGACGCCACCGAGGACGCGGACGCGTCGCCGCTGCGCACCGTCGGACCGGTCGAGACCGAGGCGCCCGCGCCGGAGGCGACCACCGAGGACGAGTCGGACGCGGACGACACCGCTGAGGCCGCGACGACGGCGATCCCGGCCGCCGTGCGACCTGACCAGGCGATCATCGACACCGAGCAGAACGAGCTGCCGGACGCGACGCCCGCGACCGAGGCGATCCCCCTCGCGCCCCTCGCCGCCCCCGCGGCGGCGCCCGATCTCGCGAAGCCGGACACCGCGCAGACGCCGCAGGAGAACGCGGCGCGGCAGTCGCCCGAGTACTACGCGCCGCAGGGCGGGCAGGAAGCCCCGCCGAAGGGCAAGCGCACGCTGTGGATCGTGGCGGCCGCGGTGGTGGCGGTCGTGGTGATCGTCGCGGCGATCGCGCTGCTGGTGCCCAAGTCGGGCTCCGGCTCGTCGACCGACCCGCGGCAGCAGGCGGCGAACGCGACGACGTCGTTCATCGACGCCGTGGGCCGCGGCGACCTCGCCGCCCTGCGCCAGCAGACGTGCGGCAACGCCAAGGTGTACTACGACGGGCTCAACGACGGCCAGTGGCAGCGCGTCTACGGCAACGCCAAGGCCGACGGCCTGCTGCCCGAGCTCGACGGCCTGCAGGCCGTGGACGTGCGCGGCGACAAGGCGGAGGTCCAGGTCGAGGTGCACTACGCCAACAACCCGAGCGCGAAGGTGCGCAACACCCTCACGCTGGAGAAGGACGCGGACACCTGGAAGGTGTGCACGCGCGTCGGGGCGCGATGAGCACCCCGTCGGAGGAGCCCACGCTCCGCAATCCGAAGCCCGAGCCCAAGCCGGAACCCCCGCAGGCCCCGAAGCCGGAGCCGCGGACGGCACCGTCGGAACCCAAGCTCGCGTACTCCGAAGTGCCGGACCGGCCCACGCCGCGGACCGACCGGATCGCCCGCGGCGCGGGCCGCGTGACGCCGCCCCGGCGCACCGCGACGCCGCCGATGGCCGCCCCGCACCCGATGGCGCCGCGCCCGCACCCGACGCACGGCGCGCAGCAGCCGCACCGTCCGCCCGCCGCGCAGAGCCGCGCGCCGCATGCCCGGCCCCCGCAGGCTCCCCACCGACCCGCCGGGCCGGCGCAGGGCGCACCGTCGAACCAGCCCGCCCCGCAGGCGCCGGATCCGGCCCCGAAACGCGCACGGCCGCTGCTCACCGGCCCGGAGTGGGCGGCGGCAGCGGCCATGATCGTGCTCGTGCTGGCGGTCCTCCTGGGACTGGCGCTGGCCTGAGCTACTAGCTACTTCGCGCTGATGGACTTGCCGGCGGAGTGCAGGTCGTTGCACGCCTCGACGACCCGCTCGGCCATCGACGTCTCCGCCTTCTTCAGGTAGGAGCGGGGGTCGTAGACCTTCTTGTTGCCGACCTCACCGTCGATCTTGAGCACCCCGTCGTAGTTCGACAGCATGTGCCCCGCCACCGGCCGGGTGAACGCGTACTGGGTATCGGTGTCGACGTTCATCTTCACCACGCCATAGCTCAGGGAGTCCTCGATCTCCGACTTCAGCGACCCCGAACCGCCGTGGAACACGAAATCGAAGGGCTTGCTCCCCGCCGGCAGGCCCAGCTTCGCCGACGCCACCGCCTGACCGTCCCGCAGCACCTCCGGCCGCAGCTTCACGTTGCCCGGCTTGTAGACGCCGTGGACGTTGCCGAACGTCGCCGCCAGCAGATACCCCTCCGCGCCCAGCGCGTCGACGGTCTTCGCGAAGTCCTCATCCGAGGTGAACAGCTTGTCGTTGATCTCGTTCTCGACGCCGTCCTCCTCGCCGCCGACCACGCCGATCTCGATCTCCAGGATGATCTTCGCCGCCTTCGCCTTCGCCAAAAGGTCCTGCGCGATCTCCAGATTCTCCTCCAGCGGCACCGCCGAGCCGTCCCACATGTGCGACTGGAACAACGGGTTCTGGCCCTTGTCCACCCGCTCCTGCGAGATCGCCAGCAGCGGCCGCACATAGCTGTCGAGCTTGTCCTTCGGGCAGTGATCGGTGTGCAGGGCGACGGTCACGTCGTACTGCGCCGCCACCACATGCGCGAACTCGGCCAACGCGACCGCGCCGACCACCATGTCCTTGACACCCAGGCCGGAGCCGAACTCGGCGCCGCCGGTGGAGAACTGGATGATCCCGTCGCTGCCCGCATCGGCGAAGCCCTTGATCGCCGCGTTGATCGTCTCGCTCGACGTGCAGTTGATCGCCGGATAGGCGTAACCGCCCTCACGGGCGCGGTCCAGCATCTCCCGGTAGGCCTCGGGGGTGGCGATGGGCATGTCTGTCCTCCTGAGCGGTTCGGCGTTTCAGTGAAAGACTATCGCCCATGGAGCTCGCTGTTGGGCTGGTCGCCCTCGTCGCCACCGTTCTGGTGGTCAGTGCATTCTGTGACCGTCTCGGTCTCGCCGCGCCGTTGGTGCTGACGGTGGTCGGCATCGGGGTGTCGTTCATCCCCGCGGTGCCCGAGGTGCCGCTCAACCCCGACGTGGTGCTGCTGGGCCTGTTGCCGCCGCTGTTGTACGCGGCGGCGTCGAAGGCCTCCCTCGTCGACTTCAAGGAGAACATCCGGCCGATCGGGATGCTCTCGGTCGGGCTGGTGCTCTTCACGGCCGGCGCCGTCGGCGTGGTGACCTCGTACCTGCTCGACATCCCGTTCGCCGCCGGGCTCGCGCTGGGCGCCATCGTCGGGCCGCCCGACGCGGTGGCCGCGACCGCGGTGGGCCGGCGCATCGGCCTGCCCCGCCGGGTGACGACGCTGCTCGAGGGCGAGTCGCTGTTCAACGACGCCACGTCGATCGTCCTGCTGCGGACCGCGATCGCGGCGGTCGCCGGCACCATCGGCTTCTGGCAGGTGCTGGGCTCGTTCGCGCTCAGCGCGGTGGGCGGCGTGGCCGTCGGCGTCCTCGCCGCGCTCGCGATCCGATTCGCGCTGCGCCGGCTGACGGACCCGGTGCTCACCACCGGCATCAGCCTGATCAGCCCCTGGATCGCCTACCTGCCCGCCGAGCACATCCACGCCTCGGGCGTCGTCGCGACGGTCGTCGCGGGGCTCATCGTCGCGTATCGAGCACCCACCGACCAGACGGCCATCGGCCGGATGTCGGCGCGGATCAACTGGAGCACCATCCAGTTCCTGCTGGAGAACGCCGTCTTCCTCCTCATCGGCCTGCAGATGCGGACGATCTTCGTGGGCGCGGACAACTCGCCGATCGGCTGGCCGCTGATCATCACGACGTGCATCGCCGTGATGATCACGGTGATCCTCGCGCGGATGGTGTGGTGCGCGCCGTCGGCACTCATCGCGATCAAGGTGGACGACGCCGACGAGCGCCTCACCGCCGGCGAGACGACGGTGCTGTCCTGGGCCGGCATGCGCGGCGTGGTCACCCTCGCGGCCGCGTTCATCCTCCCGCTGGACTTCCCCGACCGCGAGGTGCTCGTGTTCGCCGCGATGGTCGTGGTGGCCGGCAGCCTCCTGATCCAGGGTTCGACGCTGCCCGCGCTGGCCAAGCTGCTCAAGGTGCAGGGGCCGAACGCGCGCACCGACGCCCTGCAGCAGGCCGTGGTGATGCGGTCCGCCCTCAACGCGGGCCTGGCGCGACTCGACGAGATCGCGGCGAGCCCGGAGAACACCGTGCCGGCCACCGTGCTCGACGGGGTGCGGGAACACACCATCAACCGCGAGCGCGCCTTCTGGGAACGACTCGGCCCGGACTCCGCGAACACCCCCGCCGCGCAGCTGCGCGCGGTCCGGCTGCAGATGATCGACGCCGAGCGGGCGGAGGTGCTGCGGATGCGCGACGCCGGCCAGGGCGATCACGAGGTGCTCGAGCAGGTGCTGTCCAACTTCGACGTCGAGGAGGCGATGCTGGAGGTCTCGGCGGTGCGCAGCGAGCGCATCGCGGTGGCCGAACTGCTCACGCCGCCGTGGGCGCAGGACGAATGTGACCATCTTCGCGTTTCGGACGATTTCGCCGACCCCGTGCCGCTCAGCGAGACCTGCGTCGAGTGCGTGGAATCGGGGCAGAACCCCGTCGCCCTGCGACTGTGCCTGACCTGCGGACACGTCGGCTGCTGCGACTCCTCCGAGGGCAAGCACGCGACGGTCCACCACGAGCTCACCAACCACCCCGTGATCCGGAGCTTCCAGCCCGGGGAGTCGTGGCGCTGGTGCTACATCGACGAATTGCTGAAATAGAGCCGGTATCCTGGCAGGCGTGTATGTCAACGACCTGACTCTGGCCGCCTCGACCACCATGCAGGCGTTCGCCCTCAAGGACATCACCGATCCGGTGGCCGTCCTCAACGCCTTCGGCGGCATCGCCCTGGTGGGCCTGCTGCTCGTGGTGTTCATCGAATCCGGCGTGCTGTTCCCGGTGCTCCCGGGTGACTCGCTGCTGTTCGTCGCGGGTCTGCTGACCGCGGCCGGTACCGGCGCCGCCGTCGGTGAGGCCACCTACACGGGTTCGGCGATGTCGCTGCCGGTGCTGTTGATCGCGACGCCCATCGCGGCGATCCTCGGCTCCCAGGTCGGCTACTTCATCGGCCGGTTCGGCGGCGAGAAGTTCTTCACGCCCGACGCGCGCTTCCTCAAGACCAAGTACCTCGACGAGTCGCACGAGTTCTTCGAGAAGTACGGCCCCGCCACGCTGATCCTGGCCCGCTTCGTCCCGTTCGTGCGCACGTTCGCGCCGATCGCCGCCGGAGCCGCGAAGATGAGCTACAGCAAGTTCGTCATCTGGAACGCGATCGGCGCCGTGATCTGGGCCGACGGCATCATCCTGCTCGGCGTGTGGCTCGGCAAGATCTCGTGGGTCCGCGAGAACATCGACATCATCTTCCTGGCGATCGTCGCCGTCTCCGTGCTGCCGATCGTGTGGGGCGTGGTCAAGAAGTTCCTCGCGGGACGCCGCGCCGACGCGGCCGCCTAGGCCCCGTCCGTGCTCGAATTCGTCCAGACCGCCGGGCCGGTGATGATCTGGCTCGTCGTGGCCGGGTTCGTCTTCTGCGAGTGCGCCTTCATCATCGGGCTGTTCCTGCCCGGCGATTCGCTGCTGCTCACCGCCGGCCTCGCCATGGCCACCACCGGCCACTCCGCGGCGTCGGTGTGGGGGCTCGCGCTGGCGGCCTTCCTCGCGGCCATCGCCGGTAACCACGTGGGCTACGGCATCGGCGTCAAGATGGGCGACCACGTGCTGGCCAAGCAGGACGGCCGCTACCTCAACGCGCACAACCTGCACCGGGTCAAGGAGTTGATGGACAAGCACGGCTTCTTCTCCGTGCTCATCGCCCGCTGGATCCCCTGGGTCCGCACGCTGTGCCCGCTCGTCGCCGGCGCGGTCGGCATGGACAAGCGGAAGTTCACCGTCGCCTCGGTGCTGGGCTCGCTGATCTGGGCGCCGTTCCTGCTGCTGGTGGGCTACTACGCCTCGTCGGCGCTGCAGGACTACAAGTGGATCCTCGACTGGGCGCTGCGCGGCATGATCGTCATGCTCGTCGCCGGCACCATCGTCGGGATCGTCGGCTACCGGCGCGAGATGCGCAAGCCCAACGTCACCGTGGACCTCGACGACTGACATGACCGTCCTGCAGACCCGCGACCTGACGGTCGCGTACGCCGATCGCACCCTGTTCTCCGGTCTCGACCTCGTGATCGCGCCGGGCGACGTGGTGGGCCTCGTCGGCGCCAACGGCGCCGGGAAGTCGACGCTGCTCAAGCTGCTCGCCGGGGTGGGCGCGGACGGCGGCCCCGACGTGAGCGGCACCGTCGACCTCTCCCCCGCCGACGCGGAAGTCGGGTACCTGGCGCAGGAGCACGAGCGCCGGCCCGGCGAGACGGTCGCCGAGTTCGTCGCGCGGCGCACCGGCGTCGCGGCCGCGCAGGAGGCGATGGACGCGGCCGCGCTCGCTCTCGGCGACGATCCCGACACCGACCTCTACACGCCCGCCCTGGACCGGTGGCTCGCCCTCGGCGGCGCCGACCTGGAGCAACGCCTGGACGCGATCCTGTCCGACGTGGGGCTGGACGGCCCGGACTCGGAGATGACGGGGCTCTCCGGCGGGCAGGCAGCGCGCGCGGGCCTCGCGGCCGTGCTGGCCTCGCGGTACGACGTGCTGCTGCTCGACGAGCCCACCAACGACCTGGACCTCGCCGGCCTGGAGCTGCTGGAGCGCTTCGTCGCGGACGCGGCGACCGCGATCGTCGTGGTCTCGCACGACCGGGAGTTCCTTGCCCGGACGGTGACCACCGTGGTGGAGCTGGATCTCGCGCAGCAGCAGATCGGCGTCTACGGCGGCGGCTACGAGGCGTACCTCGTCGAGCGCGACGTCGCGCGGCGGCACGCGCGCGAGGAGTACGAGGAGTACTCGGGCAAGCTCTCCGACCTACAGGACCGCGCGCAGATGCAGCGGAACTGGATGGAGCACGGGGTGCGCAACGCGCGCCGGAAGATGAAGAGCGGCACGGATTCCGACAAGGCCGGCCGGAAGGCGCGGCTCGAGTCGACGGAGAAGCAGGCGTCGAAGGCGCGGCAGACCGAGCGCGCGATCGAGCGGCTCGAGGTGGTCGCCGAGCCGCGCAAGGAGTGGGAGCTGCGGATGTCGATCCTCTCGGCTCCCCGCAGCGGCACGGTCGTGGTGACCGCGTCCGGGGCGTGCGTCTCCTATCCCGGGCTGACCGTCGGGCCCGTGACGGTGTCCGTCGAGTACGGCGACCGGATCCTGCTCACCGGTCCGAACGGCGCCGGCAAGTCGACGCTGCTGGGGCTGTTGCTGGGGCGCCTCACGCCCTCCGCCGGGACGGTGACGCTCGGCTCCGGGGTCGAGGTGGGCGAGGTCGACCAGGCCCGCGGGCGCTTCCTGTCCGACGGTCCGCTGCTCGACGCCTTCTGCGCGGAGGTGCCGGAGACGCCGCCCGCCGACGTGCGGACGCTGCTCGCCAAGTTCGGGCTGCGCGGCCACCACGTGCTGAGGCCGGCCTCGTCGCTCTCCCCCGGTGAACGGACCCGCGCCGCGCTGGCGCTGCTCCAGGCCCGCGGCGTGAACCTGCTCGTCCTCGACGAGCCGACCAACCACCTCGACCTGCCCGCGATCGAGCAGCTCGAGGAGGCCGTCGAGTCCTTCGACGGCACCGTCATCCTGGTGACCCACGACCGCCGGATGCTCGACACCGTCCGCGCGACGCGCCGCTGGCGCATGGCCGACGGTGCCCTGACCGAGGACTGACTGTGAGGATGGGATCTGCCACCTCGATGTGCCAGCAGGATCGGTGTTTCGGTGGTGGGCTGTAGCTGACGGC
>NZ_JBNCLV010000005.1:0-427756 GCF_049844855.1 Tsukamurella sp. DT100
CCGTCAGCTACAGCCCACCACCGAAACACCGATCCTGCTGGCACATCGAGGTGGCAGATCCCATCCTCACAGTCAGTGCAGGCCCTCCCACTCCGTGGTGCGGGCGCGGTGCAGTTCCAGCGCCGCGAGCGCCGACTCCGCGGTCTCGTGCCGGCCGCCCGTGATGCAGCCGATGGCGCGATAGTCGTGCTGGTCGAGCGAGCGGAACCGCCACACCTCGTCCAGCGAGTGTGTGCAGACGTGCGTGGTGAGGGTGACCAGCGCCGGCGCGCCGAGGCAGGCGCTCGCGTCCTCCGCGAAGATCTCCGCGAATGTGCGCTCGCCGAGGCGGACGTAGAGCGTGTCGCTCATCGGCACCTCGCTGAGCACCGTGCGGTCACCGGCGAGGATCAGCCGATCGTGGATGTCGGCGGTGAGCTCCCAGGCCGACGCCATCCCGGCGCAGCGGATCAGCAGGTGCGCGACCTCCTCCGCGTCCTGGAGCAGGCCCAGGATGGAGTTGCGGCCCTCCCGCTGGGCCCGCACCTCGATGGCGCCGCCGGGCACCATCTGCGCGGTGAGCCGCGACGTGCCGGCGACCGTCACCAGGCGCCCGGTGGGCAGCAGATCGGCGGACAGGCCGTGCTCGCGCAGCGATTCGGCTACCCGCGCCAGCGAGGAGGCGCGGATGCGGTTGCCGCTGACACCGGCGCGCGCGGTGGCGGACTGGGCGAGTGCCGTGGAGACCGGCCGCGGGGTTTCGCTGTTCATGGCCCGAGTGTGCGCGGACCCACTGACAAGTTTTCTATTCGCGCACCAGGAGGGCGACAGGGTGTTCGAGGAAGAGCTCGGCGAGTGGCACCTGACCTGTGACGATCTGCCCCGTCAGGCGGTCCGTCCAGGCCGACTCGCCGAGGTCGATCCGCGTGTCGCGCCAGCCGCCTGCGCGCTCCAGGCCCAGCGACCGGCGCGTCGCGAGTGCGGCGACGTCGGGCGCGCCGCCGTCCGGGCCCCGATGGAAGCCGAGCAGGTGGTCGGCGGCCGGCCCGGCGGCGAGAACGGGGGAGTAGGTGCCCCGGACGAAGCTGCCCGGCCGCTCGCGCCGCAGCCGGAGCGCCGCCCTGACCAGCCGCTGCTTGGGGTGGGCGTCGTCGGCGGCATCCCAGTCGACGGGGCGGCGGTTGTCCGGGTCGACGAGCGAGTCCTCCCACCGCTCCGTGCCCTGGTAGACGTCCGGCACGCCTGGTCCGGCGAGCTGCAGCAGCTTCTGCGCGAGGGCGTCCGACCGGCCGTGCGGCGCGAGCGCGCCGACGAGGTCCGTCATCGTCGCGCCAACGGCACCGTCGAACAGCGCGTCGAGGAAGGCGTGCCCGGCGGCCTCGAAGGCACCGTCGGGCGCGGTCCACGACGTGCCGACGCGCCCCTCCCGCATCGCCTTCTCGGCGTACGCGTGCAGGCGCGCCCGCAGCTCGTCGGTGATCGCGCCGTCCTCCGGCCAGACCCCGAACGCGGTCTGCAGCAGGAACAGGCCCGTCACCGGGTCGGGCGGTGAGGGGAGCAGGGGCATCGACCGGTCGACGAACGCCGCCCAGTCGTCCGGGCACTGGCTCAGCACGCCGATCCGGGCGCGCACGTCCTCGCCGCGCTTGGTGTCGTGGGTCGACAGCGTCGTCATCGCCGCGGGCCACTCCGCGGCGCGGCGGGCGAGGGCCGGGTGCGGATCGCTCGGCCCGAGGTTCGACGGTGCGCCACCCACCTCCTGCAGCGAGACGAGGCGCGCGGAGCGGTAGAAGGCGGTGTCCTCGAGCGACTTCGCCGTCAGTGCGCCCGTGAGCTGCGCGAAGCGGGCCGCGCTCTCCGCGCCGCGGTCGATCGCCGCGGCCACCGCCACGATCGCCCGATGCTCGGCCGAGGTCTCGGGCCCCGCGGCGTCGATGAGGCGGCGCCGGACGGCCTCCGCCTGCGCGCTGAGCACGGGGTAGTCGTCGCGGTAGTAGGGGATCTCGTTCATCCAGAACAGGGCGGCGTCGGCGAGGTCGTCGATCGGGACGGCCGTCCCGGTCTCGACGCGAATCGCGCGGGCCAGCCGCAGGAACTCCGGCCGCAGGTCCCGGGCCGCCAACTCGTCCCGAAGGCGGAGCGTCGCGCCCGAGTTCCGGCGGACGGCACCGTCGTTCCCGGTCCAGCGTTCGTGGAGCGCGCTCAGTCCCGGCTCCCCGGCGGGGTCGAGCAGCGCATGACCCAGCTCGCGGAGCGCGTCGTAGCCCGTGGTCCCCGCGACCGGGAGGATTGGGTCGAGGGGTTCGCCGGGCTCCAGGATCTTCTCGATCACGATCCACGCGCCGGGGCCGGCGAGCTCGCGCAGCCTCCGCAGGTAGCGGACCGGCTCGGCCAGTCCGTCGGGGTGGTCGACGCGCAGGCCGTCGGCGATGCCGTCCGCGAACCAGGAGCCGATCTCGGCGTGCGTCGCGGCGAAGACCTCGGGGTCCTCGACGCGGACCGCGGCCAGGTCGTCGACCGTGAAGAAGCGACGGTAGGACCGGATCGGGGCGTCCCACAGCACCAGCCGGTAGGGCTGCGCGTAGTGGACGCGTTCGGCGTCGCCGCCGCCGACCTCGCGGCCGATCGGGAAGACCCGATCGTGGTAGCGCAGCACCGGCTCGGCGCCCGACCGGTCGACGGTCAGCGCCGCGGCGTCGGCCTCGGAGCCGAGGACGGGGAGCGCGAGCTTGCCCCCGGCGCCGTTGCGCGGGTCCCAGTCGATGTCGAAGTAGTGCGCGAACGCCGACTTCCGGCCGTGCTTCAGCACGTCCCACCACCACGGGTTCTGCTCCGGGCGCCCCACACCGAGGTGATTGGGGACGATGTCGATCACCAGCCCGAGGCCGTCGACGTGGGCCGAATCGGCGAGCCTCTCGAGGCCCTTGCGGCCGCCCAGCTCGGCGCGCACCGTCGTCTGATCGGTGACGTCGTAGCCGTGCGTGGAGCCGCGGACGGCCTCGAGCACGGGGGAGAGGTAGAGGTGCGTCACGCCGAGATCGGCCAGGTAGGGCACGCGGCGGGCGGCGTCGTCGAAGGTGAACGACGGGCCCAGCTGGAGGCGGTAGGTCGCGCCGACGGGGCGCGGGTCGCCGGATGCCATGTCGCCGATCATGCCATCCGCCGCAGCCGCCGCCGGGCCGCAACACCCGCCCGGCGGATGACGACACCGCGCGGGCCACCGCTAACGTGGCCCGACATGACGCCCGACGAGATCCTCGCCCTGGACACCCGGACGCTGTGGCACCCCTACAGCGCCGTCGGCGGCGCGGGGGCGCGGGTGGTCGCCTCCGCGGAGGGCGTGCACCTCACCCTCGGCGACGGGACACGGGTCGTCGACGGGATGAGTTCGTGGTGGGCCGCGATCCACGGCTACCGCAACCCCGTCCTCGACGCTGCCGCCAAGGCCCAGATCGACACGATGTCGCACGTCATGTTCGGCGGCCTCACCCACGAGAGCGCCGCCCGCCTCGGCGAGCTGCTGGTGCGGATCACGCCCGACGGCCTCGATCGCGTCTTCCTCGCCGACAGCGGCTCCGTCTCCATCGAGGTCGCGGTGAAGACGGCGCTGCAGTACTGGCGCGCCCGCGGCGTCGACGGCCGGAACCGCCTGCTCACCTGGCGCGGCGGCTACCACGGAGACACCTTCACCCCGATGAGCGTCTGCGACCCCGACGGCGGCATGCACTCGCTGTGGAGCGACGTCCTCGCCACGCAGGTCTTCGCTCCCGCGCCGCCCGCCGAGTACGACGAGGCCTACGTCGCCGAGCTGGATCGGCTGGTGGCCGAGCACGCCCACGAGCTGGCCGCCGTCATCATCGAGCCCGTCGTGCAGGGCGCCGGCGGCATGCGCTTCCACCCGCCCGCCTACGTCGCCGCGCTGCGCGAGATCACCCGGCGGCACGGGGTGCTGCTCATCTGCGACGAGATCGCCACGGGTTTCGGCCGCACCGGCACCCTCTTCGCCTGCGACGCCGCCGGGATCACCCCGGACATCCTCTGTGTCGGCAAGGCCCTGACCGGTGGCTACCTGACCCTCGCCGCGATGCTCTGCACCGACGAGGTGGCGCTCACCATCTCGAACTCGGACCAGGGCGCGCTCATGCACGGTCCGACCTTCATGGGGAACCCGCTGGCCTGCGCCATCGCGGTCGCCAGCACCGAACTGCTGCTCGCGCAGGACTGGGCCGCTCGTGTCGCCGAGATCGAACAGGGGCTGCGGGAGGGACTCGCGCCGCTGCGCGAGCTACCCGGCGTCGTGGACGTCCGGGTGCTCGGCGCCATCGGCGTCGTGCAGCTCGACCGACCCGTCGACATGGCCGCCGCGACGGACGCGACGGTCGCTGCGGGCGTGTGGTTGCGCCCCTTCCGGGACCTCGTCTACACGATGCCGCCGTTCATCAGTTCGGCCGCGGACGTCGCGGCGATCTGCGGAGGGGTCTCGGCCGCCGTGCGCGCGGCGCTACAGTGAGGGCATGAACGGTGTTCAAGTAGACGCGCTCGGGTGGCTCGACGGCTACGCCGCCGACCGCGCGGAGGCGGGCCTCCGGCGGTCGCTACGGGCCCGACGCCCCGGCGAGCCCGGCCTCGATCTGGCGTCGAACGACTACCTCGGCCTCAGTCGCCACCCCCGCGTCCTCGACGCCGCCGCCGATGCGCTCCGCGTCTGGGGCGCCGGGGCCACCGGATCGCGGCTGGTCACCGGCACCACGGAGCTGCACGAGGAGTTCGAGCGCAACCTGGCGGACTTCCTCGGCGCCGAGGCGGCCCTCTGCTTCTCCTCCGGATACCTCGCCAACCTCGGGGTCGTCACCGCCCTCGCCGGGCGGGGCGCCCTCGTCGTCTCCGACGGCGGCTCGCACGCCTCCCTCGTCGACGCCTGCCGACTCTCCCGCGCGCGCGTCGTCGTCACTCCGCGGGGCGACGTGAACGCTGTTCGAGAAGCCCTCGCGGGTCGCGTCGAGGAGCGGGCGATCGTCCTCACCGACTCGGTCTACAGCGCCGACGGAATGCTCGCGCCCGTCGCCGAGCTGCACGCCGCGACCCGCGCGCACGGCGCGGTCCTCGTCGTCGACGAGGCCCACGGCCTGGGCGTCCGCGGCGACGGCGGCCGCGGCCTGGTCCACGAGCTCGGCCTCGCCGGCGCGCCCGACCTGGTCATCACCGCGACCATGTCCAAGGCCCTCGGCTCCCAGGGCGGCGTGGTCGTCGGCCCCGAGCGGGTGCCGACACACCTGATCGACGCCGCGCGGCCCTTCATCTTCGACACCGGCCTCGCCCCGGCGGCGGTGGCCGCCGCGGACGCCGCCCTCGCGGAGCTGCGCGCCGAGCCCGCGCTCGCCGGCCGGGTCCTGAGCCGGGCCCGCGCCGTGGCCGCCGGGATCGGCGCGCCCGAGCCGACCTCCGCAGTGGTCTCGCTCGTCCTCGGCGATCCCGAGCGCGCCGTCGCCGCCCGGGACGCCTGCGCGGCGCAGGGGGTGCACGTCGGCTGTTTCCGGCCGCCGTCGGTCCCGGAGGGCACCTCCCGCCTGCGGATCACCGTGCGCGCCGATCTCACGGACGCCGAGGTGGCGACCGCCGTCGCCGCGATCCGACGGGCCGTCGCGTGATCCTCTGCGTCACCGGCACGTCGACCGGCGTCGGCAAGACCGTCGCGACGGCGGCACTGGCCGCCGCGCTGCTGCGGAGCGGGCCGGTCACCGTGGTCAAGCCCGCGCAGACCGGCTTCGCCGACGGCGCCGAGCGCGACGAGGACGGTCAGCTCTCCGACGCCGCCGAGGTCGCGCGCCTCGCGCCGGGCGCGGTCACGGTCGAACATCTGCGGTACCCCGAGCCCCTCGCGCCACTGACCGCCGCCCGTCGGGCGGGCCTGCCGCCGCTCGGGCGCGACGAGGCGGTGGCCGTCGTCCGGGAGGCCGAGGGGGCGGTCCTGGTCGAGGGCGCGGGCGGCGCCCTCGTGCGCCTCGGGGAGGACGATTCTCGAACGCCGTTCACCCTCGTCGACCTCGCGGCCGACCTCGCGGCGCCGGTCGTCGTGGTCGCCGACCCGGCGCTCGGCACGCTCAATCACACCGAGCTGACGGTCCGTGCCCTGGAGGCGGGCGGCGTCGCGTGCGCGGGCATCGTGCTGTCCCGCTGGCCGGACGAGCCCGGGCTCGCCGAGCGCTGCAACCTGATCGACCTCCCGGAACTCACGGGCGTGCCGATCGTCGGGCGGATCCCCGACGGTGCCGCCGCGCTCCCGCCGGAGCGGTTCGCGGCGGCGGCGCCGTCGTGGTTCGACGCGGGCTGGCTCAGCGCGCGATCCAGGCGCTGAGCAGGTCGATCCGCTGCCATCCGCCCTGCACGTCGAGGGGGTAGCCGGCGGGCCCCGCGGTGCCGGCGATCCGCTCGCGCAGCTGGGCGTCCGTCAGGTCGGGGTGCGCGGCGCGCAGCAGGGTGATCGCGCCGGCGGGAACCCGGACCGGTGCATCGCCCCCGACGCGCGGCAGGCCCCAGGCCAGGTCGCGACGGTACGCCGCGGCCGCGGCCGCGGTCTCGACGTAGTTCTGCTGGCAGGCCACGACCTGCGCGATTCCGCCCCCGGCTCGCGCGCTCAACGCGGCCCGGAGCTCGGAACGCGCGGCGGCGACGGCGCCCGCGAATCGCGGGTCCGCCAGCGCGTCCGCCACCGCGGCCTGCGCCAGGATCCGGCCGCCGATCACGTCGAGCGGGTAGTGCACGCCGAGCACCACGCGATGCCGGCCGTAGTCGGCGCCCCGCGCCAGCAGCTGCGGGCCGAGCTCGGGGAGCAGGGTGGCGATGACGAGCGCCTCGGCGTAGCCCCACGCGGTGTGGCCGGACGGGTACGAGCCCGACCCGCGCACCGATTCGTACAGGTCGGCGCGGCCGTCGCCGTACTTCGCGATCCGGTCCGGGGCGACCTCGAAGGGCCGCTGGTACTGGAAGTGCTTCTTCGCGGCGGAGGTGTCGACGTAGGAGTTGATCAGCGCCGTCTTGCCGACGAGGAGCGCGGTGGTGTTCGGGAGCTCGCCCGCCTTCTCGGCGGCGCGGAACGCCGGGGCCAGACGGCTGCCGAGGGCGTTGAAGATCGAATCGTCGAGGATGCCGTAGTTGTCGTTCACCGCGTACTGCCGCTCCGCGGCGGTGGCGGCCCGGTTCGTCGCGACGGCCGTGTCCAGGTTCGCCGTGAGGATGGACTTCGGCAGGCTCGAGAACGCGGCCAGCTGATCGATGTACGAGTTCGGCGCGGCCTTCGTGGCGCTCGCAGCGCCGGTTGCGGGCTCCGCCGACGGTGCCGCCTTCGGCGTGAGGACGCAACCGCCGGTCGGCGCGGCCGCCGCCGGGCCGGCCGTCCAACCGAGAGGTGTGACCAGGGAGGCCGCGGCGACCGTCGCGACCAGGATCTTCTTCGAGCGCAGCTTCATGGGGACACTGTCCCGTCGATACCTAGAAAAGGGAAGGAAACGATTCCGGTCGAGTCGGTGAACGTTTCCCGCCCGCGCCCGGCGGGCCTTGAACACCGTTCATGAATTGAACGCTGTACAGTGCTCGGTAGCCGCGGCGCCGTAGGTGTCGCAGACCACAGCCGACCGACCACAGCCGACGAGGGAGATCACATGACCGGGGTCCTGGCCGACATCATCGAGGTCGCGCGCGAGCAGGTGCTCGAGCGCGGCGAAGGGCTCAGTCAGGAGCAGGTGCTGGCCGTGCTGCAGCTGCCCGACGAGAAGCTCGACGACGTGCTGCAGCTCGCGCACGAGGTGCGCATGAAGTGGTGCGGCCCGGAGGTCGAGGTCGAGGGCATCATCAGCCTCAAGACCGGCGGCTGCCCCGAGGACTGCCACTTCTGCAGCCAGTCGGGCCTGTTCGAGTCGCCGGTGCGCTCGGCGTGGATCGACATCCCGTCGCTGGTCGAGGCCGCGAAGCAGACCGCCAAGACCGGCGCCACCGAGTTCTGCATCGTCGCGGCCGTCCGCGGCCCGGACAAGCGCCTGATGAGCCAGGTCGCCGCCGGCATCGCTGCGATCCGCAACGAGGTCGACATCCAGATCGCGTGCAGCCTCGGCATGCTCACCCAGGAGCAGGTCGACGAGCTCAAGGCGATGGGCGTGCACCGCTACAACCACAACCTCGAGACCTCGAAGTCGCACTTCCCGAACGTCGTGACCACGCACTCCTGGGAGGAGCGCTGGGGCACGCTCCAGATGGTCCGCGAGGCCGGCATGGAGGTCTGCTGCGGCGGCATCCTCGGCATGGGCGAGACGCTGGAGCAGCGCGCCGAGTTCGCCGCGAACCTCGCCGAGCTCGAGCCCGACGAGGTGCCGCTCAACTTCCTCAACCCGCGCCCGGGCACGCCCTTCGGCGATCTCGACGTCCTGGAGCCGAACGAGGCGCTCCGGGCGATCGCCGCCTTCCGCCTGGCGCTGCCGCGCACCATCCTCCGCTTCGCCGGCGGCCGCGAGATCACGCTCGGCGACCTCGGCGCCGAGAAGGGCATCCTCGGCGGCATCAACGCCGTGATCGTGGGCAACTACCTCACCACGCTCGGCCGCCCGGCCGAGACCGACCTCGACCTGCTCGGCGAGCTCAAGATGCCGATCAAGGCCCTGAACGATACCCTGTGACCGTCATGGCCGACAAGGAGCCGGTGTACGACGTGTACACCGGCAAGCCGCTCGCCGAGGGGGAGCCCGTCCTCGCGGCGGCGCTCCTCGGGCTGGAGCCGCCGCGCTACTGCGCGTACTGCGCGCGCCGGATGATCGTCCAGGTCAGCCCCCACGGGTGGACCGCGCGCTGCTCCCGACACGGCGAGTTCGATTCGTCGAGCGGCGAACGCTGACCGGCGGTCCCCGCCGCACTCGCTAGGCTTCGTGCCGATGACTACTGCAGCCCCGGCTCGGACCGCGTCGGACATCGTCGTGCCGGGCGTGATCGCCGCCGTCCTCGGTGCCGCAGGCGGCCTGCTCTGGGGCCTGACGGTGCCGGGCGTCCGCGGCGTCCTCACCCGGTCCGGCGTCATCTGGCGCGAGGGCCAGCTCGACAACATCTTCTTCGCGACGGTCCTGTTCGTGGCGGTCTCGGCGGTCGGCGGGCTGCTCACGGGCGCGCTGGTCTTCGTCGGGCGACGGCGCACTCCCCGGGGCGTCGCGGTCACGCTGACCGCTGCGGCGTTCGCGGTGCTGGTCGCGACGCCACTCGGTCAGGCCGTCGTCGACGCGCGGTTCGCCGGGCCGGGGGAGCCGGGCCTGGACTTCACCGCGGCGCCCTCGATCCGGCTCGACGGTGCGAACGTCTTCGCCCTCGCCGATCACTCCGGCGGGCGGCTCGGCGACCTGGCCTCGTGGGTCCTGGTTCTCGTGTGGCCGGCATGCGCCGCGCTGTGGTGCACCGTGTCCGCCCTGGTCGGCCGGCTCCCGGAGGAGTCAGTCGCCGGTGTGCCCGCGGAGCAGGTCCGCGAAGTCGGCGACGGGGCCCAGGTCGAGGGCCTTGCCGGAGCGCCGGGGGGCGCCGAGGTCCGACGGTCCGCCGAAGCCGGCCACGGCACCGTCGGCCTGGACCAGCGCGCCGGCGAGCTCCGCCCCGGCCCGTGAGATCCGGGTCGCGAGCTCGGCGGAGCCGAAGTCCTCGGTCGCGGCGAACACGCCGGTCGGGAGGATCTGCGCGCGCAGGTAGCTGAACAGCGGCCGCAGCGCGTGGTCGAGGACCAGCGAGTGCCGGGACGTGCCGGCGGTGGCCGCGACGAGCACCGGGACGCCGGTCAGGGCGTCGGGGTCGAGGGCGTCGAAGAACATCTTGAACAGCCCGCTGTAGCTCGCGGTGAAGACCGGCGACACCGCGATGAGGCCGTCCGCGGCGGCGATAGCGTCCTTGGCGGCGCCGAGTGCGGGCGTCGCGACGCCGGTGGTCATGACGGTCGCGAGGTCGCGGGCGAGTTCGCGCACCTCGATCACGGTCACGTCGACCGCCTCACCGCGGGCCGACACCGCGGCCCGGGTGGCGTCGGCCAGCTGATCGGCCAGCAGGCGGGTCGACGACGGCTCGGACACACCGGCCGCGACGACGACGAGGGAGCGGGTCATGTCAGGCCTCCTTCGCGGCGACGAGGTCCTGGGCCGGCACGACGAGGTGGTGCGGCGACTCCGGGCCGGCGGCGACGAGCGAGGCGTGGCTCGGCGGGTCCGACGGGACGTGCGCCGGTCGACGCAGCTCGAACTCCTTGCGGAGCACCGGGACCACCTGGGTGCCGAGGATCTCGACCTGCTCGAGGACCTGCTCCAGCGGAAGGCCCGCGTGATCGAGCAGGAACAGCTGGCGCTGGTAGTCGCCGGCGTAGTCCGCGAAGGCGAGCGTCTTCTCGATCACCTGCTCGGGCGTGCCGACGGTGAGCGGGGTCATCTGCTCGAAGTCCTCCAGCGACGGGCCGTGCCCGTACACGGGTGCGTTGTCGAAGTAGGGGCGGAAGCGGCGCTTCGCCTCCGCCTCGGTCTCGGCCATGAAGACCTGACCGCCGAGGCCGACGATCGCCTGGTCCGCGGAGCCGTGGCCGTAGTGCTCGAACCGCTGGCGGTAGAGGCGCACCATCTGCTCGGTGTGCTCCTTGTTCCAGAAGATGTTGTTGTGGAAGAAGCCGTCGCCGTAGAAGGCGGCCTGCTCGGCGATCTCGGGCGAGCGGATCGAGCCGTGCCACACGAAGGGCGGCGTGCCGTCCAGCGGCGCCGGCGTCGAGGTGTAGCCCTGCAGGGGCGTGCGGAACTCGCCCTCCCAGTCGACGACGGGCTCACGCCACAGGCGGCGCAGGAGGTGGTAGTTCTCGATGGCCAGCGGGATGCCCTGACGGATGTCCTTGCCGAACCAGGGGTACACCGGGCCCGTGTTGCCGCGGCCCAGCGTGAGGTCGACGCGGCCCTCGGCGAGGTGCTGCAGCATCGCGTAGTCCTCGGCGATCTTCACCGGGTCGTTCGTGGTGATGAGCGTGGTCGCGGTGCTCAGCGTGAGGTGCTGCGTCTTGGCCGCGATCCAACCGAGCAGTGTGGTGGGGGAGCTGGGCACGAAGGGCGGGTTGTGGTGCTCGCCGGTGGCGAACACGTCGAGCCCCACCTCCTCGGCCTTGAGCGCGATCTTCGTCATCGCGGCGATGCGCTCGTGCTCGCTGACGGTGGTGTCCGTGGTCGGATCCGTGGTGACGTCGCCGACGCTGAAGAGTCCGAACTGCATGTCGATCCTTCCCGATCGGGCCCCGGTCGGGCCCTTCACGAACTGTAACGGACTGCGGTCCGATTATGTTCCGCGGGGTGGATCGCGAGGTCAGAGGGGCTCGCGCCGGAGGACGTCGGAGGAGTTGAGGATCAGCACCTCGCGGTCGGATTCGGTGAGGGCCGTGACGAATCCGGACTCGACCTTGAGCACGTGGGCGGTGACGACGCCCGTCTTGGTGTGCAGGCGCTCCGCCGGCGACCAGGGCGTGCGCTCGACCGCGGCGAGGATCAGCACGGCGACCGCCGCGATCGACCCCACCTCGCGGACGGCGAAGTCGACGGTCCGCCCGCTGAAGCCGTCGGCGAACCAGTGCTTCACCGCGAGGATCACCAGGGCGATCGCCGTGGCGCCGATCGGTACCCACACGTAGTGGTAGGTCACCGTCAGTGCGATGCAGGCGGACGCCAGGACCGCGACGAGGAGCGCGGACCACACGCTGGTGGTCGACTTCGTGTGCATGCGCCACGCCAGGCGCAGGGCCGACAGCGGCAGCAGGACCATCACGAGGACGCTGGTGAACTCGGGGTCGCTCATGAGAGTGCCGAGCACGATCGTCAGCGCGCTGTTGACGTCGGTGACGGCCATCATCCGCGACGCCACGCGCCAGTCCCATTCCGAGACGACCAGGAGTCGGAGGACGACGAACAGCACGGCGACGCTCGCGCCCGTGCCCAGTGTCCGCACGATCCGGGCATCCGTGGCGTCCGCCAGCTTCTTCGCGATCGCGCGGTCCTGCGAGGCCTCGTCGGTCTGTGCTTCGCTCACACGCGGATCGTAATCACAGCCGGGTGTCTCGTGCTTGCGATCACGCAGCTCCGGCGACGGTGGCCGCGCGACCGGCTCAGCCCGGCGGGCGGAGGGTGGCGAACTCGTCGGTGATCCGCAGGTAGGAGTCGGTGTACCGGTACAGCGCGGGCGGGCGGCCGCGGGTCGCCTGTCCGGTCTCGCCGGTCGCGGTGATCACCGACCGTCGGGAGAGGATGCGCAGCAGGTTGGTGGAGTCCACCGGGTAGCCCAGGACGGCGACGTAGATGTCGCGCAGCTGTGAGACGGGGAAGGCGCGAGGGGCGAGCGCGAACCCGATGTTCGAGTAGGAGAGCCGGGCCGCCAGCCGGGCGCGGGCGCGGTGCACCATCGCGGCGTGGTCGAACGCCATCGTCGGCAGGGCTTCGACGGGGTGCCACGTCGTGTCGTCCGGGAGACGCGGATCGGTGCCGGACCGGACGAGGCCGAGGAAGGTCGAGGCCAGCGTGCGGTCCGCGTGTTCGCTCGCCGGCACCCGGTGCGGATCCGAGAACTCGGCGAACTGCTCCAGGTGTGCCACCTCGGTGAGGTCGACCTTCTCCGCGAGCAGCCGGCGGGCGCTGGTCGGGAGGTCCTCGCGGGCGTCGAGCAACCCGCCCGGGAGCGACCATGCGCCCTGGTCGGGGGCCATCGCGCGCTGCCACAGCAGGACCTCGACGGTGCCCTCGCTCACGCGGAACACGACGGAAAGGACTTCGTGCGCGACGTGGTGCGGGGGAGCGGTGCTAGCATCGGCCATATATCGATCATAGGTCGATAAATTATCGGATCGAGAAAGGGAGGCGAGATGACCACAGCCACGTCCGCCACCACCACGGAATTCAGCTCGCCGCTCTCCGAGCGGATCGTCGAGGGCGGTGGCATGTACACCGGTGTCGACGGCGACCGGGAGTGGGCCGCCGAGGTCAAGCGTCTCGCCAAGCTCCGCGACGCCACGATCCTCGCCCACAACTACGAGCTGCCCGCGATCCAGGACGTCGCCGACTTCGTCGGGGACTCGCTGGCGCTCTCCCGGATCGCCGCCGACGTCTCCACGTCGACGATCGTCTTCTGCGGCGTCCACTTCATGGCCGAGACGGCGAAGATCCTCAGCCCCGAGAAGACCGTGCTGATCCCGGATCAGCGCGCCGGCTGCTCGCTGGCCGACTCCATCAAGGCCGTCGATCTGCAGGAGTGGAAGGACGAGCACCCCGGCGCCGTCGTGGTCTCCTACGTCAACACCACCGCGGAGGTGAAGGCCCTCACCGACATCTGCTGCACGTCGTCGAACGCCGTCGAGGTGGTGCAGTCGATCCCCGAGGACACCGAGATCCTGTTTCTCCCCGACCAGTTCCTCGGCGCGCACGTCAAGCGCGTCACGGGCCGGCAGAACATGCACATCTGGGCGGGCGAGTGCCACGTCCACGCCGGCATCAACGGCGACGAGTTGGCCGCGCAGGCGAAGGCCCACCCGGACGCCGACCTGTACGTACATCCCGAGTGCGGCTGCGCCACCTCGGCGCTTTACCTGGCCGGCGAGGGCGCCGTCCCGGACGACCGGGTGAAGATCCTCTCCACGGGCGGCATGCTCGACGCCGCCCGTGAGACCGGCGCCAAGGAGGTCCTCGTGGCCACCGAGGTCGGCATGCTGCATCAGCTGCGGATGGCCGCCCCCGGCGTCGAGTTCCGCGCCGTCAACGACCGCGCCTCCTGCAAGTACATGAAGATGATCACGCCGGCGGCACTGCTCCGCTGCCTGGTCGAGGGCAAGGACGAGGTCTTCGTCGACGCCGCGATGGCGGACGCCGGCCGCAAGGCCGTCACGCGCATGATCGGGATCGGGCAGCCCGGCGGCGGAGAATGACCACCACCGCCGTCGCCGATCTGCTCGTCGTCGGCGCGGGCGTCGCCGGCCTGACCGCCGCGGTCGCCGCGGCGGACGCGGGCCTGACCGTCACGGTGCTGTTCAAGCCCTCGACCGGCGGCGCACCGTCGACCTCGACGGCGTACGCGCAGGGCGGGATCGCCGTGGTCGACCCGTCCGATCCCGGGGACTCGATCGACCGGCACGTCGCCGACACCGTCGGCGCGGGCGGGCCGCTCGTGGACGTCGTCGCGACCCGGTCGATCCTGGCCGACGGGCCTGCCGCGGTGGACCGGCTGATCTCCTGGGGCGCCGCGTTCGACCGGCGCCCCGACGGGCGACTCAAGCGCACCCGCGAGGGCGGGCACACCGTCTCGCGGATCATCCACGCCGGCGGTGACGCCACCGGCGCCGAGGTCCAGCGCGCCCTCACCGCCGCCGCGAAGACCCGTCCCACCCTGACCGCGCGCCCCGCCCAGGCGTACGCGCTGCTCGCCGACGGTGACCGCGTCGTCGGGGTCCGGACGGCCGAGGGCGACGCCTTCGGGCGGACCGTCCTGCTCGCGACCGGCGGTGCCGGACACCTGTTCTCGAGCACCACCAACCCGTTGGGCGCCACTGGCGACGGCATCGCTCTGGCCGAGGCGGCGGGCGCCGACGTCCGCGAGCTCGAGTTCGTGCAGTTCCATCCGACGATGCTCTACACGCCGGGTGCCCGCGGCCGCCGGCCCCTGATCTCCGAGGCCGTCCGCGGCGAGGGGGCGCACCTCGTCGACGCGAACGGCGACGCCGTCATGGACGGCGTGCACCCGATGGGTGACCTCGCGCCCCGCGACGTCGTGGCCCGCGCCGTGACCGACGCGATGGAGCGCACGGCGGCGCCGTGCGTCTACCTGGACGCGACGATGATCCCCGATGTGGCGGACCGTTTCCCGACGGTGACCGAGGCCGTCCGCGCCGCGGGCCTCGACCCGCAGACCGACTTGATCCCCGTCGTCCCCGGCGCGCACTACCTGTGCGGCGGCGTGGTCACCGACCTGCACGGCGCGACCGGCGTCCCCGGTCTGTACGCCGCGGGCGAGGTGGCCCGCACCGGCCTGCACGGCGCGAACCGCCTCGCCTCCAACAGCCTGCTCGAGGCGCTCGTGATGGGCCTGCGGGTGGCGACCGCCGCGCAGACGGCGCCCGCGCTGCCCGGCGGCCCCGTCCGCGAGATCGCGCCGCCGCACGCCCGTGCGGAGCGGGACGCCCTGCAGGACGCCATGACCCGATCCTGCGGCGTCCGGCGCACCGTCGACGGCCTGTTCGGCCTGACCGCGCTGCTGGCGGATCCCGCCTTCGTCGCGGACGCGCCCGCGGTATCGTCCCGGGACCGGGAGGACGCCGTGCTGACCGCGGTCGCCCGGCGGATGGCGGGGCAGGCCCTGGCCAGGCAGGAATCCGTGACCGAGGTAGTGGAGGTACGTCCGTGACCGAGCTGACGCTGGAGCCCGACCGCGCCGAGGTGGTGCGGCTCATCCGCACCGCCCTCGACGAGGACCTCCGCTACGGCCCGGACGTGACCAGCGAGGCCACCGTGCCCGCGGGCGCGACCACGCTCGCCAAGGTCATCAGCCGCGAGCACGGGGTGCTGGCCGGCATCCCCGTCGCGGAATGGGTGCTCGACGAGGTGGTCGGCCCCGGCAACTACCGGGTACCCGCGAAGATCGCCGACGGCACCGTCATCGCGCCGGGCGACGTGGCGATGGCCATCGAAGGCCCGACGCTCGCCCTGCTCACGGCCGAGCGCACCCTGCTCAATGTCGTCACCCACCTCTCCGGCATCGCGACCGCGACGGCCGCCTGGGTCGCCGAGGTCGAGGGCACCGGCACGAAGATCCGCGACAGCCGCAAGACGCTCCCCGGTATGCGCGCGCTGCAGAAGTACGCCGTCCGCGCGGGCGGGGGCGTGAACCACCGGATGGGCCTCGGCGACGAGGCGCTGATCAAGGACAACCACGTGGTCGCCGCTGGATCGGTGACCGCCGCGATCGAGGCCGTGCGGCGCCGCGCGCCCGGCGTCCCGCTCGAGGTGGAGGTGGACTCGCTCGACCAGCTCGAGGAGGCCTTCGCGCTCGGCGTCGACCTCGTACTGCTCGACAACATGCCGCTGTGGATGACGCAGTCCGCCGTGCAGCGCCGGAAGAAGCTCGCGCCGCGCACGAAGCTCGAGTCGTCGGGCGGGCTCTCCCTCGACGTCGCGGCGGACTACGCCCGGACCGGCGTCGACTACTTGGCCGTCGGGGCGCTCACGCACTCGGTGCGGGCGCTCGACCTCGGTCTCGACCTCTGATCCGATCGCCCAGCGTCGCGGCCGGCGACCAGCGGCGCGCGAGCTCGCCGCCGGCGAGGACCGTCGCCGCGAGCACGACCATGACCGGGTACTGCACGACCAGTTGGTCTGCGGCCCAGTAGAAGCCGAGCAGTCCCGTCGCGACGAAGGCCGTCGCCCGCGGCAGGAGGCCGATCAGCGCGGCGACGCCCAGGGCGACTTCGGTGAGCGGCACCAGGATCCCGAAGACCGTGGCGAAGCGGCCCATGACCTCGGTGGCGAACCAGACGAACGCGCCCGGCACGCGGGGATTCCCGGTCGCACTGCCGACCACCAGGAGGATGTCCCTCCGGCCGAATCCCGCGTGGTACTTCACGTACCCCTCGTGCAGCCACGCCGCGCCGAGGGCGATCCGAGCGACGACGACGGTCACCGTCGCCGCCCGCGTCACCGTCGCCGCCCGCGTCGCGGTCGGGGTCATCGCCCGAGCTGCGCGGCGCCGAAGACGGCGAGCGCCTTGTCGCAGTGCACGACCAGGTGCGTGTAGTCGGCGGCCGCGACGCCCTCGGGGAGCGTGAACCGCTGCGCGGCCTTGTCGTAGGCGATCGCGCCCAGGCGGACGCCGCCCTTCACATCGGCCTCGGTGGTGCCCTTGGTCAGGTACAGGTGCAGGTCCGGGCCCTCGTCCGAGGAGAAGCCCGCGAGCTCGACGGTGCCGCCCGTGATCGTCGCGGTTCCGGCGACGTTCTTGCCGTTGAGGCCGGCGAACATCCCCGTGACCGCCGCGGTCGACGGCGCGGACATCGGCATGGACATCTGCGTGGACATCGACATCGGGGTCGTTGTGCTCGTCATCGGCTCGGCCGACATGTCCTTCGCACCGCCGCACGCGGTCAGGGCCAGGCCCAGGGCGACGGTGGCGACGGCGCCGGTGAGGTGGGAAGCGCGCATGATGGGACTCCTTCTCGTGACGTGGCCGGCGGCTGGGGCGCCGGCTCGTGATCGAGTCAAACGCCGGTCGCCGACGGGGAGAAGGAGAGTGTCAGCGCCGTAAGGGCACCTTTCAGTTCCGTAAGGAACGGCGCGCTCGCCGCCGCCGCGCCTACGCTCGGACTCATGCACGAGGGGTCACGGGTGATGGTCGTCGAGGACGATCCGGCGGTCCGCACGGTCGTCGCCGACCACCTGCGGCTCGCGGGATGCCTCGTCGCCCAGCACCGCGACGGGGCGCAGGCGTGGGAGGCCTTCCAGGCCGAGCGGCCCGATCTCCTGGTGCTCGACCGCATGCTCCCGGGGCTCAGCGGCGACGAGCTGTGCCGGCGGATCCGCGAAGTCTCCGCGGTGCCGATCATCATGCTAACGGCGCTCGACGGCGTGGACAACCGCATCGACGGGCTGGAGAGCGGCGCCGACGATTACCTCGCGAAGCCCTTCTCCCTCCGCGAACTGCAGCTGCGCGTCAACGCCCAACTGCGCCGCAGCGCGCCGTCCGAGGCCGGCCTGGTCTTCGAAGCCGGGCCGTTCCGCATCGACGCCGCGCACCGCCGGGTGTGGGTCTCGGGCCGCGAGATCCCGCTGACCACGCGGGAGTACGAGCTGCTGCTCTACCTCGCGCGGAACCCGGACCGGGTGATCAGCCGCGACGAGATCCTGCGGGAGGTGTGGCGTTGGGGCTTCGGCGATCCGTCGACGGTGACGGTGCACGTGCGCCGCCTGCGCGAGAAGATCGAGGAGGATCCGCGCAATCCCGCACACCTGCGGACCGAGTGGGGCGCCGGGTATCGATTCGGGTGGGACCGATGATGCTCGACGGTGCCGCGCTCGCGCAGATCGCTGCGACCGCCCTGGTGGTGACCATCGCGGTCACCGTCGGCACGCTCGGCGTGCTCCGGCTGAGCCGCCGCGCGAGCATCGGCGTCCGGGCGGCGGTCGCGATCGCCGGCGCCCTGGTCTCGGTGGTGGCGTCAACTCTCGCGATCGCGCTGCAGATGTACCTGTCGCGGCACGACCTCACGGTGCTGCTGTGGGTGATCGGCACGTCCGCGGTGTTCAGCGTGATCGCGACGCCCTTCGTCGTGGGACGTGCCGTCGGGTCGTCGATCGACGCCCTGCGCACGGCGACCCGACGAGTCGGCGATGGCGACGTGGTCGAACCGACCCGCACGGGGCTCGCCGAGCTCGATGCGGTCTCGGCCGAGCTCGCCGAGACCTCGCGGCGCCTTGAGGAGTCTCGGGCCCGCGTGACCGAGCTGGACGCCGCCCGCCGCCAGTTCTTCGCGTGGATCTCGCACGACCTGCGGACGCCGCTCGCCGGCGTGCGGGCCCTCGCGGAGGCCCTCGACGAGGGCACGGCGCCCGATCGCGCCGCTTACCTCACCGCGCTCCGCGGCAAGGTGGAGACGCTGAACGCGATGATCGCCGATCTCTTCGAGCTCTCGAAGCTGCAGACCGGGACCCTGCAGATCCATCCCGAGCCGGTGGTCCTGCTCGACCTGATCAGCGACGCGGTCGCGGACTGTCGCGCCGAGGCCGAGCGGCGCGGGATCACGATCGCGCAGAACGGCATCGACGGGCATCTCGTGCACGTCGATCCGCGGGAGCTCACCCGCGTCATCGGCAACCTGCTCGCCAACAGCCTGCGGCACGCGCCCCAGAACAGCGAGGTGGTGGTACGGGCCGACCGCGTCGACGAGCGCCTGGTGCTCAGCGTCATCGACCAGGGGCCGGGTGTGGCCGCCGAGGACCTGGGGCGGATGTTCGACGTGGGCTGGCGCGCCGACGCCGCCCGGTCCGCCGAGGTCGACGGTGCGCCGCCCGGTGCGGGCCTCGGCCTCGCGATCGTCCGCGGCATCGTCGAGGCGCACGGCGGCACCGTCGTCGCGCGGAGCACCGACGCCGGCTTTCGGCTGGACCTGACGCTGCCGGTGGTCGGCGGCTGACTCAGCCGCTGGCCAGGCTCACGACGAGGTTGATCGTCGTCGCGAGGATGCCGTTCGCGAAGACGAAGGAGAGCAGGGTGTGGCGCAGCGTTTCGGCGCGGACGTCGCTGGACGTGATCGCGGTGTCCGAGACGCAGTAGGCGGTCCCGAAGGACAGCGAGATGTACGCGAAGTCGGTGTACCGCGGCGGCTGGGTCTGGTTGAAGTCGATGCCGCCGGGCGGCGGGGTGTCGTAGTAGGTCTGCGCGTACCGCAGCGTGAACAGCAGGTGCATCATGAGCCAGGAGAGGATCGTCGTGCTGAGCGCGAGGCCGCCCAGCGCGAGCCTGCCGTTCGGCGTCGCCGCGTGGGCGTCCGCCATGACGATCGCCACGGCGATGAGGCTCGCGAGCGCGCAGGTCATGGTCAGGAAGTTCCCCAGGCGGCGCTGCGGGTCCTCCTCGGTCGAGTGGGCCGCGGTGGTCTCCGCGTCCATCGGCGAGATGGTCAGCCAGACCCAGACGACGTAGATCCCCGCCGCGGTCGCCCAGCCCGCGGCGGGCGCGTGGCGCCACGAGTCGAGCATGCCCACCGCGACGGCGACCCCGCCGCCCACCAGGACCATGACGGTGGCGCGGATCCTGGCCACCGCGGCTCGTCGCCCCGCCACGGCCGGCCGGCTGTCCTCTGAACCGGTTGCAACTGCATCGTTCGGCATGGGGGAATCTAAGCACCGGATCACGACTTCCGTACCCCGCGCGGAGAATCCGGCGGGGCCCCGGGGCCGGGTACGGACCGGCGGGGGCGGAGCGCACAATGGAAAGCATGATCGTGAACGCATATGGAGCCGTATCCGCAACCGAGCCGCTCGCGCCGATGACGATCGAGCGCCGCGATCCCGGTCCGCACGACGTGCAGATCGCCGTCCGGTACGCGGGCATCTGCCACAGCGACATCCACACCGTCCGCAGCGAGTGGGGCCCCGCCCGGTACCCCGTGGTGCCCGGCCACGAGATCGCCGGTGAGGTCACCGCGGTCGGCTCCGAGGTCACGAAGTTCGCGGTCGGCGACCGCGTCGGCGTCGGTTGCTTCGTCGACTCCTGCCGCGAGTGCGCGGCGTGCCTGCGCGGCGAGGAGCAGTACTGCGAGCGCGGCATGGTCGGCACCTACAACGCGAAGGGCCGCGACGGGCTGCCCACCCAGGGCGGCTACTCGACGGGCATCGTCGTCGACGAGAACTACGTGCTCCGGGTACCCGAGAGCATCGACTACGCCGCGGCCGCACCGTTGCTGTGCGCCGGCATCACCCTGTTCAGCCCGCTGCGGCACTGGAACGTCGGCCCCGGCAGCAAGGTCGCGATCATCGGCCTGGGCGGCCTCGGCCACATGGGCGTCAAGCTCGCCGCGGCGATGGGCGCCGAGGTGACCGTGCTCAGCCAGTCGCTGAAGAAGATGGAGGACGGGCTGCGCCTCGGCGCGCAGCACTACTACGCGACCTCCGACCCCGACACCTTCAAGGTGCTGCGCAACCGGTTCGACGTCATCATCAACACCGTCTCCGCGAACCTCGACATGCACCCGTACTTCGGGATGCTGGCCGTCGACGGCACCCTCGTCGAGGTCGGTCTGCCGGAGCACCCCGTCCCGGTCAACGTCTTCGATCTGACCCGCAACCGCCGGAGTTTCGCCGGTTCGATGATCGGCGGGATCGCCCAGACCCAGGAGATGCTCGACTTCTGCGCCGAGCACGGCATCGGCTCCGAGATCGAGCTCATCTCGGCCGATCAGATCAACGAGGCCTACGAGCGCGTGATCGCCTCGGACGTCCGGTACCGCTTCGTGATCGATACCGCGACGATCGAGGCGTCCGCCGCGGTCTGATTCAGAGCTGATTGATCCGGATCAGGTTGCCCGCCGGGTCGCGGAAGGCGCAGTCGCGCACGCCGTAGTCCTGGTCCATCGGCTCCTGCACCACGTCCGCGCCCGCACCGGCGACGCGCTCGAACAGGCCGTCCAGGTCGTCGGTGGACAGGGTGATCGCGGTGTAGGCGCCCTTGGCGATGAGGTCGAGCACCGTCTGCCGCTCGTCGTCGGTGACGCCGGGGTCCATGGCGGGCGGGTGCAGCAGGATCGACGTCTGCGGCTGGCCCGCCGGTCCGACGGTGAGCCAGCGCAGGTCCTGGTAGCCGACGTCCTTGCGCACCTCGAAGCCGAGGAGGTCGCGGTAGAAGCCGAGGGCGGCCTCGGCGTCGGTGTGGGGCAGGTAGGCGAGCGAGATCGTGAGGTTCATGCGGCCCACGTTATTGCGGCGGGGCGTGCGGTGCTTCTCGATTCCTGACCGGTCGCATCACCTGGCGGGCGAGGCACGCGGGAATGCCCTCGGCGGCGGCGCTGTGGTCGCGCTGGTACACGCTCGGCGGAACGCCGACGAGCTCGGTGAACCGCGTGCTGAACGTGCCGAGGGACGAGCAGCCCACCGCGAAGCAGGCGTCGGTCACCGAGACGTCGCCGCGGCGCAGCAGCATCATCGCCCGCTCGATCCGGCGGGTCATCAGGTACGAGTACGGCGCTTCGCCGTAGACGCGCTTGAACTCGCGGCTCAGATGCCCGGCCGAGAGGTGCGCGCCGCGGGCCAACTCTTCGACGTTCAGCGGCTGCGCGAACTCGCGGTCGATGCGGTCGCGCACCCGGCGCAGGACCGCGAGGTCGCGCGCCCGCTGCGCGGGATCAGGACTCCGGGCGCCACTTCTTGGCGTACTCATCCACGTACTCCTGCCCGGTGAGGGCCTGGATCTCCTGCATCAAGCGGTCGGTCACCGAACGCTCGAGCTGGTGCCGCTCGTCGGGATCCGACGGGATGTCGTACTCGATCGGCTCGATGGGCTTGGCGAACTTCACCTGTACCTTCTCGGCGTGCCAGCTGAAGGGTCCGGGCGGCGAGACCTTGTCGGTGCCGATGACGCCGACGGGGATGATCGGGACGTTCGCCTCGAAGGCGATCCGGACCAGGCCGGTGCGTCCGCGGTAGAGCCGGCCGTCGGGGGAGCGGGTGCCCTCGGGGTACATGCCGACGAGGCGGCCCTCGGCGAGGAGCTTCTTCGCGGTGTTGAGCGCGGCGGTCGCGGCGTCGCCGCCCGCGCGGTCGACGGGCACCTGGCCGGTCTGCGTGTAGAAGAACTTCTGCAGCTTGCCCGAGACGCCGGGAGCGGTGAAGTAGTCGCTCTTGGCCAGGTAGGAGATGCGGCGCGGCACCACCAGCGGCACGAACAGCCAGTCCGCGATGGACATGTGGTTGCCGGCGATGAGCGCCGGACCGTCGACCGGGATGTTCTCCAGCCCCTCGACGGTGGGCCGGTTCACCAGCCGGATCGTCGGTCCCACCGACACGTGCTTGATCAGCCAGTACAGGAGGCCCTGGTCGCCGTGGTTGGTCTCAGCCATGGCGGACAACTTACCGGACCGTCAGGTGCCGCAGAGCGGTGAAGGGCGGCGCGGGACGGGCGTGTGACCGCACTCATAGCGGCCGCCGCCGTCCGGTTCGCCGGGGTGCTGCCCGGCCGGAAACCCGGTGGCGCCGGACCCATAGAATGGGGCCATGTCTGATCTGCAGCTGAGCCGTCTCGACCTGCGCGGTCGCCGCCCGTCGCTCGCCGAGCTGCGCGCGGCGCTCCCGCGCGGTGGCACCGATGTCGACGCGGTGGTGCCGCAGGTGCGGCCCATCGTGGACGCGGTCGCCGAGCGCGGCGCCGAGGCGGCCCTCGAGTTCGGCGAGAAGTTCGACGGTGTCCGCCCGGCCACCGTCCGGGTTCCCGCTGCGGCGCTGGAGCGTTCACTCGCAGAGCTCGATCCCGCGATCCGCGAGGCGCTGGAGACCGCGATCAGCCGGGTCCGCACCGTGCACGCCGACCAGAAGCGCGTCGACACGGTCACCGAGGTCGTGCCCGGCGGCACCGTCACCGAGCGGTGGATCCCCGTCGACCGCGTCGGCCTCTACGTGCCCGGCGGCAACGCGGTGTACCCCTCGTCCGTCGTGATGAACGTGGTCCCCGCGCAGATCGCCGGCGTCGGCTCGCTGGTGGTGCTCTCGCCCGCGCAGAAGGATTTCGACGGGCTGCCGCACCCCACCATCCTCGCGGCGTGCGCGCTGCTCGGGGTCGACGAGGTGTGGGCCGTCGGCGGTGCGCAGGGCATCGCCCTCGCCGCGCACGGCGGCACCGATCTCGACGGTGCCGAGCTCGCCCCCGTCGACCTCATCACCGGCCCCGGCAACATCTACGTCACCGCCGCGAAGCGGCTGTACCGCGGCCTGGTCGGCATCGACGCGGAGGCCGGGCCCACGGAGATCGCGATCCTCGCCGACCACACCGCCGACCCGGTGCACGTCGCGGCCGACCTCATCAGCCAGGCCGAGCACGACGTCATGGCGGCGTCGGTGCTGGTCACCACCTCGCCGGAGCTCGCGGACCGGGTCGACGAGGCGCTGACCGCCCAACTCGAGATCACCCGGCACCGCGAGCGCGTGGACACCGCGCTGCGCGGCCCGCAGTCCGGCACCGTCCTGGTGGACGGGATCGACGAGGGCCTCGCGGTGGTCAACGCCTACGCGGCGGAGCACCTGGAGATCCAGACCGCGGACGCCCGCGAGGTCGCCCGGCGGGTGCGGGCCGCGGGCGCGATCTTCGTCGGCCCGCACTCGCCGGTGAGCCTCGGCGACTACGCCGCCGGCAGCAACCACGTGCTGCCCACCGCCGGCTGCGCGCGGCACAGCTCGGGCCTGTCGGTGCAGACCTTCCTGCGCGGCGTGCACGTCGTCGAGTACGACGAGGCGGCGCTCAAGGACATCGCCGGCACCGTCATCACGCTCGCGAACTCGGAGGATCTGCCGGCCCACGGCGAGGCGGTGCGGCTGCGGTTCGAGTCGCTGAAGGGCGGCCGCGCGTGAACCCGCTGCCCGGCGAGGCCGTGAGCCTCGACCAGCTGCCCATCCGGGACACATTGCGCGGCAAGGAGCCCTACGGTGCGCCGCAGCTGCCCGTGGCCGCGGCGATGAACACGAACGAGAACCCGCACCCGCCGAGCCCGGCGTTGGTCGCCGACATCGCCAAGGCCGTCGGCGAGGCCGCCGCCGCGATGAACCGGTATCCGGACCGCGACCTGGCCGCGCTGCGGAACCGCCTGGCGGAGTACGTGACCGAGCGCACCGGCACCGTCGTCGGGCCGCAGAACGTGTGGGCCGCCAACGGCTCCAACGAGATCCTGCAGCAGGTGCTGCAGGTGTTCGGCGGTCCCGGGCGCACCGCGATGGGTTTCGTGCCCAGCTACTCGATGCACCCGATCATCTCGGACGGTACCGATACGCACTGGATCCCGGGGAAGCGCACCGCGGACTTCGCGCTCGACGTGGACTACGCCGTGGGCGCGATCGACGAGATGCGTCCCGACGTCCTGTTCCTGACGAACCCGAACAACCCGACGGG
Source organism: Tsukamurella sp. DT100 (assembly GCF_049844855.1). NCBI lineage: Bacteria > Bacillati > Actinomycetota > Actinomycetes > Mycobacteriales > Tsukamurellaceae > Tsukamurella > Tsukamurella sp. DT100. Next base: position 24,631 of record NZ_JBNCLV010000005.1, read on the forward strand.
GCATCTCATCGCCGAGGACGACCTGATCCGGCTGATCGAGGCGGCGCCGGGCATCGTCATCGTCGACGAGGCCTACGGCGAGTTCAGCGCCGGGCCGTCGGCGGTGCGGCTGTTGGACCGCTTCGCCGGGAAGCTCATCGTGAGCCGCACCATGAGCAAGGCCTTCGCCTTCGCGGGCGGGCGCGTGGGCTACCTGGTGGCCGCGCCGGCCATCGTCGGGGCGATCCAGCTCGTGCGGCTGCCGTACCACCTGTCTGTGTTCACGCAGGCCGCGGCGATCGCCGCGATCGACCATCGCGCGGAGACGCTGGCGTCGGTGGCGCACCTGTCGGCCGAGCGCGACCGGATCTCCGCGCGGCTGCGGGAGCTCGGCTACGACGTGATCGAATCGCACGCCAACTTCATCCTGTACGGCGGCTTCGCGGACGAGGCCGCCGCCTGGCGCACCTACCTCGACGGCGGGGTCCTGGTGCGCGACATGCACATCCCGGGGCACCTGCGCGTGTCGGTGGGGCTGGACCACGAGAACGACGCCTTCCTCGCGATCAGCGAGAAGCTGGCGCCCGAGCAGAAGTGAGTGACCGCATGACCGACCGCATCGCCCGTATCGAGCGCACCACGAGGGAGTCCTCGATCGTGGTGGAGCTCAACCTCGACGGCACCGGCGTCACCGACATCGCCACCGGCGTCCCGTTCTTCGACCACATGCTCACCGCCTTCGGCCAGCACGGCAGCTTCGACCTCACCGTGCAGGCCAAGGGCGACATCGAGATCGACGCCCACCACACCGTCGAGGACACCTCGATCGTGCTCGGCCAGGCGATCGGCGAGGCGCTGGGGGACAAGAAGGGCATCCGCCGCTTCGGCGATTGCTTCATCCCCATGGACGAGACGCTCGCGCACGCCTCCGTCGACGTCTCCGGCCGCCCCTACGCCGTGCACACGGGCGAGCCGGAGTACCTGGTCAGCTCCGTGATCGGCGGCTACCCGGGCGTCCCGTACTCGACGGTGATCAACCGTCACGTCTTCGAGTCCCTGGCGATGAACGCCCGGATCGCGCTGCACGTGCGCGTCCTGTACGGCCGCGACCCGCACCACATCACCGAGGCCGAGTTCAAGGCCGTCGCCCGCGCCCTGCGCGCAGCCGTGGAGCCGGACCCGCGGGTCACCGGCGTCCCGTCGACCAAGGGCACGCTCTAGCGGATCCCACGCGCCGGGCGCCGCGCAGGCGTCCGGACCCGCTGCGGCGACCCCGTCCTTTCGGAGGGCGAGGCCGCAAACAATTTTGTAGGATCAACAAAATTGTTCGCGGGAAGTCGGGAGTGCGGATGTCCAAGGTTCGAGGCGTCAGCGCCGTCAGCATCGTGATCGTCCTCCTGGCGGGCCTGCTGGCCTGCGGGTCGCCGGACCGCTCGGGGAAGGACGCAGGGGAGCAGAAGCCGGTTTCGGTATCGGTGGACGTCACCAATCTGCCGCAGCGCATCATCGGGGTGAAGCAATCCATCCCCGTCAGCGCGGGCGAGGTGACCCTGCTCTACCCGCAGTGGCTGCCGGGTAATCACTCACCCTCCGGCCCGATCGACAAGATCGCGGGCATCTCGTTCTCCGGTGGCGGGAAGAAGCTGGACTGGAAGCGTGATCCGCTCAACGTCTACGCGCTGAAGGTGACGGTGCCCGACGGCGTCGACACCCTGGACGCGGCGTTCTCGTACCTCACGCCCACCGACAGCACCCAGGGCCGCGTCGTGATGACGCCGAACATGCTCAACCTGCAGTGGAACGCGGTCGTCCTGTACCCGGCGGGGAAGCCCGCGAGCGAGATCCCGTTCACCGCGAGCGTCACCTACCCGCCGGGATTCGAGGCCGGCACCGCGCTGGACGTCTCCGGCCGACGCGGCGACACCGTCGACTACCGGACGGTTCCGCTCGACGTGCTCGTCGATTCGCCGGTCTACGCGGGCCGCTTCCACAAGCAGATCGACCTGGCCCCGGGCGCCGAGGTCCCGGTGCGGCTCCAGGTCTTCGCCGACGCGCCGGAGCAGCTCGAGGCCAAGCCCGAGCACATCGAGCAGCACCGGGCGCTCGTCGCGCAGGCGATCAAGCTGTACGGATCGCAGCACTACGATCACTACGACTTCCTGCTCTCGCTCTCCGATCAGCTCAGTTCCAACGGGCTCGAACACCAGCGGTCCAGCGAGAACGGCGAGCCGACCGACTACTTCACGGGGTGGAACCCCGCGGTGGGGAGCGACGATCTGCTCGGCCATGAGTACACGCACTCGTGGAACGGCAAGTTCCGGCGCCCGGCCGACCTGTGGACGCCCGACTTCAACACGCCCATGCAGGACAGCCTGATGTGGGTGTACGAGGGTCAGACCCAGTACTGGGGCAACGTGCTGACCGGTCGGGCGGGGCTGCGGCCGGCGGAGGTCTCCCGCGATGCGCTGGCATCCGTGGTCGCCACGTACACCGACGGCCGCCCGGGCCTGAGCTGGCGGAGCCTGCAGGACACCACGAACGATCCGATCATCGCGCAGCGCCGCACCAAGCCGTACCGGTCCTGGCAGCTCAGCGAGGACTACTACCAGGGCGGTCAGCTCGTGTGGCTGGGCGTGGACGCGCGCATCCGCGAACTGACGGGCGACACGAAGTCGCTCGACGACTTCGCCCGCGCCTTCTTCGGCGTCGACGCCGAGACGTGGAAGACGCAGAACACCTACGACTTCGACAAGGTCGTCGCGACGCTGAACGGTGTGGTCGCCGACGACTGGGCGACGTACCTGCGCGATCGCCTCGACGGCAAGGAGTCGTTCGCCTCGAGCGTCGAGAAGACGGGGTGGAAGTTGGTCTACGACAACAACCCCGGCCCCTTCCTGGCGGAGCAGAAGAAGGCGGCGGAGGGTGCCGCCAACTACACCTACTCGATCGGCCTCAACGTGTCCGCGACGGGCAAGGTCACCGATGTGCGGTGGGACGGACCCGCGTTCAAGGCGAAGGTCGGGACGGGGATGACGGTGCTGTCGGTCAACGACGCCGCGTACTCCCAGGCCACGATGCAGACCGCGATCGAGGCGGCCAAGACGAACCCCGCCCCGATCCGGCTGCAGGTGAAGGACTTCGACCAGACGCGGACGGTCGAGATCGACTACCACGGCGGCCTGCGGTACCCGCACCTACAGCGGATCGAAGGCACCCCGGACTACCTGAGCCGGATCTTGGCGAGTCGTCCGTAGCCGGGGAGCCGGAGGTCAGGCCTCGCCGCGGCGGAGCAGGCGACCGTGGGGGGTCTCGAAGTCGATCTTCTCGCCGCGGAGCCACGTTCCGCTGACCACGCCGGCGAGGGCGCGGCCGTCGTACGGTGAGATCGCGTTCTTGTGGTGCAGGTGGTGCACGTCGACGACCTGCGCGGCCTCCGGCTCGAAGATCGCGAAGTCGGCGTCGAAGCCGAGGGCGATCCGGCCCTTGCGGGTCATGCCGGCCAGCTTCGCCGGGTTCGCCGACATCCACTCGAGGACCTGCTCGAGGGAGATCCCGCGCTTCTTGGCCTCGGTCCAGATGAGCTGCAGGCCCAGCTGCAACGACGCGACGCCGCCCCAGGCCACGCCGAAGTCGCCGTTCTCGACGTCCTTGAGGTCGATAGTCGAGGGGGAGTGGTCGGAGACGATGCAGTCGATGGTTCCGTCCAGCAGGCCCTGCCACAGGAGTTCCCGGTTCGAGGCCTCGCGGATCGGCGGGCAGCACTTGAAGGCGGTGCCGCCGTTGGGGATCTCCTCGGCGAGCAGCGTGAGGTAGTGCGGGCAGGTCTCGACCGTGAGCTTGACCCCGTCGCGGCGGGCGGTCGCGATCATCGGCAGCGCGTCCGACGAGGAGAGGTGCAGGATGTGCGCTCGCGCCCCGGTCCAGCGGGCGCGCTCGATGACATCGGCGATGGCCACGTTCTCCGCGCCGCGGGGGCGGGAGGCGAGGAACTTCGAGTACTTGTCGCCCTCGGGCTCCGGTGCGTGGTCGATGGCGCGCGAGTCCTCGGCGTGCACGATCATCAGCGAGTCGAACGTGGCCAGCTCGGCCATGTCCTCCTCCATCTCATCGGCGGTGAGGTGGGGGAACTCGTCGACACCCGAGTGCAGCAGGAAGCACTTGAAGCCGAACACGCCGTCGTCGTGCAGCCCGCGCAGCTCGCCCTTGTTGCCCGGGACGGCGCCGCCCCAGAAGCCGACGTCGATGTGGGCCTTGGGGCCGGCCACCTCGCGCTTGATGCGCAGGGCCTCGCGGTCGACGGTGGGCGGGATGGAGTTGAGCGGCATGTCGACGAGCGTGGTGACGCCACCCGCGGCAGCGGCCTTGGTGGCGGACTCGAAGCCCTCCCACTCGGTGCGCCCGGGCTCGTTGACGTGTACGTGCGTGTCGACGAGGCCGGGGATCATCACCTGATCGTCGGTCAGCTCGACGACCTCGCGGCCGGTCAGGCCGTTGCCGAGCGGCTCGATGGCGACCACCCGGCCGTCCCGGATGCCGACCTCGCGCGCCACCGTCCCGGCGGTCGTGACGATGCGGCGGCCGCGGACCACCAGGTCGTACTCGGCGGTGTCGGTGCTCATGCAGGTTCTCCTTCGCTAGAAATTCCGAGTCGCGGAATTTCGTCTCGATCCTGGGGCCACACTAGGTGTGACCTGCGCCACTCGTCAAGATCGGTGTTTCCGGTGTGTAGCGATCATATTCCGACATGCGACATGGGCCTTGACAGAGTGGCTGAGATAGGTCTTACTTATCGCTACCAGTGGAACACCATTTCCGCACAACGGAAAAGATTCGAGCGGTCAGCCAGCAAGAACGAAGGCCCAGCATGACAGAAGAACTCACCCCCCGCGTCGCGGCGCAGGCGAATCCGATCCGGCTCGGTGACGCGGACGTCGCCGACGTTCCCGACGTGGACGCGCTGAACCGGCTCAGCGCCGGCCTCTACAACCAGGACCTCGCGCCGACGAAACGGGCGGGCCGCACGTGGGGCGGCTACAACATCTTCACCCTATGGGCGAACGACGTGCACAGCCTCGGCAACTACGCCTTCGCGATCGGCCTGTTCGCGCTGGGCCTCGGCGGGTGGCAGATCCTGCTGGCCCTCGGCCTCGGCGGCGTGTTCCTGTTCGTCCTGCTCAACTTCTCCGGCTTCATGGGGGAGAAGACGGGTGTGCCCTTCCCGGTCATGAGCCGCATCTCCTTCGGCATCCGCGGGGCGCAGATCCCCGCGCTGATCCGCGGTGTCGTCGCGATCGCCTGGTTCGGCATCCAGACCTACCTCGCCTCGGTGGTGCTGCGCATCATGATCGTCGCGGTCGCTCCGGGCGCGGCGACTCTCGATGAGAACCGCTTCCTCGGACTCTCCACCCTCGGCTGGATCTCCTTCCTGGTCCTGTGGGCGATTCAGCTCGTCATCGTCAGCTACGGCATGGAGATGATCCGCAAGTACGAGGCCTTCGCGGGGCCGGTCATCCTGGTCACCATGGCGGCTCTGGCCGTCTGGATGCTCAGCAAGGCCGATTGGTCCATCGCATGGACCACGCCGGAGTCCACGACGGGACTCGACATGTGGCTGCAGATCGTCGGTGGCGCCAGCCTCTGGGTCGCGATCTACGGCACCTTCGTCCTCAACTTCTGCGACTTCACCCGTAACGCGACGTCCAAGAAGTCCATCGTGCGCGGCAACTTCTTCGGCATCCCGCTCAACATGCTGCTGTTCGGCGCCATCGTGATCACGCTGGCCGGCGCCCAGTTCAAGATCAACGGACAGGTCATCGAGTCGCCCGCCGACATCGTCCAGACGGTGCCGAACACGCTGCTGCTCGTCCTCGCGTGCCTCGCGCTGCTCGTGCTCACCGTGGCGGTGAACCTGATGGCGAACTTCGTCGCCCCGATCTACGCGCTCAACAACCTGTTCCCGAAGCACTTGAACTTCCGCAGTGCGGGCCTCATCTCGGGCGTGATCGGCCTGATCATCCTGCCCTGGAACCTGTACAACTCGCCCGCCGTCATCACGTACTTCCTCGGGGGACTCGGCGCGCTCCTCGGCCCGCTGTTCGGCATCGTCATGGCCGACTACTGGCTGATCCGCAAGTCGAAGGTCAACGTGCCCGACCTGTACTGCGACCTGCCCGACGCGCCGTACTTCTACAAGGGTGGCGTGAACCCGCGCGCCGTCATCGCGCTCGTTCCCACTGCCGGCGCCGCGCTGCTCATGGCCTTCGTGCCCGCCTTCCACGTGGTCTCGAACTACTCGTGGTTCATCGGAGCCGGCCTCGGCGCGCTCGTCTACCTCGTGGTGGCCGACCGCAAGGGCCCGTTCGTCGACGTCTCCGGCGAGCCGATCGCCGTCCCCAGCAAGCACTAGGAGTCCCGCGATGCGCATCCTCGTCGCCAACGTCAACACCACGGAGTCCATGACGGCCGCGATCGCCGAGTCGGCGCGCTCCGCGGCCTCGCCCGGCACCGAGATCGTCGGTATCACGCCGCGCTTCGGCGCGGACTCGTGCGAGGGGAACTTCGAGTCCTACCTCGCCGCGATCGCCGTCATGGACGCGATCACGCGCTACGAGGGTCCCTACGACGCGGTGATCCAGGCGGGCTACGGCGAGCACGGCCGCGAGGGGCTGCAGGAGCTGCTAGAGGTGCCCGTCGTGGACATCACCGAGGCTGCGGCGTCGACCGCGATGTACCTGGGCCACAAGTACTCCGTCGTCACGACTCTCGACCGCACGGTCCCGCTCATCGAGGACCGGCTCAAGCTGGCCGGACTCGACGCCCGCTGCGCGTCGGTGCGCGCGTCGGGTCTCGGCGTGCTCGAGCTGGAGTCCGAGCCCGAGCGGGCCGTCGAGGCCATCGTCGCCCAGGCGCGGGAGGCCGTCGAGCGCGACCACGCCGAGGTCATCTGCCTCGGGTGCGGCGGCATGGCGGAGCTGGAGGAGAAGGTCTCCGCCGCGACGGGCGTCCCCATCGTCGACGGGGTGCGCTCCGCCGTGACGATCGCCGAGGGGCTCGTACGCATGGGCCTGAAGACCTCCAAGGTGCGCACCTACGCCCCGCCGCGCCCCAAGGTCGTGACGGGCTGGCCCTTCCAGAACTGAAGCTCCTATCGGGTAGTCGTTCGAGAAGCAGGACGGCCGCGCCACATTCCGGCGAAGGGATGCACATGACCACGACTGAGGCGCCGAAGAAGAAGCGCTGGTACAGATCCCTGTTCGTCCAGGTGTTGATCGGCATCGCAGCCGGAATCGCCACGGGCATCTTCTTCCCGGGATTCTCGGACCACCTCGCTCCGCTGGGCCAGGGCTTCATCAAGCTCATCAAGATGCTGGTGTCGCCGCTGATCTTCCTCGTGGTGGTGACCGGTATCGCCAAGGTCGGCAGTATGGCCGCTCTCGGCAAGATCGGTGCGAAGGCCCTGCTGTGGTTCACGGTGTGCACCACGTTCGCGCTCGCGCTGGGGCTCGTGGTCGGCAACGTCGTCCGCCCGGGCGAGGGCCTGAACATCGACCCGTCGACCCTCGACGCGAGTGCGCTCGATGAGAAGACGCACGGCGAGACCCTGCCGGGCGGCGTCGACTTCGTCATGAACATCATCCCGACCTCCGTGGTCGACGCCTTCGCGAAGAACAACCTGCTCCAGGTGCTGTTGTTCGCGGTGCTCTTCGGCGTGGCGCTCGCGGCGATCAGCGAGAAGGTCCAACCCGTCCTGCTCGAGGTCATCGACCAGGCGATGCACGTGATCTTCCGGATCGTCAGCTACATCATGTATCTGGCGCCGATCGGTGCGTTCGGCGCGATGGCCTTCACCGTGGGGAACTACGGCGCCGACTCGCTCAAGTCCTTCGGCATGCTGGTGCTCGCGTGCTACGGCGCCGCCGTCGTCTTCATCCTCATCCTCGCGGTGGCGGTGCGTCTCATCACCGGTGTGAGTACGTGGAAGTTCCTCAAGTACTGCCGCGAGGAGTTCATGCTCGCGCTGGGCACGGGGTCGTCCGAGGCCGTGATGCCGTCGATCATCAAGAAGCTGGACGCGGCGGGCTGCGACCGATCGGTGGTCGGTCTGGTGATCCCGACCGGCTACTCGTTCAACCTGGACGGCGCGGCGATCTACCTCTCGCTGTCGATGATGTTCCTCGCGCAGGCGGTCGGCGTGGACCTCAGCGTGGGGCAGCAGATCACGATCATGGGAATCCTGATCCTCAGTTCCAAGGGGATGGCCGGCGTCCCGGGCTCCGCGTTCGTGGCGTTGTCCGCCACGGCCGCTGCGGTCGGTGCCTTCCCGGTGGCCGCGGTCGCCCTGCTCCTCGGCGCCGACCGCCTCATGGACTCGATGCGTGTGGCGACCAACCTGCTGGGCAACTGCCTCGCCACCTTCGTCATCGCGCGGTGGGAGGGCCTGCTCGACACGGAGAAGATGAAGGCGGTCCTGGAGGGCACGCTCGTCGTCGACGATCCCGACGACGTGCGCGCGCACCCCGGCCACGGCGCGGCCGCGTTCCCGCCGCGTGCCGATGCGATATCGCCGGCCGCGACCGGCGCCGAGACGACCGTCGACGCCGAAGGAGCGAAGAATGTCTGACACCACCGCTCCGGCTGGTCCCGAGGCCACGGTCGCGATCCTCGGCAGCTGGGGCTATTACGGGCTCCTCGACGACGCCCGCGCATACCCGGTGGACACGCCCTACGGCGCGCCGTCGGACGACGTGGTGATCGGGAGCGCGCACGGCCGGCGCGTCGCGTACCTGACGCGGTCCGGCCGCGAGCGGACCATCCCGCCGCACAAGATCAATCACCGCGCCAACATCTGGGCGCTGCACCACCTCGGCGTGCGGCACATCCTCGCCGCCACGCCCGCCGGAGCCTTCGACCCCGCGGTGGGCGTCGGCACCGTCGTGGTCCCGGACCAGCTCGTCGACCGGACCGGGCGCACCGACGACACCTTCCACGACGACGAGGACGTCCGGGTCTCGTTCGCGCAGCCCTTCTCCGAACCGACCCGCGCCGCCGCGATCGACGCGCTCCGCGACCAGCGCTGGGTCGTCGCCGATGGCGGTGTGGTCGTGGCGATCCGGGGCCCGCGGTTCTCGACTGCGGCCGAGTCCCGCTGGTACGCGGCGCAGGGCTGGGACGTCGTGTCGACCACCCCGTACCCGGAGGCGGCGCTGGCCCGCGAGCTCGGCATGGGCTACGCCTGCGTCGCGCTGGTCACCGATCACGACGTCATCGCCGAGACCCCGTGGCCCGTCAGCCAGGAGCGGGTCCAGGAGGAGCTCGACGCGAACACCCTGCGCCTACGCGAGGCACTCGTGCGTGCCGCGGCGACCCTGTCCTGACCCTACGGACCTCCGCTCCACAGTGACGGGCCCCGCCCGCAAGCCGGGAGGGGCACTTCACGTATCGGCTCGCTACAGGACGATCTGGCGGTTGACGTCCTTGTAGAGCAGGTAGCGGAAGTTCGACGGTCCGCCGGCGTAGCAGGCCTGGGGGCAGAAGGCGCGCAGCGACATGTAGTCGCCCTCCTGCACCTCGACCCAGTCGCCGTTGAGGCGGTAGACGGCCTTGCCCTCGAGGACGTACAGGCCGTGCTCCATGACGTGGGTCTCGGCGAACGGGATCGACGCGCCCGGCTCGAACGTCACGATGTTGCAGTGCATGTCGTACGCCAGGTCCTGCGGATCGAGGATCCGGGTGGTGCGCCACTTGTTGTCGGTGCCCGGCATCGGCGAGGGCTCGATGTCGCGCTCGTTGCCGACGGCGACCTTCGGCGTGTGCCCGGCGAGCGGCTCGTAGCGCTTGCGGACCCACTGGAAGACGGCGGCACCGTCGGACGTGTTGGCTACCGACCAGGACGTGCCCGCGGGGATGTACGCGTAGCCGCCCTCGGTGAGGGTGTGCGCCTCGTCGTCGATCGTCACCTGCAGGGTGCCCTGCGTGACGAGGAGGAAGCTCTGGACCTCGGGCTGCGGCTCCGGCGCCTCCGAGCCGCCGCCGGGGGAGACCTCGACGATGGACTGCGCGAAGGTCGTCGAGCCGCCCGCGACGGGGCGGTTGAGCACCCACGCGCGGGTGTTGGTCCAGCCCGGGAAGACCGAGGTCACGATGTCGCGCATGACGCCGCGCGGGATCACGGTGTAGGCCTCGGTGACGATGGCGCGATCCGTGAGCAGGTCCGTCTGCGGCGGGTGGCCGCCCTGCGGCGAGTAGTAGACGGGGGCGGACGAGCTCATCGGGTCTCCTCGGGCTGGGTGATGGTGGGGCGGTTCAGGGCGAGGTCGCGCACCGTCTCGACGGTGACCTCGGCGGCGGACGCGACCTCGGCGGCGGTGACCGCCCCGCAGGTCACGCCGCGATGGATGAAGGACGCGAGCGCGCGGGCCGTCGCCGGCTCGTCGAGGATCGCGGAGTCGATGCGGTGCACGTAGTTCCGCAGCCGGGTCGCGGCGGCGGGGAAGCCGTCGCGGCAGAAGGCGTAGGTCGCGAGGAACCGCGTGACGAGCTGAGCCGGGTGCAGATCCCAGCCCTGGTAGATGCCGCGCTCGAGGTGGCGGCGCACCAGCCGCGCGTGCAGGCGCCAGGCGTCGGCCACGTGGGCGGGATCGCCGATCGGCAGGATGTTCGTGGAGCCGTCCGAGAGGTGCACGCCCGTTCCGGCGACGGCCAGCTGCATGACGTTCTTGGCGTGGTCCGCGGCGGGGTGTTCCATCGACTGGTACTGCGCGGCGATGCCGAGCGAGGCGGAGTAGTCGTAGGTGCCGTAGTGCAGGGAGGTGACCCGCCGGTCGGCGGCGTGCAGCAGGGTGGCGACGGGTGCGGTGCCGTCGGCCCCGAGGATCACCTGCGGCGTCTCCACCTGCACCTCGAAGCGGAGCCGGCGCTCGCCCAGGCCCAGTGCGGTCTCGAGGCCGCGGCTCGCGTCGACCATCGCCTCCACCTGGCCGGCCGTGGTCACCTTCGGCAGCGTGATGGTGAGTCCCTCGGGCAGCGGGCCGGCCGCGACGAGACCGCTGACGAACAGGTCGAGGGTCCGAAGTCCGCGGGCGCGGGTGGGCGCCTCGAAGCACTTGAAGCGGATGCCGATGAACGGGGCCGTCGACCCGTTGGCCACGGCCTTCGTCACCGCGTCGACGGCGCGGGCCACGTCGGCGTCCTCGGCGTCGTCGCCGCGGTCGCCGTAGCCGTCCTCGAAATCGAGCCGGATGTCCTCGATCGGCTCCTCGGTCAGCTTGCGCCGCACCAGATCCGGGAGATCTCGGTCGTCGAGGCCCAGGGTGCGGGCGACCTCGTCCAGGCCGCCGGCGGCGTCGGCCGCCGCGAAGGCCTGCTCGCCCCACTCCCGAGTCGTCTCGGGTGTGAATCGGTCGGCCGGCAGGTAGACGGTGTGCACGGGCTGCCGGCGACCGTCGTCTCCGGGGAATTCGCGGGCCAGGAGCGCATCGGTGTCGGCCAGGCGGCGATCGATCGAGGCCAGGGCGTCGTCGGAGAGCGAGCGGCTGGGCATGGGTCCTCCGTCAGAGCTGAATGGAAAAGAAATTCCGTATGGTGGAGTCTACGCCGGTCCTGTGCTTCGCACAAGGATATTCGCGACGTCGTCCGACCGCTTCGCCCTAGGCCGCGACCTCGTCCCCGCCGATCCACACGCGCGCGACGTCCGCGGGGGTGGCCAGGGAGAAGATCTTCGCGAGGGCGTTCTCCGCCGAGGCCGCGTGCCGCAGGCACACGTCGAGCGGTTGGCCGTTGTGGGGGCGCACCAGGATGGCGTCGAACTGGCTCCCTGTCGAGAGGTCGCCGACGTCGTCCAGGCCGAGCGCGCTCGCGCCCGCCCGGGTGGCGAGGTACAGCAGGTGGGCGGCGGTGAGCGGCACCCCGTCGGACATCAGGAGCTGCTGCATGAAGTACGCCTGCAGTCCCTCCTTGAACAGGGAGAAGCCGCTGCCCGCGCCCACGTCCGAGCCGAGGGCCACCTGGACGCCGTGTTCGAGGTGGCGCCGCAGTGGGAACGATCCGCTGGCGAGAGCCGAGTTGGACGTCGGGCAGTGCGCCACCGCGGCGCCCGCGCTCGCCAGCAGCGCGAGCTCGGGATCGGTCGGATGCGCGTTGTGCGCCAACACCGACCGCTCGTGGATGAGCCCGTGACGGTGATAGGTGTCGAGGTAGTTCGGCGACCCGGGGAACTGCTCGATCACCGCCGCGATCTCTGCGGGATTCTCGTTGATGTGGGACGTGAACCATAGGCCCGGCACGTCCTGCATGAGCGCGGCGCCGCTGGCGAGCATGGCGGGCGTCGTCGAGTACGAGAACCGGGGCGTGACCGCGTACCGCAATCGACGGTGCCCGTGCCATCGCTCGGCGAGCTTGCGGCCCTCGTCGTACGTCCGTTCCGGCGTGCTGAGCAGGGGCTCGGGCAGGTTGTGGTCGCTGGTGACGAGTCCCGCGGTGACGCGGACCCCGACCCGATCGGCCTCGGCGAAGAGGGCGTCCACCGCGTCGGCGAAGTGCGAGCCGAAGACCAGCGCGGTGGTGGTTCCCGCCGCGGTGAGACCCGCCAGGAATTCGCCCGCGATGGTGCGGGCGTACTCCGGGTCCTCGAGCTTGCACTCCTCGGGGAGCGCGCACTGGTCGAGCCAGTCCAGGAGCGGCATCCCGAGGCCGCCGATGGCGCGGACCTGGGGGTAGTGGACGTGGGTGTCCACGAAGCCGGGGAGCAGGACACCGTCCCGGAGGTCGACGACCTCCGCCTCGGGATAGCGGTCGGCGATCGTCCGGAACTCGCCCCGATCGATGATCTCGCCGTCCCGGACGGCGAGTCCGGCGTCGTCGGCGGAACGGAGAATGCCTCCGGCGAAGGGGCTTTCGGGAGTGTCGAGCACCTGAGCGCGGTAGATGATCATGAGTGGTCTCCTTGAACGGCTGAGGGGAACCGGACGAGCAGGTCGGCGGCGACGCTGACGGCGATGGTCGCCGGATGCTTGCCGCCCAGGGAGCTCAGCCCGATGGGGGATTGAATGGTGTCGATGGCCGCGGCGTCGTGTCCGGCCTCGGCGAGCATGGCGCGGAAGCGGGCCCACTTCGCGGCGGAGCCGATGAGGCCGACGCTGCCCAGGCCCGGGGTGCGCAGGACCTGGTCGCACAGGCTGAAGTCCTCGGCGTGATCGTGGGTCATGATCAGGACGTGGCAGCCCGTCGGGAGGTCCTCGAGGACCTCCTCGGGCAGCATCGAACGCCGCAGGTGCACGGTGGCCTCGCCGGGCTCCAGGGCGCCGGCGGCCTCGATCTGCTCGGGTCGCGAGTCCGTGAGGTACAGCTCGACGTCGTGGCGGGACAGGATCCGCGCGAGTTCGAGGCCGACGTGGCCCACCCCGAAGATCGCGACCGCCGGTACCACCGGGAGCGGCTCGAACAGGAGAACCACCTCGCCTCCACAGCATTGGCGCCCGTGTTGATTGCGGGCCTTGTCGTTCAGGCGCAGCGTGAGCGTCTCGGGCGTCGCGACCGCGTCGCGCAGCATCTCGCGGGCCCGGTCGATCGCCGTCAGTTCGAGATTGCCGCCGCCGATCGTGCCGAATTCGCCGTCGGCGGTGGCGATCATCTTGGCGCCCGCCTCGCGCGGAGCGTGCCCGCGGACCCCGATCTGAGTGATCAGGACCGCGGGGACGCGTTGCCGACGCAGGCGGGCGGCGTCGCCCAGCCAGGTCATGGCGGGCTCAGCCGAGAGGCGCGGGGGCCGGCGCCGCGGAGGCGGTTCCGGCCGCCGGGACGGGGGTCCGACGGTGACCGTTCCGCTCGGGACCGGCGGAACGCGCGGCCTCGACCGCCCAGTACACCGCCTCCGGCGTCGCAGGGGAGGCCAGCTCCACGGCGGTCCCGGGCGGGCCGAACGCGGCCGCCGCCTGGCGCAGCGCCTCGCGGACGGAGAAGGCGAGCATGAGCGGGGGCTCGCCGACGGCCTTCGAGCCGTAGACGGCACCGTCCTCGTGCGCCTTGTCCAGCAGCGAGACCCGGAAGTCGGGTGGCATCTCGGAGAAGCTCGGCAGCTTGTACGTGCTCGCCGACTGTGTGAGCAGGCGGCCGCGGGTGGGGCGGTCGCTCTCGTCCCAGCGCAGATCCTCCAGCGTGAGCCAGCCGGCGCCCTGCACGAACCCGCCCTCGATCTGGCCGATGTCGATCATCGGCGAGAGGGAGTCGCCCACGTCGTGGACGATGTCCACGCGGCGCAGGCGGTACGCGCCGGTGAACCCGTCGACCTCGACCTCGCTCGCCGCCACCCCGTAGGCGAAGTACTTGAAGGGCACGCCCTGCATCGCCTTGGCGTCCCAGTGCAGTCCCTCCGTCCGGTAGTAGCCGGAGGCGGAGAGCTGCACCCGCTGGAAGTAGGCGGCGTGCACGACCTCCTCCCAGCTGAGCTTCTGCGCGGAGGCGCCGAGCCCGCTGATGGTCCCCTCGCTGAACCGCACGTCGGAGGGATTCGTGCCGATGAGTGACGCGGCGACGCCGGCGAGGCGGTCGCGGATCTGCTCGCACGCGTTCTTCACCGCGCCGCCGTTGAGGTCGGCGCCGGAGCTCGCGGCGGTGGCGGAGGTGTTGGGCACCTTGTCCGTCCGCGTCGGAGCCAGGCGGACGCGCGACAGGGGGACGCCGAGCGTGGTCGCGGCGACCTGCAGCATTTTGGTGTGCAGCCCCTGCCCCATCTCGGTGCCGCCGTGATTGATCAGGACGGAGCCGTCCTTGTAGACCAGCACGAGGGCGCCGGCCTGGTTGAAGGCGGTGAGGTTGAAGGAGATCCCGAACTTGACCGGAGTCAGGGCGAGGGCGCGCTTGACGTTCGGGTGCGTCGCGTTGAACGCGGCGATCTCCGCCTCGCGGGCCTCGACCTCGCCGGTGGTGATGACCTGCTCCCACGCGGTCCGGACGCGGTCGGCGTGGCGGACGGGCTGGCCGTACGGCGTCGTCTGGTCGTCGCCGTAGAAGTTGCGGCGCCGGAGTTCCCGCGCGGACAGGCCGAGGCGCGGGGCGCAGGTGCCGAGGATGTCCTCGATGACGAGCATGCCCTGCGGCCCGCCGAAGCCGCGGAACGCGGTCTGCGAGGTCTTGTGGCACTTCGCGATCCGTCCGTGCACCGCGATGTTGGGGATCCAGTAGGCGTTGTCGATGTGGCACAGCGCGCGAGCGAGCACCGGCTCGGAGAGGTCGAGGCTCCAGCCGCCGTCCGCCGTGAGGGTGGATTCGAGGGCCGTGATTAGGCCGGCCGCGTCGAAGCCGACCCGCCAGGTGGCGTGGAAGCCGTGCCGCTTGCCCGACATGGTCATGTCCTGCGTGCGGTCCAGCCGCAAGCGCACCGGCCGACCCGTGAGCGTGGCGCCGAGTGCGGCGATGGCGGCGAAGCCGTGCGGCTGCATCTCCTTGCCGCCGAACGCGCCGCCCATCCGCAGGCACTGCACCGTCACGGCGTTGCTGGGCAGGCCCAGCACGTGCGCCACGATGTCCTGCGTCTCCGACGGGTGCTGGGTGCTGGACTGGACGAAGATCTGGCCGCTCTCGTCGACCTGGGCCAGGGAGGCGTGGGTCTCCAGGTAGAAGTGCTCCTGGCCCGCGAACTCGAACTCGCCGGTGTACACGTGCACCGCGTCGGCGAAGCCGGCGTCGAGGTCGCCGCGTCGGACCGTCGGACGGGCACCGTGGAAGCTCTCCGCCCCGATGGCGTCGCCCAGCGAGATGAGAGAGGGGAGCGGCTCGAGCTCGAGCTTCACCGCCGCGGCGCCCAGTCGGGCCGCCTCCAGCGTCTCGCCGAGCACCCAGCACACCGCGTGCCCGAAGAACATGACCTCGTCCTCGGGGAACAGCGGCTCGTCGTGCTTGACGCCGGCGTCGTTCACGCCGGGGACGTCGGCGGCGGTCAGGACGCGGACGACGCCCGGTACCCGCAGCGCGGGAGCGGTGTCGATCGAGAGGATCCGGGCGTGGGCGCAGTCGGCCTGGACCGGGTGCGCGTGCAGTGCGCCGGGCGTGCGGCCGACGAGATCGTCCGTGTAGAGGGCGGCACCGCTCACGTGCAGGGCCGCGCTCTCGTGCGGGACGTCGAGCCCGACGACGGGGTTCGCGGGGCGCTCGGACAGGTGGCTCATGACAGCTCCTCTCGGGCCGTGGTCTCGGCGTGCAGCTTCTCGAGCGAGCGGCCCAGCATGGCCACCCGGTAGCGCCCGGAGGCCCGGTGGTCGTCCATCGGGGTGCCCTCCGCGCGCAGCACCTCGGCGGCGGCGTGCACGGTGTCCTCGGACCAGGGGCGCCCGACGAGCGCCTGCTCGGTCGCGGTCGCACGGAGCGGGGTCGCCGCCACGCCGCCGAGCCCGATGGCGGCGCGGGTGACCGTGCCGGCGTCCACGGTCAGCGCGAAGGCGACCGCGACGCTGGAGATGTCGTCGAAGCGGCGCTTGGCGATCTTGTGGAACGCGGTGAGCGGGCTCAGTGGCAGGGGGATCCGGACCGCCTTGATGAGCTCGTCGGGGCGGCGCACCGTCGCGCGGTAGCCGGTGAAGTAGTCCGCGAGCGGGACCGTGCGCTCGCCGTCGCGCGAGGCCAGGACGAGGCGGGCCTCGAGTGCGAGGAGCGCGGGCGGGGTGTCGCCGATCGGCGAGCCCGTCCCGAGGTTGCCGCCCAGCGTCGCGGCGTTGCGGATCAGCCGGGACGCGAACTGCGGGAAGACCTGGGCCAACAGGGGGACGCGCCCACCGAGGCGGCGTTCGATCTCGGACAGCGTCAGTGCCGCGCCGATCTCGAGTTCGTCCTCCTCCCAGCGCAACTCGCGGAGCTCGGGCAGGCGGTCGATGGCGACCACGAGGGGCTCGCGCCGTCCCTTGAGGTTGACGTCGACGCCGAAATCGGTGGATCCGGCGACGAGGACGGGGGAGTCCTCGCCGGCGAGCAGGTCGAGGACTTCGCCGAGTCCGGCGGGCCGGACGAACCGTCCCTGCGGACCGTCGACCACGGTCGGGGCGGCGGCGGGGGCTGCTGCAGCACGTCGGGCGGCGAGTGGATCGTCGGCCGCGGGTTCCGAGGGCAGGCCGTAGGCGGCGTCCCGGATCGGCCGGTAGCCCGTGCAGCGGCACAGGTTGCCGGAGAGGGAGTGCAGGTCGAAGCCGTTGGGGCCGTGCTCCTCGTCGTGGGCGGGGCAGGCGTCGCTTCCTGTTTCCGGTGCGTCGGCCGCGGCCCGGTCGGGCCGGTAGTACTCGGCCGCCATGCTGCAGATGAAGCCGGGCGTGCAGTAGCCGCACTGCGATCCGCCGCGGAGCGCCATGGCGGTCTGGACCGGGTGCAGGTCGTCCGGCGCGCCGAGTCCTTCGGAGGTGATCACCTCCTGGTCGGCGAGGGCGGCTGCGGGGGTGAGGCAGGCGTTGATCGCGGTCCAGCGTGTGCGGTCGGCCGGGGAGTCGGCGTCGCCGGGGCGGGCCACGAGGATCGAGCAGGCGCCGCACTCACCCTCGGCGCAGCCCTCCTTCGCGCCGGTCAGGCCCTGGTCGCGAAGCCAATCGAGGGCACTCGTGTGTGCCGGGCCGGTGAAGGGTCGGGATCGACCGTTCACGGTCACATGACATCCGGTCAGCGTTTCGGTCACCGCTGCATCCCTACTGAACCGCGGCGTGCGGTTCCGACAGGCATGGTTTGCGAGGCTGAGCTGGACCGCTGGTTTTCCATGCGAACACGATCCAGTGCATTTCATGATAGGTGACGGGGGTCACATCGGGAAGAGCTTTTCGGAATCTTCTTTCCGCATCACGGAGTGTGATGCGGGAGCCGTTCCGGCTCGGCCCTGCGTCGTTGCAGGTCAGCCGCCGATCAACGCGGTGATCGGTCCTCGGACGAAGTAGAGGATGAATCCGATCGAGACCGCCCACAGTAGCCAGTGCGCCTTCTGTCCGCGACCGCTGAGGAGGCTCAGGAGGGCCCACGTGATGAAGCCGACACCGATGCCGTTGGCGATCGAGTAGGTCAGCGGCATGGTGACGATGGTGAGGAAGGCGGGCAGGGCCACCGAGAAGTGGGTGAAATCGATCTCCCGGATCTGTGCCACCATCATCGATCCGACCACCACCAGGGCCGCCGCGCCGACCTCCATCGGGATCACGCCGATGAGCGGCGCGAAGAACATCGATCCCAGGAACAGCACGCCGGTCACGCAGGCGGCCAGGCCGGTGCGCGCGCCCTCCGCGATGCCGGACGCCGAGTCGACGAAGACGGTGTTCGACGAGCCGGACGTCGCGCCGCCGGCGACCGCGCCCATGCCTTCGATGACGAAGGCGGACCGGATGCGGGGGAAGGTCCCGTCGGGCTGGCCGACGCCGGCCTGGCGGGCGAGGCCGGTCATCGAGCCCATGGCGTCGAAGAAGTTGGTGAAGACCAGCGTGAACACCAGCATCGTGGCCGCCAGTGCACCGACCCGCTCGAACGCCCCGAACAGGTCGAACTGTCCGACGAGGCTGAAGTCGGGCAGCGCGACGATCTGGCTGGGCAGCTCAGGTGCGCTGAGGTTCCAGCCCTTCGGGTCGGGGTGCGTCGGGTCGCCGACAGTGCCGAGCTTGGCGAAGTGCTGCACGACGATCGCGGCGAGGGTCGCGACGACCATGCCGATGAGGATGGCCCCGGGGACACGGCGGGCGATGAGCACGGCGATCAGCAGCAGGGCGAAGATGAAGATCGCGGTGGGAAGCGTTTCGATCGAGCCGTCGTGGCCGAGCTGGACCGGCGGGCCGGCCGGGGTGCGCGTGACGAAACCCGAGTTCACGAACCCGATGAAAGCGATGAACAGGCCGATGCCCACCGTGATCGCGGTCTTGAGCTCGGCCGGGACCGCCCGGAAGATCGCCGTCCGGATGCCGGTGGCGCCGAGTACCACGATGATCACGCCGTTGATGATCACCAGGCCCATCGCCTCCGGCCACGTGACGTCCTTGACGACCGCGACCGCGAGGAAGGAGTTCATGCCGAGACCGGCGGCGAGCGCGAAGGGGAGGCGCGCGACCAGGCCGAAGAGGATCGTGATGACGCCCGCCGTCAGGCCCGTCACGGCGGTGACCTGGACGAATCCGAGCTTGCCCTCGAGCGCATCGGACGAGCTGCTCAGGATCAGGGGGTTCAGCACGACGATGTAGGCCATCGCCACGAAGGTGACGAGGCCGCCCCGGATCTCCCGGGGGATCGTCGAGCCGCGGCGGGTGATCTCGAAGAAGCGGTCCAGGAACTGCGAACTCGCCGGGCTCTCGACGCGTTCGTCGGCCCCGTTCTGTTCTTGCTGGCTGGTCATGGTGGTCCTCTCGGTCCGAAACGCCGGGCGGGGCCCGTCGCGTTCAGGCGCTCCGGGGAGCGGCGGCGAAGTGGGGCTGATCGAAGGCGACGCGTGGTGGCGATCGCGTGGGGCTCCGCAGATTTGCGTTCCGCCCATCGGAAATGTGATTCCGATCACGTTGAGTGAAGCATGCGGCCTGGGGGCTGTCAAGGAGAAGTTCTGCGCGATTCTCGGCGACTTCCGCCGGGCGACAACGCTTGCCGGACGAGACCGGTGGATCGAGAGCGTTTCGTCGCGAGCCGAGGCTTCGAATGCCGTTCCGTATCGTGGCGGATGACTTTCGGTCGGCAGGCGTGGTTCACCTGCCTCGTCGGCCGTGGATCGAAATCAATACCGCAATACGGAACGCAGGATGGAATTGTGAGCGTACCGTCGGGATTGGAACAGCAAACGATCAGACGTTCGGGGAGGCGATCATGGCGGGGAAGTCCACCTCCGGTGTGCAGTCGGTGGAGCGCGCTTTCGAGTTGCTCGAGCTCATGGGGCGCGCCGGCGGCGAGTGCTCGCTGAGCGAACTGTCCGCGGGCACGCCGCTCCCTCCACCCACGATCCACCGTTTGCTCCGCACGCTCGTGGGCATCGGCTACGTCCGGCAGCTGCCCAACCGGCGGTACGCACTCGGGCCCCGACTCATCCGCCTCGGCGAGGTCGCCAACCGCCAGCTCGGCGCCGTGGCCGTGCCCGTGCTCCAGGCGCTGGTCGACGAGCTCGAGGAGACGGCGAGCCTCGCGGTCCTCGACGGCGACATGGTCATCTACACGGGACAGGTTCCTTCGCAGCACAGCATGCGCACCAACAACGAGGCCGGTCGCCGGGTCAACCTGCACAACAGTGGAGTCGGCAAGGCGGTGCTCGCCGAGCTCGACGACGCACGCATCGTCAAACTCGTCGGCCAGGCCGGGATCCCCGCGCCGACCGCGAACAGTGTGAGCACCTTGTCCGGCGTCTTCGCCGAGGTGGAGAAGATCCGCGCGCGCGGCTATTCGATCGACGACGAGGAGCAGGAGGTGGGGGTGCGCTGCTACGCCATGGCGGTGCCCGGCGCCCCGACCCCGATGGCCGTCGGCATCTCGGGCCCGGTCTCGCGGCTCAGCGCCGACTTCGTCGACCGCGCGATCCCCGCCCTGCAGCGGGCCACCGGCATCATCTCCGACGCCCTGATCGGCGCCCGCGAGATCTGACGATCAGTCCGACCAGACGACCACCGCGAGTCGCCGTCCCGCAGCCTCTACGTAGAAGTCGCGGAGCGCGTGGAAATGATCGGCGATGTATCCGCGCGGATCGGTCGGTGCCTCGAACCCGAGTTCCCGCTCGGCTTGCGCGGGGTCGGTCGAGATCGCGCGCGCGGTGTGATTGATGTCGATTGACGCGAGGCGCCTCGCGACAGCGGGAACATCGTCGGGGCCGATAGCCCGCGGCGCCTCCATGACGGGGAGGAACGGCTCCCGATAGGACGGATTGACTTCGTACGCACCCGCCCACGCGAGGTCGAGTAGGGCGACCTCCGCCGCCGGCGAGCCGGACAGGGTGAGTGCTCGGGCGATGTAGCGGGGCGCCCAGTTCAGGTCGAGGTAGTCCTCGTCGGGGCCGTCGAACGAGCACAGCCGATCGAGCACGTCGACAGAGCGCGAGCACGTCGCGAGGTGTTCGCGTGTTACCCGTGCCAGCTGCTGCGTCACAGCCATGGCGCACTCCATCCGTTCTGTTGGTCGTCGAGTGATCACTGTCGACGCACGGTAGTGCGCGGCTGAGCCGTGCGGTACCGGATTTCGGTCGGGGTGATTCGAGACGGAATTGCCGGCGACCGGCGGCGGTTGGAACACTCATGGCGAAAGTAGTGGTGGCACAGGCGTTCGGAGGGCCGGAGGTCCTCGAGGTGATCGAGCGGGAGCTGCCCGCTCCGGGGCCGGGCGAGGTGGTCGTCGAGTTCCGGGCGATCGGCGTCAACCCCATCGACTACAAGCTCTACAGCGGAGCGTTCGGCGACGATCCGTCGACGCTGCCGCAGACCGTCGGGAGCGAGGGTGCCGGGGTGGTGACCGCGGTCGGTCCCGACGCCGTCGGACCGAGGGGCCCGATCGCCGTCGGCGACGAGGTCGTCGTCTACCGGGGTGACGGCGTCTACGCCTCCTCGGCTATCCAGTCGGCCCAGGCGGTGCTCCCGAAGCCCGCGGATCTGGGCTGGGAGGACGCCGCCGGGCTGCTGCTCACGGGCGCGACGGCGTGGGACGCCGTCGAGCGCATCGGTGTCGCCGCGGGCGACACCGTGCTGATCCATGGAGCGGCCGGCGGGGTCGGGCTGCTGGCGGTGCAACTCGCGCGGCTCCGCGGCGCCACCGTGATCGGCACCGCGCGGGCCGCCAACCATGAGTACCTGCGCGGGCTCGGCGCGACCCCCGTCGAATACGGCGACGGGCTCGCGGACCGAGTGCGCGCGCTGGCGCCGGACGGCGTGAGCGCGGCCATCGACACCGTCGGCACCGACGAGGCGGCGGACGTCTCCCTCGACCTCGTCGCCGACCGGAAGCGGATCGTGACCATCGCGGGATTCGGCCGCGCAGTGCAGGACGGCTTCCTCGCGATCGGCGGGCCCGACCCGGACAGTGCCCGCATTCGCGACGAGGTCCGCGGCCCGCTGCTGGACCTCGCAGGCGAGGGAAAGCTGGTGAACGCGGTCGCCAAGACGTTCCCGCTCGCCGACGCCGCGCGGGCGCACACCGAGCTGAAGGCCGCGCACCCGATCGGGAAGTTCATCCTGATCCCGTAGTACTACGGTTCGCCCGCCAGGTGTTCGAGCAGAAGTGCCGCCCACTGGGCCTCGTCGTGTCCGCCGGAGTAGACGGTGTGCTCCACGTCGTGGCCCGCGCGGCCGGCGGTGGTCGCGAGGTCGGCGACTGCGGGGGTGAGTTCCTCCTCGAAGGCCCCGGACGCCAACCGGATCGAGAACGCCCGGGACGGGGAGGCGGCGATCAGGTCGTGGATCCAGTCCTGTCGCGCCGCGACGTCCGCGGGCCGGCCCGTGAGGCCGGGGCGCCACCAGACGGAGGGGGAGAACGCGAGTACCTCGTCGACGAGCCTGGGGTGCCGCGCCGCGAACGCGAGTGCGGCCAGGCCGCCGAGGCTCTGCCCGGCGATCGTCACCCTGCCCGGGGAGTCCAGCCGTTGTAGCGCAGCGGGAAGGACCTCGTCCGTGATCGCCGCGAACAGCTCGTCGTGGGCGCCGAGGAACCGGAGCCGCGCCGCGGGGTCGGCGGGGGAGTCGATGCCGAGCACGGCGCACCGCCGGCCCGAGGCGGCGAGGACGTCGGGCAGCCGGAACCGGTCGAACCACGTGTCGGCGTCGAAGGCGATGAGCAGTTCCATCGCCCCCGGGCCGGACGGTGCGGACCGTCGATACCGGAGAGGCACTGGCCCCAGATCGATGGTGCGGTCGAGCGCCGTGGACGTCGCGGCCGCGGGCGCGGTCCAGGCGTCGAGCCGGGGTGCGTCCGGCCCGGCGAGGAGCGATCCGAACGGCGAGCCGGCCAGCGCCGCAGCGTTGTGCGGGTCGATGCGTGCGCGGCGGAGCAGCTCGCGCGGGGGTGGGATCTCCTCGGGCCCTGCGTCGCCCGCGGCGCGCAACGGGAGCACGCGGTAGGTGGCCAGCACGTCGCGCGGCACCGCGAGCTCGGCGAACCACAGGTCGCTCGCGGCCCGGCGCCGCATCATTCCGAGGGCGACGTGCCGCTTGTCGGTGAGGCGGTTCACCCAGAGGTACGCGCCCCCGGATCGATCCCCGGGAGCGGGGCGCCACGTGAACAGCGCCCGTACCCGCGTCGGGTCGTCGGGGTCGTCGGTGAGGAGTGGGCTGCCGAGCGACAGTAGCGTGGACGCGGTCGCCTCCGACAGTGATTCAACCTCGTGGACGATGCAGTGCCGCACCGCATCCGCCGACGGCTCCGGGCGGTCCGTCACGTCGTCGCTCCCGACCCCGCTACCGACACCGCATCCTCTCGCTCGGCTCGGGTGCCCCGGCGGACGTAGTAGGCGGCGAGGAAGGTCCCGGCCCCGGTGAGGGAGCAGAGGACGGTCCCGGCGACGTCGTTGTTGTACTCCGACTTGCGAACGTTCCGGGTGCGTGCGTAGTCGTACGAGGACGGCGCGGTCGAGATCCCGCGCTGTAGCGCGGCACGGTGGGCATCGACGCCTGAGACGGGAGGCGCGCCGGCGGGCACGTACAGGTCGAACGTCGAGTTCCCCTTCGAGACGACCATCCAGCAGGTGTCGGTCGGCCCCATCGGTCGCCCCTCGCAGTGCACCGCTCCGCCGGGCCCCCGCGCGACGTCCGCGCCCAGGGTGATCGCACCCCAGGTGGCGACGATGCCCATCATGATCAGCAGAACCGGCAGTACCTTCACTGTAAGGCGGTCGTTCTCGGCCGCGAGTTCGGCGCGATAGGCCAGCGCCTCCTCGCTGCCCTCGTCCGCCCTGTCGAAGACCCCCATGCGGCCAGCGTAATACTGCGATGCACTGCCTCTGCGCGGCCGATTAGGCTGGGGAGCATGAAGAAGGTGGCGATCCTCGACTACGGCTCCGGCAACATCCGGTCGGCGCATCGCGCGATGGAGCGGGCCGGGGCCGAGGTCACCGTGACCGCGGACGCGAAGACCGCCCTCGCCGCCGACGGCCTCCTCGTGCCGGGCGTCGGCGCCTACGAGGCGTGCATGGCGGGCCTCAAGGCCGTGCAGGGCGACCGGATCATCGGCGAGCGGCTCGCCGGCGGCCGGCCGGTGATGGGCATCTGCGTGGGCATGCAGATCCTCTTCGAGAAGGGGATCGAGTTCGGCGTCGAGACCGACGGTTGCGGGGAGTGGCCCGGCACCGTCGAACGCCTGCAGGCGGAGGTCGTTCCGCACATGGGGTGGAACACCGTCGAGGCCGCCGCCGGGTCGAAGCTGTTCGCCGGCACCGACGCCGACACCCGCTACTACTTCGTGCACTCCTACGCCGCCCAGACGTGGGAGCTGGACATCGCCGACCACATCCGCGCCCCGAAGGTCACCTGGGCCGACCACGGCGGCCGGTTCGTCGCCGCCGTCGAGAACGGGCCGCTCTGGGCCACGCAGTTCCATCCGGAGAAGAGCGGCGACGCGGGCGCGGTGCTGCTGAAGAACTGGGTGGACACGCTGTGAGCGGCCGACGGGGACTCTCGCTCGGGCGGCTCGCGCTGTTCTCGCTCGGTGCCGCCGTGGCGGTGCTCGGCCTGTCCGTGCTGCTGCTCAACGTGCTGCGCCCCAGCCCCGCGGTCGGACTGCTCATCGTCGCCGTCGGGCTGGTGGGGGCGGTCGCCGCGATGGGGATCGTCTCGAACCGCATCGTCGGGCGCGCCGTCGAGGACCAGCAGGACCGGGAGCCCGGAAAGTCGGATGACACGACGCACTAGGCTGGTCGCGTGAGTCTGGTACTTCTTCCCGCAGTCGATGTCGCCGAGGGCCGGGCCGTGCGCCTGGTGCAGGGGGAGGTCGGCAGCGAGACGGCCTACGGGTCGCCCCGCGACGCCGCCCTCGCCTGGCAGAACGACGGGGCGGAGTGGGTGCATCTCGTCGACCTCGACGCCGCCTTCGGCAAGGGCAGCAACCGCGAGCTCCTCGCCGGGGTGATCGGCGAGCTGGACGTCAAGGTCGAGCTGTCGGGCGGCATCCGCGACGACGACTCCCTCGCGGCTGCGCTCGCCACCGGCTGCGCCCGGGTGAACCTCGGTACCGCGGCGATCGAGAACCCGGAGTGGTGTGCGAGCGCCATCGCCCGACACGGCGACAAGATCGCCGTCGGCCTCGACGTCAAGCAGCTCGACGGCCAGTGGCGGCTGCGCGGCCGCGGCTGGGTCACCGACGGCGGCGACCTGTGGGAGGTCCTCGAGCGGCTGAACAGCGACGGCTGCAGCCGCTACGTGGTCACCGACGTCTCCAAGGACGGCACCCTCACGGGCCCCAACCTGGACCTGCTCGCCGCGGTCGCCGCGGCCACCGACGCGCCCGTCGTCGCCTCCGGCGGCATCTCCGCGCTCGAGGACCTGACGGCGATCGCGACCCTGGTCGACCAGGGCGTGGACTCCGCGATCATCGGCAAGGCCCTCTACGCCGGGCGGTTCACCCTCCCCGAGGCGCTCGCCGCGGTGTCGCGCTAGTGGCCGCCCTGCCCGCCGGCTTCACCGCCGATCCCGACCGGCTCCTCGCCCTGGCCGGCGAGGCGCTCGACGCCGTGGCGCCCCGCTTCGTCGAGGGCGTCGGCGCGCCCGCGTCCGTCGCGAAGGGGCCGGCCGACTTCGCCACCGACCTCGACCTCGAGCTGGAGCGGCGGATCACCGCGGCCGTCGCCGAGGCCACCGGCATCCCGGTCCACGGCGAGGAGTACGGCGGCCCCGCCGTCGATCAGGGCACGGTCTGGGTGCTCGACCCCATCGACGGCACCTTCAACTATTCCGCCGGCTACCCTGCCACCGGCACCCTGCTCGGCCTGCTGCACGACGGGAAGCCCGTGGCCGGGCTCGCCTGGTTCCCGCTCGTCGGCGACGCCTTCGCCGGCCATGTCGCGGGTCCCGTGCGGAACCGCGGCGAGGCGCTGCCGCCGCTCGGCCGCGCCGGCCTGGACGACGCCATGATCGCCGTCGGCAGCTTCAGCCGCGGCAGCAACGGGCACTTTCCCGGCGACTACCGCTACGCGATCCTCGGCGAGGTCTCGCGCCGCGTCGCGCGCGTGCGCCAGTTCGGGTCGACCGGCGTCGACCTCGCCTACACCGCCTCGGGCGCGCTCGGCGGCGCCGTCGTCTTCGGCCATCACGCGTGGGACAACGCCGCCGGTGCGGCTCTCGTCATCGCGGCCGGCGGCCGGGTCACCGACCTCGCCGGGGAGGACTGGCACGTCGGCGCCGACTCCGTGCTCGCCGGCGCCCCCGGCGTCTACGACGAGCTGCTGTCCATCGTCCGGTCCGTGGGCGCACCGTCGGACTACCGCGGCGAACCCGGGCACTCCGGAACCCTGAGCTACTAGAGAGATTCGAAGGAGGCCGATCCGATGACGGTGGCCGTGCGCGTGATCCCGTGCCTGGACGTCGACGACGGGCGCGTCGTCAAGGGCGTCAACTTCCAGAACCTGCGCGACGCGGGCGATCCCGTTGAGCTGGCCGCCGCGTACGACGCGCAGGGCGCCGACGAGCTGACCTTCCTCGACGTGACCGCGTCGAGCTCCGGCCGCGGCACCATGCTGGAGGTGGTGCGCCGCACCGCCGAGCAGGTCTTCATCCCGCTCACCGTCGGCGGCGGCGTCCGCTCCGTCGAGGACGTCGACACCCTGCTCCGGGCCGGCGCCGACAAGGTCTCCGTGAACACCGCCGCGATCGTCCGCCCCGAGCTGCTCCGCGAGCTCTCGAACCGGTTCGGCAGCCAGTGCATCGTGCTCTCCGTCGACGCCCGCACCGTCCCGGACGGCGACGAGCCGACACCGTCGGGCTGGGAGGTCACCACGCACGGCGGCCGCAAGGGCACCGGCATCGACGCCATCGAATGGGCCCGGCGCGGTGAGGAACTCGGCGTGGGGGAGATCCTCCTCAACTCCATGGACGCCGACGGCACCAAGGCCGGCTTCGACCTCCGGATGATCGCCGCGGCCCGCGCGGCCGTGCACATCCCGGTCATCGCCTCGGGCGGCGCGGGCGTCGTCGAGCACTTCGCGCCGGCCGTGGAGGCGGGCGCCGACGCCGTGCTCGCCGCGAGCGTCTTCCACTTCGGGGACATGACGATCGGGCAGGTCAAGGACGAGATGGCGGGACACGGACTGGTGGTGCGACGGTGACGGGACTCGATCAGGGCATCGCGGCCCGGCTCAAGCGCAACGCCGACGGCCTGGTCGCCGCGATCGCCCAGGAGGAGGGCACCGGCGACGTCCTCATGATGGCCTGGATGAACGACGAGGCCCTCGCGAACACGCTCGCCACTCGCAAGGGCACGTACTACTCGCGGTCGCGGCAGCAGCTGTGGGTGAAGGGCGAGACCTCGGGGCACGTGCAGGAGGTGGTCGACGTGCGTCTCGACTGTGACGGCGACACCGTCCTGCTCACCGTCCGGCAGACCGGGCCCGCGTGCCACACCGGCACGCACACCTGCTTCGACGGGGACCTGCTGCTCGGCCGGGAGTGACCGTCAGCCGCTGAGCGTGCGGAGGAAGGCCAGCGTCTCCTCGACGTGCGCCACTGCCCGCAGCTCGCCCACCACGATGTGCAGCACGGTCCCGTCGGCGTCGATGAGGAAGGTCTGTCGGCGTACCGGCACCATCGCGAACTTGCCCCGCTTGACGTCGTACTCGGCGGCGACCGCACCGTCGGCATCGGTGAGCAGCGGGAAGCCCGGCTCCATGACGTCCGCGAAGGCCTGCGTGCGCACCAGCGGGTCCATGCTGATCCCGATCCGGGCCGTACCGCGACGGTCGAACTCCTCGCCCGCGTCGCGGAACCGCCCGACCTCCGCGACGCACACCGGTAGGCCCGCGGTGAGGTAGAAGAAGACCGCCGCGCGGCCGTCGCCGCGGAGCTCGG
This sequence comes from Tsukamurella sp. DT100, assembly GCF_049844855.1. Taxonomy (NCBI): domain Bacteria; kingdom Bacillati; phylum Actinomycetota; class Actinomycetes; order Mycobacteriales; family Tsukamurellaceae; genus Tsukamurella; species Tsukamurella sp. DT100. Next base: position 52,554 of record NZ_JBNCLV010000005.1, read on the forward strand.
AGAGGGTGCGGACGGTGCCGGTGCGGTCGGGAAGGGCGAACTCGGGGGCCTGCTGGCCGATGCGCATGGCCACGAACCTACCGGCGCTGGGATACTGGCAGGCGATGAGTACCGCACAGCAGCCGAACCTGCAGCCCGACGGCGCGACCACCAGCCTGGACGAGTTCCGCGCGCTCGCGGACCGGCACCGCGTGGTGCCGGTGATCCGCACGGTGCTCGCCGATGCCGAGACCCCGCTGTCGGCGTACCGCAAACTGGCCGGCGGGCGGCCGGGCACCTTCCTGCTGGAGTCCGCCGCCGCGGGCCAGTCGTGGAGCCGGTGGTCCTTCGTCGGCGCGCCCGCGCCCGCCGCGCTCACCGTCGTCGACGGTGCCGCCACCTGGATCGGGAAGGCGCCCGCCGGCGCACCGTCGGGCGGCGACCCGCTCGAGGCCCTGGGCGAGGTGCTGCGGCTGCTGAGCTCGGAGCGGATCGAGGGACTGCCGCCGCTCAACGGCGGCATGGTCGGCTACCTCGCCTACGACGCGGTGCGGCGCCTGGAGCGGCTGCCGGACACCACCGTCGACGACCTGCACCTGCCGGAGATGGTGTGGCTGCTGGCGACGGACCTCGCCGCGATCGACCACCACGAGGGCACGATCACCCTCATCGCCAACGCGGTGAACTGGGACGGCTCCGCCGACCGGGTGGACGAGGCGTACGCCGACGCCGTCGCGCGGCTCGACGCGATGGAGGCCGCGCTGGCCGCGCCGCTCGCCTCGTCGGTGGCGTCCTTCACCCGGCCCGAGCCGGAGTACACCGCCCAGCGGACCGTCGAGGAGTACAGCGCGATCGTCGAGAAGCTGGTGGGCGACATCGAGGCCGGCGAGGCCTTCCAGGTGGTGCCGAGCCAGCGCTTCTCCGTGCCGTCCGACGCGGACCCGATCGACGTCTACCGGGTACTGCGGGCCTCGAACCCGAGCCCCTACATGTACCTCGTCCAGGTGCCGGCGCCCGACGGCTCCGTCGCCTTCTCCATCGTCGGCTCCAGCCCCGAGGCGCTGGTCACCGTCGCCGACGGGACCGCCACCACGCACCCGATCGCCGGCACCCGCTGGCGCGGCGCGTCCCCGGAGGAGGACCTGCTGCTGGAGAAGGACCTGCAGGCCGACGAGAAGGAGAACAGCGAGCACCTGATGCTCGTCGATCTCGGCCGCAACGATCTCGGCCGGGTGTGCACGCCGGGCACCGTCCGGGTCACGGACTACCGGCGCATCGAGCGCTACAGCCACGTGATGCACCTGGTGTCGACGGTCTCCGGCGATCTCGCCCCCGGCAAGCAGGCGCTCGACGCGGTGGCAGCGTGCTTCCCCGCCGGCACCCTCACCGGGGCGCCGAAGGTGCGCGCGATGGAGCTCATCGACGAGGCCGAGATCACCCGCCGCGGCCTCTACGGCGGCATCGTCGGTTACCTCGACTTCGCCGGCGACGCCGACACCGCGATCGCCATCCGCACCGCCGTGCTCAAGGACGGTACCGCGTACGTCCAGGCCGGGGGTGGCGTCGTCGCCGACTCGGTGGGGGAGTACGAGTTCAACGAGTCGCGGAACAAGGCATTGGCCGCGCTGAAGGCCGTCGCCGCGGCGAACACCCTGCGCGGCGTGGCGGAGGAGGCACGATGAACGGCAAGCGGAACCTCGCGATCGCCTCGGTCCTGCTCGCCGCGGCGGCGGGCGCGGTGTGGGGCTCGGGACGGATGTCGTGGATGGGCGTGACCATCGCCGACGGGCTCTCGCCCGAGCGGACCATGGAGGTCGCCGGGAACACCTGGGCACCCGCGCTCTCGGCGCTGTGGCTGGTCTTCCTCGCGGCGATCGCCGCGGCGCTGGCGCTGAAGAACTGGGCCCGCGGCGTCGTCGCCGTCATCGTCGCGGTCGCCGCGATCGGCGCCGCCTACCCGGCGGTCACGGTGCTGACGCAGGAACCCGACATCGGCTACCTCGAGAAGATCCTGCGCGACGCCCCGGGCGGCGGCGACGCCGGCACCGCCGTCATGGGCAACAAGGACTACATCTCCCAGGTCGACCCGACGACGGCGGGCCCGTGGGTCGCGATCCTCGGCGCCCTCCTCGCGGTCGGCGCCGCGGTGCTGCTCATGCGCGGGCTGCGGGGCGGCGGCATGGGATCGAAGTACGTCTCGCCCGCCGCGCGCCGCGCCGAACTGGAGCAGCGCGTCTTCGACGACACCGCCGCGGAGCCGGCCTCCGAGCGCGACCTGTGGGACGCGCTCGACGGCGGGGACGACCCCACCGAGGCGGGCGGCGCCCGTCCCGGCGCGGGCGAGGGGGCCCGACCCGAGCGCCCACGGACCGAGGGCTAATGTTGGAGCACGCTCGACGACCCACGAAAGGCCTCCAGCCGTGACTTCACCCACTGCTCTCGACTCCATCATCGAGGGTGTGCGCGCGGACCTGGCGGCCCGTGAGGCCATCGTCGACCTGGCCACGATCAAGGCCGCCGCGAAGGCCGCCCCGCCCGCCGTCGACGCCACCGCCGCGCTCCGCGAACCCGGCATCGCGGTGATCGCCGAGGTGAAGCGCGCCAGCCCGTCGAAGGGCGACCTGGCCGGCATCGCCGACCCCGCCGAGCTCGCCTCCGAGTACGAGGCTGGCGGCGCCCGGGCGATCAGCGTGCTCACCGAGGAGCGGCGCTTCAAGGGGTCCCTGGCGGACCTCGACGCGGTCCGTTCGCGGGTGCGGATCCCCGTCCTGCGCAAGGACTTCATCGTGACGCCCTACCAGATCCACGAGGCCCGCGCGCACGGCGCCGACATCGTGCTGCTCATCGTCGCCGCGCTGGAACAGCCGGTCCTCGTCTCGCTGCTCGACCGCATCGAGTCGCTCGGCATGACCGCGCTCGTCGAGGTGCACACGGAGGACGAGGCGGACCGCGCGCTCGAGGCCGGCGCGACCGTGATCGGCGTGAACGCCCGCAACCTCAAGACCCTCGAGGTGGATCGCGACTCGTTCGCGCGGATCGCGCCCGGACTGCCCTCCTCGGTGATCAAGATCGCCGAGTCGGGCGTGCGCGACAGCCGCGACCTGCTGACCTACGCGGGCCAGGGCGCCGACGGGGTCCTCGTCGGCGAGGGGCTGGTCACGGCCGGCGATCCGCGGACGGCCGTCGCCGACCTCGTGACCGCCGGCTCGCACCCCAGCTGCCCGCGCCCCGCGCGCTAGTCCCGCGCGCCCCGGCGCTCCAGCTCGCGCAGCGCGATCTGGATCGCGCCGCGCACCGGATCGACCGTGAGGACCCGCAGGTCGGAGATGCCGCGCATCCCCAGGTGATGCCGCACCCGGCGCTGTAGCGCCGGCTGATGCACGGCGAGGCCGCCCGCGAGCACGACGGGGCCCGCCGAGCCGATCCGCTCGGCGACCGAGACGGCGATGTGGGTGAGTGCGATCGCGGCCTGGTCGACGATGTCGGTGCTCACCGGGTCGCCCGACTGGGCGAGCTCGAAGACCACCCGGGCCCGGCCCGCCCAGTACCGCCGCTCCTGCTGCGCGTAGAAGTGATCCAGCAGTTCGTCCGGGTCCTGCAGGCCGCAGTCGGCGGCCAGCTGCTGGCCGAGGTGATCGGCGGGCTCCTCGCGGTCGAGGCGGATCAGGGTGCGGCGCACCGCCTCCTTCGCGACCCAGTAGCCGCTTCCCTCGTCGCCCAGCAGATAGCCCCAACCGCCCGCGCGGGCGTGCTTGTCGCCCGCTCGGCCCCACGCGACGGCGCCGGTACCGGAGATGACCGCCACCCCGTCGCGCACGCCGGCCGCAGCGAGGATCAGCTGGCTGTCGTGCACCACCCGGATCCGGGCGCCCGGGATGCGCTCGGCGAGGAGTGCGGTGAGCGTGGCCGCGCCGGCCGGGGTCTCCACCCCGGCGGCGCCCGCGCACACCGCGCCCACGTCGTGGACGCCGAGCCGGCCGAGCGCGATGTCGAGCTGGCGACCGGCCTCGTCGCGGCCCACGGACGAGATGTTCGCGCTGCCGGCGAGCGCCTCGGCGACCACCACGCCGTTCTCGGCGCGGACGGCCTGCGTCTTGGAGCCTCCGATGTCGAGGCCGATCACCGCGGTGCTCACTGGGACACGGCCCCCGTCTTGTCGGCGTCGGTGGGCCAGGTGCCGTTGTTCTGCCAGTAGTGCTGGATGTCCTCGAGCTTGCGGCCCTTGGTCTCCGGTGCGAACTTGAGCACGAACAGGAAGGCGACGACGGTCAGGGCCCCGAAGACGGCGAAGGTGCCGGTGCCGCCGAGCAGTTGGCTGTTGAGCATCGTCAGCGTGACCTGGGCGACGATGGCGTTCGCCACGAGGTCCGAGGTCAGCATCGCCGACGAGCCGTAGGCGCGGAGCCGGGCGGGGAAGGCCTCGCCGGCGTACACCCACACCAGGGAGCCGAAGCCGAAGGAGAAGCCGATCACGACCAGCACCAGGCCGGCGAAGCCGACGACGCCCGCGGTCTCGTGGTTCTTGAAGTCGCCGTCGGCCATCTGGTAGGCGAGGATCATCACGGCGAAGGCGAGGATCATGGTGCCGATGCCGCCGAGCAGGATGGGGCGGCGGCCGAACTTGTCGACGGTGAAGATCGAGACGACCACGGCGAGCAGGCCGAAGAGCTGCACGAAGGCGGGCAGCATGTACTTGCCGAAGTTCCCCTCGTAGCCCATCGAGGCGAAGATGTCCGGGCTGTAGTAGATGATCGCGTTGATGCCGGTGATCTGGATGAAGAAGCCGAGGACGACGACGAAGAAGGTGGCGCGCAGGTAGGGCTGGCGGAAGAGCTGGCTGAGCTTGCCGCCCGTCTCGTCGGAGAGCTGGGCGCGCATCTCATCGAGTTCGGCCTCGATGCCGGCGGCGGTGGAATCGGGCTCGACGGAGATGAGTGCGGCGCGTGCCTCGTCCTCGCGGCCGCGGGTCATGTACCAGCGGGCGGTGTCGGGCAGGCGGACCAGCAGGAGCGTGACGATGATCGCGGGCACGGCGGCGACGCCGAGCATCCACTTCCACGATGTGGTGCCGAGGCCGGCGAGCAGGTAGCCGAGCACGTAGCCCAGGATGATGCCCACGATCGTGGCGAACTGGTAGGCCACGAGCATTGCGCCGCGGCGCTTCGCGGGCGCGGATTCGGCCACGAAGACGGGGACCACCACGACCGAGACGCCGACGGTGAGGCCGAGCATGAACCTCGCGAACAGGAGGAGCGGCACGGTCGGTGCGAGGGCGCCGAACAGGGCGAAGATCGTGTAACCGGCGCCGACGGCGATCATCGCCTTCTTCCGGCCGACCTTGTTGGCGAACCAGCCGCCGACGATCGCGCCGAGGATCTCGCCGACGACGACGACCGTGGCCAGCGCCTGGGTCATCCCGTCGCCGAGGCCGAAGTCCTGCCGGATGAAGTCCTTCGCCGCGGCGATGTTCGACGTGTCGTAGCCGTAGATCACGCCGAGGCTCGCCGCCGCGACGCCGACGAGGACCGCGCTCGATTTCGCAGCCTGCGTACTGCTCATGTCATCTCCTTGAAGTCGGCTCCAAGTGGTCTACACCATTTGGAGTAGGCTTAGAGTGGCATAGACCACTTTGACCGTCAAGGGGTAATGTGGAACACATGACGCTCCCTCGTTCGTCGCACACCGAGCCGCCGCGCTACTTCCGCGCCAAACTCGAGCTGCAACGCCGCATCGGCGACCTCGGGCACGGGGACACCCTGCCCGCCGAACGCCGGCTCGCCGAGCAGCTCGGCGTTTCGCGCACGACCCTGCGCAAGGCACTGGCCGAGCTGTCCGCCGAGGGGGTGCTGCGCCGTGAGCACGGCAGTGGCACCTACGTCGCGCCGCCCAAGATCGTCCGGGTCCGACAGCTCACCTCGCTGAGCGAGGACTTCGGCGTCGACGGCAAGCAGGTGAGCTCACAACTGCTCTCGTGCGACCACATCACCGCGGACGCGGAGACGCAGGTGGCCCTCGAACTCCCGCGCGGGGCGCGCGTGTACCGCGTCACCCGGCTGCGCATCGTCGACGACGAGCCGCTGGCCATCGAGATGGCCCACCTGCGGGGCCCGCTCCGCGGACTCGCCACGCGTCTCGAGGAGCAGGCGTCGCTGTACCGCGTGCTCCGCGAGCAGTACGCGCGATCGATCACCGCGGTCGAGGACACCGTCGAGACGGCGCTCGCCTCGCCGTCCGAGGCGGAGCTGCTCGGAGTCACCGCCGGGCACCCCCTGCTCATGGTGCACCGCCTGGGCCGGGACGCCGAGGGCCTCGCCCTCGAGTGGACCCGCAGCATCTACCGCGGCGACCGGTTCAAGTTCGTCGCCCGCGCGACGAGCCCGGCCGCGACGCTGGACGTCGCGGCCGGGCCGTCGGAACTCTGAGGACGCTCCCGCGTCACTTGTCGGTGATCGGCAGCCCCGGCGGGTTGATCTCCGAGGTGGGGACGGCCTCCGCCTCCAGTCCCCAGCGCTGCAGCACCTTGGCGTAGTCGCCGCTGCGGATCGTCGACTCCAATGCCGCCTGCACGGCGCGGATGATGCCGCTGTCCTTCTTCGTCGTCGCGCCGATGAGGCCCTGCAGCGTCGAGCCGGCGCCGGACACCCGGCCGACGACCTTCGTCGCGTTCGGGGTGCCCTTGGTCTGCGCGACGTGGAAGGCCGAAATCGGGTTCGGGCCGAAGTAGGCGTCGATCTGGCCCGACGCGAGCGCGGCGTAGGTGCCAGTGTTGTCCTGGTAGTTCTTGATGGCGATGCCGGGCTTGCCCGCGGCGCGCAGGTCCGCGTCGTAGCGCTGCAGGATCCGCTCCTGGTTGGTGCCGGAGCCGACGGCCACCGTCTTCCCGGAGAAGGAGTCCCCGCCCGTGAAGGTGAACGTGGAGGACTCCTGAACCTCGACGGCGAGGTCGTCCTTGCGATAGGTGGCGAAGTCGTACTTCTGCTTCCGCGCCTCCGTGACGGTGATGTTCGAGACGCCGAGGTCGAACTGGCCGCTGTCGATGCCCAGGAACAGGCCCTCCCACGAGGTGTTCGACTCCTCGAGCTTCAGGCCGAGGGCGCCGGCGATCAGGTACGCGATGTCCGACTCGTCGCCGATGAAGACGCGCTCGTCGTCCGTCGCGGGGAAGTAGAACGGCGCGTTGCCCGCCCCCGAGCCGTGCGCGACCCGGAGCACGCCGCGATCGCGGATGGCCTGGGGGAGCAGGGCCGCCGCGGCCTCGTCCTTCGCGGGCACGATCCGGTTCTGCTTGCTGGTCAGGTTGAGCTGCTGCCCGGCCGCGCCGGTCACGCTCGCGGTCGTCGACTCGGTGGTCTGCCCGCCGCAGCCCGCCAGCACCGAGCCCGCGAGGGCGAGGGCCGCGACGAGGGCGGGCAGGCGATGTCGAACGGAACGGATGGTCATGCGGTCTCCTTGGTGGTCCAGTGGGCGAGGAAAGTGCGGGTGCGGTCGGTGGCGGGGCGGTCGAGCACGGCGGCCGGCGTGCCGACGGCGACGACGCGGCCCCGGTCGAGGAAGACGATCCGGTCCGAGATGCGGCGGGCGAGGGCCAGCTCGTGGGTCACCACGACCAGGGTCCGGCCCTCGGCGGCGAGCTCGGCGATGACGGCGTTCACCTCCCCGACCAGCTCGGGGTCGAGCGCGGAGGTCGGCTCGTCGAACAGGATCAGGTCCGGGTCGAGGGCGAGGGTGCGGGCGATCGCGACGCGCTGCTGCTGGCCGCCCGACAGCTGACCGGGGTAGTGGCCCGCATGCGCGCCGAGCCCGACCCGGTCGAGCAGTTCCCGGGCTCGGCCGTCGGCCTCGTTCCGGCTGCGGCCCAGGGTCAGGCGCTGCGGTCGCGCGACGTTCTCCGCGGCCGTGAGGTGCGGGAACAGGTTGAACTGCTGGAAGACGAAGCCGATGCGGGCGCGCTGGCGGCGCAGCTCGCGCTCGGGCAGCGCGACGAGGTGATCGCCGCGGCGCCGGACGCCGATCAGGTCGCCGTCGACCCGGACGACCCCGGAGCTCGGCTCCTCGAGGTGGTTGAGCAGCCGCAGCAGCGTCGACTTGCCGGACCCGGACGGCCCGATGATCGAGACCACCTCGCCCGGCGCGACGGTGAGGTCCACGCCGCGGAGCACCTCGTCGTGGCCGAAGCGCTTCGACAGCCCCACGGCCTCCAGGCGCGGGCGCGGATCGGTGGCGGTCATGCGGGCTTCTCCTTCTTCGGGGTCTTCGTGGCCCCGTAGCCGCGCGCGAGGCGCTTCTCGAGGTAGTGCTGGCCGATCGACAGGACGGTGGTGAGCACCGCGTACCAGGCGACGGCGACGAGCAGCAGGGGAATGATCCGGCCGTTGCGGCCGTACACCACCTGGACTTGGTAGAACAAGTCGGGCAGGGCCAGGATGAAGACCGCCGTCGTGCCCTTGAGCAGGCCGATCACCTCGTTCGCGGCGGGCGGCACGATCGTGCGCAGTGCCTGCGGCAGCGTGATCCGCAGCAGGTGCGCGGCCGGCGGGATCCCGAGGGCGCGGGCCGCGTCGTGCTGCCCCGCCGAGACGCCCAGGATGCCCGCCCGCACGATCTCCGAGCCGTACGCGGCCTGGTGCAGGACGATGCCGATCACGGCCGCGGTGTACGGCGAGAGCAGATCCTTGGTCGGCGCGTCGACGAAGGTCGGCCCGAACGGGATACCGAGGCCGATCGTCGGGTACAGCGCCCCGAGGTAGCCCCAGAACAGGATCTGCACGATGAGGGGGATCGACCGGAACAGCCAGATGAAGCCGAAGCTGAAGGCCGCGAGCACGCGATTACCGGACAGCCGGGCCAGGGCGAGCGCGCCGCCGAGGAGGAAGCCCAGGACGGCCCCGATCAGGGTCAGCTGGATCGTGAACCAGAGCGCCTCGAGGATCGTCGGACTGAACAGGTAGGCGCCGAAGGTGGGCCAGTCGAACCGGGGATTGGTCACGGCCGAGACCGCGAGCTGCGCGAACAGGACGCCGGCGACCGCGACCGCGAGCCAGCGGCCCCATTGGACGCGGTGCCGCACGGGCAGGGCGGCGAGCTCGGCGAGCTCGGGATCGGGATCGGTGGCGGCCGGCTGCGGCCGGGTGAGGGCGAGGGTCATGACTCTCCGGTCGATCGGGTGGGCGGCTGGACGAGGAGCAGGGGGATCGACGCGCGGAGCCGGAAGCCGAGGCCCTCGTACACCGCGCGGGCGCCGGTGTTCTCGGCGGAGGTGTGCAGGAACGGGACGTCGCCGCGGGCCCGGATGTGGTGCCCGACGGCGCGGACGAGGCGGGTCGCGAGGCCCCGGCTGCGGTGCTCCGGGTCCGTACAGACCGCGCTGATCTCGGTCCATCCGGGTGGGCGCAGGCGTTCCCCGGCGAGGGCGATCAGGCGACCGGAGTCGTCCCGCAGGCCCAGGTAGAGCCCCAGTTCGACGGTGCGCCGCTCGAACGGCCCCGGGCGGGTCCGCTCGACCAGGTCGAGGATCTCGTCGATATTCCGTGGGCCGAGCACCTCGGCCTCGGCGTCGGGCGCCGTCGCGAGGGCGGCACCGTCGTACTGGACGAGCGGGATCTCGTCGACGATCCGCCACCCCGCGGGGAGCGGCCCCCGCACGCCCCGGAGCGAGAGCGGGGTGCCCGGGACCGCGAGGCGGGCCAGCGCCGCGTAGTCCGCGGCGGCCGGTTGCGGTGGGTGGCCGACGAAACGCGCGACATCGGGCCGGTACCGGACGACCGCCCCGTCGCCGAGCCGGAAGCGGGCGTGCGCGCCGTGCAGGGAGGCCCGGACGGGGTCGTCGAGGACATGGCCGAGCGTGGTGGTCATGCCCGGAAACACTCGTCGGGGAAACGGATTCGCGGAACGTTTGGCGTCGCTGTGATTCCACTTTGACGTAGTAGGGATAATCGTTCCTGTGAGCCTTCCTGAAGCCAGTACCGGACTGTCCGAACGATCGGCCTTCGAGCCGGACGGGACCGGTCATTGGGGTCTGTGGGGCGGCCGGCACGTGCCCGAGGCGCTCATGGCCGTGATCGACGAGGTCGCGGCCGAGTTCGAGAAAGTTCGCAGCGATCGGGAGTTCCTCGGCGAGCTCGACCGGCTGCAGCGGCAGTACACGGGGCGGCCGTCGCCGCTGTACCCCTGCGTGCGCTTGAACGAGCACGCCGGCGGCGCGCAGATCTACCTCAAGCGCGAGGACCTCAACCACACCGGCAGCCACAAGATCAACAACGTGCTGGGGCAGGTCCTCCTCGCCAAGCGCATGGGCAAGCCGCGGGTCATCGCGGAGACCGGCGCCGGGCAGCACGGGGTCGCCACCGCCACCGCGTGCGCCCTCCTCGGTATCGAGTGCGTCGTCTACATGGGCAAGGTCGATACCGACCGCCAGGCGCTCAACGTCGCGCGGATGCGTCTCCTCGGTGCCGAGGTCGTCGCGGTCGCCTCGGGTTCGGCGTCGCTCAAGGACGCCATCAACGAGGCCCTGCGCGACTGGGTCAGCAACGCCGACACCACGTATTACTGCTTCGGCACCGCCGCCGGGCCGCACCCGTTCCCGCTGATGGTGCGCGACCTGCAGCGGATCGTCGGCATGGAGGCGCGCGAGCAGATCCTCGAGGCCGAGGGCCGCCTGCCCGACGCGGTGTTCGCGTGCGTCGGCGGCGGGTCCAATGCGATCGGCGTCTTCCACCCGTTCATCGCCGACGAGGGCGTGCGCCTGATCGGCTGCGAGGCGGCCGGCGACGGGGTCGAGACCGGCCGCCACGCCGCGACCTTCACCGGTGGCACCCCCGGTGCCTTCCAGGGCTCGTACTCGTACTTGCTGCAGGACGACGACGGGCAGACCATCGAATCGCACTCCATCTCGGCCGGATTGGACTACCCGGGCGTCGGTCCCGAGCACGCGCAGCTCAAGGAGGACGGTCGCGCCGAGTACATCCCGATCACCGATGCGGAGGCGATGGAGGCGTTCGCCCTGCTGTGCCGCACGGAGGGCATCATTCCAGCGATCGAGTCGGCGCACGCCGTGGCCGGCGCGCTCGAACTGGGCCGGGCGCTGGGGCCGGACGCTCTGATCCTCGTCAACCTGTCCGGCCGCGGGGACAAGGACGTCGACACCGCCGGGAAGTGGTTCGGCCTCCTCGACGATCACGGGGACGTGGTCGGGCAGAAGGTCGTCGGCGAGGACTTGAACACCGAGCTGCGGGACGCACAGGCGCGCGCGGCGACGAGCACGGGGGAGAGCAAGTGAGCGCACTGGCACCGGTCTTCGAGCAGTGCCGCGCGGAGAATCGCGCCGCGTTGGTGACCTACCTGCCCTGCGGGTACCCGTCCAAGCAGGGCGGGATCGACACCGTCGTCGCGATGGTCGAGGCGGGCGCGGACATCGTGGAGCTGGGCATCGCCTACAGCGACCCGGTCATGGACGGCCCCGTCATCCAGCGCGCGGCGGATGACGCCCTCCGGGGCGGCATCCGGGTGCGCGACGTCTTCTCCTACGCCGAGGCCGTCGCCGCCGCGGGCGCCGCGCCCGTGGTGATGACCTACTGGAACCCCGTGCTCAAGTACGGCGTGGAGGCCTTCGCGCGGGACCTCGCGGCCGCCGGCGGCAAGGGCCTGATCACGCCGAACCTCATTCCCGACGAGGCCGACGAGTGGATCGCCGCGGCCGATCGGCACGGTCTGGACAAGATCTTCCTCGCGGCACCGTCGTCGACGCCCGAGCGGCTCGCGATGACGGCGAAGGCCTCCTCGGGCTTCCTCTACGCGGCGTCGACGATGGGCGTCACCGGCGCCCGCGACGCCGTCGACAACGTCGCGCCGGAGCTGGTCGCGCGCATCCGGGAGGTCTCCGACATCCCGGTCGGCGTCGGCCTGGGCGTGCGCTCCCGCGCGCAAGCGGCGGAGATCGCCGGCTACGCCGATGCGGTGATCGTCGGCTCCGCACTGGTCAGCGCCGCGGGTGACTCCCTGGACGCGGTCCGGTCCCTGACGTCCGAGCTCGCCGCCGGTGTCCGCGGAGCCTGAGCCGGCGGCCCCCTCGGGGAGTGCACCGCGCAGGACGTCGTGGCGACGGTTGGCGCGCCGCGCGCGGCGGGGACTGCTGAACTCGCGCGGCTGGCGTACAGCCGGGCTGGAGGAGTACGCCTTCACCACCGAGGCGATCCGTTTCGCCAAGGGCATCCAGGCGCTTCGCGTCACCGTCGCGCTGCTCGCCATGATGATGGTGCCCTTGGCGGTGGTCATGCAGTTCCACCCGATGGGCCCGCAGGGGGTCCCCGCGCGGGCCATCCACCTCACCGTCCCGGTGCTCGGCTTCTTCCTCGGCCTGCGGTGGCTGATCGGGCCGTGGCCCACGGCGCGTGAGGCCACGCGGTTCCTGCTCTTCGCCGATCTGTTGATCGGCATCGGAGTCTCGGCTCTGTCCGACCCCGTCGCGCGGATCTGCGGTTCCATCCACCTCGCGATGCTGGGGCTGTTCGCCGCGTTCTTCCTCGGCTGGCGGATCCTGCTGCTCCACTGTGTCTACGCGTTGGTCCTGATCACCGGGCTGACGGGGTACGCGATCCTGGCGGAGGGCCGGACTCCGATGGATCTGTACGTCTACACCACGCCCGCCATCACCACGGTGGTCGGCCTCCCGATCATCATCCAGGTGGTCGTCGAAGCCGGCCGGCACGGTGTGACCAAGGTGTCCCGCGAGTGGTACCGGGACCCCATGACCTGGGTGTACAACCGCCGCGGCATGGAACTGGCCATGCGGCGTGCGATGTACCGCGAAACGGGTGCGGCCGTTCTGGTGATGGGCGTCGTCGACCTCGACGGCTTCAAGCGGTACAACGACGGCCACGGCCATGCTGCCGGCGATCGCCTGCTCGTCGACGTCTCGGCCCGGTTGAACTCCCTGCCCCGTGTGCTCGTCGGGCGCAACGGCGGCGACGAGTTCGTCCTCTTCGCGATCCGCGCGACCCACGACGACGCCGCGCGGACCGTCGACGACCTGCGTGCACTCATCCGGGGCCGTGGCGCCCCCGACGACGACCGGATTCCCGCCAGCGTCGGTATCGTGATCGCGCCGAGCCGCGACGGGGACCGGCTCGAGCACCTCGCGGTGGAAGCCGACGAGGCGCTGTACGAGGCCAAGCGATCGACGTCGTCGGCCGTCGTGGTGCGGGATCTCGCGTTGCTGTAGGACGACTTCGGGCGCCTGTATCTGAGAACGCGGACCCCGAGTAGAATCACCTCTCGTGACGACCGGGACCAGCGTTGGTGGCTGACGCGCGGCGACCGGCCGGCGAGCTGTGGGGACCGGTCGATCTGGCGCGTCTCCTCCGTGCCGGTGCCAAAGCGCTGACCCGGCGATCCGGGTGGCGCTACGCGGGGCAGGCCGAGTACGAGCAGGCGACCTCGTGGATCAAGGGTCAGGGCGGCGGCATCGCGCTCCGGTTCGTCGTCGGATCCCTCGCTCTGCTCATGGTCCCGCTGTGCATCGGGGTCCTCTTCTCCGATGCCCGGCCCCGGAGCGGGGCGGCCATGGCGGTGTTCGTGATCTCGGCGAGCGGGAGTGCCGTCCTCGGGACGTGGTGGCTGCGGCTCCGCCGCCCCCGCGCTCACCACGCGATGGCCTTCGTGGCGATCGCCGACCTCTGCCTGCTGACCGGCTGCCTCGCGCAGTTCGGGATCGCCAAGGTCGCCGGCACCACCTATCTCGGCATGCTGGCGATGCTGACCGCGTTCCTGCTGGGATGGCGCGTCCTGGTGGTGCACTGCGTGTTCTCCCTCGCCGCGATCGCCGCGTGCACGGTGGCGGCCGTGCAGATCGACGGCGTGGCGATGGGGCAGCTGTACGCGATTCTGGCGCCGGCCGCGACGATCGACTTCGCCCTGCCGATGCTGGTCCAGTTCATCGTCGAATTCGGGCGCCGGGGGATCGGCACGGTGACCGTCGAGCGCAATCGGGACACGCTGACCGGTCTCCTCAGTCGAGCGGGCCTCCAAGCCACCCTGCGCCGCCTGGTGCACCGCCAGGAGCACGACACGGCGGTGGTCGCGGTGCTCGACCTCGATGGCTTCAAGGCCTACAACGACACGTACGGGCACCTCGCCGGCGACAAGTACCTCGCCGAGACGGCGCAGTGGCTCCGCGGAGGCGTCTCGAGCGCGCTGATCGGTCGGATGGGCGGCGACGAGTTCGTGATCGTGGCGCTGCGGCTCGGACGCACCGAGGCCGACGTCGTCATCGGCGACCTCCGGCGGTTGGTCGACCAGGGCGGCCCGATCGCCGGCAGCATCGGCCTCGTCGTGCGCCCTCGGATCAGCATGTCCGACTTCGCCTCTGCGGTGGGCCAGGCGGATCGTGCGCTGTACATGGCGAAGGCGGACCGGTCGCGCCGCCTCGTCGTTCGCGATCTCACTGTGCAGGACCCCGGCCGCCCCGACTAGGCTTTGCGATCGTGACCCCTCGGAGGCGACTGAGCAGCGTGACTCTCCGCCGGATCGGGCACGCCCTCACCGACCCGAACGGCTGGCGAGAGGCCGGCCGGGAGGAGTACGCCTTCGCCACCTCGGGCATCATCGGCCAGGGGGGGCGGTCTCGCCCTCCGCTTCGTGGTCGCGGGACTCGTCCTCCTCATGCTGCCGCTCGCCGCCGTCAGCCTGCCGATCCGTCCTGCGACGGCCGCCGCCACCGCGTGGTACCTCGGAGCGGTGAGCGCCGGCGCCGTGCTCGGGCTGTGGTGGCTGCTGAGGCGCCGCCCCACGTGGCGGGACGCCCTCGTCTTCGTGGCGTGCGCGGACCTGATCCTGCTGGTCGGGAGCCTCACCCAGTCCGGATTCGCGCCCATCGCGGCGACCATGTACTTCGGCATGCTGGCCGTTCTGGTCGCCTTCCTCCTCGGCTGGCGGATCCTGCTGTTGCACTGCCTGTTCAGCGCGGCGGCCGTCGTCGCGGCGACGATGGTGACGATGCGCGCCCAACAGATCGGATTCCGTGAGGTCTACCCGGTCGTGGCGCCAGCCGCCACCATCGCGATCGCCCTCCCGCTGATCGTGCAGTTCGTGGTCGAGGCGGGGCGTCGCGGCATCGGGCAGGTCACGGTCGAGCGCGACCACGACACGCTCACGGGGTTGTACGGACGGCGGGGCCTCGACGCCGAACTGCGGCGGCTCCTGCGCGGGGACGAGTACCGGATCTCGGTGGTGGCATTGCTGGACCTCGACGGCTTCAAGGCCTTCAACGACGCGCACGGTCACCAGGCGGGGGACCAGCAGCTCGTGGAGACCGCGATCCGGCTACGGTCCGGACTTCCGTCGGCGGTCCTCGCCCGGATGGGGGGGCGACGAGTTCCTCGTGGTCGCCCCGGGCACCTGCCGCGGCGACGTCGAGGCCATCGTGGGCGCGCTCCGCGGGCTCGTCGGCGCCGCCGGCGGTCCGCCGCCGGTCGCGGCCAGCGTGGGGGTGGCGATCGTCCCCGCGCTCGACCCACGGCGAATGTCGGAGGCGATCGCCCTGGCCGACGCCGCGCTCTACGAGGCGAAGGCCGACCGCTCGCTGCGGGTCGTCGTGTGCGACCCGAACGATGCAGCGGCCTGACGACCGCGCCGGCCGAGGCCGCCACCGGCGCGTGAGCGGCGTCACGGCCCGAGGAACGGAAGTGAGGATCGGACCCCGGAAACGGTAGGCTGGACCGTTGTGATCACCGCGACCGACCTCGAAGTGCGCGCCGGCGTCCGCACACTGCTGACCGCGCCGGGCGACCAGTTGCGCGTGCAGGCGGGCGACCGGATCGGCCTCGTCGGCCGCAACGGCGCCGGCAAGACCACCACCATGCGCATCCTCGCCGGCGAGGGCGAGCCCTACGCCGGGAAGATCATTTCCAGCGGCGACGTCGGCTACCTCCCGCAGGATCCCCGCGAGGGCGACCTGAACGTGCTCGCGAAGGACCGCGTCCTCTCGGCCCGCGGCCTCGACCAGATCGTCGCCCAGATGGCCAAGCAGCAGGTGCGCATGGGCGAGCTGGTCGGCGACGAGCTGGACACCGCGGTCCGCAAGTACGGCAACCTCGAGGAGCGGTTCTCCTCCCTCGGTGGCTACGCCGCCGAGTCCGAGGCGGCCCGGATCTGCAACAGCCTCGCGCTGCCCGAGCGGGTGCTCGAGCAGCCGCTGCGCACCCTCTCCGGCGGTCAGCGTCGCCGCGTCGAGTTGGCCCGCATCCTGTTCGCGGCCTCCGACGGCTCCGGCGGCAAGTCCGACACCACGCTGCTGCTCGACGAGCCGACCAACCACCTCGACGCCGACTCCATCGGCTGGCTCCGTGGCTTCCTGCAGAGCCACGACGGTGGGCTCATCGTGATCAGCCACGACGTGGACCTGCTCTCGGACGTGGTCAACCGCGTCTGGTTCCTCGACGCGGTGCGCGGCGAGGCGGACGTCTACAACATGGGCTGGAAGAAGTACATCGACGCCCGTGCGACCGACGAGCAGCGACGGCGGCGCGAGCGCGCCAACGCCGAGAAGAAGGCCGGCGCGCTGCGCGTGCAGGCCGCGAAGATGGGTGCCAAGGCCACCAAGGCCGTGGCCGCGCAGAACATGCTGCGTCGGGCCGAGCGGATGATGAGCGAGCTCGACGACGTGCGGGTCGAGGACAAGACGGCGCGGATCAAGTTCCCCGCGCCGGCGCCGTGCAGCAAGACCCCGCTCATGGTCAAGAACCTCACCAAGACCTACGGCTCGCTGGAGATCTTCACCGGCGTCGACTTCGCCATCGACAAGGGTTCGCGCGTCGTCGTGCTCGGGCTCAACGGCGCGGGTAAGACGACCCTGCTCAAGCTGCTCGCGGGCGTCGAGACGCCCGATACCGGGGGCCTCGAGCCCGGCCGCGGGCTCAAGATCGGCTACTTCGCGCAGGAGCACGACACCCTCGACGACGCGGCGTCCGTGTGGGACAACATCCGGCACGCGTCGCCGGACGCCGGGGAGCAGGACCTGCGCAGCCTGCTGGGTGCGTTCATGTTCACCGGCCCGCAGCTCGAGCAACCCGCCGGCACGCTGTCCGGCGGTGAGAAGACCCGCCTCGCCCTCGCTGGGCTGGTCTCCTCGGCCGCGAACGTGCTGCTGCTCGACGAGCCGACCAACAACCTGGACCCCGTCAGCCGCGAGCAGGTGCTCGAGGCGCTGCGCTCCTACGAGGGCGCCGTCGTCCTGGTGACGCACGACCCGGGCGCCGCCGAGGCACTCAACCCGGAGCGCGTGATCCTGCTGCCCGACGGCACCGAGGACCACTGGAACGCCGAGTACCAGGAGCTCATCGAGCTCGCCTGATCACGCGCGCTCCGCGTAGACGAGATCGTTGTTCTCGTAGCCCATCGGCGGGCCGATGAACTTCCCGCCGCAGGTGACGAGGATCAGCGTCTCCGGGCCGTCGAGCCGGTTGAGATCGTCGGTCGGGAGGACGCCCTTGTGCACGGACGCGGTCCGGGTGACTCGGTAGGCGACCTGCGCACCGTCCTTGCCCGTCAGCGTGACGGAGTCGCCCCGAGCGAGTCCGGAGAAGCGCTTCGCGTAGCCCGCGCCCTGCCGGGCGTCGTCGACGTGCCCGGTGACGACGACCGAGCCGGCGCCCGATCCCGGCAGCGCGGAGTCGACCCACCAGCCGAGCCGGTTCACGTCCGTCGGCGGATACAGGGCGCCCTGGGAATCGGTGGCGACGGCATCGATCGTGGCCTGCGCCCCGTCGACGGTGACGGCGACCGGTGTGGTCGGCTCCGCCGCCGTCGCGCTCACCGGGGGCCGCAGGTCGCTCTGCGCGCTCGGGTTCGACGGCGGTGCCGCCGCCGTCCCCTCGACGGTGCTCCCGCAGCCCGCGAGGGCTAGCACCGCCGCGGCGGCGGCGACGAGCGAGGACGTGCGGCGCGGCATCAGAGCGTCCGTCCGGACGGGATCGACGCGATCGGGACGCGGACGCCGGGGTTGCGGACCACCGGGCCGGCGCCGATCTTCGAGTTCGTCACGCGGACGAGGAACTGCGGCGTCAGGCGCACGTCGAAGGCGACGGCCGCGGCGTCGCGGACGTAGCCCGCGGGGGCGGCGGTCTCGATGGCGCGGTAGCAGCCCGACGGCAGTGCGAAGGCGGCGACGCCGTTCTCGCCGGTGGTCACGGCGCGGACGGCCTCGTCGGAGCCGCAGCGGGCGATGACGAAGGACGCGCCTGCGAGTGGGGCACCGGTGACGCGGTCGGTCTTGACCAGGGTCCCGTTGGTCTCGACCTCGCCGGGCGGGATCGTGACGCCGCAGCGGAAGCGGAAGGCGAGCCGATTGACACCGTTGCCCTCGACGCGCGAGTAGGCGTTCGGGCCGAGCAGCACGCAGGAGGACGGCCACGCGGTGGGCACCACGCTGACGCAGTCGCGGGGGAAGGCGCCCCCGCCGTTGCCCGCGCTGTCGGTGCGCGCGCCGCCCAGCGGCCGCCAGGAGTCGCACTCGGCGACCGCGTACTCCGAGGCGACGCCCCGGCCGTCCTGGTCGCGGGTGGCGACCGTGAAGCGGACGGTGCGGTTCGGCGGCGGCGTGGTCGACGTCGGCGGGACGATGCCGCCGCGCTCGAGGCTGAAGATGAAGTCGACGCGTCCCGAGGTCGACGTCCTCGTCTGCACCGACGGTGATACGAGGTGCCAGTTGGTCGGCACGTTCTCCATCGTGGCGCGGATACAGGGCCCGGTCACCGTCGTCGCCCCGCCGTGCGACAGCGTCGCCGCGGGGCCGCCGGAGCAGCCCTGGACGCGGACCGTCGCGCCGGGGACGCCGATGCCCTGCGTCTTCGCGTCGATGATCTGCACGGCGCCCACGGTGAGCCGCCCGGGTGGTCCCTGCGGCGGCGTCGTGGTGGTCGGCGCCGGCGTGGTCGGGAGCGTGATAGTCGGCGACGGGGTGGTCGCCGGGGTGGTCGGTTTCGGTGCCGGGGTGGTGGTCGTGGGGGTCGGTGCCGGCGGCGTGGTCGTCGTGGTGGTGGCGGGCGCCGGGGTGGTGACCGGTGCCGGGGCCGGCGTCGTCGGTTCGGCGCTCGCGACGGCGGGCATCAGCCCCAGCATCGGGATGAGCACAGCTGGTAGCGCCAGCGCGCCTCGGATCCGGTTCCTCCGGGTCGTGTTCCGCATCGCGTCCTCCTCGTGGTGATTCCCCCTGCGGCGATGTCCGCCGACATGAGGGAATCGCACGGCGACGCGGATTCCGTTAGCCGTGTTACGCGATCGTTATGGCCCGCTCCACGGCCGCGAGCACCGCCGACGCCCCGTCCTCCGCAGCGATCGCCCTGCTCAGGGCGCCCGCGGCGGCGCGATACCGAGGGTCGTCCACGGCGGCACGTATCGCGTCGGCGAGGGGGGAAACCGTGACCTTCGTCCGAGGGATCGGGGCGGTCGCCGCGCCGAGCGCATGGATGCGGTTCGCCCAGAAGAACTGGTCCGCGCCGGGCGAGGGGAGCGGCACCGTCGGGACGCCGGCGCGGAGGGCGGACGCGGTGGTGCCCGCGCCGCAGGAATGCACGACGGCCGCGAGGCGAGGGAACAGCCACGAGTACGGGGCGGCACCGATGTTCAGGACGTCGGCGCGGTCCGGGACGCGCAGCCCGGCGCCGCCCGCCTGAACGATCCCGCGCACGCCCGCGCGGGCGAGCGCCTCGTCGAGGACCGCGGAGAGGCGGTCGCGCTCGGCGGCGGGGACCATGAGGGAGCCGAGGCCGATCAGGACGGGCGGCGGACCGTCGGCGAGGAAGGCCTCGAGATCGCCCGACGGTGCCCATCCGTCCGGCTCGGGGGACCACCAGTACCCGGTGACGTCGATGCCGGGGCGCCAGTCGGCGGGCCGGGGCAGGACGGCGGGTGACCAGCCGCCGAGGATGGGCTGCTGCGCCGCCGCGCGGTACCGCCGGAGCCGGCGGGCGGAGCGCCGCGGGAGCCCGAGATCGCGGCGCAGGTCGGCGATCACGCCGTTGTACAGAGCGTCGACGGTGCGCTCGGCGGCCCGGCCCGCCGCGAGATTGAGCGCACCGCCCATCGACCGGGCGGCCATCAGGCTGGGCGGGAACGCGCGCGTGGCGGAGATCGGCTGCAGCCGCAGCGGAATCCCCGGGGCGCCCCGTGCCTCCGCGAGCGCCTGGCCCGCGGGTTCGGCGAAGGGCGTCATGAGCACGACGTCCGCGGGGACGTCGTCGACCGCGTCGAGGATGTTCCGGCTGAGCTGCCGGATCCCCGCGGGCTTGACCAGCGCCATGGCGTCCCCCAGGGAGGGCTCGCCGGACGGTTCGCCGAGGTCGAGGTCGATCGTGCGGGCATCGAGGCCGAGGGCTGCGGTCTCGTCGGCGAGCTCGGTGTTGGTGGTGATGGTGACGCGGTGGCCGGCGCGCTGTAGGCGCAGGCCGAGCCCGACGAGCGGCATCGTGTCGCCACGGGAGCCGTACGTGGCGATCAGGACGTGGGCCATGGTGTGCCTCGATTCGATGGGGTCAGGGTGCGCACGCGCGGAGGAAGGCGTCGACGAGGTCGTCGGCGTAGCCGTCCAGGTCGAAGGCGGGGTCCACGATCCGGCTGAACATGGCGTTGCCGATCGCCCCGCGGACGGCGGAGGCGATGGACGCGGGGTTGATCGGACGGAACTCGCCGGTGTCCACGCCCTGCCGGAGGATGGCCTCGAGCTCGACGCGCCCGCGGGCGTCGTCGTGCTCGGTATCGACGGGCAGGTCCCACAGCCGGATGCCGCCCTTGCCGCGGAACCCGTTGCCGATCTCGGTGATCGCGACCTGGTGCGCGGGGTGGGTCGCGAGGTAGCCGAGGTGCGCGCGGATGTGGGCCTCGAGCTTGCCGCCGGCCGTCGGGGCTGCGTCGACCGCCGGGACCATGACCTCGAACAGGGTGCGGTAGCACTCGGAGACGACCGCCGCGATGAGGGAGTCCTTGTCGCCGAAGTGGTAGAGCACCACGCTCATCGCGACGCCGGTGCGGTCGGCGATCTTGCGGACGGAGGCCTGCGCGTAGCCGAGCTCGGCGATGGCGTCGATGGCGCAGGCGGTGATCTGGGCGCGCCGGGCCTGCTCGGTGAAGGTCTCTGCAGATCGCATGATCTAACTATAGATCACTTGATCTAGCTCTGTCAGAGGAGCCGGTCCGCCGGCGACGTGGCGCCCGACGGCTCCACGTAGTACTCGGTGCCGACCAGCGGTGCGAGCACCCACGCAGGCAGGTGGAGCACCAGCCGCAGGATCCGCGCGACGGTCCCCGACTTCGCGATCTCCGACCGGTGGGCGGCGAGCGCGCGCTGCTTGGCGGCGACGTGCCGGCGCACGTCGACGCGGTGCGTGATCTGCGCCGCCGGCGTGAACCAGGTGCGCGCCTGCTCGAGGTGGCCGGGTCGCAGGAACCGGAGGCGGACGGCGATCGCCAGGACGCGCAGGATCGACTCCCGCGGCGCGGTCGCCTCGGCGAGCCGGATGCCGGTGAGTTCCGCTGCGCGGCGGGCGATGTGGTGCACGGCGAGGTGGTCGCGGTGCCGGTATCCGCCGGCCTCGTCGGAGCCGAGCAGCAGGTCGGCGGATACCTCGTGCAGGATCGCCGCGAGCCGCTCCGCCGGTTCGTCGACGCCGGCGCGCGCGAGCCTCACCCGGCCCGGAGGATCCGGGTACAGCTCGCCGCCGTGGCCGCTGTCCGCGTAGCCGAGCCACCGCACCTCGTGGACGCCCAGTTCCGCGGCGGCGGCGGACAACTCGTCGAGCCGTCGTCGGGGGTCGGGCTCGTCGTCGCCGCGCATCATCCCGTCGGTGGCGACCACGATCACCACCCGGTGTCCCTCCGCCGCGAACCGCGCGAGGGTTCCGCCCGCGAGCAGCGTCTCGTCGTCCGGGTGGGCGTTGAGCGCGACGACCGAGGCCATGCGCTCTGTATAGCAGTTCCGGGGCCGCCGGGCCCGCCGCCGGTCCGCCACCGCCGGGTGGCGGACCGTGCGCGGTCAGGCGTCGCGGAGTTCGCGGCGCAGGATCTTCCCGGTCACCGTCTTCGGCAGCTCCGCGACGATCCGAACGTCGCGGGGGTACTTGTACGCGGCCATCCGCTCGCGGCAGTGCGCGATGAGCTCCTCCGGCGCGGCCTCGGCGCCCGGCAGGAGGCTGACGAAGGCCCGCACGGTTTCGCCCCGGACCTCGTCGGGGACGCCGACGACGGCGGCCTCGCGGACAGCGGGGTGCTCGGCGAGCACGTCCTCGACCTCGCGCGGCCACACCTTGTACCCGGAGGCGTTGATCATGTCCTTCTTGCGGTCCACGATGAACACCCAGCCGCGCTCGTCCATGAAGCCCACGTCGCCGCTGTGCAGCGCGCCGCCGGGGAGCCCGGCCGCGGTCTCCTCGGGTTTGTTCCAGTACCCCGCGACCACCTGCGGCCCCTCGGCGACGATCTCGCCGATCTCCCCGAGCGGGAGGTCGGCACCGTCGTCCCCGACGATCCGCACCGCCGTCGACGGGGCCGGCAACCCGACGGACAGCGCGCCCGAGTCCGGGTCGACGGGGATCTCCACGCCGAACGGCGAGACCGTCATCGGGCTCGTCGTCTCGGTGAGGCCGTAGGCGTTGTGCAACGGCCGGCCCGTGGCCTCGGCGAAGCGCCGCGCGGCCGTCGGGGAGATCGGCGCGCCGCCCGAGTACACCGACGCGAGCGAGGCGAACGCGTCCCGGTCGTAGTCGGGATGGTTGAGCAGCGCGTTGAACGCCGTGACCGCGCCGATCGTGCACGTGGGGCGGTGCTCGCGCATCGTCTCCAGCATCACCGCGGGGTCGAAGCGGTACGCCAGGATCATCGGCATCGGGGCGAGCATGCTCAGCGCGATGTGCCCGATGAGGCCCGTGATGTGGAACAGGGGAGCGATCGCCAGCACCGCCGCGTCGGGGCCGGGCGCGAACTTCGCCGCGTCCCGGTAGACGGTGGCGGTGAAGACCACGTTGCGGTGGGTATTGATCGCGCCCTTCGGCTTCCCGGTGGTCCCCGAGGTGTAGGTGAGGAAGGCGGTGTCGCCGGGCCCGGGGGAGACGGGCGGTGGCACCTCGCCGCGGTGCTCCTCGACGAACTCCAGCAGGTCCTTCGCGCCCTCCGGCGTCGCCCGGCGGGGTCCGGGGAACAGCCGGGGATCGGCGCGGGTCTGCAGGTCGAGCCCGCTGGTGGTGAGCACCGTGCGGACCGCGGTGCCCGGCACCACGTCGCGCGCGACGTCCTCGTACAGGTCGTCGAGCGCGAGCAGTGCCGTCGCGCCGGAGTCGAGGAGCAGGTTCTCCAGCTCCCGGGCCCGGCTCATCGGGTTGATCGACACCGTGCACCCGCCGGCCTTCCAGGCCGCGACCATCCCGATCACGAACTGCGGGACGTTCTGCAGGTACAGCGCGAGCCGGTCCCCGGGCGCGAAGCCCTCCGCGAGCAGTCCGGCCGCCAGTGCGTCCGTCAGCTCGTCCAGCTCCCGGCGGGTGATCGCCCCGTCGAAGTAGCGGATCGCCGCCTGGTCGGGATGGCTCGCGACGCCCGCCCGGAACATGTCGAGCGCGCTGTCGAAGGCGATGTCCACCTCCGCGGGCAGCGACTCGTACCGGCCCACCCAGGGGCGCTGCGCGGATCCCGTCACGGTGCTCACTTCACCACGACCGGGTTGACGGGCGCGCCGCTGCCCTGGGCGATCTTCAGCGGGGCGGCGGTGTACATGAACTCGTAGACGCCGTCGGCGGCGCAGTCCGCCGCCAGGGCCTCGAGGTCGGTGATCTCCGTGAAGACCACGCCGAGGTTGCGCATCAGCGCGCAGTGCAGGGTGAGCGCGACGCCGTTGTTCTGGTCCGTCGTGACCTCGTTGGCGATGGTGTCGGTCACCAGGTTGGGGATCTCGTTGTCGGCGAACCACTGCACCAGTTCGGGGCTGTACTGCAGGCCGGGCTCGCAGAAGCCCTCGTAGAAGGCGTCGCCGAGCTCGAAGAAGAGCTGCAGGTAGTTGGTGCGGATGAGCAGCACGTCGCGCGGCCGCAGCTCGACGCCCTGCGCGGCGGCGCAGGCCTCGAGGTCGGTGTGGTCGAAGGTCTCCGCGGTGTCGAGGTGCTCCTTGCCCCGGAAGCGCGCCATGTCGAGCAGCACGCCGCGGCCCACCACGCCGCGCTGTGCGATCGGCTCCACGCTCGCCACGTCCATGCCGCCGACCGTCGTTCGGGCGTCGTAGCCGTTCCACAGCTTGCCGTCGAACCAGACGTGGCCCAGCGCGTCGTACTGCGTGGACCCCTGCAGGAAGGCGTCGATCTTGTCGTCGGCGTAGTGCAGGCCGCCGGGGAACTGCGGCGCCTCCGCGCCGTCCCAGCTCGCCTCGTCCATGATCTGCGTGCGCACCGCGGGGCTGCGGCCGGGCCACACCGGGTCGCCCTTGGGGTCGCCGATCAGTCGCTGCAGGGTGAAGACCTTGCCGCTGCGCACCAGCGCCGCGGCGGCGACGGCCTGCTCCGGGCCGAGGTAGTTGAGCGAGCCCACCTCGTCGTCCGGGCCCCACTTGCCCCAGTTCGACGGCGCCTGGGCGAGCAGGTCGCCGAGGTCGGGCGCGGTCACGGTCTGTTCGGTCATCGGTCCTCCTGGTTCGACGGTGCGCCGGGCTCGCCCGGCGGTGACGCGTGTCACAATCGAAGGTAGGAAGCGCGCGGCGGCGGGACGTTCGCCCGCGCGCACGGTTCTTTCGCGCAGGCGCAGGCGCACGCGCCGCGGGAGGGGAGGAGCAGGGCGTGCCGTACACGATCGACGGCCTGGTCACCGGGTCCGAGCGGCGCCTCACCGGTTCCCGCGCGCACGGAGCGTGGCGGGATTGGTGCAGCGGCGTCCACGGCGAGTTCGACATCTCCTTCGACGGCGACGGCTACCGCGGCGACGTGCTGCGCCAGCGCACCGAGGAGTACCAACTGGTCTCCTGGACCAGCCAGCGCGAGCACGTGCGCCGCGACGCCCGCGGCATCCGCAACGACCCGCGCGGCCACTACGAGCTGTTCATGCCCCTGAAGGGCGCGCTGCACGTGGGCGGCGACGTCACCGAGAGCGCGCTGATGCCGGGCGAGATGGTGCTCGTCTCGATCGATTCGCCGTTCGTGCTCGCGCACGAGGACGACGCCTCCGCGCTGGCCCTGCTCATCCCCGAGCACCGGGTCTCGCGGACGCTCGGCTCGGTCGCCAAGGAGGGCGTGCGGCTGCGCGGCGGCCGCGGGCTGGGCCGGGTCACCCGGGACCTCGCGGCGGCGCTCATCGACGAGCGGGAGCAGCTCACGGCGGCGGAGTTCGACGCCGCCTGCGACCGCGCCGTGGACCTGTTCTGCCTCGCCGCCAGCGGGGAGGCCGACGGTGCCGGCGCCGCCGACGACGACGTCCGGGCCGCGGTGCTCCGGCACGTGCGCGCCCACGCCACCGAGCCGGACCTGAGCCTGGCGGGCGTCGCGGCTGCCGTCGGCTGGTCGGCGCGGCACATCCAGGCGGTGCTCTCCCGCACCGGCGAGACCTTCTCCGACGCCGTGCGCGGCGAGCGGCTCGATCTGGCCCGGGACCGCCTCACCGATCCGCGGTGGGCCGCTCGAGGGATCGCGTTCATCGCCGACTCCGTGGGTTACGGCTCGGCGAGCGCGTTCAGCACCGCCTTCAGTCGGCGGTTCGGGCGCTCGCCGCGGGCGCACCGAGCCGGCGCCGCCGACTGACGCACGCGACCCGCGCAGCCGCCGGGGGCGGCGGACCGGTCAGCGTGACGGGGCGAGCTCGCCGAACGTCGCGTACCGGGCGTCCGAGCGGGCACCGTCGGGCGTGACCTGCTTGTCCACCAGGATCACCTGCCCGATGAAGGGCTCGACGATGCCGACCATGCGGATCGGGGCGGCGATCAGGAGCTGGAAGCCGAACTGCTCGAACGCCCGCAGCGACTGCGCCGAGAAGCGCTCGTCCGACTTGCTGAAGGCCTCGTCGAGCATGAGCGGCGCGAACGCGGGCTCGTTCGATCCGTCGATGCCGTGGCTGCCCAGGGCGAAGCTCAGCGCCGCCGCGAGGCAGAACGCGACCAGCTTCTCCTGCTCGCCGCCGGAGTTGGTGGCGGTGTTGCGGTAGGTGACCACCGCGGGGGCGTCCGGCTCGGCCCCGACGGCGTTCTCCTTGCCGTAGAAGGAGTAGCCGGTGCGCACGTCGAGGACGTTCTCCGTCCAGCGGCGCGACTCGGGGTCGTCGCCCGTCAGGCGCAACACCAGGCCGCGGATGCGCTTGAACTGCGCCGCCATCGCGGCCGGCTCGGCGCGCTTCGCGGCGGGGGCGTCGCGCACCATCTCGTCGACCAGCTTGGCGAACTCCGTCGCCTCCGGCGTCGGGCGGGCGGCGTAGGCGATCTGCAGGTAGGTGCCCTCGTTGAACTCCACCCGGCGCAGGCCCGCGTTGACGTCGGCGATGCCGCGGGTGATGGCCCGGTGGGTGTCGTCGACCTCCTTGAACAGGTTCGACACCGAGTGGCTGACGTCGGTGGTGATGAGCCGGCGGAACTTCTCCGTGGCGGCGGCGAGCCCGTGTGCGACGAGGTTCTCGTGCACCGCGACGAAGTCGGGAGCGGAGGCGGCATCGGCGGACAGCTCCGTCGAGGCGTCGGGCCACTCGCGCAGGAACTGCTCGGCGGTGCGGACGATGCGCGCCTCGGCGGCGTCCCGCTCGGCCGTCGCGGCGGCCTGCTGGCGCTCCAGCTCGGCGCGGAGGTCGGCGCGGACCTCGCCGAACGAGTCGAGGGTGAGCCGCCGGGGCTTCGCCTCGTCGGCGGTGAGCAGGTGCCACAGGGCGGTCGCGAGGAAGTCCTCGTCTTCGCTCGTCAGCTTCGGGGCGCTCTCGGCGTCGATCTTCTCGAACTCGGCGAGCAGATCGTCGAACTCGGTGCCGGTGCGGTTCATCGTCTCGGTGAGGGCGCCGATGCGGGTCTGCGCCTCGGCCAGCTCGCCGTAGGCGTTGTCGGCCTGCAGCTCCAGCTCCCCGAGGTCCGCGTTGCCGGAGCGGGCGTCGGAGATCCGGTCGGCCAGCTCCTCGGCCTCGGCCTTCGCCGCCCAGTGGTCGAGCTCGGCCCACGACGTGTAGCCCAGCACGCCGGCGGCGCTGTCGGTGACGGCCTTGTGCTCGGCGAGGTCGTCGCGCAGTGTCGCCGACGCCTCGGCGGCCTTGGCGTGCACGGCGGCCAGCTCGTCGCGGCGGCGCTGCAGTGCCTCGCGCTTGCTGCCGGTGTTGGTGCCCAGCACCCACTGCGAGCGGTCGGCGACGGCGCGGCGGTCGTCCTTGCGGAACCGGCCGCCCGCGTTCTTCACCAGGCCCTCGGCGGTGACGGCCTGCTCGTGGCGCTCCAGTTCGGCGGGGGAGTCCACGCAGGTGTGCCGCGCGGCGCGCGCGACCGCGCCGGACAGCCATCGTCCGGCCTCGGTCGACGTGTCCACCGTCAGCTTGGCGGCCAGGGAGCCGGGATCCGGGCGGGTGGGGTCGGCACCGTCGACCACCTGGTACGTGAGCACGCCCTGGACGCGGTTGGCGTTGACGTGGTCGGCGACGGCGCGCTGGTGCTCGGCGGGGACCAACAGCGTCGTGGCCAGCGGGCGCAGCACGCGCTCGGCGGCGCCCGCCCAGGTCGCCTGCTCCGCGGGCCTTACGTCGATCAGCTCCGCCGCGTACGGAAGTTCCTCCGCGGGAACGCCGGTGGCGCGGGCGATCACGTCGCGCTGGTCCAGCAGCGCGGGCGGCAGCAGCGAGGCGCGGCGGTCGAGCACGGACAGCTCGTCGTCCACGGACTCGACGGCGCGGCGCGCGTCGGACTCGTCCGTGTACGCGGAGTGCACGCGCCCCGCGAGGGCCTCGGCGGCCTCGGTCGCGCGGTCGCGGATGCCGGGGACCTGCTCGCGCAGCGCGGCGAACTCCTCCGCCGACTCCGGCGCGCGCTCGCCGAGCTTCTCGACCGCGGCGGCGAAGCGTTCGTAGGCGCGCTGGCGGGCCTGGGTCTGCAGCTCGCGCGACTGGAGCTCGGCCTCGAGCACGCCGACCTCGCCCTGCTCCTGCCGGAGCCGGTGCAGCAGGTCGTTGTAGCGGATCTTGCGCTCCTCGGCGCGGTCCTCCCAGCGGGCGATCTGCGCGTCGGTGCCGGCCCGCTCGCCCTCGATCCGGTCCATCTGCTCCTGCAGCAGCCGCAGCTTGTGCCCGCGCAGGTAGGACCGGACGGGCGCGCCGAGCAGGTCGGCCGCGCGGCTCGTCCCGACGGTGGCGGAGCGGTACTTCTCGTAGGCCTCCGGCATCGGCCGCAGCACCTTCTCCTGCGCCTCGGCGCGCGCGGCGGCCCGGTAGGCCTCGTCGAGCTGGGTGAAGTTCTCCACCAGGCGCTCGGCGCGGGCGTAGGTCTGCGGCCGGTCGAGCATGTACGTCCGGATGAAGGCGTCGAGGTCGCCGACGTTCTTCATGGCCTTGGCCTTACCGAGCAGCGCGAGCGCGGCCGAGGAGGTGCCGATGCCGACGCGGCGGCGCAGCGCGTCCTGATAGGCGGCCTGGGTGTCGAAGGACTCGACGCCGCTGTGCCGGGAGCGCCAGCCGCGGGTGTCGAAGCCGGCGGTCGCCCACTCCTGCAGGTCGAGCAGATCGAAGGCGCCCGAATGCAACTGGTACCAGGACTTGAGCGAGGCGCCGTCGGTGCCGCTGCCCGGGAACCACTTCACGGCGACGGCCGTGGTCACGTTGCCGGCGCCGTTGTCGTAGGTCGCGGCGACGGCAGACCAGGTGGCCGAATCGCCGCGCAGGTACTGGACCTTGGACTGCTGGTGCTCGTCGTCGTTGACCGACCACGCGCCGCGCACGTAGTCCGCCATGGAGCGGGCGGCGCGCTTGGCGCCCTTCGCCGTCATGTCCGCGGAGGCGTTGAAGGACTGGTCGTAGGTGGGCAGCAGCACCACCGAATGCGCGTCCATCAGCGAGCTCTTGCCCGAGCCCGACGGGCCGGTGAGGATCACGCCCCGCTCGTCGATCGGGAAGTCCTTGTAGCCGTCGAAGGTGCCCCAGTTCACCACCTGCAGGCGGGTGAGGCGGTACTGGCCGAGATGCTTGCGGGTCACTGCTGCTCCTCGGTCTCGTTCTCCGGCCGGCTCTCCGGTTCGACGGTGCCGTCCTCGCCGTCGTCGACGGGGGCCGCCGCCTCGCCCAGGTCCTGATCGGTGCTGGCGAGGTCGCGGTACGCGGCGGTGTAGAGGTCCACCTGCTCGGGGGTGAGCAGGGACGCGATCACCGAGTGCACGGCCCACCGGTCGCTGGTGCCGACGCGGCGGATCAGGCGGCGGGTCTCCAGCTGGTTGATCGCGGCGTCGGCCTTCTTCACGAAGCCGG
This sequence comes from Tsukamurella sp. DT100, assembly GCF_049844855.1. NCBI lineage: Bacteria > Bacillati > Actinomycetota > Actinomycetes > Mycobacteriales > Tsukamurellaceae > Tsukamurella > Tsukamurella sp. DT100. Next base: position 81,957 of record NZ_JBNCLV010000005.1, read on the forward strand.
CCTCGTCGGTGTCGCGCGCGGGCCGGAAGGTCAGCAGGTGGTCGATCATCTCCTGCCGCTCCACGACCGCCGTCTCGTCCGGGCTGGACAGGTGCTTGAGCCGCAGGAACAGCGCCAGCACCGAGGCGGCGAGCGAGAGGCTCTGCGCGCGCAGCAGATTCCGCTGCCGCGGGTCGTTCTCGCTGACCTGGCGCGTGAAGGCGTGCTTGGTCTCGCGGTTGATCTCCAGCAGGAGGTTCAGCTCGGAGAGCCGGCTGCGCAGCAGCGTCTCCTCGGCCTCGATCACGGCCCAGTTCTTCGACCGCGACGAGACGTGCGGCGCCGCGATCAGCTCCTGCAGCGCGTAACAGACCGAGTTCGGCAGCGCGGAGGTGTCGCCGTCGAAGCGGGGCGCGGTGTCGGCGCCGCGCAGCGACTTGATCGCCTCGTCGTCGGCGATGCTGAAGTCGGCGAGGTCGATCTCGGGGAGCACGTCGTCCGCGATGTCCAGTGCGGCGTCGAGCGATTCGTCGGTCATGTCACTCCTGCTCGAACAGCGTGGTGGGCTCGGGCGCGGCCGAGGCGGGGGTCAGGGGCGGGAGCGCGGCGGCGAAGGCGACGTGCGGCACCGTCATCTCGCGGGGCCCCCGTTTCGTGTGCGCGACGACGGTGACCAGGCGGTCCTCGTCGACGGTGCCGTACCGCGCGCCGAGCGACCAGACGCCGACGACGTCGCCCGCGCGGGGCGCGTCGATTGCGGCGAGGATCTCGGTGATGTCGGCACCGTCGGACGCGCTGACCTGCTGGTTGATGGCGGAGGCGAGTGCGTCCCAGTCGATCGCCTCGCGGCCGACGAGGCGGGCGGGGTCGATGGTGAACTCGCCGGAGGTCTCGCGCACCTCGGGCGGGAGGGTGACGATGCCGTCGTGGAAGCGGAGGGCGCCGACGGAGCTGGTGTCGACGGCCGACATGGGGACCGCGAGGCCTGTGTCGCGGCCGGCGGAGACGGCGTCGAAGGCGTCGACGGCCGCGCGCTGCGCCTCGGTGATACGGGCGCGCAGCGACTGGTACTGCAGGAAGTCGCCGTCCTTGACGAAGGTGTTGATGCGGCGATAGACCTGGCCGCGGATCTCGTCGACGCGCTGGACCTGCATCCACATGCGGTCGAGGAAGCCGGTGAGGGAGTCTCTGAGGTCGTCCGGCAGCTCCACCTCGTGCACCACGGAGGTGACGGACGTCTCGAGCTGGCGGCGCAGTCGGTGATCGGAGAGCAGCGTGTAGAAGGCGTCGAAGGCCTTGCCCTCGGGCGTGTTCGCCAGCTCGTCGTGGCCGTCGAAGAGGCGCTGCAGCGTCTTCGCGTAGGCCTCGGCCTCCGTGGAGTCGGAGGCGTCCAGGCCGTGGGTGAGGAGGGCGCGGGTGTGCTCGCGGAGCTTCTCGCCGTAGCCGAGGATGTCGGCCGGCATGCGCTCGGCGAGGGAGCTGACGATCTTGAGGTCGTCGACCACCTTGTCGCGGTCGTACTCGGGGATGAGGCCCTGGCGCAGGGCCTCGCGTCGCTGGGTGAGCTCGGCGATCTGCTGGTCCAGGGCGCGGAGGTGGTCGTCGGGGTCCGCGCTGACGGTGACCGCGACCGCCGACAGGCGGGCCGTGACCAGCTCGAGCGCGGTCTCGGTGGCGACGTTGCGGTCCAGCGACACGGCCTGCACCTGGCCGAGGGCCGTCGTGGCGCCGCGGGTGAGCTGGATGACCTCGCGGTCGTCCTCATCGAGGGTGCGGGAGACGAAGCCGTGCTTGACCCACTGGTCCAGGACGTCCGGCCCGGCCGGGACCGGTCGGGCGCGCTCGGTGAAGTGGCTCTGCAGGGACTGCAGGTCGACGGTGAGCGCGTCGCCCAGCTCCTCCGCGTCGACGGGGCCCGTGCCCAGCCGCGCCGCCATCAGCGCCAGGTAGGCGACGGCGTGGGGGGAGCGGAGCAGGCGGAGCGCGACGTCGTTGTCGGCGTTGTCCGTGAACGCGGCGTACAGCTGCGCGGCCGACTGCGCCATCGTGTACCTCCCCTTGCGTATGCGACGGTCCAGTGTATCGGGGAGCCCTTCATGTCGCGGACAGGTCGGGTTCACCGTGGCGGCCTAGCGTGCGGTTCATGAACCTGCGGCGTCCGACGATCATCGCTCTGTCTCTCGCGCTGCTGGTCGGGGCGGCTCCGGCCGGCGCGGTGCCGCGGACCGTCGACCTGCAGGCGCACCGGGGCGGGCTCGGCCTGCAGACGGAGTCCACGCTGGAGGGCTTCTCCGCAGCGATGCGGCTCGGCGTGACCACGCTGGAACTGGACACGCAGGTGACGAAGGACCGGAAGGTCGTGATCACGCACGACCGGAAGGTGGACGCACGCAAGTGCGCGGACACCGCGCCGGCGACGCCCGGCGACCCGAAGTACCCGTACGTCGGCAAGTACGTCCGCGACCTGACCTACGCCCAGGTCCGGACGATGAACTGCGGATACGAGAAGGTCACCGCCTCGCAGCGCGTGGTGGCGGGAGCCCGCATCCCCGAGTTGCGCGAGCTCTTCGACCTCGTCCGCGCGCGCCGCTCGCCGGTGCGGATGAACATCGAGACGAAGGTGGAGGCGGGGGCACCGTCGGAGACGGCGCCACGAGGCGAGTTCGTGCGGGCGGTGGCGGGGGAGATCACGCGCTCCGGCCTCGCCCGGCAGGTCACGATCCAGAGCTTCGACTGGACCGCCCTGCGGGAGATCGGGCCGCTGCTCCCGGGCGTCGGGCTGATCGCGCTGACCAACGGCGAGCAGTTCCTGCAGACGGGGAAGCCGGGCGGGTCGCCGTGGCTGGGGCTCGACGTGGACGCCTACGGCGGCGACTGGGTGCGGGCCGCGAAGGCGACCATCCCCGGACTGACGGCCGTCTCGCCGGTGCAGGGCGATCCGCAGGACGGCGGCGTCGGCGACGCGGACTTCGTGCGTTTCACGACGCCGGAGCTGATCCGACGGGCGCACGGCCTGGGCCTGAAGGTCATCCCCTGGACGGTCAACGATCCCGCGACGATGCGGGCGCTGCTGCGGGACGGCGCGGACGGGCTGATCAGCGACTACCCGGACCGCGCCCGCGCGGTGTTCCGCGAGCTGGGGATCGCGCTGCCCACGTCTTCGTAGGGGCGGACCAGCACTTTCGGTGCGTGTCGGCGACGACACGCCGCTCGTCGACCGCAGGAATCCACCGAGGCTCTCGGGTGCTCTCGGCGTGCCCCGGGCGTGGTGTCGGGCACGAATCATCATTCACGTGTGCAACACACGACTCAGTGGTGTAGTTTTCCACCGATAGACTCATTTGTCACGGAGGGCAACATGCGTGTCTCTGGTTTCTTCCGCTCGATCGTTTCGCTGACGGCCGCCGTTGCGGTCGCCGCCACCCTGGCGACGGGGACGGCGGGGGCGGCACCGTCGACCACGACGTCGACGACGTCCCTGACCAACCAGGCGATCGACCGCCAGGCCGCGGGCGACACCGCGGGCGCGCAGGCCGCCATCAATCAGATGCCGGTCGACCAGGCGCAGAAGGTCGTCGCCCTGATGACGAACGTCAACAAGGCGCTGACCTTCCCGCTCACCGACCAGGTGCCCGGCGGTGTCGCGCCCGGCACCGCGATCGTCATCCTCGGCTTCGGCCTGGAGAACAACGGTGCGATGCGGCCGATCCTCGTCGAGCGGCTGACCAAGGGGCTCGCTGTCGCGCAGGCCTACCCGGCGTTCCCGATCGTCGTGACCGGCGGCGCGCCCAAGGCGGGCAAGACCGAGGCCGCGGCGATGAAGGAGTGGCTGCTCGCGCAGGGCGTCTCCGGCACGCGCATCTATACCGAGGAGAAGGCGGGCTCGACCCAGGGCAACGCCATCAACACGGCGGTCCTCATGCGGCAGAACGGCTTCGGCAACGGCGCGGTGCTCGTGACCTCCGCCGACCACACCCGGCGTTCGGTCGCCGACTTCCTCGTCGCCGGCATCACCCTGCAGGCCGTCGTCGCCTCCGACGCCAAGATCCAGTCCGGCCCGATGTCCGCGAGCGGCGTGGCGGGTGTCTACCGGGACGCACGCGGGGTCGCCAACCTCTAGCCCGACGGTGCCGTGGGCGGGTTCGACACCCGCTCACGGCAATCGGCGGCGCAGGCCGATCCAGCGATCGTCAGCGCCGTGTCGATCGAAATCTGGAACTTGTCGGCCCGGTGTGCCACCGTTGTCGCCATGACCGCGTACCACGCCCCGCTGGGCGCACCCGTGTGGATCGACCTCATGACCTCCGACGTCGAGCAGGCCGTCGAGTTCTACGGCGCCGTCTTCGGTTGGGAGGCGGAGCCCGCCAACGAGGACTTCGGCGGGTACCGCAACTTCCGGGTGAACGGGAACCGCGTCGCCGGAGTCATGTCGCCGCCCGACGGCGGCGGCGGGCCCGGCGACGTCTGGTCGACCTACCTGCGGGTGGAGGACGCGAAGGCGTCGCTGCGCGCGGCCACGGACGCGGGCGCCTCGCTCGTGGTCCCGGTCGTGCCGGTGGCCGATCTGGGGCGCTTCGCCTTCGTCATCGACCCGGTCGGCGCGGCCATCGGCATCTGGGAGCCGGGGAAGCACGAGGGCTTCGTCGAGCGCGGCGTGCCCGGTACCCCGTACTGGTTCGACTGCATGAGCCGCAGCTACGACGCGACCAGGGCCTTCTACCGAGACGTCTTCGGCTGGGAGTCGGAGGAGATCGGCAGCGGGGGGCAGGAGGGCTCTTTCGGCCCGGACCGCTACAGCCAGGTCTTCACCGGTACGGGCGCACAGCGGGACGCGGTCGCGGGAATCATGGACGCGGCGCCGCTCTTCGACTCGGGCGTCTTCGGCGAGGGCATGCCGTCGTTCTGGCAGGTGTACCTGACGGTCGAGGACACCGCCGCCGCCGAGCAGCGCATCGTGGCCGCGGGCGGCGAGATCCTCCGCGCGGCGGAGGTGACGCCCTGGGCCACCATGGGATCGGCCAAGGATCCCGGCGGCGCGGTCTTCCTCTACGCGACCCCGCCCGAAGGGCGCTGAGCCGCACCGAAGATCACGTTTGGGCGTCGGCAACCGGATCGCAAGGCCGACGGGGCTACGCTCCCCGCATGACCTACAACCAGGGCGGATACCAGCAGGGCGGTCCCTACCCCCAGGGCGGCGGGCAGGTGCCGCCGCACCAGGGCCGGCCCCCGCAGCAGGGCGCTCCGTACGGCGGCCCGCCGCAGCAGCCCGGGCAGCAGTGGGGCGCCCCGCAGGCCCCGCCGGGACAGCCGGCGTACGGACGGCCGGGACAGCCGCAGTACGGCCAGCCCCCGTACGCGCAGCCGGGACAACCGCGGTTCGGGCAGCAGCAGTTCGGCGGACCGGGTCAGTACGCCGGCCAACCCGGGCCCTACGGGCAGCAGCCGGGGCAGTTCGGTGCACCGGGGCCGGGCGGTCCGGCACCGTCGACGGCGAGCGGTGGCGTCGGCACGATCCTGCAGTTCCTGATCGCCGGCGCCGGCGCGCTCGTGATCCTGGGTGCCTTCCTGCCGTGGGCCAGCGCGTCGGCGAAGATCGGTGGCACGTCGATCACGAGCTCGGCGTCGGGGATCGACGGTAGCGACGGCTGGATCACGCTGTTCGCGGCGCTCATCGCCGGCGGCGTCGCGGTCGCGGCGGCGGTCGTCACCACGACGGGAGTACCGCTGCGGCTGATCTCCGGCATCGTCGCGACCGTCGCGGGGCTCGGGATCACCGGCCTCGCCGGCTACGACCTCGCGAACGTCGTGAAGCTGACGTCGACGTACTCGTCGATGGTCGACGTCTCGGCCGGCATCGGCCTCTACCTGACCCTGCTCGCGGGCATCGCGATGCTCGGGTTGGGCATCGCGACCCTCGTCCCGGCGCTGACGAAGCGCTAGGGGCGCCGCACGCTCTCCTCGACCAGGTCGAGCACCGCCTCGAGGCCCGCCGTCGGCCGGCCCGAGGCGAGGTGGGTGACCAGCCCGTCGAGCACGAGGTCGAGGTAGCTGAGAATGACGTCGGTCGGCAGGTCGTCGCGCAGCCGGCCGCGCTGCTTCTGCCGCTCCAGGCGGCGCAGCGTGGCCTCAGTGAGCTCGGCGCTGCGTTCGGTCCACTCGGCGCGGAAGTCGCCGTCGTTCTTCAGCCGGCGCGCGATCTCCAGCCGGGTGCCCAGCCAGTCGAAGCGCTCCGGATGGCTGAGCATGTCGCGCATGACCTGCACGAGGCCCTCTTCCGCGGCGATGTCGGCCATCCGCTCGGCGTCCTCGCGGGCCAGCGCCAGGAACAGCGCGTCCTTGTCGCGGAAGTGGTGGAAGATCGCGCCGCGCGAGAGGTCGGTCGCGGCCTCGAGCCGGCGGACGGTGGCCCCGTCGTAGCCGTACTCGGCGAAGCAGGTCCGCGCACCGTCGAGGATCTGGCGGCGCCGCGCGGCGAGGTGATCATCGCTCACCTTGGGCATGTGGATGCTCCTGATCGAACGGGGACGGTTACTCGTTGTCCACTACGCGGACGGCGGGCCCGGCCGCTGGGGCCGGACCCGCCGTCACTGGTCGAGACTGAAGCGATCAGCTCTTGACCATGTTCCGCAGCACGTACTGCAGGATGCCGCCGTTGCGGTAGTAGTCCGCCTCACCGGGGGTGTCGATGCGGACGTCCGCGTCGAACTCCACCTTCGTGCCGTCCGTCTTCGTCGCGGTCACGTGCACCGTCTTCGGCGTGACGCCGTTGTTCAGCTCCGTGATGCCCGCGATGTCGAAGGTCTCCGTGCCGTCGAGGCCCAGGGTCTTCCAGGACTCGCCCTTGGGGAACTGCAGCGGGACGACGCCCATGCCGATCAGGTTCGACCGGTGGATGCGCTCGAAGGACTCGACGATGACGGCCTTGACGCCCAGGAGGCTGGTGCCCTTGGCCGCCCAGTCGCGCGACGAACCGGAGCCGTACTCCTTGCCGCCCAGGACGACCAGCGGGACGCCGGCGGCCTGGTAGTTCTGGCACGCGTCGTAGATGAACGACTGCGGGCCGCCCTCCTGCGTGAAGTCGCGGGTGTAGCCACCCTGCGTGCCCTCGAGCCCGATGGTGTCGAGCACACGGTTCTGCAGGCGGATGTTCGCGAACGTGCCGCGGATCATCACCTCGTGATTACCGCGCCGCGAACCCAGCGAGTTGTAGTCCTTGCGGGCCACGCCGTGGGAGTCGAGGTACTGCGCGGCCGGGGTGCCGGGCTTGATCGGGCCGGCCGGGCTGATGTGGTCGGTGGTGACCGAATCGCCCAGCAGCGCCATGACGCGGGCGCCCGCGATGTCGGTGACCGGCGCCGCCTCCATCGTCATGCCGTCGAAGTACGGCGCCTTGCGGACGTACGTCGAGTTCTCGTCCCAGGCGAACGTGTCGCCCTCGGGGGTGTCCAGGTTCTGCCAGCGGTGATCGCCCGCGAAGACCGTGGAGTAGGACTTGCGGAACATGTCCTGGTTGATGGCGTTCTTGATCGTGTCGTCGATCTCCTGCGCCGACGGCCAGATGTCCTTGAGGAAGACGTCGTTGCCGTCGTGGTCCTTGCCCAGCGAGTCGGTCTCGAAGTCGAAGTCCATCGTGCCCGCGAGGCCGTAGGCGATGACCAGCGGCGGCGAGGCCAGGTAGTTCATCTTCACGTCGGGGGAGATGCGGCCCTCGAAGTTGCGGTTGCCCGAGAGCACCGCGACGACGGTCAGATCCTCGTCGTTGACGGCCTTGCTGATCTCGTCGGGCAGCGGGCCGGTGTTGCCGATGCACGTGGTGCAGCCGTAGCCGCCCAGGTAGTAGCCGAGCTTCTCGAGGTACGGCCACAGGCCGGCCTTCTCGTAGTAGTCGGTGACGACCTGCGAGCCGGGGGCCATGTTGGTCTTGACCCAGGGCTTGGTGGTCAGGCCCTTCTCGACGGCGTTGCGCGCGAGCAGCGCCGCGCCGAGCATGACCGACGGGTTCGACGTGTTGGTGCAGGACGTGATGCCCGCGACCGCGACGGCGCCGTGATCGAGGATGAAGGTGCCGCGCTCACCGGTCACGGTGACCGGCTTGGACGGGCGGCCCTCGGCGCCGTTGGCGGCGGACTGCACGTTGACGGCACCGTCGTCCGCGAAGGACAGCGCGGCCGGATCGGAGGCCGGGAAGGACTCCTCGACGGCCTCGTCCAGCTGCGTGTGCGCGGCCGGGTGCTGCTCCTCCACGTAGTTGTGGATGTCCTTGCGGAAGGCGGTCTTCGACTCCGACAGCAGGATGCGGTCCTGCGGGCGCTTCGGGCCGGCGATCGACGGCACGACGGTGCCGAGGTCCAGCTCGAGGTACTCCGAGTACGCCGGCTCGTGATCGGCGTCGTGCCACATGCCCTGCTCCTTGGCATACGCCTCGACGAGCGCGAGCTGCTCGTCGGTGCGGCCGGTCAGGCGCAGGTAGTTGATCGTCTCGCCGTCGATCGGGAAGATCGCGGCGGTGGAGCCGAACTCGGGGCTCATGTTGCCCAGGGTGGCGCGGTTGGCGAGCGGCACCTCGGCGACGCCCTTGCCGTAGAACTCGACGAACTTGCCGACGACGCCGTGCTGACGCAGCATGTCGGTCACGGTGAGCACCACGTCGGTCGCGGTGACGCCCGGCTTGATCTCACCGGTGAGCTTGAAGCCGACGACGCGGGGGATGAGCATGGAGACCGGCTGGCCCAGCATGGCCGCCTCGGCCTCGATGCCGCCGACGCCCCAGCCCAGGACGCCCAGGCCGTTCTCCATGGTGGTGTGCGAGTCGGTGCCGACGCAGGTGTCGGGGTACGCCTGGCCGTTGCGGGTCATGACGACCGGCGCCAGGTACTCGATGTTCACCTGGTGGACGATGCCCATGCCCGGGGGGACGACCTTGAAGTCGTCGAACGCGCCCTGGCCCCAGCGGAGGAACTGGTAACGCTCGCCGTTGCGCTGGTACTCCAGGTCGACGTTGCGCTCGAGGGCGTCGGCGGTGCCGAAGACGTCGAGGATGACCGAGTGGTCGATGACCATGTCGGCGGGGGAGAGCGGGTTGACCTTGTTGGGGTCGCCGCCCAGGGCCGTGACGGCCTCGCGCATGGTGGCGAGGTCCACGATGCAGGGCACACCGGTGAAGTCCTGCATGATCACGCGCGCCGGCGTGAACTGGATCTCGACGCTCGGCTCGGCCGAGGGATCCCAGTTCGCCAGGGCGTTGATGTGATCGGTGGTGATGTTCGCGCCGTCCTCGGTCCGCAGCAGGTTCTCTGCGAGGACCTTCAAGGCGTAGGGCAGCTTCTCGGTGCCGGGCACGGCGCTGAGGCGGAAGATCTCGTATGACTGATCGCCCACCTCGAGCGTGCCGCGCGACGAGAAGGAATCGATGCTCTTGCTCACGTCAGCTCCACTCAACGTTTTGTGGTGTGCACCGACGGGCTGTGTCGGTGCCTGAAGTCGATAATACAGTACGCTTGTCCTGTGAGAGTCCGCAGGGCTGAAACTCGCCGGACGCAGCTCATTGTGCCTCGTTCCGGGCGCGCCCGCGGGCGTGTCGTACTGTGAGGCCCATGGGTCCGCTGCCGATTCTCACCGAAGTTCCGACCGATGTGGATCTGTCCGCGCTGCAGGCGGACCTCGCGACGGACGGCGTCGCCGTGCTCAACCCCGCGCACGCCGATTCCGTGCCCCAGCTGGTGCAGGTCGTCAAGGACGCGCGGGCCAACGGCATCGAGAACTTCCAGGTGGTCGTCCTGGCGCACGATTACAACCCGGACACCTCGCTGCGCGACCTCGGCACCGAGCTCGGACGGCAGATGAACGCCGATGCCGATCATCCGCTGACCGTCCTCGTGATGTCGCCGTCGCAGGTCGCCGGGTACTCGACCCAGCTCTCGCGCTTCCAGATCGAGAAGGGGCAGGACGGCTACACCGGTCGACTCGCGCTCAACAACCCGCCGAAGGCCGCTGAGGACTTCGCGACCGTCGCGAACGACGCGACCTTCCCGTGGACGGGCTTCACCGTCGGGCTGGTGCTGGTCGTCGCCGCGCTCGCGGGCTGGGCCCGCGTGGTGACGCGCCGCCGCAGCCGGGCGGTGGACGCCGCCCGGCGTGCCGCGGCCGCGCCGGTGGCCGCAACGGTCGGGGCGGAGTCCTCCGACTCGACGGTGCCCACGACCGAAGAGAATGGCGGCTCCGCTGTTCGATCGAACGAATAGCGCACATTCATTCGAAATTCCAGCTGTGTAATTAGCAGCGCCTGTCCGATTCGAATGCCATTCGACGGACGATGATCCGTGCAGGTCAGCGCGGATCTTTCGCTACTCACACCTGTGTAATTTGTGAATCTTGTTTTCTATTGTTGTGAAAGTGCCGTACGGTACGTCTGAAGCCAATGTTGTGCGTGTTGCCCATGCGCACTCATCGGGTCTGAACGAGTCTTGAGTTGAGGGAGACACCTTGAGGCGTACGGCACACCCCGCCACGAATTTCGCTGCGCGGTCGTTGCTCGCGGCAGTCGCCACCGGTTCGCTGGTGGCCGGCTCCGTCGCAGGCGCGGGATCGGTCTTCGCCGAGCCCAACGGCCCCGACGCGAATCCCGCCAACGTCGTCGCCGCGCTCGTCGACCGCATCGCCCAGACCGACCAGCGGATCGCGGACCTCCGCGGCGACGTCGCGACGAAGCGGCAGTCCGTCAACCGCGCCGTCGTCGACCTGCAGTCCGCCCGCGACGCCGCCACCGCGGCGACCGGCGCGATCAAGGTCTCCGACACCGCGGTCGCGGACTCCGACGCCAAGATCAAGACCGCCCAGGACGCCTTCGACCAGGTGGTCCGTGCCGCGTACGCCCAGGGCAACAGTGCCGGCGCCCTCGTGAACACGCTCGGCGGGAACGACCCGGGCGATGCCGTCGACCGCGCGACCACGCTGCGGATCGTCGCCGACAAGCAGAAGGTCGCGCTCGGCGACCTCCGGGCCGCGAAGACCCGCGCCGAGGCCTCCCGTACCGCCGCCCGCGCGGCCAAGGTCCAGGCCGACGCCGCCACGGCCGCCGCGGCCGAGCGGAAGACGACGGCCGAGGACTCCATCACGCAGACCGTCGCCGCCCTGACGACGCAGCAGCAGGAGCAGACCACGCTCAGCACCCAGCGCGAGCTGGCACAGCGCGCCCTCGAGCAGGCCAAGCGCGCCGAGGACCGTGCGGCGCAGCAGAAGATCTACGCGCAGTACGTCGTCGACGAGCAGCAGACCCAGCAGATCGCGGCCCCCGCCGCGCCCGCCGCCCAGCCCGCCGCTCCGGCTGCGCAGGCGGCCGCCCCGGCGGCCCCCGCTGCGCAGGCCGGCACCGTCGACACCGCGGATCCGCTCGCCGCGGCCCGGACCTTCGCCCAGGGCATCGTCGGCCAGGCGTCGTCGCTGTTCAGCAACCCGTTCGGCGCCGTCACCGGCCAGTCCGGCGCTGCACAGCAGCCCACCGCCCCGGCCTCGCAGGCGGTGCCCGGCGTCGGGAGCATGAGCGGCGCGCAGATGATCGAGACCGTCATCCAGCGCGGCATGTCCGTCATCGGCGTGCAGTACGCCTGGGGCGGCGGTAACGCCTGGGGCGCGACCAAGGGCGTCCGCGACGGCGGCGTCGCCGACAGCTACGGCGACTTCAACCGCATCGGCTTCGACTGCTCGGGCCTGATGGCGTACATGTACGCCGCGGTCGGGATCGCGCTGCCCAAGTACTCGGGCTACCAGTACACGACGGGCAACAAGGTGCCGATCAGCCAGCTCAAGCGCGGCGACATGGTCTTCCGCGGCCCCGGCGGCTCCCAGCACGTGGCGATGTACCTCGGCAACAACCAGATCCTCGAGTCGCCCCAGTCCGGCGGCGCGGTGCGGATCGCCCCCTTCGACGCCTCGACGTTCCTCTCGCAGGGCGTCCGCGTGATCAACAGCTGACCGCGCGCGATTCAGTACGCTCGTGGGAACGGGCCGCCGCGGCCCGGGATCGGACGGGCCCGCACGGGCCGGGGGAACGACGACGAAGGGGACTATTGCGTGACGCACTCACAGGGGCAGGACATCGCGTCGAGCGATGAGGTCAAGCTGCTGGAGCGGGCGGTCTACGAGGTCAAGCGCGTGATCGTGGGCCAGGACCAGCTCGTCGAGCGGATCCTGGTGGGCATGCTCGCCAAGGGCCACGTCCTCCTCGAGGGCGTTCCCGGCGTCGCCAAGACCCTCGCGGTCGAGACCTTCGCCACCGTCGTCGGCGGCTCGTTCTCCCGCATCCAGTTCACGCCGGACCTGGTCCCCTCCGACCTCGTCGGTACCCGCATCTACCGGCAGGGCAAGGAGCAGTTCGACACCGAGATCGGACCGGTCTCCGCGAACTTCCTGCTCGCCGACGAGATCAACCGCGCCCCCGCGAAGGTCCAGTCCGCGCTGCTCGAGGTCATGGCCGAGCGCAAGGTCTCCATCGGCGGCAAGACCTACCCGATGCCCGATCCCTTCCTCGTGCTCGCGACGCAGAACCCCATCGAGAACGAGGGCGTCTACCCCCTGCCCGAGGCCCAGCGTGACCGCTTCCTGTTCAAGGTCGTCGTCGGCTACCCCTCCATCGAGGAGGAGCGGGAGATCGTCTACCGCATGGGCACCGTCCCGCCCGTGCCCTCGCAGGTGCTCGACCCGAGCACCGTGATCCGCCTCCAGCGCGCCGCGAGCGAGGTCTTCGTCCACCACGCGCTCGTCGACTACGTCGTCCGCGTCATCGCCGCGACCCGCACCCCGCGCGAGTTCGGCCTCGACGACGTGGCCTCCTGGATCACGTACGGCGCCTCGCCCCGCGCCACCCTCGGCATCGTCGCCGCCGCCCGCGCCCTCGCGCTGCTCCGCGGCCGCGACTACGTCGTCCCCCAGGACGTCGTCGAGATCATCCCGGACGTGCTGCGCCATCGCCTCGTCATGAGCTACGACGCCCTCGCCGACGAGGTGACCGCCGACCAGGCGATCAACCGCGTGCTGCAGACCGTCGCGCTGCCGCAGGTCGTCGGGCAGCCCGTCCCGCAGCAGGCCGCGCCGCCGGCGCCCGCCCCGCAGCAGTACGTGCCCGCGCAGCAGCCGCAGGGCTGACGATGCCGGCCACACCCCCCGGCACGCCTCCCGGTCCCGGGCCCCGGCACAGCCCGCTCCCGAGCTTCGCCGGCGGCGAGGTCGACGAGACCCGCATGCAGGCGTCCCTGAAGATGCTCGAACTGCTGGTGCGCCGCCGGCTCGACGGCGTCCTCAAGGGCGATCACCAGGGACTGCTCCCCGGACCGGGCTCCGAGCCGGGGGAGTCGCGCCCGTACACGCCCGGCGACGACGTCCGCCTCATGGACTGGTCGGTCACCGCCCGCACGACGCACCCGCACGTGCGGCAGATGATCGCCGACCGCGAGCTGCAGACCTGGATCGTGGTCGACCTGTCCGCGTCGATGGACTTCGGTTCCACGGGCGGCACGAAGCGCGACCTCGCCGTCGCCGCGTCCGCCGCAGTCGTGCACCTGGTGAGCGGCGCCGCGAACCGCGTCGGCTGCCTCGTCACCAACGGCGCGCAGCTGGTGCGCGTGCAGCCCAAGTCCGGCCGCGCGCAGCGGCAGAAGGTGCTCAAGGCCATCGCCACCGCGCCCCGCGCCGTCGAGGGCACCCGCGGCGACCTGCGCATCGCGCTCGACGCCCTGCGCCGGCCCGAACAGCCCCGGGGCCTCGTCGTGGTGATCAGCGACTTCCTCGGCGACGTGGACTACGTCCGCGAGCTCCGCGGCATCGCCGCGCGGCACGAGGTGCTCGCCGTGGAGGTCCTCGATCCGCGCGACGTCGAGCTCCCGGCGGTCGGCGAGATCGCGCTCCGCGACGCCGAGTCCGGCGCCGTGCGCGAACTGACCGTGACCCCCGAGCTGCAGCAGCGGTTCGCCACGGCGGCGCAGGAGCACCGCAAGCAGGTGGCGCGCACCCTGCGCGGCGTCGGCGCGCCCGTCCTCGAACTGCGCACCGACCGCGACTGGCTCGCCGACATCGTGCGGTTCGTCGCCGCACGTCGACGTGGATTGGCTGGTGCTTCCTGACATGGGCGGATTGACCTCGCTCGCCACCCCGATCTGGCTGCTCGGCATCCTCGTCGTGCTCGCCATCCTGGCGGGGTACGTCTACAACGAGCGGCGGCGCAGCAAGCGCGCGCTGAAGTTCGCGAACATGTCGGTGCTCGACTCCGTGGCGCCGCCCGGGCCCAACCGGTGGCGGCACGTGCCCATCGCGCTGCTGAGCATCGGCCTGATCCTGCTCATGATCGCGCTGTCCGGGCCGCAGGCGATGCGCAAGGTGCCGCGGAGCAAGGCCACCGTCGTGCTCGTCGTCGACGTCTCCCTGTCGATGAAGGCCACCGATGTCAGCCCCAACCGGCTCGACGCCGCCAAGGAAGCGGCGAAGAAGTTCGTCGGCGAACTGCCGCAGGGCATGAACCTCGGCATCGTCTCCTACGCCGGCACGGCGCAGCTGCTCGTCTCGCCGACGCCGGACCGCTCCCTGGCGACCAATGCGATCGATCACCTCGACCTCGCGCAGCGCACCGCGACGGGCGAGGGCATCTACGCGGCGATCCAGTCGATCAAGAACATCCGGGACGTGCTGGGCGGCAAGGACGCCGCGCCGCCCGCCCGGATCATCCTCGAATCCGACGGCAAGCAGACGGTGCCCACCGACCTCGACGATCCGCGCGGCGGCTTCACCGCCGCCCGCAAGGCGAAGGAGGAGGGGATCCCCATCTCCACCATCTCCTTCGGCACGCCGAACGGCACCGTCGACATCGAAGGACAGAACATCCCCGTCCCCGTCGACGACGACTCGCTCCGGAAGATCGCCGAGCTCTCCGGGGGCAACTTCTTCTCGGCGTCCTCGCTGAGCGACCTCAATGAGGCCTACGGCACCCTGCGCGACGAGATCGGGTGGGAGATGCAGAAGGGCGACAACTCGCGGATCTGGGTGCTGTGGGGCACGGGCCTGCTGGTGCTCGGCGCCGCGGGCGCGGTGCTGTTCAACCGGCGTCTGCCGTGACCTCGGTGCCCGCGGAACGCGCGCCCGCGACGACTCGCGTGCCCGGAGATTTCCCGGGTCGCGAGCGTGATTGATACGTTGTCACCCATGTCGACTTCTGAATTCACGCCCCGGTCCGTCCTCGTCACGGGCGGCAACCGCGGTATCGGCCTCGCGATCGCGCAGCGCCTCGCCGCCGACGGCCACAAGGTCGCGGTGACGCACCGCGGCTCCGGCGCCCCCGAGGGCCTGTTCGGCGTGCAGTGCGACGTCACCGACACCGAGTCCGTCGACGCCGCCTTCAAGACGGTCGCCGAGCACCAGGGCCCCGTCGAGGTGGTCGTCTCCAACGCCGGCATCACCGACGACACGCTGGTCATGCGCATGAGCGTCGAGAGCTTCGAGAAGGTCATCAACGCCAACCTCACCGGTGCCTTCCGCGTCACCAAGGCCGCCACGCGCGACATGCTCAAGAACCGCTGGGGCCGGTTCATCTACCTCGGCTCGGTCGTCGGCCTCGCCGGCACCGGCGGCCAGGCCAACTACGCCTCGTCGAAGGCCGGCGTCGTGGGCCTCGCCCGCTCCGTCACCCGCGAGATGGGCTCGCGCAACATCACGGCCAACGTGATCGCGCCGGGCCTCATCGACACCGACATGACCCGCGAGCTCCCGTCGGACATGACCGAGCCGCTGATCAAGCAGGGCATCCCCGCGAAGCGGATCGGCCAGCCCGAGGAGGTCGCCGCGGTGGTCTCGTTCCTCGCCTCGGACGACTCCTCTTACGTCACCGGCAACGTCATCAACGTCGACGGTGGCCTGGGCATGGGCCACTAGGCCCTTCCGGACGCACGCACCCCGCACCGTCGAACCAGCCAAACCCAGAAGGAGGCACGTCCGTGACCGGACTGCTCGAAGGCAAGACCATCCTCATCACCGGCATCATCACCGATGCCTCCATCGCCTTCTCGGCCGCCAAGGTGGCCCAGGAGCAGGGCGCCAAGGTGATCATCACCGGCATCCCGGACCGGCTCCGCCTGATCGACCGCATCGCCAAGCGTCTCCCGCAGGAGGTGCCGCCGGCGATCCCGCTCGACATCACCGACGAGGAGTACCTCGGCACGCTGGCCGACAAGGTCCGCGAGCTCGCGCCCGAGGGCATCGACGGCGTGCTGCACTCCATCGCCTTCGCGCCCCGCACCCTCATGGGTCCCGACGCCGTGCCCTTCCTCGAGGGCCCCGGCCCCGACGTGGCAAAGTCCTTCGAGATCTCCGCGTGGAGCTACGCCTCGCTGGCGCGCGCCGTGCTGCCCGTCATGAACGAGGGCGGCTCCATCGTGGGCATGGACTTCGATCCCCGCACCGCGATGCCCGACTACAACTGGATGGGCGTGCAGAAGGCCGCCCTCGAGTCGGTCAACCGCTACGTCGCGCGAGAGGTCGGCTACGCCAAGAAGATCCGCTCCAACCTGGTGGCCGCCGGCCCGATCAAGACCCTGGCCGCCAAGGCGATCTCGGGCACCGCGACGGACGACGCCAAGAAGCTCAACATGCTCAACCAGTACTGGGACGGCGCCTCGCCCATCGGCTGGAACGTCGACGACCCGGAGGTCGTGGGCAAGAGCATCTGCGCGCTGCTCTCGGACTGGCTGCCCGGCACCACCGGCTCCATCGTCTACGTCGACGGCGGTGCCAGCCACAACACCTGGTTCCCCGAGGAAATGATCAACGCGCAGTCGTGACCCACGATGCGCTGCTCGTGCTCTCCTTCGGTGGGCCCGAGCACCCCGACCACGTACGGCCGTTCCTCGAGAACGTCGTGCGTGGTCGTGGCGTACCACCCGAGCGGCTGGACGCCGTCGAACAGCACTACCAGCGGTTCGGCGGCGTCTCGCCGATCAACGAGCAGAACCGTGCGCTGATCGCGGCCGTGTCGGAGGAGTTCGACCGCCGGGGCCGGGCGCTGCCGGTCTACTTCGGGAATCGGAACTGGCATCCGATGGTCGAGGACACCGTGCAGCGGATGAAGGACGACGGCGTGCGCGACGCGCTCGTCTTCGCCACGTCCGCGTGGGGCGGCTTCTCCGGTTGCCGGCAGTACGACGAGGACATCGCCCGCGCCCTCTCGGCCGTGGGCCCCGGCGCGCCGCGCCTGACCAAGCTGCCGCAGTTCCACGATCACGAGCTGTTCCTGGACTGCTTCGCCGACGCTGCGCAGGCCGCCCTGTCGACGGTGCCCTTCGGCTCGCGCCTGGTGTTCACGGCGCACTCGATCCCGGAGGCCGCGGACGTGAACGCGGGCCCGCCCGGGGTGTCCAACCTGTACTCGCGCCAGGTCCGGGACGCGGCCGCGAACGTCGCCGCCCGGCTGGGGATGGATCACGACGTGGTCTGGCAGTCCCGCTCCGGCCCGCCGCAGGTGCCGTGGCTCGAGCCCGACATCTGCGATCACATCCAGGCGCTGTGGGACGAGCGGGTGCCCGGCGTGGCGGTCGTGCCCATCGGCTTCATCTCCGACCACCTCGAGGTGATCTGGGACCTCGACACCGAGGCGCGCGATCTCGCGGGGGAGTTGGGCATGCCCTTCGCCCGCGCCGCGACCCCGATCCACGATCCGCGGTTCGCGGCGATGGTCGCCGACCTCGTCGACGATGCGGATGCGGGCAGGTCCAGCGGGCTCGGCGTCAGCGTCGACGGCGCCGCGTGCGTCGAGGGCTGCTGCCCGGCGGTGCGGCGCCCGGTTCGCAGCTGAAACCCGCGCTCAGCTGATCCGCGGCGCAGTGTTTCGAGCGTCCCTCATCTGAACGGCGGTTTCAGAATGCTCCGCGCAGTTCGTCGCGGCACACCGCATTGACGGCGGCCACCCGCGCGGCGCGGACGGTGCGCCACAGGTCGCGGTAGGCGGCGTCGCCGCCCTGCGCGGACGCGAGGGTGAGACCGGCGTACGGGTTCTCCGCGCCCGCGACCAGCAGGATCGCCTCCACCATCCCGGCGCTGTCGAGCACTCGGTGCGCCCGCTCGGCGGCACCGAGGGGCAGCCGGTGCGCGCCCAGGTAGCGGGTCAGCTCCATGACGACGCCGCGTGGATCCGACGCGGCGTCGGGCGCGGGCGGCAGGCTGGACAGGGCCGACGGCGCCTCGCGGACGGCGTCCCGGAGCGCGTGTTCCGCCGCGCCGAGCGAGATCGGATCCGGATCGACGAGCGCGGGCTCGTGCAGGAAGGCCTGCCAGCGCATCACGTCGGCGGCCTCGGGCGTCGGCACGAGGGCGATCGTGGACGTCGCGCCGTCGAAGAGCACCACCTCGCCGCGGGCCATCGCGGCTTCCTCGAGGTCGGTGCCCGCGGGGAGGCCCCGCGCATCGCCCGGCGCGGGCAGCAGCAGCCGGACGGTGTGCGGTTCCAGGGCACGGATCTCGGCCAGCAGGTCGGGGAGGTCGCCGTCGACCACGGACTGCACCGGCGCCCACTCGCCGAGCGCCTCCAGCAGTTCGTCCGTGCCCGCCGAGCCCGCCAGCCAGGCCGCCGACCACACCGCGAAGCCCTGGGCGGGCCCCGCGGTGGCGCGACGGGCGAGGGTGACGACGGGGGAGCTCATGAGCATTCATCCTAGTCGCGGCACCCGCTGGGATGTGCGTCCCAGCGGCGCGACTCCCGGGATACGGCGTGCCCGCGCCGCTGGAGCCCACATCTCAGCACCCACGCCCGCAACGCCGCCATCGCGAGATTTCTGAAACATGTTCTAGCAAGGGCCGCACGGATCTACCCTGACCAGCATGACCGAATCGGACACCTTCGCCGAGCAGGCCCGCCCGGCCTCCTCACAGCGCACCCCGGACGAGGTGCGCGCCCAGTTGCAGCAGTGGTTCGCCGCGCGCGAGCCGGGCGCGGAGGTGCTCGACCTGCACTTGCCCGAGGGCAACGGCATGTCGAGCGAGACCCTGCTCGCCGCGGTCCGGTTCGGCGACGAGGAGCGGCGCCTCGTCATCCGCGTGGCGCCCCGGCCGGAGTCCGACCCGGTGTTCCCGACCTACGACCTGCCCGCGCAGTTCGCGGTGATGCGGCACGTCGAGTCGTACGGGGTAGCGGCGCCGTCGTGCCTGTGGGTGGAGGAGGACCCGGCGGTGATCGGCGCCCCGTTCCTCGTCATGGACCGCGTCGACGGCGACGTGCCGCCCGACGTCATGCCCTACACCTTCGGCGCCTGGCGGCCCGACTCCACCGACGCGGACCTGCGCGAGCTCGCCGACGCCTCGGTCGACGTGATCGCCACGATCCACGCCGTGCCCGCTCCCGCCGACGGCCTGATCCCGACACCCGAGCCGGGGGAGACCGCGCTCGCCGCGCACCTGCGCCGGCTCCGCGCGTTCTACGACTGGGCGGCGCAGAAGCACGGCGGGGCGCCCCTCCTGGACCGCGCGCTCGCGTGGGCCGAGGACAACCTCCCGCCGCACACCGACCAGGTGCTCAACTGGGGCGATGCCCGCATCGGCAACCTGATGTACGGCGGCCCCGCCGGGAACACCCCCGTCGCCGTGCTCGACTGGGAGATGGCGACCGTCGGCCCGTGCGAGCTGGACCTCGGCTGGTTCGTCTACCTGCACCGCTTCTTCCAGGACCTCGCCGAGCTCGCCGGCCTGCCCGGCCTGCCGGGCTTCCTGCGCCGGCAGGACGTCGAGCGACGGTACGCCGACCGCACCGGCCACGTGCCGCGCGACATGGACTTCTACACCGCCTACGCGGCCATCGTGCACGGCGTGATCATGTACCGGATCCAGACCCGGGCCATCGACTTCGGCGCCGCCGTCGCGCCGGAGAACCCCGACGACATGATCCTGCACCGCGCCAGCATCGAGAAGATGCTCGCCGGCACGTACTGGGAGTCCGTCGTATGACGCTGTCGCCCTTCGACGACTACCCGATCCACCAGGTCGCGGAGGTGATCCGCCACCCCGCGACGTCGGACCGAAACTTCTACGACCGCTACTACTTCAACGCCCACAACGGCACCGCCGCCGAGCCCTTCCTCGTGCTCGGCCTCGGCGTCTACCCGAACCTGGGCGTCGTCGACTGCTTCGCCGTCGCCCGGCACGGCGACGACCAGATCGTCTTCCGCGCCTCCAAGGCCCTCGGCGCCGACCGCGCCGACACCACCGTCGGGCCGATGCGCGTCGAGGTGCTCGACGGCCTGCAGCGCCTGCGCGTCACCCTCGACCCCGGCGCGGACTACGACCTCGCCTTCGACCTGACTTTCACCGGCACCGGCCCCGCGCACCTCGAGCCGCGGCACTTCCACCGCCAGCTCGAGCGCGTCACCTTCGACACCCAGCGGTTCGTTCAGGTCGGAACCTGGGCGGGCAGTCTCACGGTCGACGGGACCACGTTCGACGCGCGCACCTGGCGCGGCAACCGCGACCGCTCCTGGGGCGTGCGCCCCGTCGGCGAGGCCGAGCCGCCCGGCCGCCGCGTCACCGAGGCCGGCAACTTCTTCTGGATCTACTCCGTCCTGACCACCGCCGACGCCGCGATCTGCGTCGTGCTGCAGGAGGATGTCCGGGGCCGCCCCGTCGTCGAGGACGCCACCTGGATCCCGCACGACGGCTCCGAACCGCGCTGGCTCGGCCACGTCGCGCACGACATCGACTTCGTGCCGGGCACCCGCCAGGCCCGGGCGGCCCGGCTCGTCTTCACGGGTTCCGACGGTGCCGCGACCACCGTCGACGTGCGCATCACCACCGCGAACCACTTCGGCTTCGGCACCGGCTACGGGCTCGACCAGGACTGGCGCCACGGCATGTGGCAGGGCGAGGAGAAGGTCGAGGGCCGGCGGTTCCGCGTGTCCGAGCTCGACGTCAACCTCACGATGCTGGTGCCCGTCGAATACCTCGCGACCTGCACCGTCCGGCATCCCGACGGGCGCACCGAGGAGGGCGAGGGCCTGTTCGAGTTCGGCGCGATAGGGCCGCACACGCGCTACGGCTTCCAGCACTACGTGGATCCCGCGCCGTAGAATCATCCGCCGTGGGACACGGCTATGGCGACATCTACGCGGGGCACGCGAGCAAGAAGGCGCGGGTGGTCCCCGAGGTTCCCGCCGACCGCGATCTCGTGGTCGAGGACGCGGCGACCGGCTTCTGCGGGGCCGTCGTAGGCTTCGACAAGAGCTACGACGGCGACTTCGTCAAGCTCGAGGACGGCCGCGGCGTCGTCCGCGTCTTCGCGATGCGCCGGGCCGCCTTCCTCATCGACGGGAAGCCCGTCACCCTGGTGAAGCCGCGGGCGAAGGTACCGTCGGGCCCGCAGCGCAGCGCGTCGGGCTCGACCCGCGTCGAGGGCGTCAAGGCCCGCGTCGCGCTGCCCAGCCGGATCTGGGTCGAGGGCATCCACGACGCCGCGCTCGTCGAGCGCGTCTGGGGCCACGACCTGCGGGTCGAGGGCGTCGTCGTCGAGCAGCTCGAGGGCCTCGACCACCTGGGTGCCCGGCTCGCCGAGTTCCAGCCCGGCCCCGGCCGCAAGGTGGGCGTGCTCGCCGACCACCTCGTCGAGGGCTCCAAGGAGTCCCGGATGACGCAGTCGCTCGGGAAGTACGTCATGGTCACCGGCCACCCGTTCATCGACATCTGGGCCGCGGTGAAGCCCTTGTCCGTGGGCATCGCGGCCTGGCCCGACGTGCCGCGCGGCGAGGACTGGAAGACCGGCACCTGCGCGCGCCTCGGCTGGGGCTCGCCGCAGGACGGCTGGCGCCGGGTGCAGGGCGCCGTCACCTCCTTCCGCGACCTCGACGCCTCGCTCATCGGCGCCGTCGAGCGGCTCGTGGACTTCGTCACCGATCCCGCTTCCTGACCGCGGCGCTTGCGGTCGCAGTTATAGAATCCGCAGGTGGCATCGACCCCGACGACCAAACCCGACACCCGGCAGCAGATCCTGCGCGCGGCTCTCGACTGGGTCGACGAGGCCGGCCTGACGCGGATCTCGATGGGCGCCCTGGCCAAGCGCGCCCGCCTGGCGCGGGCGACGCTCTATCAGCACTTCACCGGCAAGGACGCGCTGGTGGAGGCCCTCGTCGCGAGTGAGCTGGACAAGTTCTACCGGCGGATCCACGATTTCGCCGACGAGATCACCGACAACGACGAGCGGCTGGCGTCCGGTTTCGGCTACGCCTACGCCTACCTGCGGGAGCACCGCGCGCTGCAACACGTGCTGGCCTCGAACCCGGCCCTTCTGCTGCCGTACATCACCGGCGACTCGCCGCAGATCCAGCAGGGACGGCGGTTCTTCCTGGGGGAGATCCGGCGCGGCGAGTACCGCGACGGCGCCGACGTGCACGCCTTCGCCGACTACTTCGTCCGGCAGCTCCACTCGCTGCTGCTGACCCCGCTGCCGGCCGTCGAGGGCGTCGTCGACGATGCCGACCACCGGGGCCCGAGCTCGGCGAACGTCGAGGCGGGCCGACGGTACGCCCAGGCCTTCGTCCTCCCGGTCCGCGCGACGATCGCTCCCTGACACGCCCAGGAGCTGCTTGAATAGACAGTTCATTGCGGACTGTCCGGCTGTGGTGTTACGTTCGCCACATGACCGATACGACTCTGCCCGAACGTACCCGCGATGCGGTTGCCGACCGGCTCCTCGGCGGCTCCGTCAAGCGTTCCTACGCGCCCGTCGTCGACATCGACTGGGACGCCCCGATCGACCCCGACAAGTTCTTCCTGCCGCCGCACATGTGCACCCTCTACGGCACGGACATCTGGAACGGCATGACCCGCGAGCAGCAGATCGCCCTCTCCCGTCAGGAGATGGTCAACCTGCTGTCGATGGGCATCTGGTTCGAGAACCTCCTCAACCGCCTCCTGCTCCGCGACCTCCTGTCCAAGGACCCCACCTCGCGCGACGCCTTCTACTCGCTCACCGAGATGGGCGACGAGTGCCGCCACATGGTGATGTTCGGCAAGGTCATCGACCGCGTCGGCGAGCGCCCCTACCGCCTGCGGGGCTGGCAGCTGGCCGTCGTGAAGTACGTTCTCGCCCCGGTCATCCGCGGCCAGGCCGTGTGGATCGCCGCCCTCGTCGGCGAGGAGATCTTCGACGCCCAGCAGCGGCAGATCAAGGACGATCCGGACTTGCAGCCCATCGTCGCGCGGCTCATGCAGATCCACGTGACGGAGGAGGCGCGGCACATCGGCTACGCCCGCGACGGCGCGCGCCGCGGCGTGGCCGACCGCACCCGGCTGCAGACGCTGCTCGTCGGGAACCTGCACGCCGGCGCCGCTTTCGGCTTCCGGATGCTGTTCGCCAATCCGCGCATGTACGCCCGCGTCGGACTCGACCCGAAGGCCGCCTACCGCGCCGCGATCACCAACCCGCACCACATCAAGGCCAAGCAGGACGGCTTCCGCGACCTCGGCCGCTTCCTCGATTCCGTCGGGCTCATGGGCCCGCTCGCGCGGTGGTCGTGGAAGAAGGCGGGGTTCCTCGCGTGACGTCGGCGGAGCATCCGCGGATCGTCGTCATCGGGTCACGCGTCCCCGGGGTCGACGGTGCCGTCGTGGCACCGTCGGACGTGGCGGACCTGCGGTTCCGGCCCGACCGTGACGCGTGGACGCTGACCACCCCGGCGGGCGTGACGGACTACGACCTCGTGGTGCTCGCGGGAACGACGGCGGCGATCGAGGTTCCCGCGCTGGACCCGCGCGTCGTGCCGCCCGGCACCGTCGGGCCCGCGGACGCCGAGCGCGCGTACCTGGGCATGCTCGTCGACGGGGTGCCCAACCTGGTGCTGATCGACGGCTCGAAGCTCCAGCTGGACACGCTGGATGCCTGGCTGCGGTGGATGTACACCGAGGCGGCCACGCGCCTGCTGTCGCGGCCCCCGGTGACCGCCCGCTGGATCCACAAGGGGCGGCGCGCGCCGTCCCGGCCGGACCGCGACGCGATCGACCTCTCCAACGACCACGTGCGCGACGAGGGCGTCTACGCCGGCGAGGCGGTGCTCCGCTCCGGCGACTTCGAGGTCGTCTCGCCCGTCCGGCTCGCCGGACACCTCGAGCCGCTCGACGGCAACTACCACTGGTACGGCACGGTCGACGACCTGGAAATCGGTGCGGCGCTGAAGAAGATGCCCCGCGGCAGCGTCACGGTGTCCGTCGGCGGGGGAGAGGCCTCCCCGGCGATGGTCACCGACAAGACGGTGTGGGGCACCTACCGCCTAGTCGGCGTCGGCGCGCCGCCGTACCCGCTCTGACTCAGCCCTTCTCGGCGGCCGGCCCGGACACGAGGCGACGGATCTCCTCGACGATCACCTCCGGGTCGGTCAGTGGGACGTTGTGTCCCGAGTTCGCGGCCACCACGTGCCGCCCGGTCGCGGACGCGGCGGCCCGCCCGACGTGCGCCTCGTTGACCCGCGCGCGCACCGCCTTCCCGAGGCCCGCGCTCTTCGCCCCCGAGATCACGGTGACAGGCAGATCGCCCAGGTCGGGCGCGGCGCCCTGCCACGACTGCAGCTCCGGGTAGAAGGTCTTCAGCTCCTGCGCCATCGCGTCGATCGCCCGCTGGGTGGTCGCCTCACGCGCGAGGTCGGCGCGCACGTCCGCCGGCACTCCGCGGAACAGGAGTCCGCCCAGCAGGCGAAGCGCCCCGGTCCGCGCGAGCACGCGGGCGATCGCCGTCGTCAGCGCCACGCGCCGTTCGACGTTCCCGCGGAACATGTCCTCCGCCGCCTCATCCGACGGGTCGACCAGGACGAGCCCGACGATCCGGTCCGGACGGTGCGACGCGGCCAGGCGCACGATCACGCCGCCCAGGCTGTGGCCGACGAGCACGAACCGGGTGTCGTCGCCGTCGGCGAGGCCGTCGAGGAGGTCGTTCAGGTCGTCGGCCATGCGCCCGAAGGTGCGGTCCGCCGCGTCGGGCTCGCTGCGGCCGAGACCCGACCGGTCGTACGCCACCGCGGGCGCGAAGACGGACACCGGTGGTTGCGCTGTGCCCCAGGACGACCGGGTTCCGCCGGCGCCGGCCTCGAAGACCACGACCGGCGCGCCGGCCGGACCGTCGAGCTGCGCCGCGTGCAGTCGCCTGCCGTCCCGCGTCGTGAGGTACCGACTCCGCCCCTGGGTGTGTGCCATGCGCTCAGGTTAGCGGCGCGCGCCGACAGGTTCTCGCCCGTCCTGTCCGGTTCTGGCAGGATCGAGGTATGGCAGCGGCGCTCTGGCTCATCGGCGCGATCCTGCTGGCCGTGGCGGAGACGGCGGCCGGCGAATTCACGCTGCTCATGCTCGGCGGCGGGGCGCTCGTGACCGCCGGCGCGACGGGCGTGTTCGACCTGCCGCTGTGGGCGCAGGGCGTCGTCTTCGCCGTCTCGTCGGTGCTACTGCTCCTGCTGGCCCGCCCGCCGCTGCGGCGGTACGTCGAGAGCAAGCGGGGCGAGGCACCGTCGTACCTGGAATCGCTCCCCGGCATGAAGGCGACTGTGCTGCAGTCCGTCTCGGGCGAGGCGGGCCGGGTGCTCATCGGCGGGGAGGAATGGTCCGCGCGGACGCCGTACGACGGTGCTCCGATCGCGGTGGGCGTGGAGGTGACCATCGTCGAGATCGACGGCGCGGTCGCCGTCGTGGTCGACAGCTGACCGAAGACCTAGGAGAGGAAGATCCATGGAGGGCATAGGAATCGGACTGGTCGTACTCCTCGTACTGATCCTCGCGGCGGTGGTCGTGCTGGTGAAGTCGCTGGTGCTCGTCCCGCAGGCGCAGGCCGCGGTGATCGAGCGGCTCGGCCGGTACACGCGCACGGTGTCCGGCCAACTGGCGCTGCTGATCCCGTTCGTCGACAAGGTTCGCGCGCGGGTGGACCTGCGCGAGCAGGTGGTCTCCTTCCCGCCTCAGCCGGTGATCACGCAGGACAACCTGACCGTGAACATCGACACCGTCGTCTATTTCCAGGTGACTCGGCCCGAGGCCGCGGTCTACGAGATCAGCAACTACGTGGTCGGCGTCGAGCAGATCACCACCACCACGCTGCGCAACGTGGTCGGCGGCATGACGCTGGAGGAGACGCTGACCTCGCGCGAGAAGATCAACGGCCAGCTCCGCGGCGTGCTCGACGAGGCCACGTCCCGGTGGGGCCTGCGCGTCGCCCGCGTCGAGCTCAAGTCCATCTTCCCGCCCCCGTCGATCCAGGAGTCGATGGAGAAGCAGATGAAGGCCGACCGCGAGAAGCGCGCCACCATCCTCTCCGCCGAGGGCCACCGGGAGGCCGCGATCAAGTCGGCCGAGGGCGACAAGGCCAGCCGGATCCTGCTGGCGGAGGGCGAGCGGCAGGCCGCGATCCTCGCCGCGGAGGCCGACCGGCAGGCGGAGATCCTGCGGGCCGAGGGCCGCCGCGCCGCCGCCTACCTGGAGGCCCAGGGCGAGGCGAAGGCCATCGAGACCACCTTCTCCGCGATCAAGTCGGGGCGTCCGACGCCCGAACTGCTCGCCTACCAGTACCTGCAGACCCTGCCGGAGATGGCGCAGGGCGACGCGAACAAGGTGTGGGTGGTGCCGAGCGACTTCAACGCCGCCCTCCAGGGCTTCATGCGCAACCTCGGCACGCCCGGATCCGACGGGGTCTTCCGGTTCGAGCCCTCCGAGGACGCGCCGGGCACCGCGCCGGACATCGACACCGAGGGCTGGTTCGACACGCCGGAGCCCGTGGCGCCCGTGGTCGTGACGAAGGACGAGGTGCCCGACGCGCCGATCGCGCCCTCCGCGACCGCGCCCTCGGCGCAGGAGGCGTCGGCGGAATCCCTCTCGGAGGTCACCGCACAGTTGCCCAGCGGCCAGTCGGCGAGCCAGCTGGGCCAGGGCCACACGCGCTGGCAGAGCCTCGCGCCGTCCGAGGTGCAGCAGCCGGGACAGGTACCGCCGCAGGAGAGCTGACACCACGCCGCGGCGACCCCCGGCGCATTGGTCAGCGCCCCACGGCCACCGCCACGCCGGCGCACGCGACGGCCCACAGCACCGAGACGAAGGTGCCGATGATGAACTGCTCCGCCGCGCCGGGGTGGCGCAGCTCGGGGTAGCGCGCGAGACCCTTCGCGGCGACGATGACCGCGAGCCCACCTCCGAAGTTCGCGAGCACGCACACCGCGATGGCGGCGCGTTCGAGGATGCCGATCGCCAGGCCGCCGCGCAGGGGTGACGCGGGCGCGGGCTCGTCCGCGGGGCCGCCACCCCCGGGCTCGCCGCCAGACGGATCACCGTCGGCGGGCGGGCCCTCCGTGGGTGCGGTGTCGCCGTCGGGCTCGTCCTCGCCGGTCGCTCCGGCCAGCGCGAACGCGGCGGTGACCAGCGCGCTGCCGCCCGCCATCGCGGCGAGCACAGCGGCGACCCGCACCGCGGCGAGGCCGAAGCCGGTCGCCGCCGGGGCGGCGAGGGCGACGACGGCCGCCGCCCCGACGAGGACCGCCGGAACCGCGGCCCGGACCATTCCCGCCGGTCCGCGCGCGCCGCTTCGCGCCGCGAGGACGCCGGCCACCGTCGCGGCGAGCAGCAGCGCGATCACGACGGCGATCATCGAGCCGCCTCCGCGCCGGGATCGGCCGCGGCCAGCAGTTCGACGGCGAGGGCGCGGCCCGCCGGCTCCACCGACCAGCCCGCCGCCGCCGCGCGCTGCGACGCCGCCTGCCGCGAGACGCCGAGCTCCGCCGCGGCCGCCGTGATCGACATTCCCGTGTTCAGCAAGGCGGTCACCTCCTGTCCCTCCCGTGATCTGCGGCCCACGATAAGGCCGAGCACCGACAGGATCGCCTCGGCGCGCGCCACCGCGGCCCCGTCGTCGCCCCGGACCTGCAGCGGCACGGCCGTGCCCTTCGCGGCCTCGACCGCTTCGCGTGCCGCCTCGAAGGCGCGTCCGCGGCCCGCCCGGGTCTGCGCGGGGAGCGGCTGCTCCACGGGGCCGGCACCGATTCCGATGCTCCAGTGCCCGTCGGCGAGGAGCGCGAGGGCGGCGTCGACGGCTACTGCGGCGTCGTCGGTGACGGCCTGCAGTTCGTCGCCCGCCGTCCGGTCGGGTGCGCGGAGCCAGGCGAGGGGCGCCAAGAGGGCGCGCGCCGCCTCGACCCGGTCGGAGTCGGAGCGGCTGCCCCGTTGGTCGGCGGTGAGGACGAACATGACGCAAGTGTATGGACTTGCTAAGGTCTAGCGCAAGGTTTTTGACTTGCCGGGCAGGCGGCTGCTGCTCGGGCGCCTCACGCGGCGAGCTCGGGATGGCGGAGCAGCGAGCCGCTGACGACGGCGCGGGCGAAGGTGCCGCGTGCCGCGGTGACCCACCCCGCCACCAGGCCGAGGAAGAAGACGACCGCGAGCACGGCGTATCCGGTGGCGCCGGTCGCCGCCGCCATCGCGCTGAAGCCGGTGGCGCAGGTCCCGACGGGGAAGGTGAAGGACCACCAGGTCAGGGCGTACGGCAGGCCGTCCGCCGTCCCCAGCGCGGTGCGGGCGGTGAGCACGAGCGCGACCGCGGTCCACATCAGGACGGCGACCGTGACGCTCCAGCCGTAGTCCGTGCCGAAGCGCTGCAGGCCGGCGGCCAGGTCGGGGCCCACGGCGAGGTGCGCGGTGGAGCCGAGCCCGTTCGCCGCGGTGATCGACTGCCCGAGCGGGCCGAGCACGATCCACGCGGTGGGGATCATCGCCGGCGCCCAGAGGGGGCCGCGAACCAGGCGGAGGAGCACTGCGGGGAGCACCACCAGCGAGGTGGCGAGAGTGAAGGCGAAACAGGCGTAGCTGAACCACAGCAGCGCGGTGCGCACAGCGCCCTCCGCCGCGTAGGGCAGCAGCACCGCACCGCCGGCGGCGGTGACCATGGGGGAGACGACGGGCATCAGCCAGCCCGCGAACGCGGCGTCCGAGCGGTAGTGGCCGCCGCGGACCATCAGCGCGGGGATCAGGAGGGCGAAGAACAGGCCGAGTGCCGTGCCGATCACCCACAGGGTGGTGCCCAGCGCGAGCGCGGCCGTCAACCCGATCCAGTCGCGGCCGACGAGCACCGCCCCGATGCCGACGGTGAGGAACGCCATCGCCATGGCGCCGTAGAAGTTGCCGATCACGGGGTCGCGGTGGTGCCGGCGGGCGAGCGCGGGGTACCGGATCCAGTGCGCGACGGTGCCGAAGGTCAGCACGGCGAGCAGGACCGCCGCCAGCACCCACACCGCGGCGGCCGCGGTGCGGAGGCCGGGCACGTGGATGGGGAGTCCCACTGCCGCGTTGGCGATGATGCCGGTGCCCATGACCGAGGCGAACCAGTTCGGCGTGAGGTTGGAGAACGCCTCCCACGGGCTGCGGAGGTCGCGCAACAGCCCGGACGGGGCGGGGCCGGCGGCGCGGTCGGCGGTGGTCATCGCGTGCATGAGACCACTCTGTCGCCCGATCGAGGCATCCAGAACCCACAGGGCACCTATCTACCCATAGAATAAGGCTATGGATATGCCGTCGGTGGAATCGCTGCGCCTGCTGGTGGCGGTTGCGGATCTGGGGTCGATCTCGGCCGCGGCGCGGGAGTGCGCGATCTCCCAGCCGAGCGCCAGCTCCCGCCTGCGCCACCTCGAGCGCCAGCTCCGGCTCGACCTGCTGGATCGCCGCACCCGGGGCGCCGAACTCACGCCCGAGGGCGCCGCGGTCACCGAGTGGGCGCGGTCGGTGGTGACCGCGATGTCGGCCCTGCAGACCGGCGCGGAGGCGCTGCGCTTCGACCACACCGTGCGGATCGCCTGCAGCCAGACCATCGCCGAGTACCTCATGCCGGCGTGGCTCGCCCGGCTGCGCGAGCACACCGACGAGCCCGTGCACCTCACCGTCGGCAATTCCGCCGCCGTGATCGCCGAGGTGCGCGGCCACGTCGCGGACCTGGGCTTCATCGAGGGCCCGACGGTGCCCGACGACCTCGCCTCGCGGACCGTCCGCACCGACCGGATGGTGCTGGTCGCCGCGCCGGGGGACCGTCTGGCCCGGCGGCGGGACGACCGCCCCGTGACCGCGGCGGAGCTCGCGGAACTGCCGCTGGTCACCCGCGAACCCGGGGCCGGCACCCGCGACGCGCTCGAGGCCGCGCTGCGGAGGGTGGGGCTCGAGTCGGACCCGCGATCCATCGCGCTCGGCACGAACGCCGCCGTGAAGATCATGGTCGCCGCGGGCGGCCGTGCCGCCGTGCTCAGCGAACTCGCGGTGAACGCAGAACTGCGCGACGGCCGGCTCGTCGAGATCCCCACCGACGGCGTCGACCTGCACCGACGCCTGCGCGCGGTGCGGCGCAAGGACGCCGCACCGCGCGAGGTGGTGGATACGTTGCTGGCGGTTGCTAGCGGGCGCGCCGCCGGAACGCCGAGAGCACGCCGAGGATCACCACGGTGACCAGTACGAGGAACATCGTGTTCGCGGCAGCGCCGAACAGGTCGCCGCGGTCCGACTGGGTGAACACCGTGACGGGCAGGGTGCGCCACGACGCGGGGTAGACCATGATCGTCGCGCCGAGCTCGCCCATGCACAGCGCCACCGACAGGCCCGCCGCGGCGGCGATCGACGGCAGCAGCAGCGGCAGGCGCACCGTCAGCAGTAGGCGCAGCGGCGACGCGCCGAGCGAGCCGCCCACCTTGTCCAGCATCGGATCCAGCTGCGAGACCGCCGCCGACACCATCGAGTAGGCGAAGGCGAAGACCAGGATCGCCTGCACCAGGATCACGATCGACGGGGTGCCGCCCAGGACGATCGGCGGCGCCGAGAAGGCCACGAGCACACCCAGGCCGACGACCACCGAGGGCACGGCGACGGGCAGGTGGAAGAACGCGTCGATCGCGCCGCGGAGCCGGCGGGGCAGGCTCGGCACCGCCAGCGCCGCCCACGTCCCGCCCACCACCGCGAGCGCGGACGCGAGGAGCGCGGTCTGCACCGAGACGCCGATGCTGGCGGCGTTCTCGGGCGTGAAGACGTCGGCGACGTGGTCGGTGGTCAGCGCGGACGGCAGTACCGAGGTCCAGCTCGCGCTGAACGCCGTGATCACCGTGACGGCGATCGGCGTGATCACCAGCCCCACCAGCACGACGGCGAAGGCCGCCCAGACGGCCACTCGGGCCGCCGGGTTACGCACCAGCATCAGCGGAGTCCCTTCTTCATGAGCAGGCGGTACGCGACGTACGCGCCGATGGAGATGAGCAACTGCACCGTCGCGAGCACGGCCGCCGAGGCGAAGTCCTGCCCCACGATCGAGCGGGTGTAGATCAGCATCGGCACGGTGATGACGTCCTTGGCGCCGGTGAACAGCACGATCCCGAACTCGTTGAGCGTGAGCAGGAACGTGAGCGAGCCCGCGGCGGCCAGCGCCGGCAGCACCGCCGGCAGGATCACGCGGGCGATGATCCGCAGCGGTCCCGCGCCCAGCGACGACGCGACGTCGATCTGCACCGTCGGGAACTGGCCGAAGGCGGCGAGCATCGGCCGCACCACGAACGGCGTGTAGAAGGCGATCTCCGCGAGCACCACGCCCCACAGCGACGTGGTGAACGAGCCCGTCGGGACGCCGAGCGCCTGGGCCACGCCGACCGGGCCGAGCAGGACGCCCAGCGCGAGAGGGATGAGGAAGCTGGGAAACGAGACCACGACCTCGATCAGGCGCGAGACCGCCGCCGCGCCCGGGAATGGCACGAAGGCCAGCACCAGCGCGAGGAAGGTGCCCGCGACGAGGCAGCCGGCCGTCGACAGGGCCGCGACCTTCACCGTCGTGCCCAGGGCGCTCAGTACGGCCCCGTCGGTGAGAGTGTCGCGCCAGGTCGCCAGGCCGGCGGGGCGCTCGGCCTTGTCGGTGAACGTGCGCGCGACGATCCCGACCAGCGGGTACACGACCGCGACGAGGATGAACGCCACCGGCGGCAGCACCCACACCCAGCGCGGCACCGCGAATGACGGGCCGGCGGGCGGGGCCGGGGGCGCGGGCGGCGCGTCCAGCACGGCCGTCACCGCGGCACCACCATCACGTCGGCGGGGTCGACCTCTACCCACAGCGTCTCGGCCTTGAGCGGCGCCTCGGTGAGCACCGGCACGTCGACGCCGATCGTCTCGCCCGTCTCGGCGACGCGCGCCGTCACGTGCCGGACCGCTCCGCGCCACTGCTCCTGCTCGACGGTCACCCGCAGGCCGTTCGACGGTGCCGTCCGCGTGAACCGCCACGCCCACGGGCGCACGGCGAGGTCGACGTCACCGTCGGGCAGCGGCCGCGAGGTGCGCAGCGCGCCGCCCGGCAGGACGTCGGCGCCGCCGAGGAAGGTGGCGGTGAAGCGGGTCGGCGGGCGGTGGAACAGCTCCTCGGTGGTGCCGATCGCCTCGAGCCGGGCGTCGCGCATGATCGCGACGCGGTCCGCCAGCGCGAGGGCCTCGCTCTGGTCGTGCGTCACGTAGACCATCGCGACGTCGGGCAGCTCGGCGCGCAGGCGCTGCAACTCGCCGAGCATGTCCTTGCGCATCCCGGCGTCGAGGGCCGAGAGCGGCTCGTCGAGCAGCACGACGTTCGGCCGGGTGGCCAGCGCGCGGGCGATAGCGACGCGCTGCTGCTGGCCGCCGGACAGCTGCCGCGGCAGGCGATCCGCGTATTCGACCATCCCCACCATGCCGAGCACCTCGGCGACGCGGGGAGCGATCTCCGACCGGTCGGCGCCGCGCGAGCGCAGGCCGAAGGCGACGTTCTTCGCGACGGTCATGTGCGGGAACAGGGCGTAGCTCTGCACCACGATGCCGATGCCGCGCTTGGCGGGGGACAGGCGCGTCACGTCGCGGCCGTCGATGGTCACGGTGCCCGCGGACACCTGCTCGAAGCCGGCGATCGCCTTGAGGGCGGTGGACTTGCCCGATCCCGACGGCCCCAGCAGCGCGACGGTCTCGCCGCGCGCGACCTCGAAACTGCAGTCGCGCAGGGCGACCGTGTCGCCGTAGGCGACGCTGACGCTCTCCATGCCGACCGCCACCGTGCGGCGGACCGTCCGATCCACGGCGTCGTCGTCGAGCCCCTTCGGTGCCCCGACGGTGCGCTTCGGCGCGGTCACTGACCCGTCGCCTTTTCATAGCTCTTGATGTCCGCGTCCAGCCCGCCCAGTACCTCGTCCCAGTTCGGGTACCAGATCTCGACGCCGTCGATCGCCTTCTGGAAGGCGTCCCACTGCGGGCCCGACGGGGTGACGTCGCTGCGGACCGGCGCGCCCCAGGCGCGGGCGGGAACGTTCTGCTGGACGTCCTTGGAGAGCAGGTGCTCCATGAGCTTCTTCCCGTTGGCCGCGTGGGGCGCCTTGTCGGCGAGGCCCATGTAGTACGGCAGCGGCAGCGTGGTCCGCTTGCCGTTGAACACGGGGTAGAAGACCTCGTACGCGACCTTGTCGGCGGCGATGGCGGCGAGCGCCATCTGGACGTCGGAGTTCGCGACGGTCAGCTCGCCCTTGGACGTCTTCGGGCCGAGCTTGCCGGTGGACGTCGACGGGCCGACGTTGTTCGGCTGGAGGTCGGCGAGGTACTTCAGCGCGGCCTCCTTGCCCATCACGTGCTGCAGGAGCAGCAGGAGCGCGGTGCCGTCGCCCGCCTTGCCCGGCGTCGAGTACTGGATCTTCTGCGTGAACGCCGGGCCGGTGAACTCGGCCCAGTCGGCGGGCTTCGGCTGCGCGGCCGTGTTGCGGATCATCGCGAAGTAGTTGTTGACCACGGCGACGTAGGTGCCGTCGGTGGCCTTGAGCTGGGCGGGCATCGCGGAGGTGTCGACGTCCGACTTCGCCAACGAGCCCTGCTGCTGGGCCTGCTGGATGAACGGCGGCAGCGTGACGAGCACGTCGACCTGCGGGTTCGCCTTCTCCTTCTGGGCGCGGGAGACGACCTCACCCGAGCCGGCCTCGACGAGGGCGACCTTGACGCCGGTGTGCTTGGTGAAGTCCTCGAATTCGGCCTTGTACCAGTCGCCGAGGCCGTCGGCGCTGTAGACGGTGACGGTGTCCGAGGAACCGGTGCCGCCGCCGGTGCCGCCGCACGCGGCGACCGCGAAGACCGCGGCGACGGCCGTGATCGCGGAGAGGGATCGGGTGATGCGCATGGGGGAGTGCCCTTCGTTCGAGTGGAGCGGAGGTGAGGTGGTGGTGAGACGAGGTGTTCGGTCGGGTCAGTTCGGGAAGTGCCGGCGGGCGAGGCCGTGGGCGATGGTCATACCGACGCCGGAGGTCACGATGCGCACGCTGAGGCGCTCCTCCGGCTCGGCGACGAGGTAGGGGTGCAGGGGGCTGGAGGCGTAGACGCCCTGCCAGCGCTCGATGATGCGCAGCCGGTCGACGCCGAGGACGCGGGCGGTCTCGGCGCGGAGGGTCTCGGTGACGGCCTCGTCCAGGAAGGGGGCGACGGTGCGCTCGGTGTGGTGCGAGTCGCCGATGAGCAGGGTGCCGTCGGGGCGCTGGGTGAACATGACGTTCGCGTCGATGTCCAGCAGGTCGGGCCGGTCGGCCTCCATCCGGGTGCGGAGCGCTGCGGCGCTGGTGGTCTCGGCGAACGCGGGGTAGCGCAGCAGCGAGGTCGCGGTGAGGACGGCGGGCGTGACGACCGCGCCGGGGTCGGCGGCGCGGGCCATCTGCAGGGCGCACCGCTCGACGCGGTGCTCCTCCGCAAGGTGGGGGTACAGGTGGTCGAGGTCGTGCCCGACGCAGACGATCACCCGCTGCGCCGCGATGGGGCCGCGGCTGGTGTGGGCGCGGGTGCCGTCGAAGCCGAGGTAGGCGGTGCCGAACCGGACCTCGGCGCCGTCCTGCGCATCGACCCAGGCGGCCAGTCGCGCGACGGTGACCCGGGGGTCCACCCGCAGGTCCGCCAGGAGTGCGGCGCCGCCCACGACGTCGTCGGCGCCCCCGCCGGGAAGTTCGGAGCGGACCTCGTCGGCGGTGCGCAGTGCGACCTCACCGGGCCGGGCGGCGGCGAGTTCCTCGAGGACGGCGAGCTCGGTGGCGTGGCGGGCGACCGCCAGGCCACCGGTGGCGCGGGCACCGAGCCCGGCGCGGCCGTCCAGGTCGAGCCAGCGTTCGCGGGCGAGGTGTGCGAGCTCAGCGAGGTCGCCCGTCTGTCCGGTGACGCAGGCGTGGCCGAAGTTGCGGATCGAGGCGCCCACGGCGCGGCTGTCGCGCTCGACGACGGTGACCGTGAGGCCCCGATCGAGGGCCTCGACGGCGTGCGCCAGACCGACGACGCCGGCGCCGACGACGAGGACGTCCGTTGCGGTGTTCATGGCTCTCAGCGTGGCCTCCCGACGCCTCGCTTGGCAAGCCTGATCGGAGGATGTCTATACAAGTTGGTTCGATGTACACCCAGGTAAGGCGGTCGTTCATCTGCCGTTCATCGTGCGTGCAGGTGGGCAACGCTTTCACTTGTATACTCAATGACGTGGTCGCAGCTCAGCCTCTCCATCAACGTCTCGCCGCGGAGTTCCGTGCGCGCATCTCCTCCGGTCGCTGGCCGGAGGGGGAGCAGGCACCCAGCGAGGCGCTCCTCTGTGAGGAGTTCGGCACCTCGCGCGGGCCGGTCCGCCAGGCGCTGGCCACTCTCCGCGCGGAGGGACTGATCGTCGGCGGCCAGGGCCGCTCGCCGATCGTCCGCCGCAACGTGCCCAGTCACAGCGCCAGCGCCCTCGGGTCGTTCACCGCCTGGGCCCGCGAACAGGGCCGCGAACCCGGACAGCGCACCACTCTGCAGGCCCGCGTGCCCGCGACGCCGGACCTCGCCGAACGGCTTCAGATCGAACCCGGTGAGCCGGTGCTCGAGCTCCGCCGCGTGCGCACGCTCGACGGCGCTCCGGCGCTGTGCGAGACCATGTTCTTCGTCTGGGCGCTGGGCAAGCGCCTCATGGAGTTCGACCCCGACTCCGGTTCGGTGAACCGCTTCCTGCTCGACGCGGGCGCCGACCTGTACGCCTCCTCCCACCAGATCGACGCCGTCGCCGCGACCGCCGAGGACGCGGCGCAGCTCGGCCTGTCCGAGGGTGCCCCGCTGCTGCGGGTGCGCCGCACCACCACCGACGCCGCCGGCGACGTCGTCGAATACTCCGAGGACCGCTACGTCCCCGGCGTGACCACCGTGATCGTCGAGAACCGACTCTTCGCAGCGCCCACCGCGAACCCGCCCGCGCTGCGATCCGTACCCGTCAGGAGAGACGCATGACCGAATCCGACCGCACCATCGAGCTCGTCGCGCTGGACA
Source organism: Tsukamurella sp. DT100 (assembly GCF_049844855.1). NCBI lineage: Bacteria > Bacillati > Actinomycetota > Actinomycetes > Mycobacteriales > Tsukamurellaceae > Tsukamurella > Tsukamurella sp. DT100. The sequence continues at coordinate 118,236 of NZ_JBNCLV010000005.1, forward strand.
TGGCCGGCACCACGATCGACGACGGCGGCGCCGTCTACGAGGCGCTCCGCGGCGCCGTCGAGGACGGCGGGGCCACTGTGGCGCAGGCCGACCTGCAGGTGTGGATGGGCACCGACAAGGTCGAGGCCATCACCAACCTGCTCCGCCTCGGCGGCGTCGAGCCGACGACCGAGCGTGTGGACTCCGGCTTCGCCCGCTTCCGCGAGCGCCTGCAGGATGCGTACTCGTCGACCCCGCCCACCGCGATCGACGGGGTGCCCGCCGCCCTCTCCGAGCTCCGGGGCCGGGGGATCAAGGTGGCCCTCACCACCGGATTCGACGATGCCGTCGCCCTCCCGCTGCTCGCTGCGCTCGGGTGGAAGATCGGCGACGGTGCCGACGCGGTCGTCGACGCAGTGGTCACCACCTCCGACGTCGCCGCCGGCCGCCCGGCGCCGTACATGATCCACCGCGCGATGGAGCGCACCGGCGTCCGCGACGTGCGCCGCGTGCTCGCCGCCGGCGATACGGCCGTCGACGTGCAGGCGGCGACCAACGCCGGTGCCGTCTCCGTGGGCGTGCTCACCGGCAAGGCGGACCCGCAGGTGCTGGCCGACGCAGGCGCCGACCACGTCCTTCCCGGCGTCGTCGATATTCCGGGTCTGCTCGCCATGTCCTAGAACGGCGGCGGCCGGAGGGGAGCGTCGTCGTCGTAGGCCTCACCCGCAGCTTCGGCCTGGGCGCGTTCCTGTTCGCGGGCACGTGTTTCGCCCGCGGCGCGGCGCTGTTCGTGGCGTCGGTGGCGCAGGAGCTGGTTCTCCGCGCGGAGGGCGCGGCGGGCTTTCGCGCGTCGTTTCGCTGCGGTGGTGAGTCCGTCGGGGTTTTTGGGTTTCGGCGGCGCGGGTTCGGGGACGTCCCAGATGATCCGTTCGATCCCCGGCAGGAGGTCGCGGGCGGTGCCGGGTGGGACGGTGTGCACTCCTCCTGCGGGGTGTCGCCATTCGACGGTGCCGTCGGCTAGGAGGTCGGAGAGCCAGCCGGTCTCCGTCTTGATGCGGTGGTGGAAACCGCACAGCGGTACCAGGTTCCCCGGTGAACCACGGCCGGCGACGGTGGTGGCTCCGCCTTCGGTGGGCTGATGGTGGTCGTACTCGGTGACGTGGTCGGCCTGGCAGCGGTCCGACGGCGTGCTGCAGCCGGGGAAGACGCAGGTGGGGTAGGTCAGGCGCATGACCAGTAGCTGGTACCAGGTGGGCCGGTAGCCCCCGGCGCCGCGGGCGTGGACCTCCCCGGTCGCCGGGTCGCGGCGACCGACGACCCGCCACTGCGTCTCCATCGCGGCGATCATCTCCCGCGCCTGTTCGACGGTGACCGGGCCGGTGATGCCAGGATCCCCGGTGAGGATCACTGCCCCGCGGCCCGCATCGATGCCGCTGCTGTCGGGATCGCCCGCGTCGACCTCGGCGTCGGGGTCCGGCGTGAACAGATCGGGATCGGGTTCGGGCGGAGCCGCATCGTGATCGTGCGCGTCAGCGGCGTCGGCCGTGCCACTGGCCATGGCATCGGCGAGGTCGGATTCGTTGAGGACGATCACTGCCAGGGCCCGGATCTCCTGCGACACCGCACCGGTGCGCGGACGAGCTTGACGCAGGTCGCAGGATTCCTTGCCGCACTGGCATGCCAGGGATTCGTAGCCCTCGGCCAGGGCGACGAGGGCGGCGACCTGTCGCTGGCCCATCGTGCGGCCGTCCGCCCGGCACACCGACTGTGCCAGCGGACCGATCAGCGCCGACAACCGCAATGCCTCCTGCGTCGGCATCACCGCCTCCAGGTCGACCAAGCCGTCCGCGCGGGCGTGGAACTCGAGCCGCTCCCGCGGCGAAGCCGGGGGGGTTTCCCGCGCCGCGGTGGGGTCCAGCCGGACCAGGACACCTTTCGCCGCGTCCGCCACCGCCCGCACCGACAGCGACTGTCCGCTGCGGGCGGTGAGCCAGGCCGTGATCCTTTCGTCGAAAGCCAGCGCGACGTCCTCGTCGACAACGGCCGCGGATGCGCGCAGCACCTCCCGTACCACCGCCGGGCTCACCGACCCGGCCGCGAACAACTCGAACACCCGCGGGCAGCGCTCCCGCAGATCCAGGCCGCGATGCACCGCCGATCCGGCAGCCGTCCGCCCGACCCCGAGGGCGGCGCCGACCTCCGCGACCAACTCATCCCAATCGTCGACGAACCGACGCGACGTTTCCTCCCGCACCCGCCGAGCATCATCCCGCAGGTCGTAGAGCCTGGTCAGCACCGCCGCCCGCTCCGCCTCCAACCGGTTCTGCTCCACCGTCAGCCGCCGCAACCGCGTCACCGCGCCGGCCGCGCTGAGCCCGGACACCGCACCGTCGAACACCGCGGGCAGCGGGGTGGCAACTCGCCTCCCCAGTGCGAACGCATCGTCCGAATAGCTCATACCTTCTATTCTAGGAACCTGCATCGAACGAAGATAGGTCTTGACACTATCTTTCTAGGCTGACATCGCACACTGGCAATACGAGTCAGCGCGGTCGATGCAAGTTCAATTCCTTGCGGATATGACGATCAAGCCCCTGACCTTGCGGGCATGCGAGCGTCGAGGAGTAGTCCAGCGATACCGGTGGCCATGAGTGCGCCGCTGATCACGACGAGCCACGGGGACGACTCCCCGGTCAGCGCGTCGCCCAGCAGCACGACCGCGATGGTGCCGGGCGCGAGGCCCGCCACCGTCGCGCCGAAGTACGGCCAGAAGGGCACCGGGGACAGCGCCGAGGCGTAGTTGACGAGGGAGAACGGCGCGGCCGCGATGAGCCGCAGCGACCCGACGGCCAGCCACCCTCGCGCCCGGAGCCGGGCCGCGATCGGCGCGTAGGCGCGGTGCTCGCGGGCGCGGGCGATCACGCGCGACGGGTGGCGCCGGTCGATCTCCCGGACGCCGAGGAAGGCGATCGAGGCCGCGACGATCGACGCCGCCATGCAGACCGCGATGCCGACGACCGGCCCGAACAGGAAGCCCGCCGAGACGGTGAACACGGTGCGGGGGATCGGGAACACCGTGATCACGGCGTGCGCCACGAAGAACAGGGCGAGGAACCACGGGCCGGTCGAATCCGCCCAGGCCCGAATGGTGGCCGCGCCGGGGTGCGGGAGGAGCATGCCGAGCGCGACGAGTCCGAGGATCACGGCACCGCCGACGACCGCCCGGACCACCAGTCCGCGGTCGCCGGGCCGGATCCGAGAGTCGTTGGCACCCACGGGACGACCCTACTGGGGCGTAGCAACAGCAATCGGTTAACGTGGGTTCTCGGCCGCCGATGTGACGCGACGGTCGGTGCGCGGTCGTGCGTGTGCGCGGCCACAGGCGAGGAGGCCCACGTGGTGGACAGTCCCTTTCAGGCATGGCGCGAGTCCGTGGGCGCCGTGCTCGCGAAGTCGCGCGGCGGCACGCCGCCCGAGGACCCGATCGCCGCGCTGACCACCCTCACCGAGGACGACGGTGTGCAGATCGCACCCCTGTACTCGCAGCTCGACGAGCTCCCGGAGGCCCCGCTGCCCGGCGCCTTCCCCTTCGTTCGCGGCGGCAACCCCACCCCGGATGTCCGTCTGGGTTGGAAGGTCGCCGAGCGGTTCGACGCGACCACCGACTCCGCCGACGTGCTCGGCGCCCTGGAGTCCGGCGCGAGCGCCCTCTGGTTCACCCGCCCCGACCCGGCGCTGCTCCTCGACGGCGTCTATCCGGACATGGCGCCGATCCTGCTCACCGCCGGTGGCCGCGCCGCCGAGGCCGCTGCGCAGGTGTACGCGGCGCTGGACAAGGCCGCGGAGTCCGACGCCTACCGCGCCGACCTGGTCCGCGTCAGCCTGGGCGCCGCCCCGCTGACCTCCCAGGTGGTGGGCCGCGCCGACGTCTCCCTCGACGAGGCGGTCGAGCTGGCCCGCGCCGCCGACGCCCGCACCGAGGACGTCCGCGCCCTCGTCGCCGACGGTGCCGACCTGCACAACGCCGGCGCGACCGCCGCCCAGGAGCTGGGCCTGACGGCCGCCGCCGCCCTCGATCAGGTGCGCGCCCTCACCGCGGCCGGCCTGACCACCGCTGCTGCGCTGAACCAGCTCACGATCCGCCTGGCCGCCACCGACGACCAGTTCCTCACCCTCGCCAAGATCCGCGCTTGGCGCACCGTCTGGGCCCGCGTCGCGCAGCACCTCGGCGCGCCCGAGGCCGGCAACGCGCCCGTGCACGCCGTCACCTCGCTCGCCGCGACCACGCAGCGAGACCCGTGGGTGAACCTGCTGCGCACCACCGTCGCCGCCTTCGGCGCCGGCCTCGGCGGCGCCGACTACGTGACCACCCTCGACTACGACGAGGCCCTGCCGGGCGGCATCGAGGGCTACTCGCCCGCCTTCGCCCGGCGCATCGCCCGCAACACGCAGCTGCTGCTCCTCGAGGAGTCGAACCTCGGCCGGGTCGTCGACCCGGGCGCCGGCTCGTGGCACGTCGAGTCCCTCACCGACGACCTCGCCCGCGCGGCGTGGGGCGTCTTCCAGTCCGTCGAGGCCGCGGGTGGCTTCGCCCGGGGCGCCGCGGAGGAGACCGTCGCGACGCAGCTAGGCGAGTCCGCCGACCGCCGCGACGCCGCCGTCGCACGACGCGCGCGCAAGCTCACCGGCGTCAACGAGTTCCCGAACCTCGCCGAGCCGCCGATCGCCCCGTCGGCCGCGACCAACGGTCCCGTCGTGCGGTCGTACGCCGCGCCGTTCGAGTCCCTGCGCGCCCGGTCCGACGCCTTCCTGCGCGAGCACGGCGTCCGCCCCCGGATCCGGATGGTGACCATCGGCACCGTCGCCCAGTACAACGGGCGATCCACCTTCCTGACGAACCTGCTCGCCTCCGGCGGCATCGAGACCGTCCTGGACGCGGCCGAGCAGGCCGCCGGCGCCGCCACGCTGGACGGCACGCCCGGCGTGAAGATCGCCGCCCTGGCCGGATCCGACCCCGGCTATGCCGAGGAGGGCGAGGCCCTGGCCCGCTCGCTGCGCGAGGAGGGCGCCCTCGTGCTGCTCGCGGGCGCGCCGGGCACCGTCGACGACGGCCTGATCGACATCTACCTGCACGCGAAGATCGACGCGGCCGCCGCGCTCGACGATCTGCTGACCCGGCTGGGGGCCTGAGATGACCGACACCACCATCGGCAGCTTCGCCGACGTCCCGTTCGAGGAGCTGCCCGGCACGGCACCGTCGGGCGCCGACGTGGACGCCTTCGTCGAGGCCTCCGCCGCTGCCTACGCCTACACCCCGGACCAGCTGACCTGGACCACCCCGGAGGGCATAGACGTCAAGCCCGTCTACACCCGCGCCGACCGCGACGCCGTCGCCGAGGCCGGCTACCCCGTGGACTCCTACCCGGGCGCGGTGCCCTTCATCCGCGGGCCGTACCCGACGATGTACGTCAACCAGCCGTGGACGATCCGGCAGTACGCCGGCTTCTCCACCGCGGCCGAGTCGAACGCCTTCTACCGGCGCAACCTCGCGGCGGGCCAGAAGGGCCTGTCGGTCGCCTTCGATCTGGCGACGCACCGCGGTTACGACTCCGACCACCCGCGCGTCACCGGTGACGTGGGCATGGCCGGCGTCGCGATCGACTCGATCCTCGACATGCGGCAGCTGTTCGACGGCATCGACCTGGGCGGCGTCTCCGTCTCGATGACGATGAACGGCGCGGTGTTGCCGATCCTCGCGCTCTACGTGGTGGCGGCCGAGGAGCAGGGCGTCGGTCCGGAGAAGCTCGCGGGCACCATCCAGAACGACATCCTCAAAGAGTTCATGGTGCGCAACACCTACATCTATCCGCCCGTGCCGTCGATGCGCATCATCTCGGACATCTTCGCGTACACCTCGCAGAAGATGCCCAAGTTCAACTCCATCTCGATCTCCGGCTACCACATCCAAGAGGCCGGGGCCACAGCCGATCTGGAGCTCGCGTACACGCTGGCCGACGGTGTCGAGTACATCAAGGCCGGCATCGACGCGGGCCTCGACGTGGACAAGTTCGCGCCGCGCCTGTCGTTCTTCTGGGGCATCGGCATGAACTTCTTCATGGAGGTCGCCAAGCTCCGCGCCGCGCGCCTGCTGTGGAGCGAACTGGTCGCCGAGTTCGACGCGAAGAACGCCAAGTCGCTGTCGCTGCGCACCCACTCGCAGACCTCCGGCTGGTCGCTGACCGCGCAGGACGTCTTCAACAACGTCGCGCGCACGTGCGTGGAGGCGATGGCGGCGACGCAGGGCCACACCCAGTCGCTGCACACCAACGCCCTCGACGAGGCGATCGCGCTGCCGACGGACTTCTCCGCCCGCATCGCCCGCAACACGCAGCTGGTGCTGCAGCAGGAGTCGGGCACCACCCGGCCCATCGACCCGTGGGGCGGCTCGTACTACGTCGAGACCCTCACCCACGAGCTGGCCGAGCGCGCCCGCGCCCACATCCGCGAGGTGCAGGAGGCGGGCGGCATGGCGAAGGCCATCGGCGAGGGCATCCCGAAGCTGCGCATCGAGGAGGCTGCGGCCCGCACCCAGGCCCGCATCGACTCGGGCCGCCAGCCGGTGATCGGCGTCAACAAGTACCAGGTCGCCGAGGACACCGCGATCGAGCTGCTCAAGGTCGACAACTCGAAGGTCCGCACCGAGCAGCTGGCGAAGCTGGATCGGCTGCGCGCCGAGCGGGACCCCGAGGCGGTCAAGGCGGCACTGGCGAACCTGACGCGCGCGGCGGGCTCGTCCGAGGGCGGGCTGGAGAACAACCTCCTCGCCCTCGCGATCGACGCGGCGCGGGCCGGCGCGACCGTCGGCGAGATCTCCGACGCCCTCGAGCAGGTCTACGGCCGCCACCAGGCCGAGATCCGTACGCTCAGTGGCGTGTACCGCGACGAGGCCGGCGCGGCCGGCAACATCCAGACGGCCACCGAGCTGGTCGAGAAGTTCGAGGAGGCCGACGGCCGTCGGCCCCGCGTGCTCATCGCCAAGATGGGCCAGGACGGCCACGACCGCGGCCAGAAGGTGATCGCCACCGCCTTCGCCGACCTGGGCTTCGACGTCGACGTGGGCCCGCTGTTCTCCACGCCCGAGGAGGTCGCGCAGCAGGCCGCCGACAACGACGTGCACGTCGTCGGCGTCTCCTCGCTCGCCGCGGGCCACCTCACGCTGGTGCCCGCGCTGCGCGACGCGCTCGCGGAGGTCGGCCGCCCCGACATCACCATCGTGGTGGGCGGCGTCATCCCGCCGGGCGACTTCGACGAGCTGTACGCGGCCGGCGCCTCGGCGATCTACCCGCCCGGCACCGTCATCGCGGACGCCGCGGTGAACCTGCTGCACGAGCTGGGGAACAAGCTGGGGTACCAGCTGGCGTGATCACCGTCGCCGAACTCGCGGACGGGGTCCGGGCCGACAAGCGCGCCGTGCTGGCGCGCGCCATCACCCTCGTCGAGTCCCGGCGCCCCGACCACCAGGCCCTCGCGCAGGAACTGCTGCTCGAGGTGACGCCGGGGCCGGACGCGCCGATCGCCACCCGGGTGGGGATCACCGGCGTGCCCGGGGTGGGGAAGTCGACCACCATCGAGGCGCTGGGCAACCACCTGATCTCGTTGGGGCACAAGGTCGCCGTGCTCGCGGTGGATCCGTCGTCCACCCGCAGCGGCGGTTCCATCCTGGGCGACAAGACCCGCATGGGCACGCTCGCCGTGAACCCGCGCGCGTACATCCGGCCCTCGCCCACCTCGGGCACGCTCGGCGGCGTCGCGAAGGCCACGCGGGAGACCATGGTGCTCATGGAGGCCGCCGGCTTCGACGTGATCCTGGTCGAGACCGTCGGCGTCGGGCAGTCCGAGGTCACCGTCGCGAACATGGTCGACACCTTCACCTTCCTCACCCTGGCCCGCACCGGGGATCAGCTGCAGGGCATCAAGAAGGGCGTGCTCGAGCTCGCCGACGTGGTGGCCGTCAACAAGGCCGACGGGGATCATGTGGTCGAGGCGCGCGTCGCCGCCCGCGAGTTGTCGAGCGCGCTGCGCCTGATCCATCCGCGCGGCTCCCTGTGGCGCCCGCCCGTGCTCACGCAGAGCGCCGTCGAGGGCACCGGCATCCCCGAGTTCTGGGACGCCGTCCTGCGGCACCGCAGCACGCTGCAGGAGGCGGGGGAGTTCGATCGCCGCCGCCGGCAGCAGCAGGTGGACTGGACCTGGACGATGGTCCGGGACGCGATCCTCGGCCGGGTCGAGCATTCCGACGGTGTGCGGTCCGTCCGGTCCGAGGTCGAGGCCTCCGTGCAGGACGGCTCGCTGACGCCGGCCCTCGCCGCGCAGCGCATCCTCGACGCCTTCGACGGCCACTGACCGGTACGGACGCCGTGCCCGAGCTCACGCCGCAGGAGGACGCGAACCGTCGACTCCTGCGGGCGCGGGACGCGATGGACCGACGCTACGCGGAGCCGCTCGACGTCCCGGCGGTGGCGCGGATCGCCCTCATGTCACCCGCCCACTTCTCCCGCGAGTTCGCCGCCGCCTTCGGCGAGACGCCGCACCGTTACCTGCAGCGCCGCCGGATAGAGCGGGCCATGGCACGGCTGCGCGACACCGACCGCGCGATCACCGAGATCGCCTACGAGGTCGGCTTCGGCTCGTCCGGGACGTTCAGCCGCACCTTCCGCGCGATCATCGGGCGCTCGCCGTCGGAGTACCGGCGTGCCGTGGCGCCGGTGCGCGCCCCGGGCTGCGTCGTGCGGGCGTGGACCCGTCCCGCGCAATAGGGCGCTTTGCGCACTGAGCAGTTTCGGATAAGCGGAGCCCGCGAAGGCTTCGTAGGCTCAGTCGCATGTTCACTTCCATCGCCATCACGTCCGTCTTCGTCCTCGACCAGGACGAGGCCCTCGACTTCTACGTCGGCAAGCTCGGTTTCGAAGTCCACGACGACGTCGACATGGGTTTCATGCGGTGGCTCACCATCGCCCTCCCTTCCGACCCCGGGCACGAACTCGTGCTGGAAGTCCCCGGTGTGGGCGGCGGGAGCCCGGAGACCACCGCCGCGCAACGGGATCTGCTCACCAAGGGCGCGCTCGGCGTGGCGTGCATCCTCAACACCGACGACTGCCGCGGCGTCTTCGAGAGGCTGAGCGCGCAGGGCGTCGAGTTCACCGAGGAACCGCAGGAGCAGCCCTACGGCATCGACTGCGCACTGCGGGACCCGTTCGGTAACCACATCCGGATCACCCAGCGGACGCAAGGGCCGGTCGAGGTCACGCAGGCCGACGTGGACCGCTGGTCCGGAGCGTGACCGGCTGATCCGTGCCACGATGGGGCCATGTCGGCACTTGTGATCTGCGCGTCCAAGCACCACGGCAACACCCGGAAGGTGGCCGATCGGATCGGCGGGGTCCTGAACGCCCCGGTTCTCGCGCCGGGGGAGGTGACGGCGGAGCAGATCGACGCGGCCGACCTGGTCGGCTTCGGCTCGGGCGTGTACTGGATGGCCTTCGACCCCGCGCTTCTGCGTCTCGTTCGCAGCCTCCCGGCGAAGCCGCGCGGAACGGCCTTCGTCTACGCCACCAGCGGGCTGCCGGAGACGCCGCTGCGCCGGTACACCCGCACGCTCGCGGACCTCCTCACCGACGCCGGCTTCCGGCTCGCGCCCGACGTATTCCATTGCCGCGGGCTCGACACCATGGGGCCGTTCGGCCTGGTCGGCGGCGTGAACAAGGGGAGTCCCAGCGCGGCGGACCTCGCGGACGCAGAGGACTTCGCCCGCGGACTGGCGATCCGGGGATAAGCGGACGGCGTTCGCCTGCTGAGTTGTGATTGCGATCACACGGGCCTACTGTGAGGCTTGTGGCTTCAATGGTGGCCGACGAGATTGCAAATGCTTTGTATGCGTACGGTTTTCGCCACGCATACGGTATTCATGGTGCCAACTCCGAGGACCTCTTCGCCGCGTTGCTCCGGAGCGACGCGGGCCGTCGCCTCGCGGTGACGATCGCCAAGCACGAGTTCGGTGCCGGCGCCATGGCCGACGGCGCGGCGCGCATGACCGGCCGGCCCGGCTGCCTGATCGCCACGTCCGGGGGCGCGGCGATGAACTGCGTTCCCGCGCTCGCTGAGGCGTATCAGTCCCGCTCGCCGGTCCTCGCGCTCATCGGCAGCCCGCCGACCGCCGTCGAGGGGCGCGGCGCCTTCCAGGACATGTGCGCGGCCCCGCGCACCGTCGACGTCCTCGCCGTCCTGCGCGGGGTGACCGGCTTCGCCGCGAAGGTCTCCGGTCCCGAGGATCTCGCTCCCGCCCTGGACGGTGCCTTCGCCGCGCTCGAGCAGGGGCTTCCCGCGGCGCTCCTCCTACCGAAGGACGTCCAGCTCGCGCACGGCCCCGGACCGATCGGGCGGGCACCGGTCCTGCCCGGACCGGAGGCACCGTCGGACGAGGTGATCCGGCTCGTCCGCGCGGCGCGCAAGCCCCTGATCCTGCTCGGCGAGGCCGCGTCCCGGGCCCGGCTCACCGGACCCGTCGCGGCACTGGCGACGGCGACGGGCGCCGTGATCGCGGTCGGCCCCAACGGCCGCGACGCCGCGCCGCGGACCGGCGCGGTGGGCGTCGCGGGTGTCATGGGGCATCCCTCGGTGCCACGGGTCGCCGCCGAGGCCGACCTCATCCTCGCCCTGGGCACCGAGCTCGACCTCATGGATCGCACCGGGCTGGACGCCGCCATGGACGTCACCTTCACGGTGCACGTCGCGGCCGAGCCGCCGCTGCGTGAGGTGACGATCCACGAGCCCGCCCGCGACCTCGCCGCCTACACGAGGGCCCTCGCGGATGCGGTCGGGACACGCCCGCGCGCCCCGTGGACCGACGCGGCGCCCGTCCCGATCACCGTGCCGCGGAACGACTCCGGGATGCTCACCTGCGCCGATGCCGTGGACGCGCTGGCCGCCGCGATCCCCGCCGACGCCCTCGTCTTCGCCGATGCCGGCAATGCCGGGGCCGCCGCCGTGCACCGGCTCCCGCTCGGCACCGGCGACCGCTTCCTCGTCGCGCTGGGCATGGGCGGCATGGGGCACGGCATCGCGGCGGGGATCGGCGCCGCGATCGCCACCGGCCGGCCCACGGTGATCCTCGCCGGCGACGGCGCCTTCTACATGCACGGCATGGAGATCCACACCGCGATCGAGGCGCGGGCGCCCGTCCTGCTGGTGGTGCTCAACAACGACGCCCACGGCATGTGCGTGGCGCGCGAGGGGAAGTTCTTCCCCGACCTGCCCAGCATCAACCGGTTCCGGCCCAGCCGGATCGCCGACGGCCTCGCCGCCATGTTCCCCACCCTGCCCGTCCGCTCGGTCACCACGCCCGACGGTGCGCGGTCCGCCGCCGCCGAGCTCCTGGCCGTCACGGGCCGCGGACCGTCGTGCCTGGAGATCGGAACCGACCCCGCGGAGATCCCGCCGTTCGCAGCGCTGCTGCCCGATACCGCGAAGGAGCGGCAATGATCCCGGTGATCGACATCGAAGGAACCATCCGGATCGAGAGTCACCCGCGCCCGGTGGCTCAGCCGATCCTCGTCGACCGCATGCGCTCGGTGTACCCGCACCAGCAGATCTACGGTGACTTCTGCCCCGTGCAGTCCTACGTCAACGCGCCGCCGGACGATCTCTACGACTGGCTCTCCGACACCCGCTCCCTCGAGGAGTGGACGTACAGCCTGCGCGGCTTCCGCGAGACCGACGAGGCCGGCCTGTGGGTCGCGCGCGACATGCTCGGCGCCGACACCGAGATCTACACGCGCACCGTCGCCCACCCGGACGCGCGGACCGTCGACTACCACTGCGCCTGGGACCAGGGGAAGCATCTCTGGATGATCTACCTGATGCGGATCGTCGACGCGCAGCTCGTGCTGAACAAGCCCGGCTCCGTGGTGCTGTGGGTCAACTGCCACCACCCCTTCTACGACGAGAACCCGTACCCCGAGACGGCGCCGCCCGAGCGGCCCGTCTGGGTCGGAGACCTGTGGGACACGTTCGGAGCCGGGCACCAGATGGAACTCGAGAACCTCAAGGCGATCGCCGAACACCGGCACGCGCACGGCGAGCCGATCAAGCCCGAATGGATGACGTCGTGACCGCCCCGCTCGTGAACCCGCGGATCGTCGGGCTGACCTCGTACCTGCCCGAGAACCGGGTGCCCGCCGAGTACTTCCGCGAGTTCGCCGACGCCGACAGCCGCACGCTCACCGCCAATCCGATGTTCGCGCCGCCCGCGTACCGGCATCACGCCGCGGCGGGGGAATCCAACGTCGACCTGATGTGCGCGGCGATCGACCGCCTCCGCGAGCAGGTCGGGGACGAGGCCCTGCAGGCCGACGTGGTCCTGAGCCACTCGCAGCTGCCGGACCTGCCGGTCGTCGGCTGCGGCGGCGACGTCGTGCGCCGGCTCGGCACCCGGCCCTCATTGGTCCTGGACATCCACAACGGCGGCTGCGCCGCCTTCCTGCTCATGCTGCACCTCGCCCGCACGATGTTCACCGCGGGCACCGCGCGGTCGGCGCTGCTGCTCACCGCGACCAACGCGGCCGGGAACGTCTTCACCCAGGACCGGGTCCGGAATCTGCCGCAGGCCGCCATCCCGGGCGACGGTGCCGCCGCCGCGCTCGTCGTCGCCGACCCGCAGGCGGGTGGGCTGGAGGTCCGGGAGGTGATCTGCGCGCAGCACAGCGAGTACGCGGGCGACATGACCGCCGCCGTCGAGCCGCCGCGCAAGTACTGGGAGGCGGGCGAGGGGCAGCTGCACGTGGGCTTCACCGAGGCCAAGATCGCGAAGGTCCTCGCCCGGGGCAACCGGCTCGTGCCGGAGGTCGCGCTCGCCGCCGCGGCGGCGGGAGGCCTGCGCGGCCCCGACGTCGGGCACCTCGTCACCAATCAGCCCAACCGGACGTTCCTCCGCAACTGGCGCGAGGCCCTCGAGCTCCCGCCGGAGCGGCACCCCGACACCTTCGACGAGTGCGGCAACCTCTTCGCCGTCGGCGTCCCGCACACCTTCGCCACCGCCCGCGCGGACGGGCGGATCGGCGCGGGGGAGGACGTGGTCCTCGCGGCCTTCGCGCACGCCGGCGACTTCGCGGCCGGGGCGCTGCTGCGCACCTAGCCGGTTCGGGCCGGCCGTCCGGGGCCGGTCCTTCGGGGCTAGCCCCGAAGGCCCAGGCGGCCGCCGAGCCAGTCGAGTTCGGCGGTCAGCGCGCCCGACCACACGGTGAAGTCATGCCCGCCCCGGATCCAACGGGTGCGCACCGTCATCCCGGCTCCCGCGGCGGCCACGGCCACCCGTTTCGCGGCGGCGGTCGATGCGGCGTCGTCGGTGCCCGCGACGAGCACGCCCGCGCTGTCCGGGAAGCGCCGCAGCGACAGCTGGGTGAGCGGGTCCGCCCGCGCGTACGCACCGCGATCACCGGCGAAGGCGTCCCGGACGGTGGCCTCGCGCCCTCCTCCCAGGTCCGGCTCCGCGTCGGGCGAGAGCGCCAGGAAGGTCCGGAAGACCTCCGGGAACCGGGTCGCCAGCTGCAGCGCGCAGGTGCCGCCGTAGGAGTAGCCGCCGATCGCCCACGCCTGCGGGGCGGCATCCACCGCCAGGTTCTGGCGCACCCACGCGGGCACGCCCTCGGCGAGATAGGTCGCCGCCCGGGCGCGCCGGGTGTCGGCGCAGAGCGGGTTCGCGAACTGCCCGCCCGTCGCGTCCGGCACCACCACGACCGGCGCGACGCCGCCCCGCCGCTGCGCATAGGAGTCCATCGTCCGAGCCAGCTTCCCGCCCGAGAACCAGTCCCGCGGCGAGCCCGGCTGCCCGTGCAGGAGCATCAACACCGGCAGCCGCCCCCGCGCGCCCGACAGGTACGCCGGCGGCAGGTAGACCAGCGCCGGGCGGGCCGCGAACCGGGAGCGGGTGGGCGGCACCGTCGCCCGGACCACCACGCCGCGCTCGGCGGTCGTGCCGGGGGAGGGACGGGGGACCGTCGCCGGGTAGTCGACGGGCAGCAGATCCTCCACCGACGGATACGCCGAGTACAGCGAGTTCACCTGACCGGCACCCATCAGAACCACCAGGCCGACTGCCGCGGTGCTCAGCGCCGTGGACCGCCACGACGGTGCCCGGGCCACCCGCACCACGGCGAGCAGCAGGGCGAGCACGCCGAGGGCGACCCACAGCAGCACCAGCGGGTCGAGGCGGTCGGGGAACGGCTTCCACACGAACTCGACCAGGTAGTCCACGAGCGCGGTCACGCCGAGCGCGGCAGCCACGCAGGCGAGGACGGTGCGAGCGGACCCGCTGCGACGGGTCGCGGAGATCAGGCCGGCGAGCGCGGCCGCTCCGGCGAGGAGCAGGAGGAGTGGTACCGGACCGGCCGTGAGCTGCAGGTTCCGCAGGGGGTTCACCGGCCGCACTCCCGTCCTCGCACGCGCCCAGAATAGGTGCGGCCCCTAAGACGGACCTGTGGGAAAGGGCGGCATTCGCGGCGTTCTACGCTGTGAGCCATGACACTCTCGGACGCCGCCGCGCACCAGGACATCACCACCGTCGAGGTCCCCACCCATTGGTACAACCTGGCCGCGGAACTGGACACGCCCATCCCGCCGCACCTGCACCCCGGCACCAAGGAGCCCGTGCAGCCCGAGGACCTGGCGCCGCTGTTCGCGTCGGGCCTCATCGCGCAGGAGGCGTCCACCGAGGCGTACCACGAGATCCCCGAGCCGGTCCGCGAGATCCTCGCGATGTGGCGGCCGTCGCCGCTCATCCGGGCCCGGAAGTTCGAGCAGGCGCTCGGCACCACCTGCCGCATCTACGTCAAGTACGAGAGCGTGAGCCCCGTCGGTTCGCACAAGACGAATTCGGCCGTCGCGCAGGCGTACTACAACTCGGTGGACGGCGTGACGAAGCTGACCACCGAGACCGGCGCCGGCCAGTGGGGCAGCGCACTCTCCTTCGCCGGTGCTCAGTTCGGCATCGACGTCGAGGTGTGGCAGGTGCGGGCCTCCTACGACTCGAAGCCCTACCGCGGCCACCTCATGCGGACCTACGGCGGCACCGTGCACCCGAGCCCGTCGGAGCTCACCGAGTCCGGCCGCGCGATGCTGGCGAAGGATCCGGACACCACCGGCAGCCTCGGGATGGCCGTCTCGGAGGCCGTCGAGGTCGCCGCCCAGGATCCCGACGCCCGGTACGCGCTCGGCAGCGTGCTCAACCACGTGGTGCTGCACCAGTCGGTCATCGGCCTCGAGGCCGTCGATCAGCTGAACCTGCACGAGAAGGGTGCCGACGTCGTCTTCGGCTGCGCCGGAGGCGGATCCAACCTCGCCGGCCTCGCCTTCCCGTTCCTGCGGGAGAAGATCCACGGCCGGCAGGACCCGCGCATCGTCGCCGCCGAGCCCGTGGCGTGCCCGTCGATCACGAAGGGCGAGTACCGCTACGACCACGGCGACGTCGCCGGCCTCACCCCGCTGCTGAAGATGCACACCCTGGGCATGGACTTCGTCCCGGACCCGATCCACGCGGGCGGCCTGCGCTATCACGGGATGTCGCCGGCGCTGAGCCACACCGTGGAGCTGGGGCTCGTCGAGGGCATCGCGATCGAGCAGAACGACGCCTTCGCCGCGGGCGTGCTGTTCGCGCGGACCCAGGGCATCGTCCCCGCCCCGGAGTCGACGCACGCGATCGCCGCCGCCGCGGACTACGCCCGGGAGCACTCCGACGAGGTGCTCGTCATCGGCCTCTCGGGCCACGGCCAGCTCGATCTGCCCGCCTACGCGGAGTACCTCGCGGGCGGTCTGGCCTGACGGTGCGCCGCTACGCCCCCGGGGTCTCCGGGGGCGCCGCGGGCGAGCCCAGGGACCGGCGGATCTCGTCGAGCTTCGCTTTCGCCGCCTTCTCCCGCTCCTCGAAGGCGCGGGCGGCGTCCTGCCCGGCGGAGGTGCCGTGCGCGAGCTCCTCGGCGCCGAGCGCGGTGGTCGTGCGGCGCTCGATCTTCTCCCGCACGTGGTCGAAGGTGGGAACGCCGGCGGTGGTGTAGCCGGTGACCTGCTCGTACGACGGTGCGACCGGCCCGCTCGGCGGGAGGTCGACGAACTCGGCCTCGATCGGCTCCGACGCTCCGGGGGCCGGTTCGGTGGGCGTCGGCTCGGGGGCCGGGGGCTGCGCGGGGTCGCCGGGGTGCGTCATGTCCCCAGGGTAGCGCCGGACGGCGGGGCGGGCGGCCCCGTCGACCCCGGTCGTCAGGCGTCCTCGCCGCCCCGCACCGCCCACTGTCGCAGGTGGTCCAGGTCCACCGCCCGGGACCACAGGAAGCCCTGCGCGAAGTGGGCGCCGGCGGCGGCGAGCGCCGTGGACTCCGCGGGGCATTCGATGCCCTCCGCGATGACGTCGAGATCGAGAGCCCGGGCCATGGCGACCGCGGCGTCCAGCATGGCCTCGAGTTGCGGATCGTCGTGGCCCGTCGAGGCGGTGACCACGGACCGGTCGATCTTCACCAGCGCCAGGTTCAGGTCCCGCAGCTGCGCGAGGCTCGACCAGCCGGTGCCGAAGTCGTCCAGCGCGATCCGGATGCCGAGCTCGATGAGGCGGTGCGTGGCGGCCAGGACGTGCCGTTCCGGGACGACCCGCTCGTTGATCTCGAGGATCAGCCGCGCCGGGTCCAGTCCCGACCGGGTCAGTGCGGTCTCGATGACGTGCGGCAACTGCGGGTCCGCGAGGTCCTCCGACGCCAGGTTCACCGAGACCCAGCCCAGTTCCGGTGCAACGGCGAAATCGGCGCAGGCACGGTCCAGCACGATCCGCGCCAGGTCGGGGAGCATGCCCAGGGCCTCCAGATGCGGGAGGAAGCCCGCGGGAGCCAGCTCGTCGCCGTCGGGGCCGGGCATCCGGGCCAGGGCCTCCGCGCCCACCATCGCGCCGGTCGCGAGGTCCACGACCGGCTGGTAGCGGACGATCACGTCGCCGCGGCCGATCACCGACCGGATGTGGGTCGCGAGCGCCACCCGTTCCTGCTGCGGGGCGTGCAGCCCGACGGAGTGCTGCACGATGCGGTTGCGCCCGTCGCGCTTGGCCTGGAGCAGCGCCAGGTCGCCGTCGATCAGCAACTGCGTGATGCCGTCGTCCGCGGCCCCCGATTCGACGAGGCCGATCGAACAGGTGACGGTCAGCTGCAGGCCGTCGACCTCCACGGGCTTCGCCATGGCGGCCCGGACCCGTTCCGCCCAGTCCGGTGTCCGTCGAGCCGCATCCACCCGGGGGCGCAGCACGACGAATTCGTCGCCGCCGAGGCGGGCGACGAGGTCCGTGGGCAGGCTCGCCGACTGCAGTCGTCGGGCGACGACCTGCAGCACCTGGTCGCCGAGCTTGTGGCCGAGGGAGTCGTTGATCCGCTTGAAGGAGTCGAGGTCGATCCAGAGCACGGCGAGGGCCCCGCCGTCGGCACGCCGCTGTTCGACGACCTCCGTGGCGCGCTCGATGAACCCCGCCCGGCCGAGCAGCCCGGTGAGGTCGTCGTGGTCGGCGCGCCAGCGCAGGCGGCGGTTGAGCTCCCGGATCTCGGACTCGGCGCGGCGCCGCTCGGTGACGTCGGTGTGCGTGCCGATCAGGCGCGTCGGCAGCCCGTCGGGCCCGGTCTCCATCGCGCGCCCGCGGTCGTGGATCCAGCGCCAGCTGCCGTCCTTGGTCCGCATGCGGTGCTCGACCGAGAACTCGGCGGTCTCGCCGCGCACCACGCCCTGGACCAGGGCCCAGGACCGCTGGTAGTCGTCGGGGTGCACGAGCTCGGCCCAGTCCGCGACGGTCTCGCCCACATCCTCGGCCGAGTAGCCGAGCATCGCCTTCCACTGCTGTGAGTAGAAGACGGTGCCCGAGCGAACGTTCCAGTCCCAGATGCCGTCGCCGGCACCGTCGATCGCGAACTGCCAGCGCGCCTCCGCGTGGCGGAGCAGGGCCTGGTCGCGCCGCGCCGCGGTGATGTCGCGCGAGATGCCGATCAGGCCCACCACCTTCCCGTCGGCGTCCCAGTACGGTGCCTTGTTCGAGAGGTAGGTGCGGAGCTCGCCGTCGACCTCGGGGTACTCCTCGACCTCGTGGCCGATGCCGGACCGCATGATCTCCTCGTCCGTGGCCATGAGGGTCTCCGCGATGGCGGGGAAGACGACCGTGTCGTCGGAGCCGATCGCCAGGACCGGGGAGATCCCGGCGAGTTCGGCGACGGCGGAGTTGATGTACTGGTACCGCCCCTGCCGGTCCTTGATGTAGACGAGGTCCGGCGCGGCGTCGATGACGGCCTGGAGCAGTCCCGCGACTCGCTCCGAGTGGTGCGCCGATTCCACGGCGCGCTCCTCGAGCCGGCGCTGGGCGTCGCTCATCGCCCGGACGGACGCGACGCGTTCCGAGATGTCGCGGGTGAGGCCCGCGATGTACCGGCGACCGTCGATCTCGTGGAAGAAGAGATGGGCCTCGATGGGGAAGGTGCTGCCGTCCTTGCGGCGATGCATCGCGGGGATCACCTGCATCGTGCCCGCCAGCGCGAGCTCCCAGTTGTGGCGCGCCTCGCTGACCGTGACCTGCACGATGTCCAGGGCGTTCATGCGCAGGAGCTCGGCGCGGGTGTAGCCCGTACTCGTGCAGGCGGCGTCGTTGACCGCGACCAGCCTGCCGTCCTCGTCGTGGACGAAGAAGCCGTCGAGGGACCGGTCGATGAAGGCGCGTGCCAGGTCCGAGGACGGCACGCCGGATCCCGCGGCCTGCGGGAACGGCGTGTCGCTCACTGGGCGGTGGGTGCGGTGGCAGCCTGAATGAAAGCGATCACGCGTTGCAGGTCCAGCCCGCGGCGCACTCCGAGGGGATGGTCGACACCCGCGGCGATCGACGCGAGGAACTCGTCGAGCAGGACGCGGAAGCACTCGATCGCCGAGGTGCCGCGATTGTCGAGCACGACCGCGCCGCGCGCGGAGTGTGCGGCCACCCGCACGATGGTCGGCTCGACCGGAGTGCGCAGCGACAGCGACGCGGTCGACGCCGTGCCTCCGGCGTGGGCCAGTTGCGCGGTCCACGTGTCGCTGGCGGGGTCGTACCGCGCGGCGTCCACCCCGGTGATCGGCCCCGCGACTGCGTCGAGAAGATCGAGGACGTGCGGGCCGACGTCGAAGAGTGCGCCTTGCTCCTGTCGCCAGGCCGACGCGGCGAATCTACCGGCGAGTGCGGCGCCGGAGAGCCACTGGGCCTCGGCCGCGATGGGCTCGAGCTCGGCTGCTCGGGCGAGGAACTCCCTCGTCTCCGGCGCGAACCGGCGAGTGAAGGCGATGATCGACCGCACGCCTGCGGCCTCAACGGTCTCCGTCAGAGCTACTGCGCCCTCGACGTCGAATGCGATGGGCTTGTCGAGCACGAGGTGCTTCCCGGCCCGCGCCGCCTCCGCCGCGAGCGGGGCCTGCACGTTCGGTGGCACCGCGAAGGAGACCGCGTCAACGGCGTCGAACAGCTCAGCGGGCGAGGCGAACGCCCGCGGGAAGACCTCCGCCGCGGCCGCGGGATCGCGGGCCCAGCCGCCCACGAAATCGATGTCCTGGTGCGCCGCGAGTGCCGGCGCGTGCGTCTCCCGCGCCCAGGGGCCGGCTCCGACCAGACCGATACGCATCGTCATTCGTCAGAGTCTGCCACGGCGGCCTCCCTGCCCAACACGGAGTGGCGCCGACCGTAGAGGAGGTAGATGGCGACCCCGAGCGCGAACCAGACGAGGAAGCGCAGCCAGGTCGCGACCGCGAGATTGAGCATGAGGTAGACGCAGGCCAGCCCGGACAGGACGGGGATGGCGGGGGAGAAGGGAACCTTGAACGGGCGCTTCAGATCCGGCTTGGTGCGACGCAGGATCGGCACCGCGAGCGAGACCAGGAGGAAGGCGAAGAGCGCGCCGATGCTGACCATCTCGGACAGCGCCTCGATCGGGATGAAACCGCCCATGAGGGCGCAGACGATCACGATGATCACGGTGAGCCGAGTCGGGGTGCCGAACTTCGGCGAGACCTTCGCGACCGACGGCGGGATGAGGCCGTCACGGCCCATGGCGTAGCCGATCCGGCCCATCGTCACCAGCTCGACGAGGATCACCGAGGTGAGTCCGGCGACCGCGGCGATCGCCACGAGGTCGCCGGCCCAGGACGCGCCGACCACGTCGAAGGCCTTGGACAGCGGGGCGCTGGAGTCGATGTCGGTGTACTTGACCATGCCGGTCAGCACCACCGAAACGAGGACGTAGAGCAAGGTGCAGGCGAGGAGCGTCCCGATCAGTGCGCGCGGCATGTCGCGCTCGGGCTGGCGGGACTCCTCGCCGAGGTTGGCGACCGCCTCGAAGCCGGTGTAGGCGAAGAAGACGACCGCGGCGGCGGTGAGGATGCCCGCGACGCCGAAGTGCGACGGCGCCCCGCCGAGGATGGTCTCGATGAGCGGCCGGTCCAGAGCGTCGCCGCCCGACTCCGCCGGCACCGAGTCGGGGATGAAGGGCACGAGGTTCGAGCGGGTGATGAAGAAGGCGCCGACGATCACCACGAAGACCGAGATCGCGACCTTGACCAGCACCAGCAGGTTGGTCACCCGGGCGGATTCCCGGATGCCGACGGTGGCGACCACGCCGAGGACGACGATGACCAGGATCGCGCCGATGTTGACCGGCGCCTCCTCGGTGAACCACTCGGGCGGTAGCCCGAACAGGTCCGCCAGGTAGCCGGACCAGCTGCGGGACACGACCGCGGCACCGAGCCCGAACTCGAGCAGCAGGTCCCAGCCGATGATCCAGGCGAAGACCTCGCCGATGGTCGCGTAGGCGTAGGTGTACGCACTGCCGGCCGTCGGGACCGCGGACGCCAACTCGGCGTAGCAGAGGGCCGCGAAAAGACTGACCACTCCGGCCACGATGAAGGAGATCGCGATCCCGGGACCGGCGTTCACCTTGGCCTGTACGCCGGTCAGGGTGAAGATGCCGGTCCCGATCACGATGCCGACGCCGAAGCCGATGAGGTCGATGAGCCGCAGATCGCGGCGGAGTCCGCCCTCGGCGGCCCCGTCGGCCTTGATCCTGGCGAGAGGTTTGGTCCGCAGGATGTCCATTCCGCGGGACGCTACACCCGTTCGTACGCCTCCGCAGTGGTCTTGGCGTCCTCGATGAAGCGCTCGACATCGGCCTCCGTGCGGAAGTCGAGGATCGGCGCGGGCTCGGAAAGGAGCCCGAACAGCGCGGCGCCCACGGCGTCATCGGCGACCGCGCCCGCGAACAGCAGGCCCGCGGCGAAGGCGTAGTCCGGATCGCCCAGGAACAGGCGGGTGACCTCGGCCGCGGCGTGACCGCGCTCCTCCCAGTGCCGGTCGAACTGGTCCGTGATCCATTCGGCGGTGAAGTCCGAGCCGCGCGCCTCGATGGCCTTGACCAGGGCCGCCACCTGGATCAGCCCGGTCTGCGCGCCCTGCCCGGCGATCGGGTCGAAGGCGATCGCGGAGTCGCCGAGCGCGAGGACGGGGCGGCCGCCGCGGGTGTGGCCGACGCCCTGCCGCACGGTCGGGGTGACGGCGCCGCGCAGCCACGAATGCTTGTCCTCGTCGATGACGCGGAGCTTCTCGATGTCGGGCAGGTCGTCGGGGAAGTAGTCGCGGTAGACGCTGACCACCACCTCGAGGGCGCTCTGCGCGTCGGTCACCTCGCCGAACCGCTGCACCCAGTCACCGTCGGGCTTGGCGAACCCGAGCACGCTCCACGTCGCGCCCGCGTCCTTGTGCCAGTACGGCCCGATCCAGATCTCGCCGTGGTCGGTGTGCAGGTTGAAGACGTTGTGCTTGCCCGCGCCGTGCCCGCGCGCCGTGAAGACGTCGTCGCCGTGACCGAGCCCGGTGAACGCGGCGGCCAGGAGGTGCCGCTGGGGCGAGCGGTAGACGGTGCGCGCCTCGTCGACCGGGAAGAGGCCCGACAGGCCGCCCTTGCCGGTGGAGATCAGCGTGAGATCGTGCGCGCCGGCGATGGCGTCGAGGTTCTCGGGGGTGACGGTCTCGACGTGGAAGTCGCCGCCGGCCTGCTCGAACAGGCGGATCCGGTCGTGGGCGCGCAGGCGCACGTCGATACCGGCGGCGGTGTAGGTGAAGTCCGGGTCGAAGGCGAGCACCTGCTCCAGCGCGCCCGGCGCACCGGTGTTGAGGCGGGTGTTCATGCCGGTCGAGAGCGGGGCGTCGGGATAGAGCTCCTCGACGAGGGTGTGGTCGACGTCCCGGGAGTGGCCGAAGAGGACGGCGGTGCCGGTCGCGGGGACCTCGTCGCGCAGCTGCTCGGCCGTGCGGTCGCTGTAGAGGTCGACGGGGTGGCCGGCGCGGGCGAGGACGAGCGCGGCGGTGGCTCCCACCACTCCGGCGCCGATGATGGCGATGCGTGCCTGGGTCATGGTCGTGCCTTTCGGTGGTCGGACATGGGGGTGGGACTAGGAGGTGGAGGCGGTGCGGGCGCCCGCGTTCCACGCGTAGGGCAGGTCGGCGCCGTTGAGCAGGAGATCGCCGATGGCGCGGGCCTTCTGGATCGCGGGATTGTGCACCGCCAGGGTGCGGGCGTTGCGCCAGTGCCGGTCGAGGCGCAGGTCGGCGTCGACGATCGACGCGCCGCCCACCTCGAACAGCTCGGTGGTGGCCTTGAGGACCGTGTCGATGACGGCGAGCTGCGCGTGCGCGGCGGCCAGCTCGGCCTCCGGCACCAGGTCCTCGTGCACCCGACGGTCCGCCAGGACGTCGTCGAGCACGTCGGCGACGGCGAGCACGGACTGTTTCGCGGACCACGCGGCGCTGGAGAGCCGGCCGATCACCTGCTGCACGAGCGGATCGTGGCGCTGCAGGTCGGCGGCGGCGTGCGAGAACGTGCGGGTGCGGGCCTGCACCCAGGCGACGGTGTCGTCGGTGGCGCGCTGCGCGATGCCGGCGAGGCCCGCGAGCTGCACCAGCTGCAGGTAGGAGGTCGCGTACGTGGCGCCCGGCGCGCCGTAGCCGGGGCCGAGCAGCCGGTCCGCGGGGACGGCGACGTCGGTGAAGACGGTGGTGCCGCTCGCGGTGAGGCGCTGCCCGAAGCCGTTCCAGTCGTCCACCCGCTCGACGCCCGGCGCGTCCGCGTCGACGAGGACGCCGACGCGCTCGCCGTCGAGGTCGGCGGCCACCAGGATCTCGTCGGCGTAGAGCGAGCCGGTCGAGTAGAACTTGGTGCCGGTGAGGCGGTAGCCGCCGTCGGTGCTCGCGGTGAGCTTGGTGGCGTAGCCCCCGACGGAGCCCGCGCCGGGCTCGGTGATCGCGTTCCCGACGACGGTGCCGTCGGCCGCGGCCCGCAGCCACGCGTCGCCCGCGGGGGTGTTCGCGAGCCGCTGGTCCTCGACGAAGTTGACGTGCACGCGCAGCGCCTGCGGGATGTTGGAGTCGGCGGCCGCCAGGTTGATGAGCTGCCGGAAGAACTGCCGCAGCGTCACGCCGCCGCCGCCGAGCTCCTGCGGTACGCGCAGGGCGGTGAAACCCGCCTCCTTGAGCCGCGCGATCGGCTCGTGCACGAGCTCGCGGTCGCGCTCGCGGGCGACGGCGCCCTCCGCGATCCGGGCGTACACGGGGCCGAGGTTCGCGTCGAGCTCGGCGTCGGTCTTCGGGGGCGTCAGCGAGGTGGTCATGGCCGACAACTGTGGTCTGCGAACGATCTGCTGGCGAGGATTCCCCGCGCCGTGAACGTTATTCACGGAAGATCGTGGAGTGTTTCGCGTCCGATTCCGCCCCGCGATGCGGTAGAACCTGTTACAACTAGAACACGTTCTGCTGAGCTGAAGCGCTTCGCAGGTCAGGAACAGGAGTGCGCATGAAGTTCAACCTCGCCGATGTCTTCGAGGCGGTCGTCGACGCGGTTCCGGAACGGATCCTGCTGAGTTTCGAGGGCGATCAGACCTCGTACGCGGAGATGGACGGGCAGGCGAACCAGGTGGCGCACCTGTTCGCCGCGAACGGTATCGGCGCGTACGACCACGTCGCGCTGTTCCTCAAGAACAGCGTCGAGCACGTGCAATCGCTGCTGGCGCTCATCAAGATCCGCGCGGTGCCGGTCAACGTCAACTACCGGTACACCGCGACCGAGCTCGAGTACATCTTCACCAACTCCGACGCGCGCGGGATCATCGTCGAGCTGCCGGAGCACCAGCGCACGCTCGCCGGACTGATCCCGGCGCTGCCCGAGCTGCGGACCGTGTTCGTGATCGGCGAGGCCGATCCGGCCCTCACCGCCGCGGTCGATGGTGCCGAGGGCGTCGCCCTGGTGCCCTTCGCCGACGCCGCGGCCCAGTCGACGGCGCGCGACTTCGAGGAGCGCACCGGCGAGGAGCACTACATCATCTACACCGGCGGCACCACCGGCTACCCGAAGGGCGTCGTGTGGCAGCACGACGACTTCTTCCGCAAGCCGCTCTCCGCCGGCGTGCCCTACGGCGGCGAGCCGCGGCAGAACCTCGACGAGGTGGGCGAGGGGGCGAAGCAGTTCCCGCCGCTCGCCTTCCTCGTGGCCGCGCCGCTCATGCACGGCGCCGCCGCCTACTCCCTGTTCACGTTCTTCGTGCTCGGCTCCCGGATCATCCTCGAGCGGGACTTCAAGGCCGAGCAGATCGTCCGGAACATCAAGCGCGACCAGACGCAGACGATCCTCATCGTGGGCGATGCGATGGGCATCCCGCTGGTCGAGGAGATGGAGAAGCAGAAGGACACCGCGGACTTCTCGTCGCTGTTCTCGATCACGTCGGGCGGTGCGATCTGGTCCAAGCACGTCCGCGACCGGATGGCCGCGATCAAGCCCGAGCTGATCCTGCGCGACAACTTCGGCGCCTCCGAGTCCGGCAACGACGGGGTGATGACGCTCGACGAGAACGGCAACCTGCACGCGCCGCCCACCGACAAGATGATGGTGGTCGACGAGTCCTTCGAGCAGATCACCGAGACGGGCCAGGTGGGGTACATCGCCCGCGTCGGCAACGTGCCGCTCGGCTACTACAACGATCCCGAGAAGTCGGCGCGCACCTTCCCGACGCTGCCCGACGGGCGCCGGATCTCGGTGCTCGGCGACATGGGCTACCCGGCCGAGGACGGCGGCATCGTCTTCCTCGGACGCGGCAGCCAGTGCATCAACACGGGCGGTGAGAAGGTGTACGCCGAAGAGGTCGAGGCCACCCTGCACGGCCACCCCGCGATCGCGGACGCCCTCGTCGTGCCCGTGCCGGACGCCCGCTACGGGCAGCGCGTCGCGGCGGTCATCTCCGTCGCGGCGGGCCAGGAGCGCCCGTCGATCGAGGACGTGCAGACCTTCGCCCGCGGCGAGCTCGCCGGCTACAAGGTGCCCCGCACCGTCGTCTTCGTCGACGAGGTCAAGCGCACCCCGGCGGGCAAGGCGGACTACCGCTGGGCCAAGACCACCGCCGAGGACGCCGCGGAATCGGAGCAACCCGCGTAGGACGGGTTGCCGCCGAGCGGGCCTTGTTCTACGAGCGACTCTCCGATTCCGTCCGATACGGACAGTGCGCCGAACACGCTCGCGGATCACTGGTCAGCCCGTGAACTCCCACGGGTTGACCAGTGGCACGCCAGTGGGCTCGAAATGCTTGGTGTTGCGGGTGACGACGGTCAGACCGTGCATGATCGCGGTGCCTGCGATGATGGAGTCGTTCCCAGGTAGAGGGTCCGGCGATCGAAGCTGGGCACTCAGGCGAGCGATCAGGCGATCCACCGGAATCGTACGTTCTGCGAACCTGGCGAGAACGTTGTCATCGAACCACTTCCGTAGAACCGCGCCCGCTGGGGCGTCCGTGCGTTCCTTCTTGACGATTCCGCGTTCGATCTCCATCACCGTGAGCACGCTGATGAAGTGGCGCGAAGCGTCCTGCCCCTGCGCCCACCTCACGACACGCGGATCCGCGAGGGCCGGGCGGCGCAGTTCGCTGAGGACATTGGTGTCGAGGAGGTAGCTCACGATAAGTCGACTTCGCGGGGCGTCCAATCGATGAGGCCCGTCTCGAACTCGAGGTCCAGGTCGGGATCCACCGGTCCTTTCATCGCGAGGGCGTCAGCTAGGTTCATCGGCGGCTCCTCCCGACGCCGATAAGCCGCGATCGACATCAACACGTACGCGGGTTCCCCTCGGTCGGTGATGAACACCGGCGCCTCATCAGCGGCCCGCTTCGCCGCGCTGACGTCACGATTGAAGTCGCGGGCGGATATCGACCTGTTCACCATGTCAGTCATCGCGCATCTCCTGGTAGGTAAGTGCCTACCAAGCTACGCTCGACGAAGCCCGTTAGCTACTGGGTTGCCAACCAGTCCAGGTATGCGGCGCCGCGGGGCGAGAGCTCGTAGCCGACCTCGTGGCTGATGGTCAGGCCCATCCCCTTGAGCTTGCGGATGTCGGCCTTCATGGGCAGCAGCTCGACGCCGCGTTCGGCGGCGAGCTCCTTGGAGACGACGTGCGGGTGGTCGCGGATCCACTCCAGGATGTCGCGGGTCCACGGCCCGGTCTCGCGGGCGTCGAGCCGCGCCAGACGCTTAGCGATGGCCGCGAGCTCGGCGTCGTCCGGGAGTTCCTCCCGCAGGGCGAGCCGCGGGTCCTCGCCGGCCCATTCCAGGTGGACGCGGTAGACGTGCTCGCCGCCGCGCGCGGACCGCTCCCGGCGGGGCGCATCCGGATCGCGGGGCGTCAGCAGCTTCCGGAGTGCGGCGGCGTCCTTGACGCCCGCCGCCCGCGCCGCGCGATCGGAGATCTTCTCCACGTCCGGCACGCGAGTGACGCGGGTGAACCGCAGCAGGCCCGCCGGGGTGAGCTGGGTGCCGCCGACCTTCACGCGCGGGGTGTCCCAGCGGCGATACTGCGTGGTGACGCGGCCGTCGCGGACGCCCTCGGCGATCGCCTTCGGAATGAGCATGGCTTCAGTCTGCGCGACGCGCGACGACGTCGCGACAGATCTCCATGTGTCCGGTGTGCTGGGTCAGCTCGCGGAGCATGTGCGTCAGCACCCACTCCGGCGTCGCGGTGGCGGCGTTGCGCCGTGTGGTGCCGGTGGCACCGGGATTGCGGATCCCGGTGGCGGCCACCGCGGCCCACCGCGGCAGGTCGTGACGCAGCTTCGCGACGATAGTCCGGGCCCGGTCGACGGTGCCGGTCGCGTGGAACTCCGACGACCGGTCGCGGGGGATGTCCTCGCCGGCCATGAGCGAGCCGCCCCAGTAGCCCACTGCCCCGCCGACGTGCGTCACGAGGGCGAACACCGAATTCACACCGGGGACCGGCGGAACGGCGTTGACGGTGGTGTCGTCGAGATCGTCGAGCACGCGGTCGATCGTGTCCAGGGTCTCCGCGGCGACGTCGAGGAACGCCGCGATCTGCGCCTCAGTCGCGGCCACGGGCCAGCCCTGCGATCGAGTCGAGGAGGTCGTCGAAGAAGGCCGCCTGGTCGGTGGCGACGGCGACCTGTGCCGTGTCGGGGCGGTTCCACGCGCCGTGCACGTCCGCGACCGTCGTGCCCCGGGTCAGCGAACCGGTGAGCTCCACGTCCACGGGGTAGGCGCGGGTCTCCACGATCGACGGGTCGAGCGCGACGGCCGCGGCGAACGGATCGTGCATGTGCGCGATGTAGCCGAGGTCGTGATCGCGGTGGAACTCGAAGTAGAACCGCACGGCGTCCGAGGTGGCCCGGACCACGGGATTGCTCGCGGCCGACCGCGTCCCGTCGGCGTCCTCGGGGGCGAGGCACTCGGCCGGGGCGCTCCCGGCGGCGTCGGCGAGGCGCAACAGGTGGTCCGGCGTGAGCTCGATGGTCTCGGTGAGGTCGAGGGGGCACAGGATCGGCAGCGGGGTGCCGGTGCCGTCGAGTTCGCCGTAGGCGCGCAGCACCTCCCACAGCGATTCGGGATCGACTGCGACGTTCCACTCCGAGGTGGGCGTCGTGTTGCCGGGGTGCCAGAAGACGCCGCCCATGATGACGAGGCGGCGCAGGCGGGTGAGGATCCCCGGGTCGTCGCGCAGGGCGAGCGCGAGGTTGGTGCACGGCCCAGTCACGAGGGCGACCACCTCGCCGGGGTGGGCGCGGGTCAGGTCGGACCAGGCCTGCGGGCCCGAGATCTCCGACGGTCCGCGGGTCGGCGTCGGCAGCTCGGCGTAGCCGACGCCGAACGGGCCGTGGGTCTCCTCGGTGGTCATCAGCGGCGTGGACAGCGGCGCGTCGGAACCGGGGAAGACCTCGATGTCGGTGCGGCCCAGCAGCTCCAGCCAGCCCAGGTTGTTCTCCACGACCTGCGGCGCGGGCACGTTGCCGGCCGTGGACACGATGCCGAGCAGGTCCACTCCGGCCTTGCTCAGCAGGTACAGCAGGGCCAGGGAGTCGTCGACGCCCGTGTCGCAGTCGAACAGGACCTTCGTTTCCGCCACAGAGGAGACCCTAGCGCCCGCCGCCGACATCGATCACCGCGGCGGCGGGCCGCCCGTCACCACGGCGAGGGCTTGTAGTCCTTGAGGAAGCAGCCGTAGAGGTCGACGCCGTTCTCGCCCTGGACGATCGGGTCGTAGACGCGGGCGGCACCGTCGACCAGGTCGAGCGGGGCCCGGAAGCCCTCGTCGGCGAGCCGCATCTTGGTGTGGTGCGGCCGCTCGTCGGTGATCCAGCCCGTGTCGACGGCGGTCATGAGGATGCCGTCCTGCTCCAGCATCTCGCCGCTGGAGGTGCGGGTGAGCATGTTGAGCGCCGCCTTGGCCATGTTGGTGTGCGGGTGGCCGGGGCCCTTGTAACCGCGGCCGAACTGGCCCTCCATGGCCGAGACGTTCACGACGTACTTGCGCCGCGCGGGCGACGCGGCCAGCGCGGGGCGCAGCTTCGAGATGAGGATGAACGGCGCCACGGAGTTGCACAGCTGCACCTCGAGCAGTTCGAGGGGCTCGACCTCCTCGACGGTCTGCACCCACGAGTTGGTGTGCACGAGGTCGGGCAGGAGCCCGCCGGCGTCGATGGCGGTGCCGTCCTCGATGCGTGCGGCCGACGACGAGCCGCCGCGCAGCGCCAGCGCGGTGAGCGCCGCGGGGTCGAGCGCGGCCAGATCGCCGGAGACGCCGCCGGTGTGCCCGTCCAGGGCCTCCGTGAGCGCGGCGGGGTGCGCGGAGCTGGCGCGGCCGAACCGGATGATCCGGTTCGCGAGCTCGGGCGGCACGTCGCCCGCCTCGGATTCGACCAGCGCCGAGTAGGCGCCGGGGGAGCGGCGCACCGTCTGCGCGGCGTTGTTGATGATGATGTCGAGCGGACCCCGCGCCGCGACGGCGTCGGCGAGGGCGCTCACCTGCGACGGGTCGCGCAGGTCGATGCCCACGATGTGGAGCCGGTCGAGCCACTCGGCGCTGTCGGCGAGGGCGGCGAAGCGGCGGGCCGCGTCCGTGGGGAAGCGGGTGGTGATGGTGAGGTCGGCACCGTCGCGCAGCAGGCGCAGGGCGATGTACATGCCGATCTTGGCCCGCCCGCCCGTGAGCAGGGCGCGGCGGCCGGTGAGGTCGGTCGTGGCGTCGCGCTTGGCGTGGCTGAAGGCGGCGCACTCCGGGCAGAGCTGGTGGTAGAAGGCGTCGATCCGCGTGTAGGGCTGCTTGCAGATGTAGCAGCTCTGCGGGCGCAGCAGCTCGCCCGCGCTGTCGCCGACGGTGGGCGTGGTCAGCAGGATCCCGGCCGTCTCGTCGTCGATGCGCTCGGCGTTGCCGGTGGCGGTGCGTTCGAGGACGTCGCGGTCGGCGTCCTTGACCTTGGCGCGGGCGGACTTGCGCCGCTCGCGCTTGAGCAGCTTGAACATGTGCCCGACGGCGCGCTGCACCTCGACGGACTGCGGATCGCGGTCGTCGAGGTACGCGGCGGCCTCGAGCACGCGGTGGAACGCGGCGAGGTCTTCCGCAGAGATCGGGGCGGTGGTATCGGGCATGAGGACGATTGTCCCTCATCGCCCGAGGGGCACCGTCGCCTCGTGCGCCGTGAGGTCGACCACGACCGCGTCCTCGGACCAGCGGATGTCGGTGATCGTCAGCGCGTCGACGGCCGCCGGCACGATCCGCGCCCGCAGCGCGGTGATCCACGAGTCGATCGCCCAGGCGATGGGGATCGGCACCGGCACGACGCTGACCGGCATCGACAGGTCCGTGGCGCGCAAAGCGACCCGGCCGTCCCGCACCGACACGGCCACGACGACCCGCACGTCCACGCCGAGGCCGAAGGCGACGGGCAGCCCGACGGTGACCGACACCGAGCGGCGGCGCGGGAGCAGCGTGAGGGACCGGACCACGATCGCCGCGTCGTCGGACTCCTCGCGGGCGGTGTCCACGAGGTGCCGCATCCAGGACAGTCGCAGCTCGGCGGTCGCGTCGAGGGACCCGACGGTCACCGCCTCGTCTCCCGGCACCACGTCCGTCGCGTCGGCGGCGAGCACCAGGACTCGCGGGTCGGCCGCGGCGTGGTGGGTGTCGACGTGCAGCCTCGGGATCCGACGGTGCCGTGCGAGCGGCACCAGCATCGGACGGGAGCCGAGGGTGACCGTCGGCACGGCGCCGAGCGGGTCGGTGGCGGCGCGGCGGATCTCCGCCCGCACCCGAGTTCGGGCCCAGGCCTCCGCGGCGACCAGCGCGAGAGCGAGGAGCAGCACGACCGCGATCGCGGTCGCGACGGACGTCGGCATCCGGTCTCCCTCCCTCGTACCGGGTCATTATGCGTGGCCCGCCGACGGGGCGGTCGTCGGCAGGTGCGCGCTTGCGCCGCGCACGCCCGGGCGGTCGTGATCTACTCGACCGATGGCGACGATCCAGATCTGCGTGATGGGAGTATCCGGCTCGGGGAAGTCGACGGTAGGCGCCGAATTGGCCTCCCGCCTGGGCCGGAGCTTCGCCGACGGTGACGATTTCCACAGTGAGGCGAACCGCGCCAAGATGGGCGCGGGGCAGCCGCTGACCGACGAGGACCGGTGGCCGTGGCTCGCCACGATCGGCGCCTACCTGCGCGACGAGATGATCGCGGGACGCCCCACGGTGGTGGCCTGTTCCGCGCTCAAGCGGGTGTACCGGGACCGGATCCGCGCCGCGGGCGCGTCCGTCTACTTCGTCTTCCTCACCGGCAACGAGGAGCTGCTGCAGGAACGCATGAGCAGCCGCGCGGGGCACTTCATGAAGGCCGGGATGCTCGCCTCCCAGCTCGCCATCCTGGAGCCGCTGGACCCCGACGAGTTCGGCGTCACGGTGAACGTGACCGGCGACGTCCCGCAGATCATCACCGAGGCCCTCGCCGATTTCGCGGCGACGGAGGTCCCCGGCATCGCCTGACGCTCAGCCGGCTTCCGCGTCGGCGACCGGGCAGCGGGTGCGGCTGTAGATCGTGGGCATGCAGAGGTTGCAGTGGGTGCAGCGGTCGGGTTCGGCCGGGTCGTCCTGCATGCGCCGGACCAGGTCCGGGGTGCGGAGCAGGCCGCGCCCCATCGCCACGAACTCGAAGCCCTCGGCCATCGCCCGGTCCACCGCGGTCCGCTCGGCGATCCCGCCGAGGAGGACGAGCGGCATGTCCAGGGCCGCACGGAACCGCCGGGCGAGCTCGAGCAGGTAGGCGGGGCGGTACGGGTACTCCCGCAGGAAGACGGGGCCGGCGGCACGCAGCCCGGCCCGGAGCGCCGGGCTGGGGAACGCGGCGGCGAACTCGCGGCGCGGCGGCGTGCCGTGGAACAGGTACATCGGGTTGAGCAGCGAGCTCCCGGCGGTGAGTTCGAGGGCGTCGAGGGTGCCGTCGGCTTCGAGCCAGCGGGCCGTGCGCAGGGCGTCGTCGGGGCTGAGGCCGCCGGGCACCCCGTCGGTCATGTTGAGCTTGGCGGTCACCGCAAGGCGCCCGCCGACGGCGTCGCGCACCGCCTCCGCCACCTCTCGCGCGAGCCGGGCGCGGGCCGCGAGGTCTCCGCCGTAGGCGTCGCGACGGCGGTTGAGCAGCGGGCTGAGGAAAGCGCTGATCAGGTAGTTGTGGCCGAAGTGGAGCTCCACGGCGTCGAACCCGGCCTCCTCGGCGAGGAGAGCGGCGTCGGCGTGCGCCCGGACCAGCGTGCGGATGTGCGTCGCGTCCGGACGGAGGGTCGGGCGCAGCGCGAGCGGGCTGATCATCCTGCTGGGCGTCACCGGGCGCCGGTGCTGAGCCCCATCGGCGACGGGCCCCGCGTGCCCCAGCTGCGCCGAGACCGCGGCGCCCTCGGCGTGCACGGCGTCGGTGAGCCGGCGCAGGCCCGGGATCGCCTCGGGCCGCATCCAGAGCTGACGGCGCTCGGTGCGGCCCTCTGGCGCGACGGCGCAGTAGGCAACCGTCGTCATGCCGACGCCGCCCCGGGCGAACTCGGCGTGGAAGTCGATCAGGTCGTCGGTCACGAGCGCGTCGGGGGTGCGGCCCTCGAAGGTCGCGGCCTTGAGGATCCGGTTGCGCAGGTCGACGGGGCCGAGCCGGGCCGGGGCGAAGGCGTCCTCCATCCCCGGATTAGAACATGTTCTGGTCAGTCGCGGGTGGCGATCGCGGCGGTCAGGCCCCCGAAGGCGAGCACCGCGGCACCGCCGAGCGCGACGGTGCTCAGCCCGCCGCCCAACAGGGCGTCCAGCGGCGCACCCAGGCTCGCGCCGCCGAAGATCGCCACGGTGTAGAGCGACGCGGCGGCGCCGATCGCCGGCGCACCGAGCCGGGTCACCTCCGCCACCACGGATGGGGCAGCGAGGGCCACCGCCCCGACGAGGAGGAACAGACCCGCGCCGACCGCGACCGTCGCGCCGACCGCGCACAGCAGAGCCCCGGCGACGGCGAGCGCCACCGCGGACAGGATCCGGGCCCGGGCCGGGACGCCGCCCAGGCGCAGCGTGAGCACGCCCGCGACGAGCACCGCCGGGAGGGAGCTGGCGCGCAGGACGAGGAGCGTGGTGGCGGACCAGCGGCCGTCCGCCGCGATCGCGGTGTACAGCGCCACGAGCACGCTGAGGAACGTCAGGCCGGTGCAGTAGAGCAGCACCAACCGGGGGCGGGCGAGCAGGCCGGGGATGGCGCGGTGCACGGAGGCGGGCGACGGCCGCGCACCCGCGGGCGCGGCGTCGCCCGGGAGCAGCGCGCGGACCGCAATGGCAGCGGCCGCCGCGGCGCCGGCGAAGGCCAGGAAGACACCCGTGATGCCGAGCGCCGGCGCGATCAGCTGCGCCGCGACCTGGCTGACGACCGCGGACGCGAGGCCCGCTCCGATCGCGGCCGTGTTGAGCGGGACACGTGCCGAGGCCGGGGCGGTGCGCGCGATGTAGGCGAGGGTGGCCGGGGTGAACGCGGCGGCCGCGAGTCCCTGTGCGGCGCGCCCCACGAGGAACCAGGACGCCGACGGCGCGAATGCCGTAAGAGCGGTCACGACCGCGGTCGCGGCGGCGCTCGCCACCATGAGGCGCCGCGCCCCGAAGCTGTCCGCGAGGGGGCCGAGCGCGAGGATGCCCAGCGCGTAGGCCAGCGCGAAGGCGGTACTGGCGAGCGCGGGCGTCGAGCCCGACGCGCCGGGCAGCGTCCCGATCTCGGCTGCGAGCGGCAGCACGACGTAGAGCTGTCCGACGATCGGCAGCGCCCCGAGGGCGGTGATCGCGCCGGTGCGGATCAGGGCGGGACGAGCGGTGTCGGAGCGGGTGGTCGTCGTCATGCGGCGAACGTAGCAACCGTACGGTTGGCGCGTCAACCGAACGGTTGGCGGTAGTCTGTCGGCTGTGACCGACGCCGCCGGATACGAATCGACGCCCACGAGCGAGGCGCTCATCGCCGCCGCCCGCACCGAGTTCACCCGCCGCGGCTTCGACGGTGCCCGCGTCGCCCGCATCGCCGCGGAGGCCGGCGTCAACAAGGAGCGGATCTACGGCTACTTCGGGAGCAAGGAGGGGCTGTTCGAGGTCGTCATGGCCAAGGCGCTCACCGAACATGTCGAGCACAGCCCGTTCCTCGAGGGGCAGACGCTCACCGAGCACGTCATGGCCGCGTACGACCACCACCGCCGCGACCCCGAGCTGGTGCGGCTGCTCATGTGGGAGTCGCTGCACTACGACGCCGACCAGGGCGAGACGCCGCCGTTCAGCGACGGCCGACGGGAGTTCTACCGCCGCAAGGTCGAACGGCTGCGGGCGGTCACCGGCGGTACCGACGACCTACGCGCCGCGATCGCGCTCTACGTCGCAATCGGACTGCAGGCCGCGCCCTTCATGATCCCGCAGCTCGGCGCCGTCATCCTCGGCCGGCCGCTCTCCGACGACGAGGTGCAGGAGTCGCTGCGGCCGCTCGTCGAGCAGACGGTCCGGTTCATCGAGGCGCGCCTCACCGACGAGGGCTGAGCGTCAGGGCCGGCGCAGGGCGCCGGTGAACATCATCGACTTGTACGGGTGCCCGACCGCGGTGTTCCACTGCGAGACGACGAGTCGTGCGGACTCCAGCGTCGAGCCGGGGACGAGGTAACCGCCGTACAGCTGGGCGACCCGGCCCGCCGCGTGATCCTCGTCCTGCCACGACGAGCCCTGCAGCAGCGTCACCGGATCGGACCACACCCCGTCGATCCGGTCGGCGAAGCGCGCCGCGATCCGGTAGCCGGCGGCGTCGAAGTAGGTCAGCACCCAGGTGCCCTCCACCAGCGACAGGGAGAGCTCCCCGTAGCCCTGGCCGAGCGCGAGATCCGTGGGCGGGTTGCCCCACGCCCAGCCCGTGTCCTGCCGCCAGCCCCAGGACTCCCACTCGACGTTGACGCCCTTGCGGAGCGTGCCGAGGGTCTCCGTCCGCATGCGGTGCAGCCGCAGGCCTTTGTCGCGCGTGAGGCCACCCGTGGAGACGTTGTAGGTGTAGCCGTCCGGGGCGGAGCACAGCGCCCACATGCACCAGGCGCCGTCCGCGTGGCCGGCGTTGTACTGCGCGACCTCCCGCCACGTCGCGGCACCGTCGTCGCTGCGCCACAGGCCCGTCTGCACGACGGTGTCGAGGCTCTGCATGGTCATCGTGTGCAGGTACAGGACCCCGTCGACCCGGATGCACGTCGTGGGCAGGATCGTCGTGAACCGGCCGGTGTCGTGCGAGTAGTCGAGCAGCTGACGCGCGCGGTCGGGATCGGGTCCGGCGGGGCGGCTCATGACGCCGTTGCGGTCGCCGAACAACCCGACGGGGGAGCGCCACTCGCCGGCGCCGATGCTCAGCCCCTCGAAGGTGTCCCCGAAGACGTAGAGCACCTCGTCGCCGACGCGGCACGCGATGCCCAGATCGGTACCGCCGACACCGAACCGGGTGACGGGCGTGATGTCGCGGAGCTTGCGGAGGCGGGTGGGCTCGATCGACTGGGGCACGTCCGTCAGCCTGCCAGACGGGGCGCCGTCGCGCGCCGCTCCGGCGGTGCGGGGACAGGTTCGGGGGAACTGTTCCGAAAGTCCGGTACGCCGCGGAATCCGTCGCGGCCGGGCGCGAACGGGAGCACCATGAACGGTATGGAAACGTTCACGGGACGCGAACTGTACGAGGCCTTCCACGCGGACTACGACGCCGTCACCGATCGCGATGCGCGGATCTTCGACGCCGAGGGCCGGCTGCTGGCGGCGGGGCGACTGTCGGGGCTCCGGCTCGACGAATCGGGCGGCACCGAGACGGTCGAGTACAGCTTCCTGTCGCTGCACGACGACGTCGTCTGGGCGCCGTCGCACCGCATCGAGCTGGCGCCGCAGCCCGTCCAGTAGAAACGCGAAAACCCCGGCCGGGGCCGGGGTTTTCGTCGTTGTGCGCGGAGGGGGACTTGAACCCCCACGTCCATTAGTAGGACACTAGCACCTCAAGCTAGCGCGTCTGCCATTCCGCCACCCGCGCTGGGAAGCTCGTTAACCGTAATCCACGGGGGCCCGGGAAACCAAATCGGCACGTCGGGGGCACCGTGGGCGCGTCGAGAGCGTCGCCCGTCCGTGGTACTCATATGGGTGTGGCTACTGCAGTGAACGCGCTCGACGAGGTCGTCGAGACCGTGAGCGCCCTGATCCGATTCGACACCTCCAACACCGGTGAGCTCGAGACCACCAAGGGGGAGGCCGAGTGCGCCCGCTGGGTCCAGGCGCAGCTGGAGGAGGTCGGGTACGAGACCGTGTACGTCGAGTCGGGCCAGCCCGGCCGCGGCAACGTCTTCGCGACCCTCAAGGGTGCGAACCCGAAGCGGGGCACGCTGCTCGTGCACGGGCACCTCGACGTGGTGCCCGCGGAGCCCGCCGACTGGAGCGTGCACCCGTTCTCGGGCGCCGTCGAGGACGGCTACGTGTGGGGCCGCGGCGCGGTCGACATGAAGGACATGTGCGGCATCATGCTCGCGCTCGCGCGCCAGCTGAAATCGACGGGCACGGTCCCGCCGCGCGACATCACGTTCGCCTTCCTGGCCGACGAGGAGGCCGGAGGGACGTGGGGATCGCACTGGCTGGTCAAGCACCGGCCGGAGCTGTTCGCGGGCGTCACGGAGGCCGTGGGCGAGGTCGGCGGTTTCTCGCTGACCGTCGACACCCCGTCGGGCGACAAGAAGCGCCTGTACCTCGTGGAGACCGCCGAGAAGAGCATGTGCTGGATGCGCCTGACCGCGAAGGCACGGGCCGGGCACGGATCGTTCGTGCACGAGGACAACGCGGTCACCCTCCTGTCGGAGGCGGTCGCCCGTCTCGGCCGGCATACGTTCCCGCTGGTTCTGACCGACAGCGTGATCGAGTTCCTCCGCGCCCTCGACCGGGAGTCGACGATCGACATCGACCTGGACGGGCCGGACCTTGAGGGCCAGCTCGCCAAGATCGGCGGGCTCGCCCGCATCGTCGGCGCCACGCTCCGCGACACCGCCAACCCCACCATGCTCAAGGCGGGCTACAAGGCGAACGTCATCCCGCAGACCGCCGAGGCCGTCATCGACTGCCGCGTCCTACCGGGCCGGCAGGCCGCGTTCGAGAAGGAGCTCGACGAGATCCTGGGCCCGGACATCGAGCGGGAGTGGATCACCAAGCTCGACTCGTACGAGACCCAGTTCGACGGGGATCTCGTCGACGCCATGAACGACGCGATCCTCGCGTTCGACGCGGACGGCCGCACGGTGCCGTACATGCTGTCGGGCGGGACCGATGCGAAGGCCTTCGCCAAACTCGGGATCCGCTGCTTCGGCTTCGCGCCCCTGCAGCTGCCCGAGGAGCTGGATTTCGCGGCGCTGTTCCACGGCGTCGACGAGCGCGTCCCCGTCGACGCGCTGAAGTTCGGTACACAGGTCTTCGAGCACTTCCTGATGAACTCCTAGAGATCCGCGCACCACGAGAGGAAATCGCCATGACTTCGTTCGATGCGTACGCGGGGCTGCCCGCCCTTCCGGCGCTGACCGTCACCTCCGAGAGCATCGTCGACGGGGCCGAGCTCCCCGTAGCGCACCGCAGCGGCATCATGGGCGCGGGCGGCGAGGACGTCTCGCCGCAGTTGTCCTGGAGCGGCGCGCCGGCGGGCACCAAGTCCTACGCCGTGACCTGCTACGACCCCGACGCACCGACCGCCTCCGGGTTCTGGCACTGGGCGGTCGCGAACATCCCCGCCTCTGTCACGTCCCTCGCCGCCGGCGCGGGCGACGGTGCGCCGGGCTCGCTCCCGGAGGGCGCGCTGACGCTCAACAACGACGCGAGCCTGCCGCGCTACATCGGTGCCGCGCCGCCCGCCGGGCACGGCCCGCACCGGTACATCTTCGTCGTGCACGCGCTCGGCGTGGAGAAGC
Organism: Tsukamurella sp. DT100; assembly: GCF_049844855.1. Taxonomy (NCBI): domain Bacteria; kingdom Bacillati; phylum Actinomycetota; class Actinomycetes; order Mycobacteriales; family Tsukamurellaceae; genus Tsukamurella; species Tsukamurella sp. DT100. The sequence continues at coordinate 156,091 of NZ_JBNCLV010000005.1, forward strand.
TGGACCTTCCGGCCACGGCGACGCCCGCCTACCTGGGCTTCAACCTGTTCGGCGCCGCCATCGCCCGCGGCTCGATCACGGCGACCTACGCGCAGGTCTGATCAACGACGAAGGCCGCGCCCGGAACTCCCGGGCGCGGCCTTCGTCGTGCGTCAAGGCGTCAGCGATCGACGCCTACCGCCTCGGAGATCGAGGCGAAGCCGTCGGCGCGCAGGCGCGCGGCCAGCTCCTTGTGCACGGACCGGGTCCACGCGGGACCGCCGTAGATGAACTGCGTGTACACCTGCACCAGCGACGCGCCGGCGCGAATGCGCTCGTAGACCTCGTCGGCGGTCTCGATGCCGCCGACCGAGATCAGCACCAGGTCGTCGCCCACGCGGGCGGAGAGGCGCCGCAGGACCTCCAGCGAGCGCGCCTTCACCGGACGCCCGGAGAGGCCGCCCGCGCCCATGGCCTCGACCTCGGCGTCCGGCGTCGCCAGGCCCGCGCGGCTGATCGTGGTGTTCGTCGCGACGATGCCGGCGAGACCGAGCTCCTTCGCGAGGTCCGCCACGGCGTCGACGTCCTCGTCGGCGAGGTCGGGCGCGATCTTCACCAGCACCGGCACGGTCACGGTGTCGACGACGGCCTGCAGCACGGGGCGCAGCGATTCGGTGGCCTGGAGGTCGCGCAGGCCCGGGGTGTTGGGGGAGGAGACGTTGACGACGATGAAGTCGGCCAGCGGTCCGAGCAGCATGGCGCTGATCCGGTAGTCGTCGGCGGCGCCCTCGAGCGGGGTGACCTTGGTCTTGCCGATGTTCGCGCCGATCGGCACCGCGGTGGGTCCGGCGTCGCGCTTACGCAGCTCGTTCGCGGCGGCGCCGGCGCCGTAGTTGTTGAAGCCCATGCGATTGATCAGGGCACGATCGGCGGGGAGCCGGAACAGGCGCGGCGTCGGATTGCCGGGCTGCGCGTGGGCGGTGACGGTGCCGATCTCGGCGAAACCGAAGCCGAGCGCGCCCCAGCCGTTGACGGCGCGGGCGTTCTTGTCGAAGCCGGCGGCCAGGCCGACGGGCGCGGGGAAGCGGACGCCGAAGACGGTCTGCTCGAGGATCGGGTCCCGGTGCGCGAGGCCCCGTCGGATCCCGGCCCGAACGGGCGGGACGGCGGTGGTGCCCCGGATCAGGCCGAAGACCCAGTGGTGGATCCGCTCGGGCGAGACGAGGAACAGCACGTTCAGGAGCGACCGGTAGATCGCCTGGGACATCGCCGGCATGGTGTTCACAACCCCTTCGTGGCGTCCGGCGGCAGCATGCCGGACGTTTTCGTGCGTTTGCGGCGCAGCAGGACCCGCCGCGAACCGTCGGTGTACAGCCGCACGCGGGACAGCTCCCACCCGCCGAACTCGGCCTCGATGGCGAGGCGCATCGCCGCGGTGACGCGGGAGACCTCCCGCGGCAATCGCAACGGCAGGAAATCGTACTCCTCGTCGCTGAACGCGCCGCCCTCCCGTGCGCCTGCGGTCGTGGTCATGGGGCTCCTAGCGGGTGGGGATCGCCTGGATGCCGGCGCCGGTCGCCGACTGCACGTACAGGGTCCCGGTCTTCGCGTCCACCGCCAGCGCGTTCGGCTGGCGCACGGTGGGGTACAGCTTGCGCTGTTCGGGAATGCCGGTGTTCAGCGAGTACCCGACCACCTCGTTCGTCGCGGTGCGGGTGACCCACATCAGCTTGTCGGTGTCGTCGTAGTCGACGGCCCAGGGCGAGCCCTTCTCCGGGTACAGGAACCGCTGCATCAACGGCTCGATCGTGTAGCCGATGACCTGGTTCTTCCCCGTGTCGACGGCGAACAGACGTCCGTACGGGTCGACGGCGGCGTTGGTGATGCCGCGGCCCACGCGCAGGCCCTTGCCGAGCTTGCCGCCCGCGACGTCGACCGCGGACACGGAGGACTGCAGCCGGTCGACGACAGCCACGTCGCCGTCGTGCACGAGGATCTTGCTCGCCTCGACGGGGCCGGTGATGGTCTTCGGGTTCGACGATGCCCCGAGCGCGACGATCCGGCCGTCCGACGTCCCGGCGAGGACGGAGAGGCCCTCCTCGCGGTACGGGGCGACCGTGAGCACATCGCCGTCGACGTCGTAGGTCGCGCGGCCGACGGTGCCGTCGCTTCCGGGGAGCTCGACGACCTGCTTGCCGGCCGCGACCAGGAATCCGCCGTCCGGGTTCGCGACGACCTGACTCGGCCGTGCCGGCATGCTCGACCGCCCGACCTCCTTGAGGCCGCCGTCGACGGTGTACTGCACGATCTCGGTCCCGCTGATCGCGGCCAGGCGGCGGTTCTTCGCGTCGAAGGCGAGGCCCTCGCCCGCGGCGGCGGGGGCGACCACTCCGGCGGGGGCGGTGGCGGGCTCGGGCGCGACGGCGGGCTGGGCCGGGACGATCGTCGGGCGGTCCTCCCGCGCGGGCGTCGTCGAACAGCCGGTGAGGGCGACCGCTGCGACGACGGTGAGGGCGGCGATCCGGGAGGCGAAGGTGCGGGTCATGATCCCTCGAAACTACCGCCCCGGGCCCGTCCCGGCTGCGGCCGGTAGCCTGCCCGGGTGGACATGACGTGGTTGCAGGCGATCGTGCTCGGCTTGGTGCAGGGGGTGACGGAGTTCCTCCCCGTCTCGTCCTCGGGGCACCTGCGAATCGTCTCGGAGCTCTGGTTCGGCGACGACGCGGGAGCCTCGTTCACCGCGGTCACGCAGCTGGGCACCGAGCTGGCGGTGCTGATCTACTTCGCCCGCGACATCTACCGCATCGTGGTGGCGTGGTTCCGCGGCCTGTTCGACGCGGGCGAGCGGGGCGTCGACTACCGGATCGGCTGGTACGTGATCATCGGCACGATTCCGATCGGCGTGCTCGGCTACCTGTTCAAGGACGAGATCCGCACCGCGGCCCGGAACCTGTACCTGGTGGCGACGATGCTCATCGTCTTCTCCATCGTCATCTTCGCCGCGGAGTACGTGAGCTCGAAGTTCTACGCGAACCGTCAGCGCCCGTTGGAGCAGGTCACGGCCCGCGACGGCATCATCATGGGCTTCGCTCAGTGCCTGGCGCTGATCCCCGGCGTCTCCCGCTCCGGTGCCACGTCGAGCGCGGGCCTGTTCCTCGGCCTGCAGCGCGAGGCAGCGGTGCGACTGTCCTTCCTGCTCGCGATCCCCGCGGTCACCGCGTCGGGCCTGTTCAGCCTCCCGGACGCCTTCAAGCCCGCCGGCGAGGGACTGCACGCCTCGGGCCCGCAGCTGTTGGTCGCGACCGTGATCGCCTTCGTCGTGGGCTACGCCGCGATCGCCTGGCTGCTGAACTTCGTCGCGAAGCACTCGCTGAACTGGTTCGTCGGCTACCGCATCGCGGTCGGTTTCCTGGTCCTGGGCCTGCTCTGGGGCGGCGTGATCAGCGCGACCTGAGCGCCGCCCGCGCCGCCCCGATGAGCGGGTCGCGGGCCGCGCCGCGCCGATAGGCCAGCGCGGTGTGCCGGACCACGGCCAGCGGGGTGAGCAGGACCGCCTCCGGCACGTCGACTGCAGCCAGATCGGGGATCACTGCCACCCCCTGCCCGGCTTCGACCAGCGCGAGGACGGCGGTGAAATCGTCGGTGCGGTGGCGCACGCGCGGCGTGAAGCCCGCGTTCTCGCAGGTCCGGACGGTGGCGTCGTCGCACAGCGTGCCGACGGTGCCCGAGATCCAGCGCTCCTCGGCGCAGTCGGCGAGCGCACGTGCGCGATCCCGCGGGGTCGCGAGGTGCACGGCCTCGTCGAACAGCGGCTCGGTGTCGAGCGCGGGTTCCTCGCGCGTGGGCAGGCAGTCGTAGCTCTGGAGCAGGGCGACGTCGAGCCGCCGGGAGCGCAGTTCTTCGGGCGCCGTCGCGGGGTCGATCTCGGTGACGCGGACGCGGAGCAGCGGGTGGTCGCGCGAGAGGCGCAGGAGTGCCGGGGTGATCACGGTTCGCATGGCGGAGCTGAACGCGCCGATCCGCAATTCGCCCGCGACCTCCGTGCCGAGGGCGTCGATCTCCGCGCGGGCCCGTTCGAGGCGTTCGAGCACCGCGTCGGCGTGGCCGGCGAGGATCCGGCCGGCCTCGGTGAGCCGGACGGTGCGGCCGGTGCGCTCGAGCAGAGGCCTCCCGGCCTCGCGCTCCAGCGTCGCGAGCTGCTGCGAGACGGCCGAGGGGGTGTAGTCGAGCGCCTGCGCGACGGCCGTGATGGTGCCGCGCAGCGAGAGCTCCCGGAGGAGGCGCAGCCGGTGCGCGTCGAGCATAAGCTCAGCTTACGCTCGACATCGGAATATCGTGCTGGATCTTTCACTCGCGGTGTCGGAACCTGGGACCATGCAGCTCACCGGCCTCCACGTCCCCCTCGTCACGCCGTTCGCCGCGGACGGCACCGTCGACCTCGCCTCGCTCGAGCGCCTGGCCCACGACACCCTCGCCGACGGTGCCGACGGCCTCCTCGCCCTCGGCACCACGGGTGAGCCCGCGACCCTGACCCCCGCGGAGCGGGCCGCCGTGATCGACCGGATCGGCGGGGTCTGCGCCGAGCACCGCGCCGTTCTCACCGTGGGCGTCGGCAGCAACGCGACGGCTGACACCGCGGCCGCGCTCGGCGGCATCGACCCGCGAGCAGACTTCGCGCTCGTCGTCGTCCCGTACTACACCCGGCCCTCGGAGGCGGGCGTGGTCGAGCACTACCGCAGGGTCGCCGCCGCGAGCCCGGTGCCGGTGATCGTCTACGACATCCCGCAGCGCACCGGACGCACGTTGTCCCTGGAGACGCTGCTCGAACTCGCCGCCATCGACGGGGTGGGCGGGTTCAAGCACGCCGCCGGCGGAGTCACCGAGACGACGGTGCGCCTGCTCGCGGCGATCAACACCGCGACGCCCGGCGCGATCTCGGTCCTCGCGGGCGACGACGCCTTCGTCGGCGCCGTGTTGGCACTCGGCGGACACGGCGCGATCTCCGCGTGCGCCAACGTCGCCGCGGGGGAGTTCGCGGCGCTCGTCGCGGCGTGGCGCGAGCACCGGCTCGAGGAGGCCCGCGTGATCGGCGGCGCCCTCGCGGAACTGGCGGCGGCGCTGTTCGCCGAGCCCAATCCGACGGTGATCAAGGGTGTCCTGGCCGCGCAGGGCCGGATCGCCACGCCCGCAGTGCGCCTCCCGCTGCTCCCGGCGTCCGACGGTGCCGTCGCCGCCGCATGCGCTCTGGCGAGGTCCGTCGTCGCCGCGTAGTCGACGCGATCTACCCTGACGGCGCAGTTGTTTTCGTTCGGGGAGGTAACTATGTGGATGCACAGGATCGCCGGCGTCGCGGCGGCAGCGACTCTGGGCTTGGTGGCGGGCTGCTCGCCAGCAACTCCATCGCCACCGGATGCGAATAGCACCACGAGTTCCACGGCGCCGAGTTCGTGGGTCGACGACGAGGTCACGTTCGACAGCGGCGGCGTGACGATCCACGGCACACTGCAACGTCCCGCGACCGGTGCGCCCGCTCCGGCGGCGCTGATCATCGCTGGAAGCGGCCCGACCGACCGCGACGGTAACTCCCGGTTGCTACCGGGCACAGTGGACACCCTCAAATCGGTCGCGAACCGACTCGCGGACGCCGGCGTCGCGAGCTTGCGGTACGACAAGCTCGGGTCGGGGAAGACCGGGGTCGGACGGTACGGGGCCGATCCCGCTGCGCTCGGCGCGGACGTTTTCACGGGGGAGGCGCGCGATGCGCTCGCCTACCTCGCGTCGAGGCCGTCGGTCGACCGGAACCGGCTCTCGGCGTACGGGCACAGCGAAGGGGCGCTGTTCGCCCTGCAACTCGCTGCCGACCGCGCCGGGCCGGCGGTGCGAGCCGTTGGGCTGCTCGAACCGCTGAGTCGCCGCTACCTCGACGTGATCTCACGGCAGCTCGCCGACCAGGTCGCGGCTGCGGAGAAGGCGGGGTCGATGTCTCGGTCCGACGGCGACGCACTGCTGGCCTCGCTCGCCTCCGGCATCGCGCAGGTTCGCGCGACCGGGACCGTGCCCGCGAATCTTCCGCCCGCGTTGCAGTCGGTACTCAATCCCGGCACGGCGAAGTTTCTGCAGGAGTTGGACCGGATCGACCCGCCGGACCTCGCCCGGACTCTGCCCACCGACTACCCGGTGCTTCTGACCTGTAGTGATTCCGACATCCAGGTCAGCTGCGCGGACGTTGATCACCTCGCGGCCGGGCTCACCAGCGCCGATCTCACCTTCGTCCGGCTCACCGGCGTCTCGCACGTTCTCAAGCAGGATCCCAGCCGGGATCCGGCGAACTACACTGCGGCCCTTCCGTTCTCCACCGCCGCTGCACAGGCGATCACCGCCTTCGCGAGAACGCAGTGACCCCACGGTGGTCGTTGAACGGCAGTGGAGCGGTGGAGCAGTGTTCGCGACGGCGTCCCACGTGAACCCACCGGCCTCCGGTTCAGCCCTGAGCGATCAGAGGGCGGGACAGGACGTCCCGCGTGCATAGACTCGGGGCATGACCGTGATCCTGCTGCGCCACGGCCGCTCGACCGCGAACACCTCCGGGGTGCTCGCGGGACGGGCCGAGGGCGTCGCGCTCGACGACGCCGGCCGCGCCCAGGCTGCCGATCTCGTCGGTCGCCTCGCCGACGTCGAGCTCGTGGCCGCCGTCCGTTCTCCGCTCCTGCGCTGCGAACAGACCCTCGCGCCGCTCGCCGCCGCGCACGGCCTCACCCCCGAGGTCGACGACCGGCTCGTCGAGGTCGACTACGGATCCTGGACCGGCCGGGCGATCAAGGACCTGCTGCAGGAGCCCCTGTGGAAGGTCGTGCAGCAGCAGCCCTCCGCGGCCGTCTTCCCCGACGGCGAGGGGCTCGCCGACGTCCAGGCCCGCGCGGTCGCCGCGATCCGCGAGGCGGACCGTCGCTTCACCGAGGAGCACGGACCCGGGGCCGTCTGGGTGGCGTGCAGCCACGGCGACGTCATCAAGGCCGTCGTCGCCGACGCGCTCGGAACGCACCTGGATCAGTTCCAGCGGCTGTTCGTCGCGCCCGCGTCGGTCTCGGTCGTGACGTACGGCCCGGCGCGCCCCCTCGTGCAGTGCGTCAACTCGTCCGGTACCGTCACGCTGCCCAAACGTCCAGCCAAGGAGGCCACGGTGGGAGGCGAGGCATGAGCCGCTCCGTCCATGTTTTCCGCACCCCCGACAGGTTCGTCGTGGGCACCGTCGGGCAGCCCGGCGATCGTGCCTTCTACCTGCAGGCCGTGCACGATTCGCGCATCGTCTCCGTGCTGCTGGAGAAGCAGCAGGTGGAGGTGCTCGCCGAGCGCATCGCCGCGCTGCTCGACGAGGTGGCCCGCCGCTTCGGCACCGCGATGCCCGCCGCCGACACGCCCGTCACCGACCTGCAGCCGCTCGTGATGCCCGTCGACGCGGAGTTCCGCGTCGGCACCATGGGCCTGGGCTGGGACTCCGAGGAGAAGGCGGTGGTCATCGAGCTCCTCGCGATCACCGAGCAGGAGCTCGACGAGTCCGTCGTGCTCGCCGACGACGCAGAGGAGGGCCCCGACGCGGTCCGCGTCTTCCTCACCCCCGTCGCCGCCCGGGAGTTCGCCAACCGCTCGGAGAAGGTCCTCGGCGCGGGCCGCCCGGCGTGCCCGCTCTGCGGCGAGCCGCTCGACGCCGACGGGCACATGTGCGTGCGCCTCAACGGCTACCGCCGCGGCGCCGCCTTCGGTTCCGAGGACGAGTAGGTGGACCTGACGGTGGACCTCGAGAGCGCCGATCTGACGATCCTCGGCCGGATCACCAGCGCCTCCAACGCCACCCTGCTCTGCGACCTCGGCGACACGGGGGAGCGGGCGGTCTACAAGCCGATCCGCGGCGAGGTGCCGCTGTGGGACTTCCCCGACGGGACGCTCGCCGGCCGCGAGGTCGCCTCGTACCGGGTCTCGGAGGCGCTCGGCTGGGGCCTGATCCCCGAGACCGTGCTGCGCGACGGTCCGCTCGGGCCCGGGATGGTCCAGCGCTGGGTCGTCGAACCGGAGGACGGCCCGGACCTGGTCGACCTGTTCCCGCTCGACGGTGTGCCCGAGGGCTACCTGAAGGTCTTCACCGGCTACGTGGAGGACGAGGACGCGCCGGACGGCATCGCGGAGGTAGCCCTCGCGCACGCCGACGACCCGCGGCTGCGCCGCCTCGCGGTGCTCGACGTGCTCATCAACAACGCCGACCGCAAGGGCGGACACGTGCTCACCGGCCCGGACGGCCGCGTGCAGGGCGTGGACCACGGCATCTGCCTGCACAGCGCGCCGAAGCTCCGGACCGTGCTGTGGGGCTGGGCGGGCCGTCCCGTCGGCGACGAGCTGCTCGCCGACGTCGAGTCCTTCCGGGACACTCCGCCGGACCTGACCGGGCTCATCACCGACGAGGAGCAGGCCGCGCTCGTCGAGCGCGCGGAGATCCTCCTCGAGCTCGGCGCGATGCCGCTGCCGACCCCGAGCCGGCCGATCCCCTGGCCGCCCTTCTGATCCGTCCCTCCGGCGTCCGGTCAGCCGCGCCGCGGCAGCCACCCGGTCCGACGGGGCGCCTCCGCGTGCGCCGCGTGCGCGTCGCGCTTGTGCCGGCACACCGCCCCGGCGGCCGCGACCTCGTCCGGATCGAAGCCGTCCGGCGCGGGACCGTCGGCGACGAGGGCCCGGACCAGTGCCTCCTGGCGCTCCCGCAGGCTCATGCCCACTCCTTCCGCGCGTGCTCGGTGATGGGCGGACAGCCGGCGGCCGCGGCGATGGCGTCGAGCTCGTCGAAGAGCTCGGCCGCGGGCGGGTAGCGACCGTCGCGCTCGAGCATGAACGGCACGTCCGCACGCTCCCGCAGGGCCGTGACCAGCTCGAGCACACCGGCGTTCACCGGGTCGGTGTGCGTGTCGTGATAGCGGCCGCCGCCCTCGGAGCCGCCCGCGACGTGGCTGTAGGCGATCCGGTCGACGGGCAGCCGCGCCAGTTCGGCCAGCGCGTCGCGGCCCCGGTTGAGCGCGTTGGCGTAGACGTTCGCCACGTCCAGCACGAGCAGCGCGCCGGTGCGCTCCAGCAGCTCGGTGAGGAACTCCGCTTCGGTGTACTCCTCCTCGGGCCACCGCAGGAAGGCCGCGATGTTCTCGACGGCCAGCGGAACCGGCAGCGCGTCCTGCATCCGGGTGATGTTGCGGACCAGTACGTCGAGCGCTTCCCGGGTGCGGGGGACCGGCAGCAGGTGGCCGGCCTCGATGCCGCCGGCGCGGACGAAGGCGATGTGCTCGCTGACCAGCGGCGCCCCGAAGGCCTCTGCGCACGCGACCAGACGGTGCACGCGGTCCGGTTCGAGCTCCTCGACGCCGCCCAGCGAGAGCGCGACGCCGTGCGGCACGAGCGGGACGCCGCGATCGCCGAGGTCCGCCAGCAGGGGGTCGATCTGCGCCCGGCCGCGCCGGATCCAGACGGCCTCCGCGATCACCTCGCAGAAGCCGGGCCGCAGATCGGCGATGATCCCGGCGATTTCGCGCCGCCAGCCCAGGCCGAGGGGCCCGAGGGCGGTCACGTGGCGAGGGACGGCGCGCGTCATGCCGCTCATCCTCCGCACCCGCCGCAGCCGCCACAACCCCCGCAGCCGCTGCCACAGCCCCCTGCGCCGCCGCAGGACGCGCCGCCGCACGAGGCCCCGCCGTCGCCCGTGGCCTCCGCGCTGCCCGCCAGCTCGACGTTCCCTGCGAAGTCACCGTCGACCTGCCACAGGGCGGCCGTGCCGAAGACGGCCACGGACAGTCCGACGGCGGCGGCGCCGTAGGTCGCCCAGGCCGGCTTCCGGGAGGGCGCGAGGTACCCCAGGCGAACCTTCTCGGCCCGGAGCAGGCGAATCCCGGCGCGGGTACCTCGGCCGACCGACCACAGGTGCGGCGCGATGAAGGTCAGGGTGATCAACGACGGCACCAGGACTCCGGGGAGGAGCACGAGCTTCTCCTGGCCGAGGATGACGAGTCGTACGAAGGCGGTGATCGCGCCCCCGACCGCGGCCGCCGTCACCGGGGCCGCCCCGAGCCGCATCCGCCAGCGGTCCGTCTCGGAACGCACGTGGCCGCGGGCGGACAGGCGCTCCTCGAGCGCGTCGAGCTCGTCCGACAGCGCGTCGGTGACCTCGTCCGCCGTGTACGACGAGAGGTCGTCGCAGTACGCGTGGACGGCGCGGACGAACGGATCCGCGTCGGCCGGCAGTGGTGGGCCGGTCATCTGCCGGACGGTGCTGACGTGCCCGCCGGCGCGCAACTGGGCCAGCGCCACCACGACGGGGGCCTGCCGGCTGCGCACGCACGCCAGCTCGACGGCCGACAGCGGGGGATCGACGACGGTGCGCCGCCGCGGCGCGGTCGCGAACCGCCAAGCGAGCGCGAGCGCGACCCCGCCGACCAGCAGGTACAGGAACCAGCGGGTCTCGGTGGGGAGGAGCGTTGCGATGACTGTCTCGAGTGCGGTGCGGGGCATGACGTTCACCTCCTGGTGACGGGTTCGATGAGATCCCGGTGCCCTTGCTGCGGAGGGCCCGGTGGTTCTGGGGATCGGGTTCTGGGATGGGGATGCGCGAGGCGGCTCAGCCGCCGCAGCCTCCGCCGCCGCCACAGCCACCCCCGCCTCCGCACGAGGAGCCTCCGCCGCAGGAGGAGCCGCCGCAGGTGAAGGAGCTGCCGCAGGAGGATCCGGCGCCACCGCTGCCCGTGCCGCCCGCCACGGCCATCGCCGCGGCGTACCGGGGGTCGATCTGCCAGAGCGCGGCGGTGCCGAAGAGGGCGACGGACAGCCCCACCGCCGCGGCGCCGTAGGTGGCGAAGGCGGGCCGCAGGGCCGGCTTGAGGTAGCTCGCGCGCGCCTGCTCGGACGCGAGGAGCCGCTTTCCCGCGCGGGTGGTGCGGGGCACCGACATGAGCTGGGGGAGGAGGAAGACGGCCGTGAGCACGGATGGGACGAGGAAGGACATGGCCGCCGCCTCCACCGGATGACGCCCGGTGAGGGCCAGTACGGGCGTGCACACGACCCCCGCGACCACGACGGCGGCGAGAGGCATGGCACCGAACCGGGTGCGCCAGCGCTCGCCGCTCGTGCGGAGGTAGCCGCGTCGCGCGAGGCCGTCCTCCAGGTCTCGCAGCGGTCCCAGCTGGTCGTGGAGCAGCAGATTCACGGAGAACTGCGAACCGTCGAGCCGGTGCAGCATCCGGCGGGTGAACTCGTCCGTGGCGGGCGGGAGGGGCCGCGCGGGATCGGCGCGGCCGTCGGCATCGAGGTGCCCACCCGCCCTGAGCAGGCCCATCGTCGCGACGAGCGGTGCCTGCCACGACCGCAGGCAGGCGATCTCCGCCACGGTGAGCGGTGGGTGCTCGACGACCGGGCGCCGGACGGCGGTCAGGAAACGCCAGGTCAGGGCGAAGGCGATGCCGCCGAGCAGGCAGTACAGGAACCACCGGGACTCGGCGGGGAACAGATGGTCGAGGACGTTCTCGAATGGATTGCGGGACATGACATTCACCTCCTGTGACGGGCGGACCTTCAACGTTGGGTAAAGCATGGCGGCAGATCGGGCTACCCGCTAGTAACCGGGGGCAAGAGTTTGCTGAGAGTTCGTGCGGCACAGGATCGTCCCTCGTCGGACGGGCTGTTCCCGGTGCGATCGCCGCGGGCGGGCGGAGAGCGCGGCCGATGACGGCGGCGCCGGCCGCCGATCCGGCCCGGAATCCACGCCCGCGAAGGTACGCATAGGGTGGGGGTATGCGTTCCTGGCCGACCCACACCGTCCCCACCGTGCCCGGACCGTCGGTCCCGCTGCGCCTCTACGACACCTCCGACGCGGCGGTGCGTCCCGTGAACCCCGGCGCCGTGGCGGGGATGTACGTCTGCGGCATCACCCCCTACGACGCGACGCACCTCGGCCACGCCGCCACGTACCTCGCGTTCGACCTGGTCAACCGCGTGCTGCGCGACAACGGCCACGAGGTGCACTACGTGCAGAACGTGACCGACGTCGACGATCCGCTGTTCGAGCGGGCCGAGCGCGACGGGATCGACTGGCGCGATCTGGGCGCACGGGAGACCGACCTGTTCCGCGAGGACATGGAGGCGCTGCGGGTGATCCCTCCACGGGACTACATCGGGGCCGTCGAGTCGGTCGACGAGGTCGTCGAGTACGTCGGGAAGCTCTTGGACAACGGCTCGGCGTACGTCGTGGACGATCCCGAGTTCCCCGACGTCTACTACCGCTCCGACGCCACGGAGCAGTTCGGCTACGAGTCGGGCTACGACCGCGCGACGATGGAGAAGTTCTTCGCCGAGCGCGGCGGCGATCCCGACCGCCCGGGCAAGCGCGACAGCATCGATCCGATCCTGTGGCGCGCCGAGCGCCCCGGCGAGCCCTCGTGGCCCTCGCCGCAGGGCCCCGGCCGCCCCGGGTGGCACATCGAGTGCGCCGCGATCGCGGCGAACCGCCTGGGCGCGACTTTCGACGTCCAGGGCGGCGGCAGCGACCTGATCTTCCCGCACCACGAGTACTCCGCGGCACACGTCGAGGCGGCGACCGGTGAGCGCCGCTTCGCGCGGCACTACGTGCACGCGGCGATGATCGGCCTCGACGGCGAGAAGATGTCGAAGAGCCGCGGCAACCTCGTCTTCGTCTCGAAGCTGCGGCGCTCGGGCGTCGACCCGGCCGCGATCCGGCTGGGTCTGTTCGAGGGGCACTACCGGCAGGACCGGCCGTGGTCCGACGAGGTACTGCAGCGCGCTCTGGCGCGGCTGGACTTGTGGCGCCGGGCTTTCCAGGCGTCGTCGGGCCCGGACGGCGCGGAGCTCATCGCCCGCGTCCGCCGATACCTCGCGGACGATCTGGACACCCCGCACGCCCTCGCCGCGATCGACGCCTGGGCCGAGAAGGCCGTCACCGTCGGCGGTCCCGACGCCGGCGCGCCGGCCGCCGTGGCCCTCGCGATCGACGCGCTGCTCGGCGTACCTGCCGCGGCCTGACAGCGCGACACGCTATATTGCGCCTGTGAGGACCGTCAGCGAGCTGGCCCCGGATCTGACCGAGGGCGTGTGGACCGTACAGACCCGCACGTCCACGTACGTGGTCGATCTGGGGGAGATGACCCTGATGCGCGCGCCGGGCATCGGCGGCGAATCCGAGGGCGAGCAATGGAGCATCAGCTCGCTGCGCCGCGACTCGGAGGACATCCCGCTGCTGGGCATCAAGAGCTGCCGGGTGGGCGAGTCGGCACAGTTCTGGGTCCGCGCCGCCGACGACCCGGACGTGCGCACCTGGCGCATCACCACGCCGGTCGTCTCGATCGAGCGGATCGGCTGACGCCACCCGCCCCGCACCGCTAGGGGCCCGTGCCCGGGTCCCGTCGCCGCAGGTACTTCTCGAACTCCTCCGCGATGGCGTCGGCGTCGATGTGCTGCTCGACGTCCTTCGCCTCCGCATCGCCACGCTCCTCGAGCCCGCGCACGTAGTCGGCGATGTCCTCGTCGTCCTCGGTCATCTCCGTCACGGACGCCTCCCACGCCTCGGCGCGGGTGGGCAGGTCACCGAGCGGCACGGCGAGGTCGAGCGCGTGCTCCACGCGCTGCAGCAGGGCGACGGTGGCCTTCGGGTTCGGGGGCTGGGAGACGTAGTGCGGCACCGCGGCCCAGAAGGAGACCGCGGGGAAGCCAGAGCGCACGCACGCGTCCTGCAGGACGCCCGTGATCCCGGTGGGGCCCTCGTACCGGTTCTGCTCGAGGCCGAAGCGCTTCGCCGAGTCCGCGTCGTAGCCGGCGCCCGTGACGGGAACCGGACGGGTGTGCGGCGTGTCCGCGAGGAGCGATCCCAGGATCACGACGCTGTCGATGTGCAGCTCGGTGAAGATCGCGAGCAACTGGTCGCAGAACGCGCGCCACCGGAAGTTCGGCTCCGTGCCGCGGAGCAGCACCACGTCGCGGTCGGCCTTGGGCGGCCGGCACACGGAGAGCGTGGTCGACGGCCACTCGACGGCGCGGGTCACCCCGTCGACCTGCTTGATGATCGGCCGGTTGACCTGGAAGTCGTAGAAGTCGTCCGAGTCGACCTCGGTGATGAGTTTCGCGTCCCAGGTCAGCTCGAGGTGCTCGACGGCGCCCGACGCGGCGTCGCCCGCATCGTTCCAGCCCTCGAACGCCGCGATGAGGACCGGGCGGTCGAGCTCAGGGAAGGACGTCACTTCGATCAGAGTACGCGCCGGTCGTGAAGATTCGATTTGCCCGCACCCACTACCCTGGGACTATGACCCGTACGCATCAGCAGCCGCTGCAGTCGAGTTTCCTGGAGGCGGCCTCGAGCCGTGTTCTCATAGGCGACGGTGCGATGGGCACGATGTTGCAGGCAGCGGACCTGACCCTGGACGATTTCCTGGGGCTGGAGGGCTGCAACGAGATCCTCAACGACACCCGGCCGGACGTGCTGGAGGAGATCCACCGCGCCTACTTCGCCGCCGGCGCCGACGCGGTGGAGACCAACACCTTCGGCTGCAACCTGAGCAACCTCGGCGACTACGACATCGCCGACCGCATCCGGGAGCTGTCGGAGAAGGGCACCGCGATCGCCCGGAAGGTGGCCGACGAGTTCGCCGCGGACGGCACGCCCCGGTTCGTCCTGGCCTCCATGGGCCCTGGCACCAAGCTGCCCACGCTGGGCCACACGTCGTTCGCCGTGATCCGCGACGCCTACGCCGAGGCCGCGCGCGGCATGCTCGACGGCGGCGCGGACGCCTTCCTCATCGAGACCTGCCAGGACATCCTGCAGTCGAAGGCCGCGGTCCTGGGCTGCCAGGACGCGATGGACGAGCTCGGCCGGCGCATCCCGGTCATCGTGCACGTCACGGTGGAGACCACCGGCACGATGCTGCTCGGCTCGGAGATCGGCGCCGCGCTGACGGCCCTGGAGCCCCTGGGCATCGACATGATCGGCCTGAACTGCGCCACCGGCCCGGCGGAGATGAGCGAGCACCTGCGGCACCTGTCGCGGCACTCGACCATCCCCGTGTCCGTGATGCCGAACGCCGGCCTGCCGGTGCTCGGCAAGAACG
This sequence comes from Tsukamurella sp. DT100, assembly GCF_049844855.1. Taxonomy (NCBI): domain Bacteria; kingdom Bacillati; phylum Actinomycetota; class Actinomycetes; order Mycobacteriales; family Tsukamurellaceae; genus Tsukamurella; species Tsukamurella sp. DT100. Next base: position 171,201 of record NZ_JBNCLV010000005.1, read on the forward strand.
GCGCCGAGTACCCGCTCACGCCCGAGGAGCTGGCGGTCGCCCTGTCGGGCTTCGTGTCCGAGTTCGGCCTGAGCTTCGTGGGCGGCTGCTGCGGCACCACCCCCGAGCACATCCGCCAGGTCGCCGAGGCGGTGCGGGCCACCGAGCGCCTGCAGCGCGTCCCGGAGACCGAGAGCGCGATCAGCTCGCTGTACACGTCCGTGCCCTTCGCGCAGGACGCGTCGATCCTGATGATCGCCGAGCGTACGAACTCGAACGGCTCCAGGGCCTTCCGCGACGCGATGCTCGCGGGGGACCACGACAAGTGCGTCGACATCGCCAAGGACCAGATCCGCGACGGCGCCCACATGCTGGACCTCAACGTCGACTACGTGGGGCGCGACGGTGCGCTGGACATGGCGGCGCTGGCCGCCCGCCTGGCGACCGCGTCGACGCTGCCCGTGATGATCGACTCCACCGAGCCCGAGGTCATCAAGGCCGGGCTCGAGCACCTCGGCGGACGGTGCGCCGTCAACTCGGTCAACTACGAGGACGGCGACGGACCCGAGTCGCGCTTCGTCAAGATCATGGAGCAGGTCAAGGCGCACGGCGCGGCCGTCGTGGCGCTGACCATCGACGAGGAGGGCCAGGCCCGCACCGCCGAGTGGAAGGTGCGGATCGCCGAGCGGCTCATCGCCGACCTCACCGAGAACTGGGGCCTGAGCCTCGACGACATCATCATCGACCCGCTGGTGTTCCCCATCTCGACCGGCCAGGAGGAGGTCCGGCGCGACGCGCTCGAGACCATCGAGGCCGTGAAGATCCTGCACGCGAAGTACCCGAGCCTGCACTTCACCGTCGGCCTGTCGAACGTGAGCTTCGGACTGAACCCGGCCGCGCGGCAGGTGCTGAACTCGGTGTTCCTGCACGAGCTGACCGAGGCGGGGCTCGACTCCGCCATCCTGCACGCGTCGAAGATCCTGCCGATGAGCAAGATCGAGGACGTCCAGCGCGAGACCGCGCTGGACCTGGTCTACGACCGCCGCGGCACCGACGGGCTGCAGTCGGGCGGCGACGCCGACTACAACCCCCTGTCGAAGCTCATGGAGCTGTTCGAGGGTGTCTCCGCTGCAGGCGCGCGCGAGTCCCGCGCGCAGGAGCTCGCGAAGCTGCCGCTGTTTGAGCGGCTGGAGCGGCGCATCGTCGACGGTGAGCGCGAGGGTCTGGACGCCGACCTCGACGCCGCGCTGCTGGAGAAGCCGGCGCTGGCGATCATCAACGACACGCTGCTCAGCGGCATGAAGACGGTCGGCGAGCTGTTCGGCTCCGGCCAGATGCAACTGCCCTTCGTGCTGCAGTCCGCCGAGGTGATGAAGCTGGCCGTCGCGTACCTCGAGCCGCACATGGAGAAGTCCGAGGACGACGCCGGCAAGGGCCGCATCGTGCTGGCGACCGTCAAGGGCGACGTGCACGACATCGGCAAGAACCTCGTGGACATCATCCTGTCCAACAACGGCTACGAGGTGGTCAACATCGGCATCAAGCAGCCGATCGCCGCCATCGTCGAGGCCGCCGAGGACAAGCACGCCGACGTGATCGGCATGTCCGGCCTGCTGGTGAAGTCGACCGTGGTGATGAAGGAGAACCTCGAGGAGCTCAACACCCGCGGCCTGGGGGAGAAGTACCCAGTGCTGCTCGGTGGCGCCGCCCTCACCCGCGCCTACGTCGAGAACGACCTCGCGGAGGTCTACGCCGGCGAGGTCAGCTACGCCCGGGACGCCTTCGAGGGCCTGCGCCTCATGGACGACATCATGGCGCTCAAGCGCGGGATCGGCCCGGACCCGGACAGCCCCGAGGCCCTCGCGGCCGCGGAGAAGGCCCGCGAGCGCAAGGAGCGGCACGCCCGCAGCCGCCGCATCGCCGAGAAGCGCAAGGCCGAGGCCGCGCCGGTCGTGGTGCCGGACCGCTCGGACGTCGCGCTGGACTTCGACGTGGCCACCCCGCCGTTCTGGGGCACCCGTGTCGTCAAGGGCATCGCGATCAGCGAGTACGCCTCCCTGCTCGACGAGCGCGCCCTGTTCTTCGGCCAGTGGGGCCTGCGCGGTGCCCGCAAGGGCGAGGGCCCGTCGTACGAGGAGCTCGTGGAGACCGAGGGCAAGCCGCGGCTGCGCTACTGGCTCGACAAGCTCAAGTCGGAGAAGATCCTCGACCACGCCGCCGTGGTCTACGGCTACTTCCCCGCGGTGAGCCACGGCAACGTCATCGACGTGCTCGAGTCCCCGGAACCCGATGCGCCCGTGCGGTACTCGTTCGAGTTCCCGCGACAGCAGCGCGGCCGGTTCCTCGCGATCTCGGACTTCATCCGCGACCGCGAGACGGCCATCGCCCGCGGCGAGGTCGACGTGCTGCCCTTCCAGCTGGTCACCATGGGGCAGCCGATCGCGGACGCCGCGAACGAGCTGTTCGCCGCCAACAGCTACCGCGACTACCTCGAGCTGCACGGCATCGGCGTGCAGCTCACCGAGGCGCTCGCGGAGCGCTGGCACCAGCGGGTGCGGCAGGAGCTGATCCTGCCCGGCGGCCGGAAGGTCGCGGACACGGACCCGTCGGCCGTCACCGACTTCTTCGACCTCAAGTACCTCGGCGCGCGCTACAGCTTCGGCTACGGCGCCTGCCCGGACCTCGAGGACCGCGCGAAGATGGTCGACCTGCTGCAGCCCGAGCGCATCGGCGTCGAGTTGTCGGAGGAGCTGCAGCTGCACCCGGAGCAGTCCACCGACGCCTTCGTCCTCACCCACCCCGAGGCGAAGTACTTCAACACGTAGGCGGTCCGCACCGCGGAGCCGACGTCCTGAGGAGGCGGTGATGGCCGAGATATCCGCGCGGCTCGCAGGCATCGTCGCCGCGCTGCCCCTCGCTCCCGGGCTGCGGGTGCTCGAGATCGGCTGCGGCCCCGGCGTGGCCGCGCGCGCCGTCGCCGACCGCGTTCCGGGGGGCCACGTCCTCGCGATCGATCGGTCCGCCGCCGCGATTCGGCAGGCCGAGGCGGGGTGCGCGGAGCAGATCGCCGCCGGTCGCCTGACGGTCCGACGGTGCGCCGTCGAGGACCTCGCCCTCCTGCCGGGCGAGGAGCCCTTCGACCTCGCCTTCGCGGTGCGGGTGGGCTGCCTCGACGGCCGGCACCCGCGGGAGGGCGAGATCGCGCTGCGCCGGATCGCCGACGCCCTTGTGCCCACCGGGCGCCTGTTCATCGACGGCGGTACGCCGCTGCGCGAGCTGGACGTGCCCGGGTGAGCGTGGACGACTACCGCCTGCACCTGCAGGCCGGCGAGCCCGGCGACGAAGGCGCGTGGTTCTGGCGACTCGACGACGCCGCCGGCCTGCAGATCGCGGCGTCCTGGGCCGACTCCATCGCGGGCGCTCTCGAGGCTGTGAAGCAGGTGTCCTCGGACCTCGGCCTGGACGACGCCTGACGACGACGGAGATGGGACGTCAGCGCAGCGCGGACAGATCGACGACGAGGGGGAGGAGTCCGTCGACCGCGATGCGGTCGGCCACGGTCGGGCCCTCGTACGCGCCGTCGACCAGCGTGAGCACTTCGGCGGATGCTCCGTCGAGGTCGACGATCCAATAGTGCCGGATCCCGGCGGCGGCGTACTCGGCGCGCTTGATCACACGGTCGGTGCGCCGGGACCCGGGCGACAGGATCTCGACGGCAAGGAGTACGTCGGCCGCGGTGAGCGGTTCGGGCGCACCGGACGCGAGAACGATCACGTCGGGCTGGCGCACCGTCGCGGGCGTGCGCTGCAGAACCACGTCGACCTCGTCGTAGACGTCGAAGCCCGCAGGCAGCTGCGCCTCGATCGTATTGGCGAGGCGGCGGATCGCCCGCGCGTGCGCGAGCCTCGGACTCGGACTCGGTGACACCTCCAGTACCCCCCGGCACAGTTCGGCGCGCCGCAGCGATTCGTCCTCCCCCAAGGCGAACCAGTCCTCCAGCGTGAGCAACGCGGGATCGGATGCGGCGGTCATGGCCCGATGCTACTGCGAACATCCGACACGCGGAACGGCTTGACCCTCCCGTCACGGGAGGCCCTAGCGTCGCGGACATGAAGATCACCGTCCTGGACACCTACACCGCGATGCGCGAGATCCTGTGCGCGCCCGAGCCGGAGCGCGCGGCGCTGCTGGAGGAGATGTGGCGGCCCGGCGCGGGCATGTACCGGTACTTCCCGGGCCCCGTCGACCTGGTCGCGATGCACGCCGCGTCGTCCGGATTCCCGCTCGACCGCGATACCGCCGCCTGCCTCGACGCGGTCGAGCGGCTCCGCGCCGCGGACGCGTGGGGCCGGATCGAGCGGGCGCTCCGCCATGCCGCCGACCGGCTCGCGGACGCCCTGCGCCGCGTCGACCTGCCGGAGGTCACGGTCCTGCTGATCGTCGGCGACCCGTCGGATCGCATCTACCTCGACGAGGCGCTCGGCCTCACCGCGAACGGCAGCGTCACCGGCTACCTGTACCTCAACGTCTGGCCGTCGCCGGAGAACCTGGATCGGCTGGAGGCCATGGCTGTCCACGAGTTCGACCACAACGTGCGGTACGCGCCCGGCGGCGTCGTCTGGGACCCGGCGACGGTCACCGTCGGGGAGCAGATCGTCTCGGAGGGCCTGGCGGACGCCCTCGCCCGCGAGCTGTACGGCGAGGAGCTGGGCCCCGCGCGGATCGGCGTCCCGCACCGGCACGACGACGCGCTCTACGCCACCGTCGTCGACAACCTCGGCGTCACCGGTATGCAGAACTTCGCCTCGTGGGTCCTCGGCGACGCCATCGCCGGCCGGTTCGGCGCGAAACCGATCGGCGTGCCGACGGGCGCGGGCTACGCGGTGGGCAACCGCCTCGTCGACGCCTACCTGGCGGCGACGGGCCGCACCGCGAGCGAGGCCGTGCACGCGGACGCGCGCGAGATCATCGCTACAGCTTCGTGACCCGGCTGGTGGGCACCTGCAGGTCCGGGGTGGCCTGCAGGTACTTCTCCAGCGCGTCGAGGTCGATGCCGCCGACGGCGAGCTCGGTCGACTGGGTGAACACGCTGAAGCCGTCGCCGCCCGCGGCGAGGAAGTTGTTCGTGGTCACCCGGTACTTCGCGACGGGGTTCAGCGGCTGGTCGCCGACCTTGACGCTCTCGCGCACCACCTTCCGGTTCGGCGCGCCGTTCGGGTCGTAGCTGTAGGTGATGCCCGACGGTGCCAGGATCGTCGTCTTCGCGGGGTTCTGCCACTGCTGCTCGAGCAGGTCGATGATCTGCTGGCCGGTGAGCGAGACGGTGACCACCTGATTGCCGAAGGGCTGCACCGTGTACGCCGCACCGTAGGTCACGTCGCCGCCCTTGAGGTCGGCGCGGACGCCGCCCGGGTTCATGAGGGCGATCTGCCCGGCCGCGTCGTTCGGCGGGCGGGTGGTGAAGAGCATCGCGTCGGCGATCACGTCGCCGAGCGGCGAGTCGCCGCCGGGGAAGGCCTCCCGCTTGAGCTCGGTGGGGATCCTGCCGATCACCCGGTCGGCGCGCGGCTTGGCCTCCTTCTCGTAGAACTCGACGAGGCGCTGCGTCGCGGCGTCGGCGGGGAGGTCCCGGCTCACGACGCGGTTCACGGCCGTCGCCTTGGCCGCGGGGCCGCTGAAGTCGAGCGTGATGTCGGTGATGAGGCGGCCGTACGACGCCGCCTGGGTGACGGTGCGACCGTCGATGGAGCAGTTGTAGGCCTGGTGCGAGTGCGCGGTGACCAGGGAGGTCACCGCCGGATCGATCCGCTTGGCGAGGTCGGGCACGGGCGCGGAGACGTCCTGGCAGGCGTTCGGGTCCTGCTCGCCGGAGCCCTTCTGCGCGCCACCGTCGTGCATGGTCGCGACGATGGCCTGCGCGCCGGCGGCTTTGATCTCGGGCACGTACTTGTTGATGGCGTCGGCCTCGTCGCCGAAGCTGTAGCCGCGCACGCCCTCCGGCGCGACGATGGTCGCCGTCTCGGGGGTGACGGTGCCGATCACGGCGATCTTCTTCCCGCCGACCTCGAACATCTTCCACGGGACGGTGCCGGGCGGCAGCTGCCCCTGCTCGTTGGTGACGTTCGCGGCGAGGTACTGGTAGGCGGCGCCGGTGAAGGGCTCGCCGGGCTCGCAGCCCTGGGGCGCGCAGCCGCCCTTCTGCAGCCGCTCCAGTTCGATGGTGCCGTGGTCGAACTCGTGGTTGCCCACCGAGCTCGCCTGCAGGCCCACCGAGTTCAGGAACTTGATCGTCGGCTCGTCGCGGAACAGCGCCGAGACCAGTGGGCTGGCGCTCACCAGGTCGCCCGCCGCGACCGTGAGGGTGTTCGGGTACTGCTTCTTGAGCCGCTGCAGGGCGGTGGCGAAGTACGCGGCGCCGCCGGCCTCCTTGCCGCCGATCTTCCCGGTGGAGCCGGTCGGCGGCTGCAGGTTGCCGTGGAAGTCGTTGAACGCCAGCAGGTGCACCTGGTCCGGGTTCGCGGCCGGCAGATCATCGACGCCGGGCACGGTGAAACTCGCCTTCGCGGTCGACGAGGCGGCGCCCGAGGACGACAGCGTCGCGTCGTTCCCGGAGGTGCCGCAGCTCGCGAGGAGCGCGGCGGTCGCCGTCAGGGCCAGGGCGGTGTGCAGCCTGCGATTGCGCATGTCAGGAATTCGAACACAGGTAGCCATCGTTCGGGTGACGAATGAATTAACACCCCGTGCGCGCGCCGACCTAGGGTGGGCGGCATGACCTCTCCGTCGCTGCCCGCCGCGGTCCTGTTCGACATGGACGGCACCCTCCTCGACTCCGAGAAGCTCTGGGACATCGCCGTCGCCGAGTTCACCCGCGACCTGGGCATGGAGATCACGCCGGAGGCGCGGGAGTCGACGCTCGGCAACGCCACCGCGGACGCGTTGCGCAAGCTGTTCGACTTCGCGCAGGTCCCGGAGGCGGACCGCGACTACGCCGGCGCGGAGCGGTGGGTGTCGAACCGCGTGGTCGAGCTCTTCGACGGCGGCATCCCGTGGCAGCCCGGCGCCCGTGAGACGCTGGACCTGCTGGCCGCGGCGGACGTCCCGCTGGTCCTGGTCACCAACACGATCCGCGAGGTCACCGAGCACGCGCTCGGCACGCTCGGCCGCGACCGGTTCGTCGCCACCGTCTGCGGCGACGAGGTGCCCAGCCCCAAGCCGGCCCCAGATCCCTACCTGCGCGGCGCGCAGCTCGCGGGCTTCCCCGCGGCGGATTGCGTCGCGGTGGAGGACTCGCCGACCGGCTCGCGGTCCGCCCTCGCCGCGGGGTGCACCGTCCTCACCGTCGGACCCGAGCCGGTGCTCGACGGTGCCCGCCACCTCGGCACGCTGTCGGGCGCCGGTCTCGCCGACTTCGCGCCGCTCAGCCGACGCTGAACGAGGCGTCGCCGGCGCGACAGACGGCCAGCGTCTCCGACGTCGGGGCGCATCGCCAGCCGCCCGTCTCGAGGGTGACGGGCTGACCGTCCGCGTGCGCCGCGGCGGCGGCGTAGGCCCGCGCCGCCCGCAGCACCCGGACGCAGTTCGCCGACCCGCTGCGGATCACGACCTGCGCGTCGTCCTGCGCGGTGGCGACGGAGCCGCAGACCGTGCCCGAGGCCGCCAGTTCGACGGTGCCGGCGGGCGCAGCCGCGGACGCCGAGGAGGTGCCCGCGACGGCGGAGAAGCTCACCTCGCTCGCGGCCGGATCGTCGTTCGCCGCCGCGCATCCCGCGATGGGAAGCAGGAGCAGCGTGCACATCGCTGACCAACGTGGGTTCATTTCCAGGAAGCTAGCCGCGACGGCCGTCGCGCGCTCGCTCAGAGGCCCCGAAGGTGTTGGGCATCACGGTTTTCGTTAGGTCCCGCGACGACGGGCCGGCTGTTACTTCTCCGCGCCGTCGATGGCGGCGCTGGCCATGACGGCCATGCGGACCCGTTCGGTGTCGGCGGGCGTCCAGCCGGCGGGCGGTAGGACGGCGGCGAAGGCGTCGACCATCGCGGTCCCGTAGTTGTGCCCGTGCCCGTCGGGCACCCCGGCGGCGTTCGCGAGATCCGCGGAGACCTGCCAGAACGTGACGAACGGGTACCAGGCCATCGCGGGACTGCGGTCGCGGCCGGGCGGCTCGCGGAGCCAGTCCGGCTGGCGGAGCATCAGTTCCGGTGACCACCACACGACCGGGTCCGACGGGTGCTGGACGTAGACGATGTGGGGCGCCAGCCACTCCACGCCGCCGCTGCCGCCGTCGCCGGTCAGCGGCCGCTGTCCGTCGGTGAACCGGACGATCAGCCCGTCGGTATAGGTGGGCAGCACCTCGGGCGTGCCCAGGTCGCGGCGATCGGTGATCGCCGAGTGGATCGGGTTGGCCTGGGGCGGACCGAGCCAGACAACACCGTCGACCTTGTCGCGGATGTCGGGCAGCCCGGCGAAGGCGCCCTCGCCGGCCCGGGAGCCGAGGCTCTCGCCCATGACGAGCAGCTTGGGGCGCGCAGGGGCGGGCCGGGCGCGGACGTCGGCGACGACCGCGTCGATGAGCCGCTTCCCGGACTGCAGCGAGGCCTCACCGTCGGTGAGGAAGGAGATCCAGCTCGGCAGGTACGAGTACTGCATCGCGACCAGGGCGACGTCGCCGTCGTACATGAGCTCGACGGCACGCGCGGCGGTCGGATTCACCCACCCGGATCCGGTGGTCGGGACTACCACGACGTGGCGGCGATCGAGGGCGCCGGTGCGGGCGAGCTCGCGGTGCAGCAGCGCGATCCGGTCCTCGGGCGTGTCGGCGTTCTCGAGTCCCACGTAGACCCGGACCGGCTCGGTCACGGGACGCGTGGTGAACCGGGCGATCTGGGCCGCCCGGAGCCCGCCGGAGACGAACTTGCGGCCCTCGTTCCCCAGCCCGGACCACCGCGCGGCGGAGCCCTCCGACCCCGACCGCCACGCTTCCGTCGGCTGCGGGAACTCGGCCAGTTCCTGGTCGTTGGTCGACGATGCCAGGGTGTTCGCGGTCGCGGTGAAGGCGCGGAACCCGACGTCGTTGACGGTGAAGACCACCAGGACCACGACCAGCCCGAAGCCGAGCACCTTGGCCGCGGGCTGGGGCACGCGCAGGTACCGGTTGGCGCGGCGGGCGAGGAACAGCCCGAGGTCGCGGAGCACGCGGAACGTCGAGATCAGCGCCGCGGATACCAGGAAGGCGACGATGGGCGTCAACACGTACCAGAGGTTCGAGCCGGGCGGCATGTCCATGAGCGCGCGCACGTCGTCCTGCCAGCGCTTCGCGGCGACCATCATCGCGAGCCCGCCGAGGAGGACGCCGAGCACGATCAGCGCCCGCCACACCGGTACGAAGCGGGCCCGGCGCGGGTCGTCGCGGATCGGGTGCGCCCGCACCAGCAGGTCGACGATCACCCACTTGAGGAACACGCCGATCGCGTAGCCGATGACCGCGTTGATCCCCGAGACGATGCCCTGGAAGAACCAGGACCGGGGGAGCAGCGACACCGTCAGGCTGCTCATCAGGAACAGGCCGCCGACGAACAGCCCCGCGAAGTCGAGATGCAGCAGGCTCCACGCCCACGCGAACAGGGGATGCCGGGCCGCGAACTCGTCGTAGTTCTCGCGGACGAACCGGTCGGGATCCCGCGCGGCGCGCACCACCCGGAGCCGCGCGCGGATCAGGGCGCGGGTGTACCGGTACTGAGTGGCGCCCTTCGCGGGCGGGGTGCCGGGCCCGTCCGTATCCGGGGCCGACGGTGCCGTCGCCTCGGTCGCGCTGCCCTCCACACGGACCACTCTAGTTCGCGTGGGACAATGACCTCCGTGAAGACCATGGAGACGCTGTTCGCGGAGTTGGCCACCAAGGCCGAGGAGCGGCCCGCCGGGAGCGGGACCGTCGAGGCGCTGGACCGCGGTATCCATTTCCTGGGCAAGAAGGTGCTCGAGGAGGCGGGCGAGGTGTGGATCGCCGCCGAGCATCAGAGCGACGAGGACCTCGCCGAGGAGGCCTCGCAGCTGCTGTACTGGCTGCAGGTGCTGCTCGTCAAGCGCGGCCTGACGCTCGACGACGTCTACTCCTACCTCTGACTTTCCCCGAAGGAACCACTCACATGTTGCGGGTCGCCGTACCGAACAAGGGCGCGCTCTCCGAGGCCGCCGCCGCCATCCTCAGCGAGGCGGGCTACCGTCGCCGCTCCGACGCGAAGGACCTCACGGTCCTCGACAACGCCAACGAGGTGGAGTTCTTCTTCCTCCGCCCCAAGGACATCGCGCTCTACGTCGGCTCGGGCGAGCTCGACATGGGCATCACCGGCCGCGACCTCGCGCTGGACTCGGGCGCCGAGTTCACCGAGCGCCTCGCGCTCGGCTTCGGCCGCTCCACCTTCCGCTACGCCGGCCCGGCCGGCCAGGAGTGGACCGTCGCCGATCTGGGCGGCAAGCGGGTCGCCACGTCGTACCCCAACCTCGTGCGCCGCGACCTCGCGAACCGGGGCCTCGACGCCGAGGTGATCCGCCTCGACGGCGCCGTCGAGATCTCCATCCAGCTCGGCGTGGCCGACCTCATCGCCGATGTGGTGGAGTCGGGCCGCTCACTGCGCCAGAACAACCTGGTCGCCTTCGGCGACTCGCTCTGCGATTCCGAGGGCGTGCTCATCGAGCGCGTCGGTCTCGACTCGGACCGCGCCCGCGACCAGCTCACGGCGCGGCTCAAGGGCGTCGTCTTCGGCCGTCAGTACGTGATGCTCGACTACGACTGCCCGCGCACCCTGCTCGACGGTGCCGTCGCCGTCACGCCCGGCCTGGAGTCGCCGACGGTGGCGCCCATGGCCGACGACAACTGGGTCGCGGTGCGCGCCATGGTGCTTCGCAAGGAGGCCAACGACGTGATGGACGACCTCGCCGAGCTCGGTGCCAAGGCGATCCTCATGACGGACATCCGCAGCTGCCGGTTCTGAGGTCGCACGGCGCGCTCCGCTGCGGAGCGCGCCACGGTCGTCAGCGGGCGGCGACGAGGAGCGTCTGCGCGCCCACGGCGAAGGCGCCGTCGCCGTCGTAGAGGCGCGAGACCGTGGTGCCGATGCCCTCGTCCCCGACGAGCTGGTCGCCGAGCAGGCCGACCCAGCCGTCGACGGGCCGCGGGGACCGGTGGAAATGCACCGTCATGTCCATGTTCATCCAGGTCACGGCGGTGGGATCGAGGTAGGCGGAGATGCCGTTCGCGGCGTCGACCACCGAGAAGACCTGCACCAGGGGCGAGGGCTCCTCGCCGGCGACGAGCGGCATCTTCGCCCGGATCCAGCACTGCTTGACGCCGTCCGGCCCGTCGGGGCCGTCGACGAACTTCCAGTCGCACGCGGCCAGGAAACCCTGATCCTCGAGGTGCGCGAAGAAGCCCGGCATCACGCCCTGCGAGGCGCCGGCCGGCGGCAGGGCGGGGGAGAGGTCGCGGGCGATCGCGGTGGTGTCCGATGCGGCGAGCGCCCACGCCTGCGCCCGCGCGACGGTGCGGTACTCGCCGGCGCCGTCGACGCAGTCCATCTCCGCGGCGATGAGCGAGATGGTGCGTCCGGGGCGCGCGACCCAGGCGCGCACCCGGGTCCGGGTGATCGGCACGACGCCGAGGAGGTCGATCGTCACGCGGGAGATCCGCGCGCCGTCGCCGACCAGCTTCTCCATGGCGCGCACCATGATCGCCGCGGGCGGCGCTCCGTGCTGCATGGTGGCCGCCCACACGCTGGCGGTGGACGGCGCCGGATCGAAGACCTCGTACTCGAACCCGTCGGCGTCGAGGGTCCCGGCGGGGTGGAAGAACGCGCTATCGGCCATGTACCAGTCCTACCGATAGGTCGGATTCGCTCCGCGAGCGGGGTGCTGGGAGGATGCTGGGCGCTCCCGGACGCGACCGCGGCGGCCGGATCGGCGGAGCTCCCTGGGAGGATGTACAGCTATGGCGAACAGTGGACCCTTCGTGGTGGGCGACCGAGTACAGCTGACGGACGCGAAGGGCCGGAAGTTCACCGTCCATCTGGAGGCGGGCAAGGAGTTCCACACGCACAAGGGCGGCATCCGGCACGACGAGCTGATCGGCGCCCCCGAGGGCAGCGTGGTCAAGGCAGTCAACGGCACTCCGTACCTCGCGCTGCGGCCCCTGCTCACCGACTACGTGCTGTCGATGCCGCGCGGCGCGCAGGTCATCTATCCCAAGGACGCGGCGCAGATCGTGGCCGAGGGCGACATCTTCCCCGGCGCGCGGGTGCTCGAGGCGGGCGCCGGCTCGGGCGCGCTGACGTGCTCGCTGCTCCGCGCCGTGGGCCCCGAGGGCTCGGTGACGAGCTGGGAGGTCCGTGAGGACCACGCCGAGTACGCGGCGAAGAACGTCGAGGAGTTCTTCGGCGGCCGCCCCGAGAACTGGAACCTGCAGCTCGGCGACCTCGCCGAGTACGACGGCCCCCAGGTGGACCGCGTGGTCCTCGACATGCTCGCGCCGTGGGACGTCCTCGACGCGGTCGGCAAGGCGCTCGTGCCGGGCGGCGTGCTGACCGTCTACGTCGCCACCACCACGCAGCTGTCGAAGGTGGTCGAGGCGATCCGCGAGCAGGCGATCTGGACCGAGCCGCGGTCCTGGGAGGCGCTGGTGCGCGAGTGGCACGTCGTCGGCCTCGCCGTGCGGCCCTCGCACCGGATGCAGGGCCACACCGCTTTCCTCATCACGTGCCGGCGCCTGGCCGACGGCACGGTCGCGCCGCGTCCGCAGCGGCGGTCCAACAAGGGGTAGCGTGAGAAGTCCCCACGGAAAGGGAGTTCACTCGTGACGGAACCGGATCCGACCCGTCCCTCGGCCGCGCCGGCGGACTCGTCCGCCCCGCAGGCCATGTCCGCGGCCGTGCTGCGCGAGCGCGTCGACGCGCTCACCACGCGCAACGCGAAGCTGCTCGAGACGCTGCGCGACGCCCGCAACCAGTTGCTCACGCTCCGCGAGGAGGTCGAGCGGCTGGGGCAGCCCCCGTCGGGCTACGGCGTGCTCCTGGCCACGTACGAGGACGACACCGTGGACGTCTTCACCTCCGGCCGCAAGATGCGGCTCACGTGCTCCCCGAACCTGGACGTGCCGACCTTCCGCACGGGCCAGACGGTGCGCCTCAACGAGGCGCTGACCGTGGTCGAGGCGGGCGAGTACGAGACGGTGGGCGAGATCTCCACGCTCCGCGAGATCCTGGACGACGGGACGCGCGCCCTGGTCGTCGGGCACGCCGACGAGGAGCGCGTGGTGCGCCTGGCCGCGCCGCTCGCGCTGCAGGCCTCCGACGATCCCGGACTCGACGAGTTCGGGCTGCCGAACCGCAAGCTGCGCATCGGCGACTCGCTGCTGGTCGACACCAAGGCCGGCTACGCCTTCGAGCGCATCCCCAAGGCCGAGGTCGAGGACCTGGTCCTGGAGGAGGTCCCGGACGTCGACTACTCGGACATCGGCGGCCTGGGCCGGCAGATCGAGCTCATCCGCGACGCCGTCGAGCTGCCCTTCCTGCACAAGGACCTGTTCAAGGACTACTCGCTCCGCCCGCCCAAGGGCGTGCTGCTGTACGGCCCGCCCGGCAACGGCAAGACGCTCATCGCGAAGGCCGTCGCGAACTCGCTCGCCAAGAAGATCGCCGAGGTCCGCGGCGACGATTCGCGCGAGGTCAAGTCCTACTTCCTCAACATCAAGGGCCCCGAGCTGCTCAACAAGTTCGTCGGTGAGACCGAGCGGCACATCCGCCTGATCTTCCAGCGGGCCCGTGAGAAGGCGTCCGAGGGCACGCCCGTCATCGTCTTCTTCGACGAGATGGACTCGATCTTCCGCACCCGCGGCTCGGGCGTCAGCTCGGACGTCGAGACCACCGTCGTGCCGCAGCTGCTCTCGGAGATTGACGGTGTCGAGGGCCTCGAGAACGTCATCGTGATCGGCGCGTCGAACCGCGAGGACATGATCGACCCCGCGATCCTGCGGCCCGGCCGACTCGACGTGAAGATCAAGATCGAGCGGCCCGACGCCGAGGGCGCGATCGACATCTTCTCGAAGTACCTCACGCCCGAGCTCCCGATCCACGAGGACGATCTGGCCGAATTCGGCGGCGACCGCGAGGCCTGCGTGAAGGCGATGATCGAGCGCGTCGTCGAGCGGATGTACGCGGAGACCGACGACAACCGGTTCCTGGAGGTGACCTACGCCAACGGCGACAAGGAGGTCATGTACTTCAAGGACTTCAACTCCGGCGCGATGATCCAGAACGTGGTGGACCGGGCGAAGAAGCACGCCATCAAGGGGTTCCTCGACACCGGGCAGCCCGGCCTGCGGATCACCCACCTGCTGGAGTCCATCGTCGACGAGTTCGCCGAGAACGAAGACCTGCCCAACACCACGAACCCGGACGACTGGGCGCGGATCTCGGGCAAGAAGGGCGAGCGGATCGTCTACATCCGCACGCTGGTGACCGGCAAGAACTCCAGCGCCTCCCGGGCGATCGATACCGAGAACAACACCGGCCAGTACCTGTAGGGCCGCTGCGGTTGCACAACAAGCGCCGCATAAGCCCAGGGCAAGCGGCATCTGAATAGAATGCTCCGTGATGAGTACGGATACCGCGGTTCTCACCGTCACTGTGGACGGGCAGACGCTGACCTTCGCCCCCGGTAAGACGGTGACCTTCGGGCGCACCCTCGAATCGGACGTGACGATCAACCACCCGTTGGTCTCGCGGACGCACGCCGTGGCGTCCGCGGGGCCGACGGGGTGGATCCTCACGGACCGGAGCACGAACGGCGTCTTCGTGGGCGGCGTCCGCCGGCCCACCATCGCCCTCAACGGCAGCCAGCAGTTGATGTTCGGAGACCCCCGGACCGGCGCCCCGGTCACCTTCTCGGCGGCCGCGCGCTCGAACACGCCGCCCCCGCCGCCGCCGCGCACTCCTCCGCCCGCGGCCGCGCAGCAGCCGGTCCAGCAGCTCCCGGCGGCGCGCCGCGCACCGTCGAACCCCGTGCCCCGGACGACCCCGCCGCCCGCGACCGGCGGCTTCTCGCCGCCTCCGACGGGCGGCATGCCGTCGAACCCGGGGCCGCAGGGGCCGCCCGCTACCCCGGCGCCCCCGGCGCGCCCGATGCCGCTGCCGCCGCGCCAACAGGCACCGTCGGCCCCGATCCCGGCCCAGCAGGCCCCGGTCCCGCCGCGCCCGGCGGGCGACGTCGCCCCGCACCTGCGCGCCATGGCCGGCAACACCGGCCTGTACCAGGTGGCGAAGATGCCCGCGCGGCCCGTCGGCACCGGCCAGATGACCATCGGCCGCACGCCCGACAACGACATCGCGATCGGCGACATGCTGGTCTCGCGGCGCCACGCCCGCCTGCTCACCGGCCCGCAGGGCCTGGTCATCGAGGACCTGGGCTCGGCGAACGGCACGCAGGTCAACGGCCGGCGCATCGCCGGACCGACGTCCCTGCGCGACGGCGACCTGGTCACCGTCGGCAACTCCGACCTCATCGTCGAGCAGGGCCGGCTCGAGCGGCCGAAGGCCCAGGAGTTCGCGGGCGCCGGCCTCGCGGTGCAGGGCATCACCCTCACCGTCGACGGCAACAAGACGCTGCTGCACGGCGTCGACTTCCGCGCCGCCCCGGGCACGCTGACGGCCGTGATCGGCCCGTCGGGCGCCGGCAAGTCGACGGTGTCCCGGGTCGTCTCCGGCGCCGTCACGCCCACCGCCGGCCGGGTCGAGTTCGAGGGCCGCGACGTGCACCGCGACTTCGACGCGCTCCGCTCCCGCATCGGCATGGTGCCGCAGGACGACGTGCTGCACCGCCAGCTCACCGTGCTGCAGGCCCTCCGGTTCGCCGCCGAGCTGCGCCTGCCGCCGGACATGTCGAAGGCCGACCGGGACCAGGTGATCGACGGCGTGCTCGCCGAGCTGCAGCTCACCGAGCACAAGCAGACCCGCGTGGACAAGCTCTCCGGCGGCCAGCGCAAGCGCGCGTCCGTCGCCATGGAGCTCCTCACCGGCCCGTCGCTGCTCATCCTCGACGAGCCCACCTCGGGCCTGGACCCCGCGCTGGACCGGCAGGTCATGCAGACCCTGCGTCGCCTGGCCGACGCGGGCCGCGTGGTGATCGTCGTGACCCACTCGCTCACCCACATCGACATGTGCGACCAGGTGCTGCTGCTGGCGCCCGGCGGCAAGACCGCGTACTGCGGCTCGCCGAAGGGCGTGAAGGCCGCGATGGGCACGAGCGACTGGGCGGAGATCTTCGACTTCGCGGCCAAGCAGCCTGACGTGGCCTGGCAGCGGTACCGGTCGGCGCATCCCGCCCCGCCGCCGCCCGCGCCCACGGGTGCGCCGCCGTCCCCGACGAAGGCGCGGAAGACCTCCGTGCGCAAGCAGCTCTCCGTGATCGCGCGCCGCCAGGTCCGGCTGATCCTCGCCGACCGCGCCTACCTGATCTTCCTGCTGCTGCTGCCGCTGGTGCTCGGCGGGATCACGTTGCTCGTGCCTGCGGACGACGGCCTGGCCTCGCCGTACTCGCTCCCGGACGGCTACAGCGGCGCGAAGATGATCCTCGTGCTGCTGGTCGTGGGCGCCTGCTTCATGGGTGCCGCGCTGACCTCGCGCGACCTGGTCGGCGAGCGCGCGATCTACCAGCGCGAACGCGCCGTCGGACTCGGACCGGGCGCGTATCTGTCCGCGAAGACGCTCGTCTACTTCGTCGCGGCCACCATCCAGGCGGTCATGATGATGGCGATCGTGATCCTCGGTGTGAAGCAGTCGACGGCGCAGGGATCGGTGCTGGCCAGCGCGCCCGTCGAGCTGGTCATCGACATCGCGGTTCTCGCGTGCGTGTCCACGCTGGTGGGCCTGCTGATCTCCGCGCTGGCCAGGTCCAGCGAGCAGGTGATGCCCATGCTCGTGGTGGTCGTCATGGTGCAGCTGGTGATGAGCGGCGGACTGTTCACGCTGCACGATCGCGTGGGCCTGGAGCAGATCTCGTGGCTGTTCCCGTCGCGCTGGGGCTTCGCGGCGAGCGCGTCCACCGTCGAGCTGCAGAAGCAGATCGATGCGGTCTCCGGGCGGCCGACGATGCAGGCGATCGACCCGCTGTGGGACTCGACGCCCCTGCAATGGGGTATCTCGATCGGTGTGCTCGCACTGATGGCGGTCGTGCTGTGGATCGCGACGCGCTGGCGGATCGGGCGGCAGTCGGCCTGACGGACGGCTGGTCGCCGCCGCCGGGAGCGGCCCGGACCACCCCGGATAGGCTGGGCACCATGCAGCGCATCATCGGGACCGAGGTCGAATACGGGATCTCCGCGCCGAAGGATCCCACCGCCAATCCGATCCTCACGTCCACCCAGGCCGTGCTGGCCTACGCGGCCGCCGCCGCGGTGCCGCGCGCCAAGCGCACCCGGTGGGACTACGACCTGGAGTCGCCGCTGCGCGACGCCCGCGGCTTCGACCTCGGCCGCGGCGGCCCGGCGCCGATCATCGACGCCGACGAGATCGGCGCGGCGAACATGATTCTCACCAACGGCGCGCGGTTGTACGTCGACCACGCGCACCCCGAGTACTCCGCGCCCGAGGTCACCGATCCGCTCGACGCGGTGATCTGGGACAAGGCGGGGGAGCGGGTCATGGACGCCGCGGCCCGCTACGCCTCGACGGTGCCCGGCGCCCCGGCGCTGCAGTTGTACAAGAACAACATCGACGGCAAGGGCGCCTCGTACGGCACGCACGAGAACTACCTGTGCCGGCGCGAGACCCCCTTCGCGTCGATCGTCACCGGCCTGACCCCCTTCTTCGTGACCCGGCAGGTCTTCACCGGCAGCGGCCGCGTCGGCATCGGCGCCAACGGCGACGAGCCGGGCTTCCAGCTCTCGCAGCGCGCCGACTACATCGAGGTCGAGGTGGGGCTCGAGACCACCCTCAAGCGCGGCATCATCAACACCCGCGACGAGCCGCACGCCGATCCGGACAAGTACCGCCGATTACACGTGATCATCGGCGACGCCAACCTCGCCGAGACCTCCACGTACCTCAAGGTGGGCACGTCGGCGCTGGTCCTGGACCTGATCGAAGCCGGCGTCGACCTGTCGGACCTGCAGCTCGCCACTCCGGTGACCGCGGTGCATCAGGTCTCGCGCGACCTCTCGCTCACCGCGCGGCTCGAGCTCGCCGACGGCCGGACCATGACGGCGCTCGAGATCCAGCGCGAGTACGCCGATCGGGTGGGCCGCTTCCTCGAGGGCTCGGACGACGCCCGCGCGCTCGACGTCCACGCCACCTGGGTGCGGGTCCTCGACACGCTCGCCGACGACCCGCTGCGGCTCGCGGACGAGCTCGACTGGCCGGCCAAGTTGCGCCTGCTCGAGGGCATCCGGCAGCGCGAGGGCCTCGGCTGGGCGGCGTCCAAGCTGCAGCTCGTGGACCTGCAGTACTCCGACGTGCGGCTCGACAAGGGCCTGTACAACCGGCTCGTCGCCCGCGGCTCGATGAAGCGCCTGGTCACGGAGCAGCAGGTGATGGACGCCGTCACCACCCCGCCCGAGTCGACCCGCGCCTACTTCCGCGGCGAGTGCATGCGCCGCTTCGGCACCGAGATCGCCGCCGCCAGCTGGGATTCCGTGATCTTCGACGTCGGCGCCGAGTCGCTTGTCCGGATCCCCACCCTCGAGCCGCTGCGGGGCACCAAGGAGCACGTCGGCCGGCTGCTGGACGACGCCGCCTCCGCGCGCGATCTCGTCGATTCTCTGCGAGGCTAGGGCCATGGACATCGGTCGCGAGGTGGGGAAGCTCTACGCCAAGGCCTTCCCGGAGGTGCTCAAGGCGCACGGCGAGCTGTACGTGCGTTCCGGCGGCCGCATCGGGCACAAGCTGCTGTTCGGGGTGCCCAGCCTGATCGTGCGCACCGTCGGGGCGAAGTCGGGCGAGCCCCGCACCACGGTCCTGACCTACGTGCGCGACGGCGACGACTACGTCGTGGTCGCCTCCATGGGCGGCGCACCCCGCAACCCCGCGTGGTTCCACAACATGGTCAAGGCGGGCACCGTCGACGTGCAGGTCGGCACCGACCGCTTCCCGGCCACCGTCGAGGCGCTGCGGCCCGGCGACGCCGACTACCAGAGGCTCTGGGACCTCGCCGACGCGAACAACGGCGGCCGTTACGCCGCCTACCAGCGCAAGACGACGCGCCCGATCCCGGTGGTCCGGCTCCGCCCCGCCTGATCGACGGTGCATCACGCGATCGCACCGCCGCGCCGGCTACGGCCGATGGTGCTGGGGTTGTGCTGCAGTTCGGCACTCTTCCTCGGGGCGGCGTTCATCGGTATCGCCCTCGCGATGCAGGGCGAGGGAGTCGACTGGTTCGTCAACGTCGTCGGAGGGCTGTTCTTCGGCGTGGGAGGTGTTGTCCTGGCTCGGCAGGCGTCCGTGCTCGCCGTCCCCAGGTTCGGTGCGCTGCGGCTGGTCGGCGGGACGGAGGTCCGAGGCCGGCTCGGTCCACGGTTCGTCGCGACCACGGTCGTCGCCGTCCTGCATACGGCGCTCACAGCAGTCGCCGTGTGGAATGCGGTAGGCCACGTCGAACCCCCCGTTGATTGGACGTCGGTCCCTACGGGACTCTCTCTCGCCGCATTCGCCGCCATGATCGATGTCTTCGTCGTCGGCTACGCGGTCGGGATGTATCGAGCGAGCCGCATGGTGCTCATGTCGATCAACGACGAAGGTGTGAGCACAGCGACTGTGATCGACTCACCGGCGTACACGCGCTGGGACGAAGTGTCCGCGTGGACGACGACCCCGGAGTCGGTGTTCGTCCCGACCATCGGGCGCGACATCCGGCACCACCTCGTGTGGCGGTTCGGCGCTGAGTCCGTCCGCACGCCGGTGGACCTGCGTCCGAGCGCGGACGAGATCACGCGGGAGATCGCGCGGAGGGCGCCGAATGCGCGCACGCGCTGACCAGGGCGGCTCCACCATGCGCTGACCAACACTTTTCGAAGCGTTCTGCGAGGGTTTCGGCGGCCCTGCGAGTCGCAGAACGCTTCGAAAAGTGTTGCCCGTGACGGCGGACCGTCGGGCTACATGCCGATGGCGAGGTTCCGGGCGTAGCCGACGCGGTTGAAGACGTCCTGCACGGCCGCGTAGGAGTGCACGGGCACGCTGGTGGTGAACGATCGCCCCTCCGGACCGAAGACGGTGACCTGCACGAATCCCTGCGTGCGGTCCTCCTTCGCGAGCAGGAAGAACAGCGAGAAGAGGCAGACCACGAAGGCGCCGACGATGGCGAGCACGATCGCCCACGTGGGGATCTCCCGCGTCGTCACGCTCTGGTCGGTCACCGTCCATTGCGCGCCCGCGATCGGGAACGTCCCCGCCGGAGTGATCACCTCGGTTCGGGTGCAATGGATGTCGCCGATGCTCACGAGCACCGGATCGGGCATGTTGAGCGGCGTGTACGGATCCACGACAGCAGTGTAGGCCGGTAGTGTTGGCACATCGGGTCGTGCGGCCCGGATACGGTCGCTAAGGAGGCAGCGAGATGGCGCAGGAGCAGGTCAAGCGTGGCGGCGGCGGAGACGACGAGGATGCCACGGGTGCACCGTCGGGTGCCGGCCAGGAGCGCATCGAGAAGCTGACCGACGAGACGGACGATCTGCTGGACGAGATCGACGACGTGCTCGAGGAGAACGCCGAGGACTTCGTGCGTGCGTACGTGCAGAAGGGCGGCCAGTGACGCCGCTGCACGGCGGATCGTCGTTCGTCGAGCACCTCGCCGCCGTGGCGCCGGACGCGCTGCCCGGCCGGGGTGCCGGGTCCGACGGTGCGCCCGACGTCCCGCACGGCACCACGATCGTCGCCGTGGCCTTCGACGGCGGTGTGCTGCTCGCGGGTGACCGCCGCGCCACCATGGGCAACCTCATCGCGCAGCGCGACATCGTCAAGACCTTCGTCACCGACGAGCTGACCGCGGTCGGCATCGCCGGGACCGCGGGGATCGCCAAGCAGATCGTGAAGCTGTTCACGGTGGAGTTGGAGCACTACGAGAAGATCGAGGGCGTGCCCCTGACCTTCGACGGCAAGGCCAACCGCCTGGCCGGCATGGTGCGCAGCAACTTCGGCGCCGCCCTGCAGGGCCTCGCCGCCGTGCCGCTGCTGGTCGGCTTCGACGAGGCCGAGGCCCGCGGCCGGATCGTCTCCTACGACGTGACCGGCGACTGGCACGACGAGGTGGGCTACCACTCGATCGGCTCGGGCTCGGCCTGGGCGAAGTCGTCGATCAAGAAGCGCTTCCGTCCCGGCCTCGACGCCGACGGTGCGCTGGACGTGGCAGCGGAGGCTCTGTTCGATGCGGCCGACGACGACACCGCGACCGGCGGTCCCGACGTGCTCCGCAAGCTCTATCCGACCGCGATCGCCATCACCGCCGACGGTGCCGTCGAGGTGTCCGAGGAGGACGTGGCCGCCGCGACCGACCGCGTGATCGCGGCGAGGGGAGGCGACCAGTGACGTTCCCGTACTACGCGTCCGCCGAGCAGATCATGCGCGATCGCTCGGAGCTGGCGCGCAAGGGCATCGCCCGCGGCCGCAGCGTCGTGGTGCTCAAGTACGCCGACGGGGTGGTCTTCGTCGCCGACAACCCGAGCTCGCTGTACAAGATCAGTGAGATCTACGACCGCATCGGCTTCGCCGCCGTGGGCAAGTACAACGAGTTCGAGTCGCTGCGCCGCGCGGGCATCCAGTTCGCCGACACCCGCGGCTACCAGTACTCGCGGCGCGACGTGACCGGCTGGTCGCTGACCAACGCCTACGCCTCGACCCTGGGCACCGTCTTCACCGAGCAGGCGAAGCCCTACGAGGTGGAGCTGTGCGTCGCCGAGGTCGGGACGCCCGACAACACCGGCTCGCGGCTCTACCGCGTGGGCTACGACGGCTCCGTGGGCGACGAGAAGCAGTTCGTGGTCATGGGCGGACAGACCGAGTCGATCACGCCGGTGCTCACCGAGGGCTACGCCGACGATCTCGATCTTGCCGGCGCCGTGGCGCTCGCAGTGAAGGCGCTCAGCGCGCCGGCACCGTCGAACGGGTCGGCCACGACGGCCGAGCCGAAGACCTTCGCCGCGGGCGAGCTCGAGGTCGCGATCCTGGACCACACCCGCCCGCGCCGCGCCTTCAAGCGCCTCTCGGACGAGCGGGTCGCGGAGCTGTTGGGCTGACGCGGTAGCGCTGGCACCACCCCGGAATCGGGCGTTCGCGCCCGTGACCGGGGACCGTCGATCCGGTGTGCTGGAGGCATGACCGACACCTCTGTGCACCGGCGCGGCATCGCCTGGTTCCTCGCACTCACCTTCGTACCGTCCTGGGGGATGTGGTTCGCCGCGTACGGGCTGGGCCACCCGCTCGACGATCCGGCGATCCAGCTGATCACCGCGGCGTTCCTCCCCGCCCTCGCCGCCCTCGTCGTGCGCCTGTGTATCACCCGGCAGGGCATGGCGGGCGCCGGCCTGCGGCCGCAGCTCCGGGCGCAGTGGCGGTGGTACCTGGCCGCCCTCGCGATCCCGCTGGTGCTCCTCGTGATCGCCCTCCCGCTGGGCTTCGCGGCCGGCGTGATGACGATGCCCGCGGACGGGATCCCTGCGCACCTGCAGGCCGTGGCCTTCGGCCCGCTGATCATGGTGGTGCTGGCGCCGGTCTTCTTCGGCGAGGAGTTCGGGTGGACCGCCTACCTGCGGGGCGCGATCGCCGACCTCCCCGCGCTGCAGGGCCGACCCACGGCGGCCTCTGCGCTGACGGGCGCGATCTGGGGAGCGTGGCACTGGCCGCTGGCCTCGGTCGGCTACTTCAGTTTCCAGCCGCCCCTGCGCGACGTCCTACTGCTCATCCCGCTCTGGATCCTGATGTCGATGTTGCTCGAGATCGTCTGGAGCACACTGTGGTACGGATCCGGGAGCATCTGGCCGACGTCGATCGCGCACGCCGGGTTCAACCTGGTCTTCTCCGCGACGATGGGGGAGTTCCTGCCGCCCGAGGCCCTCGTCGCCGCCTTCCTCGTGCCCAGCGCGGCGCTCGTCCCGCTCGCGATCGTGGCGTACCGCGTCGACCACCGCCGACGCACGGGGATGCTCCCCACGACGGTGCCGGTCGCCGCGGCGGTCAGCTGATCACGTCGACCACGGCCTCCGGAGCGGACCGCTCGGTGACGAGGGCGACAACGGTCTCGGCGAGGTCGCCGGGCTGCAGGGTGATCGCGGAGTAGTCCTGCGCCGGGGAGCTCGCTGCGACCGAAGCGGCGATATCGCCGCCCGCGATCATCCCGCCGACGGTGAGGGTGCCGGCGTACACGCCCTCCGGCGCGAGGGCCGCGTGCAGGTTGAGGGCGTACGCGCGGTACGCCGCGGCGACCAGGGTGAGCGCCCCGAGGTGCGGCATCGGTACCACGCTGCTCAGGCCTCCGACGAGGACGAGGGCACCGTCCTGGGCACGCAGCTCGGGCAGGACGGCGGTCGCGAACTCGATCACGGGGGCGACGGTGCCGAGGGCGCCGGTCGCGGCCTCCGGGGTCAGCTCGGTGATCGGCGCGAGATCGACGGGCGCGCCCGCGCCGTAGTACGCCACGTCGATCCGGCCGAACCGCTCCACCACGGCGGCAGTGGCGTCGACGAGGGCCCCGGGGCGTGCGGCGTCGACCACGAAGGCCTCGGCGTCGATGCCCAGTGCGCGGAGTTCGGCGAGGTACGCGGGGTGACGGTCCGCCGAGCGGGAAGCGATCGCGACGCGGTGGCCGCGCCGGCCGAAGGCGCGCGCGACGGCCATGCCGAGACCGGGGCCGGCGCCGACGACGAACAGGACGGGGTGCGCAGTAGTTGAGGTCATACTCAACTTGGTATCAGAAGTTGAGGCATCCCTCAAGATTGCTAGGCTGGGGGCATGTCTCCTCGGGCGGACGCGGTGCGCAATCGGCAGAAACTGGTGGACGCCGCGAGGCTGTCGTTCGCCGATCAGGGCGTCGACGTGCCGCTGGAACAGATCGCCAAGCGGGCCGGCGTCAGTATCGGAACCCTGTACAACCACTTCGCCGACCGCGGCGAACTGGTCGACGCGGTGCTGCCCGACCGCATGGCGCGGATCGACGCGATCGCCGCGGAGTCCGCCGCCGAACCCGATGCGTGGACCGCCTTCGCGACCTTCCTCGACGCGCTGATCTCCGCCCAGGCGCGCGACCGCGCGGTCAACGAGGCCGTCGCGCGCGGGTCCATCGGCACCGTGGACCTGGTCGCCGAGTGCGGCCGGGCGGGGAGTGCGGTGCTCGCGGTCCTGGAGCGCGCCCACGTCGCCGGCGTGCTCCGCGACGACTTCGGGTTCGACGAGTTGGGGACCCTGATGGTCGCGGTCGCGAACATCATCGCGCTGCACCCCGAGGACGACGGGGCGTGGCGGCGCCACCTCGGATTCGTCCTCGACGGGATCAGGCGCACGCCGCACCGAACAGAGGCATGACCACGGCGGACTCGTCGAGAGGTAGTGTTCGTCACGTGCAGCGGCGAATCATGGGAATCGAGACCGAGTTCGGTGTCACGTGTACTTTTCACGGTCACCGCCGACTGAGCCCCGACGAGATCGCCCGGTACCTGTTCCGGCGCGTGGTCTCGTGGGGCCGCAGCTCGAACGTCTTCCTGCAGAACGGCTCGCGCCTCTACCTCGACGTGGGCAGCCACCCCGAGTACGCGACCGCGGAGTGCGATTCGGTGCTCCAGCTCGTCACGCACGACAAGGCGGGCGAGCGTGTCCTCGAGGACCTGCTGCTCGACGCCGAGCAGCGGCTGCAGGACGAGGGCATCGGCGGCGACATCTACCTGTTCAAGAACAACACCGATTCGGCGGGCAACTCCTACGGCTGCCACGAGAACTACCTCGTGGGCCGCGTGGGCGAGTTCTCCCGCATCGCCGACGTGCTGCTGCCCTTCCTGGTGACCCGGCAGCTGATCTGCGGCGCCGGAAAGGTGCTGCTCACGCCGAAGAACGCCACCTACTGCCTGAGCCAGCGCGCCGAGCACATCTGGGAGGGCGTCTCCAGCGCCACCACCCGCAGCCGGCCCATCATCAACACCCGGGACGAGCCGCACGCCGACGCCGAGAAGTACCGCCGCCTCCACGTGATCGTGGGCGACTCGAACATGTCCGAGACGACCACGATGCTCAAGGTGGGCACCGCCCACCTCGTGCTCGAGATGATCGAGGCGGGCGTCCAGTTCCGCGATTTCTCGCTCGACAACCCGATCCGCGCGATCCGCGAGGTCAGCCACGACACCACGGGCCGCCACGAGGTGCGGCTCGCGGGCGGCCGACAGGCCGGCGCCCTCGACATCCAGCGCGAGTACTACGGCAAGGCCGTCGAGTACCTCGCCACGCGCGAGCCCGACGAGCAGCTCGCGAGGGTCGTCGACCTGTGGGGCCGGACCCTCGACGCCGTCGAGTCGCAGGACTTCTCCGGCATCGACACCGAGATCGACTGGGTCATCAAGCGCAAGCTGTTCCAGCGCTACCTGGACAAGTACTCGATGGACCTGTCCGATCCGAAGATCGCGCAGCTCGATCTCGCGTACCACGACATCAAGCGCGGCCGCGGCGTCTTCGACGTGCTGCAGCGGCGCGGGCTGGCCGCGCGGGTGACCACCGACGAGGCCGTGGACGCCGCCGTGAAGAACCCGCCGGAGACCACCCGCGCGAAGCTCCGCGGCGACTTCATCACCGCGGCGCAGGCCGCCGGCCGCGACTTCACCGTCGACTGGGTGCACCTCAAGCTCAACGACCAGGCGCAGCGCACTGTGCTGTGCAAGGACCCCTTCCGCAACGTCGACGAGCGCGTCGAGCGCCTGATCGCGTCGATGTGACGCGACATCGCGTCGATCCGGGCCGAGCGCGCGCATAGAACGTAAGATCGACAGGTGGCAACTTCGCGGATCGAGCGTCTCACCAACCTGGTGATATGCCTTCTGTACACGCAACGCCCGCTCGATCGGGACTACATCCGGGCGAACGTCTTCGGGTACGACCCGGACTCGGACGACGAGGCCTTCGAGCGGATGTTCGAGCGCGACAAGGCCGACCTGCGCGAACTCGGGGTCCCCATCGAGGTGGCTCCGGTCTCCCGGATCAACTCGGCCGTCGGCTACCGCATCGCCCTCGACGAGTACGCCCTCGGCGACATCGACCTCGATCCTGAGGAGGCGACCGCGGTGGCCGTCGCCTCGGCGCTGTGGCAGTCGCCGGAGCTGTCCGCCGCCGCCCAGTCCGCGGTGCAGAAGCTGCGCGCGGGCGGCCTGGACGTCGACGGCCCCGGCGCGGGCGTGAGCCCCGGCATCGCCCCCGACCGCGGGGCTGAGGGTGCGCTCCTCGCCATGCTCGAGGGCGTCGACCGGCGCCGCCAGGTGACTTTCGAGCACCGCGCCAATCCGGCGCAGCCGTACGTCGACCGCACGCTCCACCCGTGGGGCGTGGTCACGTTCCGCGGCAGCGCCTACGCCGTCGGGCACGACGTCGCGCGCGATGCGGTGCGCACCTTCAAGCTCAGCCGCGTCCGGGGCGGCTCGGTCACGGGCAGCCCCGCCACCGTCCGGCCGCCGGAGGGCTTCGACCTGCACGCGCACGTCGTGGCCACCGTCGCCGAGCGCGATCCGGTCGGCACGGCCCGGCTGTGGGTCGCGCAGGGCAAGGGCGACGGGCTGCGCCGGCTCGCCTCGACCCAGGCCGACGGTGACTTCCGGGGCCGGCCCGGCACGGAGCTGACGGTGGAGATGCGGTCGGTGGACGCCGTGGCCCGCGAGGTCAGCGGACTCGGGCCCGATGCGGTGGTCTTCGAGCCGCAGCAGTTGCGCGACGCCGTGGTCGAGCGACTCACGGCACTGGTGGGGGAGCGATGAGCACGCAGTCGAAGCAGCCGAGCCGGCAGATGCAGCGCCTGGCGCGCTGGCTCAACGTGATCCCGTACTTCCGCACACATCCGGACGCGGACCTCGAGCGGGCCGCGGCCGACCTGGGCGTCACCGTCGCGCAGCTGCGCAAGGACATCACGGGCCTGACGATGTGCGGGCTGCCCGGCATGTTCCCCGGCGACCTCATCGAGATCGACTACGACGAAGCCGGCGTCGACATCGAGTTCAGCGCCAACCTGGACCGCCCCCTCAAGCTCACCGGCCCCGAGGCCGCGTCGCTGCTGCTCGCCCTGCGGGCCCTGGCCGACTCGCCCGGCGTCGCGGACCCCGCGGCCGTGCTCCGGGCCATCGCCAAGCTGGAGGCGGCCGTCGCCGGCGCGGGCCGCGACACCGTCGCCTCGATCGACGGCGCGCAGGACGGCGGCCCCGTCGCCGCCATCGCGAGCACCGTCCGCGGTGCCCTGCGCGACGGCCGCGCGCTGCACCTGCGCTACTACTCCGCCACCCGGGACGCGGCCACCGAGCGCGACGTGGACCCCATCGCCCTCGATACCTTCGCCGGGCACAGCTACCTGCAGGCCTGGTGCCGCAGCAGCGAGGGCCTGCGGATGTTCCGACTCGACCGGATCGACGAGGTCGTCGTCCTCGACGAGGCCGCGTCGGTGCCGCAGCACGTCGAGCCCGCATCGGGCCTGTTCGACGGTGCCGCCGCGGACGAGCTGACCACCGCCACGCTCGAGGTCGGGCCCGGCGCCGCCTGGGCGCTCGAGTACCACCCCTTCACGGTGCTCACCGACGAGGCGGGCGGCCCGGTCAGCGCGACGATGCAGTACGCGACTGAGTCCTGGATGGTCCGGTTCGTGCTCAGCTTCGGCGGGGAGCTGACGGTACGCGGCCCGCAGTCGCTGGCCGACGCCGTGGCCGACCGCGCGGCGGCGGGACTCGCGAACTATTCATGAAGTGGACATGTCGGCCGGGACTTCGGCGGGCGTTCGGGGTCGTCGCGATCCGGTAGTCTCAGGAGAGATATTCGCGAAGTTAGTGAGGCATCGTCATGGGCTGGCATACCCCTTGGTTCTGGATCATCGCTGCGGTGGTCCTGCTGATCCTGTTCGGCGGCAAGAAGCTGCCCGACGCGGCGCGCGGCCTCGGCCGTTCCATGCGCATCTTCAAGAGCGAGATGGACGAGATGAAGACCGAGGGCGAGAAGAAGACCGCCGCTGAGCAGCCGCAGGCCCAGGTCGCCGACAAGCCGATCGACGTCCAGACGGTGCAGCCGTCCGAGGCCGATCACAAGTCGGCGTAGCCGCCTGCCCCTTTGAAGATCCCGTTCGATCCCCGTCGTCGTCGTGCCGTCGTCAATCCCGACGGCACGATGTCGATCGTGGAGCACCTCTACGAGCTCCGGACCCGGCTGTTGTGGTCGCTGCTCGCGATCGTCCTCACGTCGGTCGTCGGCTTCTGGTGGTACAGCCACGGCCCGTTCGGGCTGCCGTCCACAGGCCACCTGCTGACGGGACCCTACTGCGACCTCCCGGCCACCTCGCGCGCCGAGATCACCCGGGACGGTGAATGCCGCCTCCTGGCCACCGGTGTCTTCGACCAGTTCAACCTGCGGCTGAAGGTCGCCGTCGCCACCGGCGTGCTGCTGGCGTGCCCGGTGTGGCTCTACCAGATCTGGGCCTTCATCGTGCCCGCCCTGCACCGCAACGAGAAGCGGTACACGGCGGCGTTCGTCGCTCTCGGCGGCACACTGTTCGTGAGTGGCGCGGTGCTCGGCTACCTGATGATCACCAGCGCCTTCAGCTTCTTCCTCACGGTCGGCAACGAGACCCAGGTGACGGCGCTGCAGGGACCCGACTACTTCAGCTTCGTGCTGAACGTGATGGCGATCTTCGGCATCAGCTTCGAGCTGCCGCTGTTCATCATCGCGCTCAATCTGGTCGGCGTCCTCAAGTACGACAAGCTCAAGCAGTGGCGCCGCGGCCTCCTGCTGTCGATGTTCATCTTCGCCGCCTTCCTGACGCCGACGGGCGATCCGTTCACGATGCTGACTCTCGGCGCGGCGCTCGCCGTCCTCCTCGAGCTCTCCATCCAGTTCGCCCGGTGGAACGACCGGCGCAAGGCCCGTCGCGCGGGCGCGGCGGACGCCTGGGAGGGCGAGCTCGACGACGAGGCGGCGTCGCCGGCACCGTCGGCCCCGCAGCCGATCGGCGCGTCCACGGGCCCGTCGGGCAGCGCTCTCGCCGCCCCGGCCCCCGTCGGGCAACCGGACAAGCTGACGCGCACGTCGATCCCGCGTTCGGGGTTCGATGACGTCCTCTGAGTTCGACAGCTTCACCGCAGCCCTCGAGTTCACCCTCGACCCGTTCCAGGTCCAGGGCTGCCGCGCGCTCGAACAGGGCCGCGGCGTGCTCGTGTGCGCCCCGACGGGCGCGGGCAAGACCGTGGTCGGCGAGTTCGCCGTCCACCTCGCCCTGGCCGGCGGCACCAAGTGCTTCTACACGACGCCGATCAAGGCGCTGTCGAACCAGAAGCACGCCGAGCTGACCGCTCGCTACGGCGCGCACAACGTCGGGCTGCTGACGGGCGACACCGCGATCAACTCCTCCGCGCCGGTGGTCGTGATGACCACCGAGGTGCTGCGGAACATGCTCTACGCGAACTCGACCACCCTCGACGGCCTGAGCCACGTGGTGATGGACGAGGTGCACTACCTCGCGGACCGGTTCCGCGGCGCGGTGTGGGAGGAGGTGATCCTGCACCTGCCCCAGGAGGTGCGGCTGGTCAGCCTCTCGGCGACGGTCTCCAACGCCGAGGAGTTCGGCGCGTGGATCACCGAGGTCCGCGGCAGTACCGAGGTGATCGTCGACGAGCACCGGCCGGTGCCGCTGTGGCAGCACATGCTCGTGGGCCGGCGGCTCTTCGACCTGTTCGACACCAAGGCACTGCGCACCGCCCAGGAGTCCGGGCAGAAGAACCTGGTCCTCGACGCCGACCTGGTGCGCTACGTCAAGCAGCGGGAATCGCTGGACCGCAGCTTCGAGCCCGGCATCAACAGCCGCACCGGGCGGCGTGCCGGCGGTCGGGGCCGCCCGCAGCCGACCCGCCGGCCGATCCCGCGCCCCGACGTCATCGCGCTGCTCGACGCCGAGGGTCTGCTGCCGGCCATCACCTTCGTCTTCTCCCGCTCCGGCTGCGAGCAGGCGCTGACCCAGTGCCTCCGGTCGCCCGTCGTGCTCACGGACCAGGCGCAGGCCGACGAGATCGGGCGCATCGTCGACAAGCACGTCGCCGAGTTCGCGCCCGCCGACCTCGACCTGCTCGGGTACGAGGAGTGGCGCGCCGCGCTGCTCCGCGGCTTCGCCGCGCACCACGCCGGCATGCTCCCCGCCTTCCGGCACGCGGTCGAGGAGCTCTTCGTCAAGGGGCTGGTGCGGGCGGTCTTCGCCACGGAGACCCTGGCGCTCGGCATCAACATGCCCGCGCGCACCGTCGTGCTGGAGCGCCTGGTCAAGTACAACGGCGAGTCGCACGTCGAGCTCACGCCCGGCGAGTACACGCAGCTCACGGGCCGCGCCGGCCGCCGCGGCATCGACATCGAGGGCCACGCCGTGGTGCTCTGGCAGAGCGGCGTGCGCCCGCAGGAGGTGGCCGGGCTCGCCGGGGCACGCACGTTCCCACTGGTCAGCTCGTTCTCGCCCGGCTACAACATGTCGATCAACCTGCTCGACCGCCTCGGCCGCGTCGGCGCCGAGCGGCTGCTCGAGGCCAGCTTCGCCCAGTTCCAGGCCGACCGGTCCGTCGTCGGGCTCGCGAAGCGCGTCGAGCGCGGCGAGAAGGAGCTGGCGACCCTCAGCGCCCAGATCACCGAGGCCGCCGGCGGCGCCGACTACCTCGAGTACGTGCGGCTCCGCGAGGCCGTCCGGGCGCGGGAGCGGTCGCTGCGCCGCGAACACCTCGCCGACCGGCACGACGGCGCGGCCACCGCGCTCGCGGAGCTGCGCCGCGGCGACGTCATCGCCGTGACCGGCGGCCGCCGCCGCGGCCTCGCCCTCGTCGTGGAGCCGTCCGGCGACCGGCGCGACCCCAAGCCGGTGGTGGTGACCGAGAGCAGCTGGTCGGGCCGCGTCGGCGCCTCCGACTTCGTGGGCGACGTGGCGGTTCTCGGCACGCTCCGGGTGCCGAAGAACGCCGACTACCGCTCGGGCCGCGGCAAGCGCGACCTGGCGTCCACGCTCCGCAACAGCAACATCTCCGCGCCGCGGCAGCAGGCGAAGGCGGCGCGCCCCGCCGCGTCCGACACGCAGCTCGCGGACCTGCGCGCCCGGATGCGGGCGCACCCCGCGCACACCGGGCAGCGCGCCCCCGAGCTGGACCGGCTCGCCGAGCGCTACGCCCGGCTCGAGCGCGAGGTCACGGCCTCAGCGGCGACGGTCCGCGCCACCACCTCCTCTCTCGCCGTGACGTTCGAGCGGATCGTCGCGCTGCTCGGGGATCGCGGGTACATCGAGACCGTCGACGGGGAGTCCGAGCTCACGGAGGCCGGTCACCGCCTGGCCCGGGTCTACAGCGAGTCCGACCTGCTGGTGTGCGAGTGCATCGAGGACGGCGTCTTCGACGGCCTCGACCCGGCAGGGCTGGCCGCGGTGGTCAGCGCGCTCGTCTTCGAGTCCCGCGGCGAACGCGGCGGCATGCTCCTCACCGGCGAGAAGGTGCCCGGCGCGATCCGCTCCGCCGTCCGCGACATCGCCGACCGGTGGACCGACATCGTCTCCGCCGAGGCCGCGCACCGCCTGGAGCCCAGCCGGGAACCCGACATCGGTTTCGTCGCGCCCATGCACCAGTGGGCCGCGGGCGGAACCCTCGCCGCGGTGCTGCTGGCGGCGGGCGAGCGCGGCCGGCCGCTGCCGGCGGGAGACTTCGTCCGCTGGTGCCGGCAGGTGATCGACCTGCTCGATCAGATCAAGCAGACCTCGTTCGACACCCGCCCGGGGTTGGCGACCGTCGCCACCGCTGCGATCGCAGCCGTCCGGCGCGGCGTCGTCGCGGAATCGGGCTGATGATCGGGTATCTTGACCGAAGAGGCGTACGTCGCGGGCCGTCGGCCGGCGACAGGGGAGGAGTGGACACATGAGCAACCCGCAGGATCCGAACCAGTGGGCGCAGCAGGGCTGGCAGCAGCCGGGCCAGCAGCAGCCGCAGGATCAGACCCAGATCGCACCGCAGTACGGCCAGCAGGGCTTCGGCGCGCCGGCGGGTGATCAGACCCAGATCTCGCCGCAGTACCAGGGCCAGTGGGGCCAGCAGCCGCAGCCGCAGGGCCAGCAGTTCGGCGGTGGCTACCAGCAGCCGCAGCCGCAGCCGCAGCAGCCCCCGCAGTTCGGGCAGGACCAGTTCGGCCAGCAGCCCGGCCAGCCCGCGCAGTTCGCGGGCCACCAGTTCGGGCAGCAGTTCGGCCAGCCGGGTCAGCCCGGCCTGGGCGGCCCCAAGAAGTCGAGGACCGGCCTCGTCGTCGGTATCGCCGCCGCGGCGATCATCGCGATCGTGGCGATCGTCGTCCTGGTGGGCTGGCTGACCGGCGCCTTCTTCGGCAAGAAGTTCGACAACGCCAAGGTCAACGAAGGCGTGACGAAGGTCCTCAACGACAGCTACAACGAGACCGACACCAAGGACGTCGACTGCAAGACCGACGGCGTCAAGGTCAAGACCGGCGAGACCTTCACCTGCAGCGCCACCATCGGCGGCAAGCGGAAGACCGTCGAGGTCAAGGTGCTCGACGACAACGGCAAGTACCAGGTGGGCGCGCCCTCCTGATACCGGTGGCCCGCGGGGATTCTCCGCGGGCCGTTCGGTCAGCCCGCGAGGGCGGCGAGCAGGCGCTCCACCTGCGCTCCGATCCGCAGTTCCTCGGCCAATTCGGCCAGGCGCTGCGGATCGCGTGCTTCCCGGGGCATCGCATCGGATCCCGACAGCGCGACGTCCGCGTCGCGCTGCACCCAGACCACGTCCCAGGCGGCGTCGAGGTAGTCCGCCGACGCGGCGATCGACGTCGCCGCCCGGGCGGCCAGCGGCGACGGGGTCCGCGCCGCGGCCTCGCGGATCGCGGCGAGGGAGCCGTACTCCAGCAGCAACTTGGAGGCCGTCTTCTCGCCGATGCCGGGCACGCCGGGCAGCCCGTCGGACGGGTCGCCGCGCAGCAGCGCGAGCTCGGCGTAGGCCTCGCCGGCGCGGTCCAGGGGCAGGCCGTACTTCTCGGCCACCTCGGCCGGCCCGAACATCTCGGCCTTGGCGATGCCGCGGCCGATGTACAGGCACCGCACGCCGGGCGCGGTGTCGTCGGCCACCTGCAGCAGGTCGCGGTCACCCGAGACCACGATGACCGGGTCGTTCTGCTCGCGCGCGGCCAGGGTGCCGAGCACGTCGTCCGCCTCCAGGCCGACGGCGCCGCCCGTGGCGATCCCGACGGCGTCGAGGACCTCGAGGATCATGTCCACCTGGGGCGAGAGAGTGTCGGGCACCTCCTCGGCGCTGCCGTCGCCCTCCTCCGCCACGCGATGGGTCTTGTAGGTGGGGAGCAGCTCCACGCGGAAGGCGGGGCGCCAGTCCAGGTCGAGGCACGCGACCAGCCGTCCGGGCCGATGCGTGGTGATCAGCTGCGAGGTCATGTCGAGGAAGCCGCGCAGCGCGTTCACCGAGCGGCCGTCGTCGGCCTTCACCTTGTCGGGGATCGCGTAGAAGGCCCGGAACCAGAGCCCGGCGGAGTCGAGCAGCATCAGTGGGCGCGCGTCGTTCGTCACGGGAATCATCGTGTCACAATCGGATCATGAGTAACCCCCAGTCCTTTCCCGCCTCGGTGTACGCGACCCGTCTCACCCGGGCCCAGCAGCTCGCGACCGCGGCGGGCACCCCGCTCGTCATCACGCCCGGGCCGGACCTCGCGTACCTCACCGGCATCGTCAGCGAGTCCTTCGAGCGCCTCACCGCCCTCGTGATCACCGACGCCGGCTTCGGCCTGGTGGTCCCGCGCCTGGAGCTCGCGATCCTCAAGGACTCCTCGGTACCCGGACTCGGCGCGGCCGGGGTCGAGCTCACCATCCACGACTGGGTCGACGGTGACGACCCGTACGCCCTGGTCCTCGGCCTCCTCTCCGGGGCGTCGACGGTGGCCGTCGCCGACGCCGTGCCCGCGCTGCACCTGGTGCCGCTGCTGGACCGGGGCCTGAGCGTGCGCCTGGCGACCGGCGTGCTGCGCCGGCTGCGAATGATCAAGGACGCGGCGGAGCTCGACGAGCTGCGGGCCGCAGGCGCCGCGATCGACCGCGTCCACGCCCGGGTCGGCACCTTCCTCAAGGTCGGGCGCACGGAGCGCGAGGTGGCCGACGACATCGCGGCCGCCATCGTCGAGGAGGGGCACACCGAGGCCGCGTTCATCATCGTCGGCTCGGGCCCGCACGGCGCCGACCCGCACCACGAGGTCTCGGACCGCGTCGTCGAGGCCGGCGACATCGTCGTCGTCGACATCGGCGGCCCGCTGGCCTCGGGCTACAACTCCGACTGCACCCGCACCTACGCGATGGGCGAGCCCTCGGCGGAGATCGCCGAGCAGTACGCCCTGCTCGAGCGGGCGCAGCGCGCCTCCGTCGAGGCGGTGCGGCCGGGCGTGAGCGCCGAGGCGATCGACGCCGCGGGCCGCGATCTGCTGGCCGGCGCGGGCCTGGGGGAGTTCTTCCTGCACCGCACCGGGCACGGCATCGGACTGTCCGTGCACGAGGAGCCCTACATCGTTGCGGGCAACGACATTCCGGTCGAACCGGGCATGGCCTTCTCGATCGAGCCGGGAATCTACTTCAGTGGCCGGTGGGGAGCGCGGATCGAGGATATCGTCATCGTCACCGAGGACGGCTGCGAGAGCGTGAACACCCGACCCCACAGCTTGACGATCCTCTAGGAGCTACACACCGGAGGCATCATGACGCACGGCGGCGGCACGCCCGAAGGGCCCTCGATCTTCGAGGAGGGCGACGGCAACAGCAGTCGCGTCGTCCAGATCGCGATCGTCGCCGCGATGGGCGGCCTCCTGTTCGGCTACGACAGCGCCGTCATCAACGGCGCGACGAAGGCGATCGAGGGCCGGTTCGACATCCACGGCTACACGCTCGGCTTCGCCGTCGCCTCCGCGCTGCTGGGCGCCGCCGCCGGCGCCATGACGGCGGGCCGGATCGCGGACCGGATCGGCCGCCTGCGCGTCATGCAGATCGCGGCGGTGCTGTTCTTCCTCAGCGCCATCGGGTGCGCCTTCGCCACCCACACCTGGGTCCTCATCCTGTTCCGCGTGGTCGGCGGCGTCGGCGTCGGCGTGGCGTCGGTGATCGCCCCGGCCTACATCGCGGAGGTCTCGCCGGCCCGGATCCGCGGGCGGCTGGGATCGCTGCAGCAGATGGCGATCGTGCTCGGCATCTTCCTCTCGCTGCTGGTCGACTGGCTGCTGGCCTCGCTCGCCGGCGGCGCGTCGAACGACCTGTGGTTCGGGCTGGAGGCGTGGCGGTGGATGTTCCTGGTGATGGCGATCCCCGCGATCGTCTACGGCGTGGCGTCGACGATGATCCCCGAGTCGCCGCGCTACCTGGTGTCCCGGCACCGCATCCCCGAGGCCCGCAAGGTCCTCACGATGCTGCTCGGCGAGAAGAACATGGACATCACCGTCACCCGCATCGAGGAGAGTCTCGCGGGCGAGGAGAAGCACTCGTGGCGCGACCTGGTCCGGCCCGGCGGCGGCATCTACCCGATCGTCTGGGTGGGCCTGCTGCTGTCGATCTTCCAGCAGGCCGTGGGCATCAACGTGATCTTCTACTACTCGAACATGCTGTGGCAGGCCGTCGGTTTCAAGGAGTCGCAGTCGAACCTGATCAGCGTCTTCACGTCGATCGTCAACGTCATCGTGACCATCGTCGCGATCATGCTGGTGGACCGGATCGGCCGCCGGCCGCTGCTGCTCATCGGCTCGATCGGCATGGCGTTCTCGCTCGCAACGATGGCGGTCTGCTTCAGCACCGCGGAGATCGTCGACGGTAAGCCCTCGCTCACCGGCGTGGTGGGCGTCCTCGCCCTCGTCGCGGCGAACCTGTTCGTGATCTTCTTCGGCGTGAGCTGGGGCCCGGTGGTGTGGGTGTTGCTGGGCGAGATGTTCCCCAACCGCATCCGCGGCGCGGCCCTCTCGCTGGCCGCGGCGGCGCAGTGGGCGGCCAACTGGGCCATCACGGTGACCTTCCCGAAGATGGAGGGCAATCTCACGCTGGCCTACGGGCTGTACGCGACCTTCGCGCTGCTGTCGCTCTTCTTCGTCTACCGGTTCGTGCCCGAGACCAAGGGCAAGTCGCTGGAGGACATGGACGGGAACATCCCCGCGCGGTAGCCGCTCCCGTCCGTCAACCGCGGAGCGTGCTCGATCCCAGAACTCGGGTCACGTCGATCTCGATCACGACGCGCTTCGGGTTCTCCCGCGGCGGCTTGTAGCGCACCGAGTAGCGGGCCTCGGCGTCGCGCACCGACTCCACATCGGTCAGGACCCGCGCCGGCCCCTCCAGGGTGAGCCAGCGGGCACCGTCGACCTGGGTCAGCGCGGCGTACCCGCCCCGGCCCGCGTTGCGCGCCTTCTGGCTGTCGCCGGAGGTGATGACGCGCGCGACCCCGGTCGCGGGGTCGTAGGTGAACGCGATCGCCACGGTGTGCGGCGTCCCGTCGGCGCGCAGGGTGCTCAGCGTCGCGAGGTGACGGTCGGTCACGAAGGCGAGGGCGTCGGGATTGAGGACAGGGCGGTCGTTCGGCACACCGTCACGGTAGCGGGGTGCCGCGCGTCTAGTCTGGTCCGGTGAGTGCGGACAGGATTCCCGACGGCGCGGTGCTCCTCCTGGGCGGCCGGAGCGAGGTCGGCCTGGAGGTGGCGCGGCGCATCGCGCCGGGCCGCGACGTGATCCTCGCGGCCCGCCGTTCGGAGTATCTGGACGAGCAGATCGCGGCGCTGCGCGAGGTCGGCGCCACCGGCGTCTTCCCGATCGAGTTCGACGCGGACCGCACCGAGCGGCACGCCGCCTTCCTGGACGAGGTGGCCGACCGGTTCGGCCGCATCGGCGTCGCGGTCGTCGCCTTCGGCATCCTCGGCGACCAGGCCCGGGCCGAGGCCGATCCCACGCACGCCGTCCAGATCGCGCAGACCGACTACGTGGCGCAGGTGTCCATCCTGCTGGGGCTGGCGAAGCTGCTGCGCGCCCAGGACGACCGGGACGGCGGCCGGGGCGCCATCGTCGCCTTCTCGTCGGTCGCCGGCGTCCGGGTGCGCAAGGCCAACTTCGTCTACGGCAGCACCAAGGCGGGCCTCGACGGCTTCGTGCAGGGCTTCACCGACTCGTTGCACGGCAGCGGGATCCAGGTGTTGCTCGCCCGCCCGGGATTCATCGTCGGGGCGATGACGCGCGAGCTCATGGCGTCCGGGGTGAAGCCCGCGCCGTTCAGTCGCACCGCGCCCCAGGTCGCCGAGGCGACGGTGCACGCGCTGCGCCGCGGCCGCCGCGTCGTCTGGATCCCGCCGGTGCTGCGCCCGCTGTACGCCGGGCTGCAGTTCGTCCCGCAGGCCGTCTGGCGGCGGATGCCGCGATGACGGTGACCGTGGTCGGCATCGGCGCCGACGGCTGGCCCGGGCTGACCGACGGTGCGCGCCGCGCCCTGCTCGACGCGACCGTCATCCACGGCGCGCCCCGGCAGCTCGAGTTCCTGCCGAAGGAGCTGGCCGAGAGGGCCGCGCGGCCGTGGCCCTCGCCGCTGCTGCCCGCGATCGACGACCTCGCCGACGGGGTGCACGTGCTGGCCAGCGGCGACCCGATGTTCTACGGGGTCGGCGCGACCATCGCGCGGCGCCGTCCCGAGCTCGACCTGCACGTGATCCCGCACCTGTCGTCGTTCGCGCTGGCCTGCGCCCGCCTGCGCTGGCCGGCAGAGGAGGTCACGGTCGTCTCCACGGTGGCGCGGGACCCGTCGCCGGTCGTCCGCGCCGTCCGCGACGGGCGGCGGACCCTCGTCCTCAGCGAGTCCGGCACCACGCCGGCGCTCCTCGCGGACCTGCTGCGCGACGCCGGCCTCGCCGCGACGACGACGGTCCTGGAGCAGCTCGGCGGCCCCCGTGAGAAGGTCCGCCCGTTCCGGAAGAACCTGCGCATCGACGACCTCAACGTGGTCGCGCTCGAACCGGCCGGTCCGGCGGGGGAGTTCGCCTTCGAGCACGACGGCCAGATCACCAAGGCCGATGTCCGCGCCATGACGGTGGCGGCCCTGCGCCCGACGCCCGGCTGGATCTGGGACTTCGGCGCGGGCTCGGGTTCCGTCGGGATCACCTGGGCGCTGCAGGGCGGCGGCTCCGTCGTCGCCGTCGAGCGGCGTGCGGACCGGGCCGAGCGGGTGGCGCGCAACGCGGCCCGGGCCGGCGTGACCGTCGAGGTGGTCGTCGGCGACACGGCGGACCTCACCGCGGACCTGCCGATGCCCGACGCGATCTTCGTCGGCGGCGGCCTCACCGAGACCCTCGCCGCGGCGTGCGTCGGGGTGTTGCCCGCGGGCGGGCGGCTCGTGGCGAACACCGTCACCGTCGAGGGCCAGGCCCTGGCCGCGGCGCTGCGGGCCCGGTACGGCGGCGAGCTGCGCAGCTGCACCGTCGCGGACCTCGCGCCCCTGGGTGTGGGCACCGCGTGGCAGCCGCGCCGGCCGATCGTGCAATGGGTGTTCGTGAAAGGTGATGCGTGACCGTCTACTTCATCGGGGCCGGTCCAGGCGCCCCGGACCTGCTGACGCTGCGCGGCGCGGAGCTGCTCGCGCGCTGCACCGTCTGCCTGTACGCGGGATCGCTGGTGCCGCAGCAGATGCTGGACCGGTGCCCGCCGGGGGCGAAGCTCGTGGACACGGCGCGGATGCCGCTGCCGGACATCGTCGACGAGCTGGTCGCGGCGCATGACGCGGGTCTCGACGTGGCGCGCCTGCACTCGGGCGACATCTCCCTGTACTCCGCGTTCACGGAGCAGGCCCGCCGGCTCGACGCGGCCGGCGTGCCGTACGAGATCGTCCCCGGCGTGCCCGCCTTCGCCGCCGCCTCCGCCGCGCTCGGCCGGGAGCTGACGGTGCCCGGCGTCGGCCAGTCGCTGCTCATCACCCGTGTCTCGACGCTCTCGACGGACATGCCCGCGGGGGAGGACCTCGCCTCGCTGGCCCGTACCGGGGTGACGCTGGCCCTGCACCTCGCCGCGCACCGTGCGCAGGCGCTGACCGAGGATCTGCTACCGCACTACGGCTCCGATTGCCCCGTGGCGGTCGTGGCCTTCGCCAGCCGCGAGGACGAGCGGATCGTCCGCTGCCGGCTCGCGGAGCTTCCGGAGCGCCTCGCGGCGGAGGGGATCACGAAGACCGCGGTGATCTTCGTCGGCAAGGTGTTGGACGCGGAGGCCTTCGAGGAGAGCTACCTGTACTCGGCGCGCCGCCTGCGCGCCCCGGGGGCGAGCCACTGATGCCGCGCGTGCTGGTCCTCGGCGGGACCGCCGAGGCCCGCGAACTGGCCCGCCTCCTGCACGAGGACCCGCGGTTCACGGTGCTCAGCTCGCTGGCCGGTCGGGTGGCGAATCCCCGCCTACCGGTGGGGGAGACGCGGATCGGGGGGTTCGGCGGACCGTCGGGACTGGCGGCGTTCCTCGCGGAGGACGGCGTGGACGTGCTCGTGGACGCGACGCATCCGTTCGCGGCGACGATCTCCCGCAACGCCGCCCTCGCGGCGGCGGCGGCGGTGCCGGTGCTCGCACTGGTCCGCCCGGAGTGGACGCCGGTCGCGGGCGACCACTGGACCCGGGTGCCGACGGTGGCCGCCGCGGCGGAAGCCCTGTCGCGCCGAGGCGGCGGACGCGCCATGCTCACGACCGGCCGCCAGGACGTCGGCGAGTTCGCGGCGCTCGAGGACTGGTGGTTCCTGATCCGCGTGGTCGACGCGCCGTCGGGCGCCCTGCCGCCGCGGCACGAGCTGCTCCGCGACCGCGGCCCGTACACGGAGGACTCCGAGCGGGCGCTGCTGCGCGCGAACGGGATCGATGTGCTCGTGACCAAGAACAGCGGCGGGGACCTGGTCTCGGCCAAGCTGGCCGCGGCGCGGGAGCTCGGGATCGACGTGGTCGTGGTCGACCGGCCCGAGCGACCCGCGGGGGTGCCCGCGGTGCCGACGGCGGCCGCAGCCTACGCCCGCCTCGTCGGGGAGGCCTGACACCGCCCGACGTACAAGCAGGACTTGTGGATCGGACCGGTATTCGAGCGGCACAGCCGCACTCGCGCCCCTACGATGGCGACTGTGGGGCTGCAAGCCCACGGACGCTACGACGAGGAGACGCGCATGACGAACATCGAGATCCCCAGCCCGGTCAAGGAGTTCATCGATTCCGTGAACGCCGGTGACGAGGCGGCCTTCCTCGACGCCTTCACCGCCGACGGCTACATCGACGACTGGGGCCGCGTTTTCGGCGATCGCGCCGCGATGCAGGGGTGGAGCGCGAAGGA
Organism: Tsukamurella sp. DT100; assembly: GCF_049844855.1. Taxonomy (NCBI): domain Bacteria; kingdom Bacillati; phylum Actinomycetota; class Actinomycetes; order Mycobacteriales; family Tsukamurellaceae; genus Tsukamurella; species Tsukamurella sp. DT100. The sequence goes on from NZ_JBNCLV010000005.1 coordinate 211,736, forward strand.
GTTCATCGGCGCGAAGGGCGTGCTGACGCCGGAGAAGGTCACCGTCGACGGCGACACCGTGACCGTGGTGGGCGACTGGCGCAGCACCCACGCCAACGGGCTCAGCGAGTTCACCTTCGCCGTCGCCGGGGATCGCCTGGCGTCCATGACGATCCGCGAGGGCTGACCACCGTGCGGACGATCGTCATCGTCACCCTCGGAATCGTGTTGGCGTTGATCTTCCTCGCAGTCGGCAGGAAGGTCGGCTCCGTCGGCCCGCAGCGGGCGGCGATCGCCTTCGTCGTGCTCTGGACGCTGGCGATGATCGGCAACCTGGCCGTCGGCGTCTCCCACGGCTACACCGTGGCCGAGGAGTTCCCGATCCTGCTGGTCAATGTCCTCCCCGGCGCCGTCGTGGCCCTGGTGGGGGCGCGCCTGCTCACCCGAGAAGCGCGCTGACGGCGGAGCGTCTGCGCGCCAGCTCGCCGAGGTCCGCATCGATGCGGGACAGGGTGGCGCGCATCGCGGCCTCGATCGCGGGGCACAGGTCGACGGTCCGCTCGTTCCGGGCGCACGGGAGGATCACCCGGATGGCGTCGGTGTCGAAGCCGGCGTCGAGGAGGCCGCGGATCCGGCGCACCTGCGAGGCCGCGTTCCCGTCGTAGACGCGGTAGCCGGCGGGGGTGCGCTCCGCGGCCAGGAGGCCCTTCTCCTCGTAGTACCGCAGGGACCGCGCGCTCGCGCCTGTGACCTCGGACAACTCGCCGATCAGCATCTCGCCCTTGACCTTCACACCAGCGTCAACCCGCACACTGCACGCATGTATTCCGATCGTGCCGCCCAGATCCTGTCCGCTTCCTCATCCGCCGTCGTCGACCGCGGCGCCGGCCCCGTCGTCGCGCTCGCCCACGGCGCGGGCGGCGGGGTGCTCGAGAACTTCGCCGCGCTGGTCGACCGCGCGCCCGACCTGCGGTTCGTCGGACCGTCGTGGCCCGGATCGGGCGGTACCCCGCTCGGCGCAGCGCCGCTCGCCCTCGAGGACCTCGCCGATCGCGTCGTGGCGGCCGCCGTGAGCCGCGGCGCCGAGCGCTTCCCCGTCGTCGGGCTCTCCCTCGGGGCGGCCGTGGCGGTCACGGCCGCGCACCGCCACCCCGAGCACGTCTCGGCGCTGGTGCTGACGGTCGGCGTCGCCCGATCCGACTTCCGGGTACGGACGGTCACGGAAACGATCGGCGCGCTCGCTGCGGCCGGCGCCCACGACGCGCTCGCGGCGTACGTGCTGTCCGTCGCGTCCTCGGACGCGACGCTGCGTGCGCTTCCGCCGGCGACGCTCGAGGAGACACGGATCGCGGTCCGCGACACCATGCCGGAGGGGATGTCCGCGCAGATCGATCTCGCCGGGCGCGTGGACGTCACCGATCTCCTGCCCGGCCTCGCGGTCCCCACCCTGGTCGTCGTCGCGGGCGGCGACCGGCTGGTGCCCGCCGACATCGCCCGGGAGTTCAGCGCGATCCCCGGGGCGCGCGTCGTCGACTACGCCGGGGCCGGGCACATCTTCACGCCGTCCGAGGCCGAGGAGTGGGCCGTCGAGGTCACCGAGTTCCTGCGGGCGGTGGACTGAGCGCGGCATGATCGAGGTATGACAGCTGCTGTCCTGGCCCTGCATTGGCAGGTGAACGTGATCGAGCCGGAGGGCTTCTTCGGTCCGATGCTGGCGAAACCGGTCGAGGAGTCCGGCGTCGTGGACCGAGCCGCGGCCTTCCACGACGCGGCGCTCGCGGCGGGCGTGCCGGTGATCTTCACCCGGTTCACCGTGCCCGAGGGTGAGGGGGACCTCGTGCGGAACACCGCGTTCATGCAGGCGGTCGGCGACGCGCAGGAGTCGTTCCGCCCGGACGCCGACGGCGCGCGGATCATCGCCGCGATGGCCGACCAGCCGACCGCGATCTACGACAACCAACGACTGTCGGGGCTCGCGGGGCCGGCGACGGAATGGCTCGCGGAGCACGGGATCGACACGATTTACCTGACGGGCGTCGCGACCAACCTCACGGTCGAGCAGACCGCGCGGCACGGCACCGATCTCGGCCTCGTCGTGCACGTGGTCGAGGACTGCGTCGCCGCGGCGGATCCGGACGTGCACGCGGCATCGCTCGCGAACCTGGATCTCGCGACCGCGGGCCGCGTGACGGCCGTGGAGGCCATCGCCCGCTTCGGCGCCGCCTGAAGGCCCGACGCGGACGGTCAGCGCAGTTTGGCGCCGTACACGTGCGTGATCTGCAGGACGAGCAGCACCCGGCGGTCCGCGACCATCACCTCGCGGTACTCGCGCCAGTCGGGATGCTCGCCGGCGCCGGTGCGGTAGTAGTCGACGAGCGCGTCCACCTCGGGACCGTCGGGATCCGTCGACGGGCCGATGAGCGTCGCGGTGCCCTCGGCGGTTGCCCAGGTGTAACCGTCGGCGCTCGTGAACTCGATCGCGGCCCGCGGATCGCGGCGCAGATTCGCCTCCTTCGCGCGGCCCGCGGTCATGGACACGAGGATCCGGTCGGCGTCCGCGTCGTACACCGTGGTGACGGGGGAGAGCTGCGGCATGCCACTGGCCCGGAGCGTCGCGAGGACGCCGATCCGGCTGGCGGCGATCAGGGTGCGGGGGTCGAACTCGGTCGAGGCCATGCACCGTCCAACGCCTCGCCGGCCCCCGCTGTTCCGGGGACCGGCGAGCAGGGCTCAGACCGCCGCACCGTCGACCCGCACACCGGGACGAGGAGCGCGGCGCCGTCGCTCGGCGGCGATGCTCGCGGCGGCCAGCAGGGCGCCCGCACCGCTCAGGGCGACGCCGATCCACACCGGCGACGTGGGGCCGCCTCCGAGGCTGATCCCCGTGCCGCCGAGTTGTGCACCCACCGCGTTGCCCAGGTTGAACGCCGCGATGTTGGCCGACGAGGCGATGAGCGTCGCGGTGCCGGCGTTCCGCAGCACGCGCAGTTGCAGGGCGGGCACCGTCGCGAAGCCGATGAGGCCCATGACGGCGAGCGCGACCGCGACGAGCGGCTTCGAGCCCGCGAGCACCGCGACCGCCGCGATGGCGAGGGGCAGGAGCACGGCGAACGTGAGCAACGCGCGGTCCGCGTCCCGGTCGGCGGCACGACCGCCCACGAGGTTGCCGGCGAACAGGCCAAGACCGAACAGCACCAGGAGCCAGGGGATCGCGGCGGCGCCGAAGCCGGTCACGGACCGCAGCAGCGGCTCGATGTACGTGAAGGCGCCGAACAGCCCGCCGAAGACGAGAGCCGTGACAGCGCAGGCGATCCAGACGGACGGGCGCAACAGCACCGACAGTTGGGTCCGCACCGAGGTCGTCTCGGCGGGCACGCTCGGCACCAGGACGGCGATCGCCGCCATGGCCACGAGCCCGATCACGGCGACCGCGACGAACGTGGCCCGCCACCCGAATCGGTGACCGAGCGCGGTACCGGCGGGGACGCCGAGCACGTTGGCGACGGTGAGCCCGGCGAACATCAGCGCGATCGCCGACGCCTGGCGGTCGGGCGTGACCAGCCGCGCCGCGAGCACGGCGCCGATCCCGAAGAAGCCGCCGTGGCACAGCGCCGCGAGGATCCGACCCGCCATCACCAGCTCGTAGGTGGGGCCGGCCGCGGAGAGGGCGTTCCCCGCGACGAAGAGGGCGAGCAGGATCAGGAGCGCGGTCTTCGGCGGCCGCGACACCAGGGCGAGCGTCACGGTGAAGGCGCCGAACACGACGCCGAGCGCGTAGCCGGTGACCAGTCCACCGGCGACGGGGATGCTCACGCCCAGGTCGCTCGCGACGTCGGAGAGCAGGCCGGTGATGGAGAACTCCGTCAGCCCGATCCCGAAGCCGCCCATGGCGAGTGCGAGCAGTCCGGGGTGCAGGCGACGGTGCGAGGTGGCGGTCATCATCGGGCTCCGTTCAGGGTCGCGCGCAGCCAGACGGCAAGGTCGCGCTGGAGGTCGGTGGCGGCGTCGAGCACGGCGTCCATCCAGTAGAAGCCGTGCAGGGTGCCGGGATAATCGCGGTAGTCGACGGCACCGCCCGCTGCCCGGAGAGCCTCCGCGTACTGCCGGCCGTGGCCGCGCAGAACGTCGAACTCCGCCGTCGCGACGAAGGCCGGTGGGAGTGCGGTGAGATCGTGCGCGTTCAGGGGCGCCGCGCCGGTCGGCACGTCGCCGTCGGGAAGGTATTGGCTCCAGAACCATTCCATGTCGGCGGGCGACAGGCTCACCTCGTCCGCGGCGAGGTCGTCGTACCCACCGGGCCGCAGCGGCGGGTAGAGGACCGCGTGGGCGGCGATCGGCGGTCCGCCCCGATCCCGGACGCGCTGCACGAGCGCGGCGGTGATCGTCCCACCGGCGCTGTCGCCGATAACCGCGATCCGCTCCGGATCCACGTCGAGCGCGCCGGAGGCGATCCACTCGAGCACGGCCGCGGCGTCGTCGATCGCCGCAGGGTAGGGGTTCTCGGGCGCCTTCCGGTAGTCGACGGTGACAACGGTGAAGCCCGTGGCGAGCGCCAGGAGCCGCGCGGGTTCGTCGCTGACCTCGATGTCGGCGATCACGAAGCCGCTGCCGTGCAGCATGAGGATCACGGGGCCGCCGGGCGGGCCGTCGCGGTAGACGCGCACGGGCAGAGACGATCCCGGGCCGATCACGTAGGTGTGCCGGACGTGGTCGACGTCGGGTGCGCGGCGTTGCAGGTCGAGGTAGCCGCGTCCCGCCCGGCGGGCCTCGGCGACGGTGCCGGCGTGGACGGGCGCGGCGCCGGCGATGGCGGCGAGGTGGGCGGCGGCCTGGGGGTGCAGGGGCATGACGGATCCGTTCTTCGGGCAGCGGGGATCGCCAGCGGTCGCCGCGGTTCGGCGACCCTGGTGGGGAAGGGTTGGGGCTGGGTGTGCGGCTCAGTCGGCCACGCGGTGCCGCAGCAGCGTCAGGGCGTCGTCGTCCGGGCTGCCGGGCGCGGCGCTGAACGCGATCATGCGGGCACCGTCGGACTCGGGGAGGTGGAGCATCTGGTAGCAGAGGTCGAGCCGGCCCACCCACGGATGGTGGAACCGTTTGACGCCGCTGGTGCACAGCTCGACGGCCTGCAGTGCCCACAGCCGGGCGAAGTCGCGATCGAGCACCAGCTCGCCGAGTAGGCCGCGGAGGGCCGCGTCGTCGGGGAACTGGGCGGCGACCCAGCGGAGTGACGCGACGGCCAGCTCGGCCTCCAGTTCCCAATCGACGAAGAGCGACCGGACCTCCGGATCGAGGAAGGTCTGACGTACCTTGTTCGGCGGCGGATCGGCGTGCAGGTCCTCGTACGGGACGTGCGGGGCCAGAACGGCGTTGCCGAGGCGGTTCCACGCCAGGATGTCCTGATTGCTCGAGAGCACCACGGCGGGGGTCTCCATCGCGTCGACGAGTTGGCGCACGCCGACGAATCCGGCGCCGTGCCGATCGATCGGCGCCGCGCCCTCGCCCGACGGACGAGCCAGCTCGAGGAGGTGCAGGCGCTCGACCTCGCTCAGCTGCAGGGCGCGGGCGAGTGCGCTCAGGACCTCGCCGGAGGGATTTCCCGCGGCGCCCTGCTCCAGGCGGGTCAGGTAGTTGACCGAGACCCCGGCGAGCTCGGCGAGCTCCTCGCGGCGCAGGCCTGGGACCCGCCGTCGGCCGTAGCTGGGGAGGCCGAGAGCGTCGGCGTCCACCGCGGCGCGCCGGGAGCGGAGGAAGGACGCCAGGGTCGGGGCGGTCTCATCGATCATGTCCCCGAGTCTGGTCCACTACGCGCGCGGTTGCCTGCCCCTGCGAGGGGCAGGCTTCGCGGCGGCGGGTCAGCGCAGGTCAGGAGCCTTCACAGATGCGGATCTCGCGGACGGCACCGTCACCGAGGGCGGCGAGGGCTTCCTGGTAGGCGGGGGAGTCGTGCGTTGCGACGGCCTGCTCGAGGCTGTCGAATTCGATGACCGTGGTGCGCTCGATCTTCCCCGCCTCGTAGGCGACGGCGGCCTGGCCGCGGACGATGAAGCGTCCGCCGCCGTCGGTGATCGCGGGCCCGCCGATGGCCGCGTACGCCGCCATCTTCTCGGGGTCCTTGATCTCCTGGTAGAACGCGATCCAATACGCCTTCGCCATCATCCGTCTCCTTCTGTCAGTACTTACGGGGAGTGTGCACGATCCGACCGCCGGAGCGTTCGGTGACCTCGGTGCGCGAGGACCCGACGATGAGGAGGCAGCGCATGTCCACCTGCTCGGGTTCGAACGCGCCGAGGGTGGTCACCGTCAGCGTCTCCTCGGGCGAGCCGACGGCGCGTCCGACGATGACGACGGTCTCGGGGGAGCGCACCTCGAGCAGCACCTCGCGCATCCGTACGAGCTGCTCGCGGCGCGTCCTCGACGCCGGGTTGTACACGGCCAGTGCGAGGTCCGCCGCGGCGACCGCGCGCAGCCGCTCCTCGATGACCTCCCAGGGCTTGAGGTAGTCCGAGAGCGAGAGCACCGCGTAGTCGTGGCCGAGGGGCGCGCCCACGCGGCTCGCGACGGCGTTCGCCGCCGTCATACCCGGCAGCACGCGGACGGGGACGTCGTGGAAGGCGGGATCGGCGGCCACCTCCGCGACGGCGGAGGCCATCGCGAACACGCCGGGGTCGCCGGAGCTCACCACGGCGACGCGGGCACCGCCGGCCGCGAGTTCCAGCGCGTGCCGGGCGCGGTCGGCCTCCACGCGGTTGTCGGAGGCGTGCACGCGCTGGCCCGGCCGCGGGCGCACCCGGTCGGTGTAGGTCTGATATCCGACGATGTCCGTCGCCTCGGACAGTTCGTGCCGCACCTCCGGGGTGGTCCACGCCTCGTCGCCGGGGCCGAGGCCGACGACGACGACCTCGCCGCGCTCACCCGACGGCGCCGCGGGCGCGTTGATCCGGCCGGGCACGAGCACCGTCGCGAAGTACGGCACGTCCTCGGCGCTCACGTCGCCCACCGCGAGCACCCGCTCGTCCGCGCGGCTGGCCCGCTCGACGTACCAGGCCGCGCCGTCCCTATCGGCGTCCTGCAAGGCGCCGCGAACGGTCGGGAAGGTCCTGCCCAGCTTCATGATCGCGGCGGCGTCCGTGTCGCCGAGGCGGCGGCGCAGCTCGGATGCGGGGAGCGTGCCGGGCAGCACGGTGAGCACCTCGTCGGCCTCGACCAGCGGCACACCGGTGGCGGCGGCCGCGGCGCTCACGGACGTGACGCCTGGGACCACGACGCACTCGAACCGATCACGCAGCCGCTTGTGCATGTGCATGTAGGAGCTGTAGAACATCGGGTCGCCCTCGGCGAGCAGCACGACGTTGCGCCCCGCGGTCAGGTGCTCGGCGAGCTCCTCCGCGGCGCCGGCGTAGAAGTCGTCGAGCGCGCCGCGGTAGCCGCCGGGGTGATCGGTCGTCTCGGTGGTCACCGGGTACATCAACCGGATCTCCGCCTGGCCCTCGCGCAGGTACGGCGCGGCGCACGCACGCGCGTTCGAGCGGCCGTGCCGCGCACTGTGATAGGCCACCACATCGGCCTCGGCGATGAGGCGCGCGGCCTTGACCGTGACCAGCTCCGGATCGCCAGGACCCACGCCGACGCCGTACAGGATCCCCGTCACAGCTCCTCCTCCCGCGCCAGCGCGTTGAGCGCCGCCGCCGTGATCGCGCTGCCGCCGCGGCGGCCCAGCACGGTGATGTACTCGACGCCCAGCCCCGCCGCCTCCGCGACGAGCGCGTCCTTCGACTCGGCGGCGCCGATGAAGCCGACCGGGATCCCCACGACGACCGCGGGTTTCGGCGCGCCCGCCGCGAGCAGGTCGAGCAGGTGGAACAGGGCCGTCGGCGCGTTGCCGATCGCGACGACAGCGCCCGCCATGCGTTCGCCCCACAGCTGCAGGGCCGCGGCGCTGCGCGTGTTCCCGATCTCGGCGGCCAGCGCGGGCACGCGCGGATCGCGCAGCTGGCACAGCACCTCGTTGTCCTCGGGCAGGCGGGCGCGGGTGACGCCGTGCACCACCATGTTCGCGTCCGCGAGGATGGGCGCCCCGGCGCGCAGCGCGGAGCGTCCGGCCGCGACGGCGCCGGCGGAGATGCGGATGTCGCGATCCAGATCGACCTGGCCGGCGGCGTGGATCATGCGGACCGCCACCGTCTCCGCGTCGGCGGCGAGGGCGGCGAGGTCCGCCTCGGCGCGGATCGTGGCGAACGATCGCCGGTAGATCTCGGCGCCGTCGGTGAGGTAGTCGTGCACCCGGGAAGTCTATTCGCCGGGCTCGCCGGTCACGACCACCCGTCGGTGTTCGCCCGACGGTGCGCCGCAGCCGCGCTCGCACGCGACCACGTGGACCCGCTCGTCGTCGGCGATGTCGTCGGCGATGTCCGCCGCGTGCGCGAGCGAATCGCCGTGCGCGCGGGCGCATCCGTGATCGCCGACGCACGCGCTCACCCGCAGGAGCGGCGCGTTCGCGTCGAAGATCAGGCCCATCGGCGCGAGGACCCGCACCACGGTCTCCGCAACGCCCTCGTCGAGGCCGTGCACGTGTACCGTCCGCCACGGCGTGATCGTGATCGGGTGGTCCACGGCGGCGACGAACTGCGCGGTGCGCGGGTCGAGCCGGCCCAGCGGAACGCCCATCCCGAGCGTCACCGAGCCGTCGGGCCGGTCGAACCAGCCGACGGGAGGCGGCGTGGGGGGCGCGGGCACGGAACGGGGCCCGGTGGTGCGCCCGCCGAGCGCGGCGGCGATGCGGTCGGCACCGTCGGGCAGGTCGTGCACGCGCCATTCGTCGCCGCGCAGGTCGAGGAACGCCTGCGCGGCGTCGAGCAGCGCGTCGACGGTGCCGGGCAGGTCGGTCGGCCGCCCGGCGAGGTGGAGCACGCCGCCGCGCGACTCGGCGTCCGCGGCGAGCGCCGCGACGTCGCCGGCGCCGTCGTCGAGGGCGAACAGGAACCGACCCGGGAGCTCGGCGAGGGCGGCGCGCGCCACGAGCGCCCGGTCGAGCGCCGCGGCGGTCTCCCGGAGCTCGCCGGCCTGCGGCGAGGCGACGATGTTGCGCACGCGCTCGTGTGTCGGCGAGGGCAACAGTCCCGCGTCGGCGAGACGCCCGCGAGCGGCGTCGAGGTCGGCGACGCCGCGCAGCTGGACGTTGCCGCGCGAGGTCAGCTCGATCGGCTCGTCACCGGCGAGTTCCGCGAGGGCGACGAGCTGAGCGGGTTCGAGCGCTCCGCCGGGCAGCCGGACCCGGACCAGGGCACCGTCGGCCGCGGCGTGCGGTCGCAGGACCCCCGGGCAGGCGTCGGGTTGCTTCGGCTGCAGGACGATCAGTCCTCGAAGTGGACCGGCGGCAGGGTGATGACGTGGCCGGCGTAGGCCAGGCCGGAGCCGAAGGCCATGACGAGCGCGGTCTGGCCGGGCTTCGCCTTGCCGGTGCGCAGGAGCTCCTCGACGGCGAGCGGGATCGACGCCGCGGAGGTGTTGCCGGTGGTCACGATGTCCTCGGCGACCACGCAGTCGTCGCGCAACTCGAGCGCCTTGATGAGCACCTGGGTGATCCGCAGGTTGGCCTGGTGCGGCACGAAGACGTCGATGTCCTTCGAGGTGAGGCCGGCGAGCTTGAGCGCCTCCTGGCACGCGGGGAGCAGCGCGGTCGCGGCCCAGCGGAAGACCTTGCGGCCCTCCATGCGCAGGAACGGGCGGACGGGCGCCTCGGTCGTGGTGTCGTCCCGGAAGGCGTGGACCTCGTCGAAGTACGTGCCGAAGTCCTTGTCCTGGAAGATCGCGGTGGTGAAGTCGCCGTCGGCGCCCCACGACACCTGGGAGACGCCCACCTCCTCGGACGGTCCGAGCACGGCCGCGCCGGCACCGTCGGCGAAGATGAACGCGCAGGTGCGGTCCTCGGGCGAGATGAGATCGGAGAGGCGCTCGACGCCCACGACCACGACGTACTTCGCGGTGCCGGCGCGGATCAGGTCGGTGCCGACGGCGGCGGCGGTGGTGAAGCCGGAGCAGCCGGCGGTGATGTCGAACGCGGGGACGCCGACGCGGCCCAGCTCCTTGGCGATCTGCGGGGCGAGCGAGGGGCCCAGCTCCAGGCGGGTGTTCGTCGCGGAGATGACGCAGTCGACCAGCTGGGGATCGATGCCGGCGGCCGTGATCGCACGCTCGGCGGCCTTGACCGACATCGACAGGATCGTCTCGTCGTCCTCGGCGAAGTGCCGCGACTCGATGCCCGAACGGGTCTTGATCCACTCGTCGCTCGAGTCGATCTTGTCGACGATCTCGGAGTTGGGCACCACGCGCCGCGGTCGGTACGCGCCGATCCCGAGGTAGCTGACGTTCGACTGCTCAGCGGGGGCGGGAGGGGCGATCCGGGCGGGGGCGGTCATGCGTGAGGTACTCCGTTCGAGGGGTGGCGCGGATGAACCATTCGGTTCATCGACCCGTCATTGGTAACATGAACCGAGCGGTTCAAACAAGCGCCGCCACGCCGCGTGGCGGACTCCACTTCGGTGGACGTCCGCTGTTTCCGAAGAGTCGAGGAGGGTCCGGCCACGATGCCCACCGCCCCGAAGCCGCGCCCCCGCCCCCGCGTGCGACTGGTCAACACCGCGCTCAACCTGGTCGGACGCCACGGCTTCGCCGACGCCGGCCTCGCCGAACTCACCGCGCAGTCGCAGGCTTCCAAGAACTCGCTGTACCAGTACTTCCCCGGCGGCAAGGCCGAGCTCGTGGAGGCGTCCACGTCGCTCGCGGGCCGCCGCCTGCTCCGGTACATCGACGCCGCGACCAGCAAGGGCGAGCCGCACGAGTGGATCGGCCGGTTCATCGAGCTGTGGAAGCGGGTGCTGGTCCGCTCCGAGTTCCAGGTCGGGTGTCCGCTCCTGGCGGCCGCCCTGGCCGACGGCGCGCCCCGCGTGCAGGACGCCGCCACCGCCGCGTACACCGAGTGCGAGCGCCGGTTCGCCTCCGCGCTGGTCGATTACGGGGTCGAGGAGCGCGGCGCGCTCGTCTTCGCCTCCGTCTTCATGAGCTCGATCGAGGGCGCGGTCGCCCGGGCCCGCGCCGCCCGCGACATCTATCCGCTCACCGACGTCTACCACTCGATGATGGCCCTGCTCGACCTGACGATGGCGGCTCCCGACGTGGTGCGGGGCGCTACAGTCGCCGAATGACCGACGGCGACTACACCCACTGGCTGGACGACTGCTACTCCGTCGATTCCGAGGGACTGCGGTCGTATGGCCGGGCCACCCGATCGCCGCACGTCCCGTACGCGAGCAGCCGGATCATCCCGCGGGACACGCCCGTCCCGCCGCTCATCGTGGCGGATCCGGTGTTCAAGGTGGCCGCGCGGCTGCTGGCGGAACAGATCGAGCAGTTCAACGTCGGCCGGCTGCTGCACGTCTCCCAGACGGTCCGCCAGGTGACGCCGATCCGGATCGGCGACGTCGCGTCGCTGGGAGCCCGGATCTCCGACCGCGTGACGCGAGCCGGGATCGACCTGTTCACCGTGGACTGCGTCGTGCGCGTCGGCGGCGAGACCCGGATCGAGACGTCGAGCGTCGTCGCCTATGCCGGCGGCGACGAGGCGAACACCGACCTCGTCGACGCGGCCGCTCCCGGCATCGTCATGCACGACGCCGTGCTCTGAACGCGCTCACTCGACGACGATCACCCGCAGGTTCCGGGGGCCGTGCACGCCCTCCACGCGGTCCAGCTCGATGTCGCTCGTCGCGCTGGGCCCGCTGATCCAGGTGAGCGGGCGGATGTGGACGCCGGTGTCCCGTAGCCGCGCGACCGCCGCGGGGACGTCGTCGACGATCCGGTCGGCGTGGACGATGCAGACGTGCACGTCTGGCACCAGGGTGACGGCCCGGCGCCCCTGGCCCGGGCCGTGGTCGAGCACGATCGTCCCGGTGTTGGCGATCCCGACGGTGGCGGTGGTCACCACGGCAGCGGCGGCGTCGAGCCGGTACGGCGAGAGGCCGTCGTCGTCGAGCCAGGGGAGCGGGCCGGGCACCAGGTCCCGCACCACGGCATCGCCGAGTACATCCGCCGCCCCGTCGATCGGCCCGAGCAGCTCGCGCACCGTCGCGCCGAGATCGGGGGCGGCGCACCGTCGGACCTGGGCGCGGTAGTCGGCCACCCGTTCCGCGAACCGGTCGACGACGTCGAGGTCGCCCGTCCCGACGGGCCGGCCGTACGTCCAGGGGATCGGGGTTTCGGCGGTGTCGCGGTCGCCGACGTCGGCGAGCGCGGCGCGTACGCGGCCGAGGATCTCCTCGCGTGCGGTCATCGGCCGTCGCCTCCCTCGTGTTCGCGGGCCCACCACTGCCGGAAGGTCTCCGTCGGCGGGACGGGGGTGTCGCGCTCGGCGCTCCAGCCGTGCATCGGACCCGGGAGCTTGCCGAACGTCGTGCGACGGCGGAAGATCCGGCCACCGAGGGTCGCCACTCGTTGCGCCGCGCCGAGCCTGCCGGCGCTGCCGAACATCCACGCCGCACCCTTCATCGCGGCGGCCTCGGGCTTGGGGACGCCGCCGCGCGCCTCGTCGACCACCCGGGTCCGCAGGTGGACCAGCAGGTCCGGGATGGGGATCTTCACGGGGCAGGCGTCGAAGCAGGCGCCGCAGAGCGTGGAGGCGTAGGGCAGCGAGGCGTCGACCGCGGACGACGTGCCACGCAGCTGCGGCGTCAGGATCGCGCCGATGGGGCCGGGATAGACGGAGCCGTAGCTGTGGCCGCCGACCCGCTCGTACACGGGGCAGACGTTCAGGCACGCGGAGCAACGGATGCAGCGCAGGGCGGAGCGACCCACCTCGTCGGCGAGGACGTCGGTGCGATGGTTGTCGAGCAGCACGATGTGCACGGCCTCCGGCCCGTCGCCGTCGCCGGAGGGCCCGGTCCAGATCGAGGTGTACGGGTTCTCGCGCTCGCCCGTGCTGGAGCGGGGGAGCACCTGCAGGAAGACCTCGAGGTCGTCGAAGGTCGGCAGGATCTTCTCGATGCCCACCACCGAGATGAGGGTCTTCGGCAGCGTGAGGCACATGCGGCCGTTGCCCTCGGACTCCACCACTACGAGGCCGCCGGTCTCGGCGATCGCGAAGTTCGCTCCGCTCACGCCGACTTCGGCGCGGAGGAACTTCTCCCGCAGGTGCAGGCGCGCGGCCTCGGCGAGCCGGGCGGGCTCGTCGGTGAGGTCGTCGGGGGCGGGGCGGCCGACCTCCTTCATCCGGCGCCGGAAGATGTCGCGCACCTCGGTGCGGTTGCGGTGGATCGCGGGCACCAGGATGTGGCTCGGCCAGTCCTCGCCGAGCTGCACGATGAGCTCCGCGAGGTCGGTCTCCCAGGCGTCGATCCCGGCGGCGGCCAAGGCCTCGTTGAGCTCGATCTCCTGGGTGGCCATGGACTTCACCTTCACCACCTCCTCGGCGCCGGCGGCGCGCACCAGCTCGATGACGATCCGGTTCGCCTCCTCGGCGTCGCGGGCCCAGTGCACGACCGCGCCCGCGGCGGTGGCGTTGGCCTCGAACTGTTCGAGGTAGTGGTCGAGGTGCCGCAGGGTGCGGTTCTTGATCGCCTCGGCCGCGTCGCGCAGCTCCTCCCAGTCGTCGAGCTCGCCGACCACGGACGCGCGCTTGCCGCGGATGACCTTCGTGGCGTGCGCCAGGTTGCGGCGCAGCGTGGTGTCGCCCAGTGCCTCCCGGGCGGCGTCCGGGAACTTGGGCATGCCGACGAACGTGCCGGTCACGCCGACGTGCGGATGTCCGGTGGTCACCGCGGGGCCCCTTCCGTGGACGCCAGGATCTCGGCGAGGTGGACGGTGCGCGTGCGGTCGCCGGTGCGGGACATGAGCCCGCCGATGTGCGCGAGGCAGGAGTTGTCGCCGGCGACGAGGTACTCGGCGCCGGTGTCCCGGACGCGTCCGGTCTTGTCCAGGCCCATCGCCACGGAGACGTCGGCGTTCTTCATGGCGAAGGTGCCGCCGAAGCCGCAGCACTGGTCGGCGTCGGGGAGCTCCACGAGGTCGATGCCGCGGACCGCGCGGAGCAGGCGCAGCGGGCGGTCGCCGACGCGGAGCATGCGCAGCGAGTGGCACGTGGGGTGGTAGGTCACGCGGTGCGGGAAGTAGGCGCCCACGTCGGTCACGCCGAGGACATCCACGAGGAACTCGCTGAGCTCGTGAACCCGGGGCGTCAGCTCGTCGACGGCGGTCCGGAGCCCGCGGTCGCCGGCGCGGTCCGCGAGGCTCGCGTGCTGGTGCCGCACGGACCCGACGCACGATCCCGACGGGGCGACGACGGCGTCGTAGCCGGCGAAGACGTCGACGAAGCGCCGGACGCCGGGGATCGCTTCGTCGGCGTACCCGGTGTTGGTGAAAATCTGGCCGCAGCACGTCTGGGCCTGCGGGAACTCGACGTCGACGCCGAGGCGTCGCAGCAGTCGGACCACGGCCTTCGGGGTCTCGGGCCACATCGTGTCGTTGAAGCACGTGGCGAACAACGCGACTTTCACGAGGCCTCCGTCCGGTCGATGTCGTGTGGTCTGACCACAGAATCGAAGGTAGGGTGACGGGGACCACATGTCAACCGACGCACGCTCCCCGTGGAAGGCTGAGGGACATGACGCTCGACCCACCGGACTGGCGGCCCGTCGCTCGCACCCGCACGTACCACCTGGTCATCAGCGCGATCGAGGAGCAGATCCTGGCGGGCTCGCTCCGCGTCGGTGACGCGCTGCCCGCCGAGCGCGACCTGGCGGCGCGACTGGAGGTGAGCCGGCCGGCGGTCCGGGAGGCGTTGCGCGTGCTGGAGGCGCAGGGCGTCGTCACGTCCGGCACCGGCAGCGGGCCCCGCGCGGGCACCTTCGTCAGCGCCGTGCCCGCCGATTCCCTCTCCCACTTCCTGCGCCTGCACATGGCCCTCAGCAACTTCGAGTTCCCCGAGGTCGTCGAAGCGCGCGTCCTCCTCGAGCGGTCCTCGGTCTCGCTCGCGGCCCGCGACGCCGAGACCGCGGCGCTGGCGCCGGTCCGCGCCGCGCTCGCCGCGATGGATGCCGCCGGCGACGACCGCGCCGCCTTCAACGACGCCGACACCGATTTCCACACCGCGATCGCCGAGGCCTGCGGGAACCGCCTCGTCACGACGGTGACGGTCGCCATCCGCGGCGCCCTCCGCCCGGGGATCCTCGCCGCGTTCGAGGAGATCGACGACTGGCCGGCGCTCACCGCGGTCCTGCAGGAGGAGCACCGGGCGATCCTGGCCGCGATCGAGGCGGGGGACTCCGCCCGCGCCGCCGAGCTCACGGAGGCGCACATCCGCGGCGCGTACGGTCGCCTGCCCGGACTGCACTCGGGCACGATCGTCTGAATCGGCGCCCACTAGGGTTGGTGAGGTGATCCTTCTCCTCTCCACCTCGGACACCGACCTCCTCAGCGCGAAGGCCAGCGGCGCCGACTACCGCTGGGCCAACCCCGCGCGGATCAGCGTGGAGCTCGACCTCCCCGGCCTGCTCGACGGTGCCGACATCGTGCTGGTGCGCATCCTCGGCGGCCGCCGCTACTGGGAGAGCGGCCTCGACGCGCTGGCGGCCAGCGGGAAGCCGGTCGTCGTGGTCTCGGGGGAGCAGGCGCCCGACGCCGACCTCATGGAGGCCTCGACGGTGGCCGCCGGCGTCGCCACCCAGGCACACGCCTACCTCGCCGAGGGTGGCCCCGACAATCTGGCGCAGCTGTACCACTTCCTCTCGGATACGGTGCTGCTCACCGGCGACGGCTTCGAGCCCCCGGTTGCGGCGCCGCAGTGGGGGATCGTGGACCGGCCCGCGGCGGCGCAGGACGGCCCGCGGATCGGCGTGCTGTACTACCGCGCCCAGCACCTCGCGGGCAACACCGCCTACATCGACGCGCTCGCCACGGCGATCGAAGCGCGCGGCGCCGTGGCGGTGCCGATCTTCTGCGCCTCGCTGCGCACCGCCGACGACGCCCTCTTCGCCGAGCTCAGCACGCTCGACTCCCTGGTCGTCACGGTGCTCGCCGCGGGCGGCGTCAACGCCGCCGGTGCCGCGGCCGGCGGCGACGACGAGTCCTGGGACGTGGGCCGCCTCGCCGCGCTCGACATCCCGATCCTGCAGGCCCTGGCGCTCACCACCTCCCGCGAGCAGTGGGAGGGCAGCGACGACGGCCTCAGCCCGCTCGACGTGGCGACACAGGTCGCGATCCCGGAGTTCGACGGCCGGATCATCACCGTGCCCTTCTCCTTCAAGGAGATCGGCGACGACGGGCTGCCCGCGTACGTCCCGGACGCCGAGCGCGCCGACCGGGTCGCGGGCCTCGCGCTGCGGCACGCGCGGCTGCGCTCCATTCCGAACGCGGACAAGAAGATCGCGCTCATGCTCTCGGCGTACCCCACCAAGCACGCCCGCATCGGCAACGCCGTCGGCCTGGATACGCCGCAGTCGGCGCTGGAACTGATCCGTCGCCTCGCGGACGCGGGCTACGACGTCGGCGCACCGTCGGACATCCCCGGGCTCGAGGCCGACGACTCCGACGCCTTCATCCACGCCGTCATCGCCCGTGGCGGCCAGGATCCGGACTGGCTCTCCGACGAGCGGCTCGACGGGAGCGAGGTCACCGTCGACCCCGCGACCTACCGCGCCTGGTTCGCGACGCTCCCGCAGGACCTGCGCGACGCGGTGATCGAGCACTGGGGCGAGGCGCCCGGCTCGCTGTTCACCACCGGCTCGGGCGATATCGCGATCGCCGCGCTGCGGTTCGGGAACCTCACCGTCATGGTGCAGCCGCCGCGCGGCTTCGGCGAGAACCCCGTCGCGATCTACCACGACCCGGACCTGCCGCCCAGCCACCACTACCTGGCGAGCTACCGCTGGCTCGCCGACCGCGAGCACGGCTTCGGCGCCGACGCGGTCATCCACCTCGGCAAGCACGGCAACCTGGAATGGCTGCCCGGCAAGACGCTCGGCATGTCCGCCTCGTGCGGCACCGACGCCGCGCTCGGCGACCTGCCGCTGATCTACCCGTTCCTGGTCAACGACCCGGGCGAGGGCACGCAGGCCAAGCGCCGCGCGCACGCCGTGCTCGTCGACCACCTCATCCCGCCGATGGCGCGCGCGGAGAGCTACGGCGACATCGCGCGGCTGGAGCAGCACCTAGACGAATACGCCAACGTGCAGAGCCTGGACCCGGCGAAGCTGCCGATGATCCGGCAGCAGATCTGGACGCTGCTGCAGGCGGCGAAGCTCGATCACGACCTCGGCCTGGAGAACCAGCCCGACGAGGACGCCTTCGACGACATGATCCTGCACGTCGACGGCTGGCTGTGCGAGATCAAGGACGTCCAGATCCGCGACGGCCTGCACATCCTGGGCGCGGCACCGTCGGGCGACGCGGAGACCGACCTCGTGCTCGCCATGCTCCGGGCCAAGCAGATGTGGGCGGGCTCCGTGCACACGCCGGGCCTGCGCGAGGCGCTGGGCCTGGAGGAGGACGGCACCGCGTCGAAGGCGAGGACGGACGAGTTCGAGGCCCGCGCCCGCGAGCTCGTCGTCGCCGCCGCGGCCGCCGACTGGGCACCGTCGGCGATGCCGGGCCTCACGGACGACCCGGCCGTGGCCAAGATCCTGGACTTCGCGGCGACCGAGGTCGTGCCCCGACTGCGCCGCACCGGCGACGAGCTCGACCACGTGCTGCGCGCGCTCGCCGGCGGCTTCGTGCCCGCGGGCCCGTCGGGCTCGCCGCTGCGCGGGCTGATCAACGTGCTGCCGACCGGCCGCAACTTCTACTCCGTGGACCCGAAGGCGGTGCCCTCGCGGCTCGCCTGGGCGACGGGGCAGGAGCTGGCCGCCTCGCTGGTCTCGCGGTACTGCGGCGAGCACGGCGAGTACCCGAAGTCGGTGGGGCTGTCGGTGTGGGGCACGTCGGCCATGCGTACCGCCGGCGACGACATCGCCGAGGTGCTGGCGCTGCTCGGCGTCACGCCCGTGTGGGACGAGCAGTCCCGGCGCGTGTCCGGCCTCGAGGTCATCGGACTGGAGGAGCTCGGCCGCCCGCGCATCGACGTCACCGTCCGCATCTCCGGCTTCTTCCGCGACGCCTTCCCGCACGTCGTGGCGATGCTCGACGACGCCGTGCAGCTGGTGGCGCAGCTCGACGAGCCGGACGACTCCAACTTCGTCGCCGCGCACACCCGCGCCGCGCTCGCGGACCACGGCGATCCCCGTCGGGCCACCACGCGGGTGTTCGGCTCCAAGCCCGGCACCTACGGCGCCGGCCTGTTGCAGCTCATCGACTCGAAGAACTGGCGCAGCGACGCCGACCTCGCCGAGGTCTACACGGCCTGGGGCGGCTACGCCTACGGCCGCGGGCTCGACGGTGCGCCGGCCGCCGACGACATGCGCGCCGCGTACCGGCGGATCAACGTCGCGGCGAAGAACATCGACACTCGCGAGCACGACATCGCCGACTCGGACGACTACTTCCAGTACCACGGCGGCATGGTCGCGACGGTCCGTCACCTCACCGGTTCGGACCCCGAGGCCTACGTCGGCGACTCGACCCGGCCGGACGCGGTGCGGACGCGCACGCTGAGCGAGGAGACGAACCGCGTCTTCCGCGCCCGCGTCGTGAACCCGCGGTGGATGGCGGCGATGCGCCGGCACGGCTACAAGGGCGCCTTCGAGATGGCCGCGACGGTCGACTACCTCTTCGGCTTCGACGCCACCGCCGGCGTGATGGCCGACTGGATGTACGAGAAGCTCACCGAGAACTACGTCCTCGATCCCGAGAACCGGAAGTTCATGGAGGAGTCCAACCCGTGGGCGCTGCACGGCATCGCCGAGCGGCTCCTGGAGGCCTCGCAGCGCGAGCTGTGGAAATCCCCGGACCCCGAGCTCCTCGCCGCCCTCCAGCAGGCCTACCTCGACACCGAAGGCGACCTCGAGGACCGCTGATCCCCGATTGAACGTCGTTTTGGAGAACGCCACCTGCGGGTTTCCTCTCCAAAACGTCGTTCAATTGCGAGGGGGCCGGGAACCATTCGCCCGGTTCGCCCGTTGTACCGGTATGAAGCTCTTCGCGTTCCTGACCTACATCGTCGTGGAGATCGCGGCGTTCGCCGGGCTGGTGTCCTGGCTCGGCTTCGGCTGGGCCGTGCTGGCGATGATCGGCGCCACCGTGCTCGGCGTGCTCATGCTGCGCCGGACCGCCGCGGGCGTGCTCCGCGACCTCGGAGAGGCCCTCGACGGGCAGCGGTCCGCGGGCCCCGCGCTGATGGACACTGCGATCCTCGCGGCGGCCGTCTTCCTGCTCGCCGTGCCCGGCGTGGTGAGCACCGCCCTCGGCCTGCTGCTGTTGGTCAAGCCGGTGCGCGCGGTGGTCCGGCCCGCGGTCGCGTACGTCGGCGCCAAGCGCGTCGCGTCCTTCGTCGAGGAGTCCGGCCTGGTCACGGTCCTCGCCGGCCAGCCGCGCGGCTACGGCACCGTCGTCGACGGTGACGTGGTCACCGACCAGCGCACGCCGGCCGAGCCCGTGGTCGACTTCGGCGGCCCGGGACCGCGCCCGGGGTACCGCGAGTTGCCGCCCGCCCCGTAGTTGGCAGACTGGTCCTTCGTGACCACCGAACTGCTCGTCGGCGGGCGGATCTACACGCCCACGTCCACCACCGCCACTGCGATCGCCGTCGAGAACGGGGTGATCGGCTGGATCGGGGAGGATCGCGCGGCGCGGGCCCTGCACCCGGACGCGCAGGTCACCGACCTCGCCGGCGCCTTCGTCGCGCCCGCCTTCGTCGACACCCACGTGCACGTGACCGCGACGGGCCTCGCGCTCACCGGCCCCGACCTCACCGGCGGACTCGACGCCGTCCGCGCGGCGCTCTCCGGCGCCTCCGGCGACACCGTCATCGCCCGCGGATGGGACGACACGACCTGGGAACGCCCGCTGCAGCGCACCGACCTCGACGAGCACCGCGTGATCTACGCGGCCCGCATCGACGAGCACTCCGCGCAGGCCAGCACCGCGCTGCGCGCCCTCGCGCCCGGCCTGGAGGGCCTCGCCGGCTTCTCGCCCGACGGTCCGCTCACCGCCGCCGCGCACCACGCCGTCCGCGCGGCAGCCACCGACGCTCTCACCGCCGCGCAGATCACCGCCGCCCAGACCGCCGCCCTCGACGCCGCCGCGGCCGCCGGTATCGCCGCCGTCCACGAGTGCGGCGGGCCCGACATCGCGGGGGAGCGCGACTTCACCCTCCTCGGCGCCCTCGACCACGGCGTCCACGTGCGCCGCTATTGGGGCGAGGCCGCCCGCGACGCCGACCACGCCCGCGCGATCATCTACCGCACCGGGGCGGACGGCCTGGCCGGCGACCTCTTCGTCGACGGCTCGCTCGGCAGCCGCACCGCCCTGCTGCACGCGCCGTACGCGGACGCACCGTCGACCGGCGTCGCCTACCTCGACCAGGACGCCGTCACCGCGCACGTCCTGGCCTGCACCCGAGCCCGGATCCAGGCAGGCTTCCACGCCATCGGCGACGCGGCGGTCGCCCGGGTGGTCGCCGCGTTCGCGGCGGCCGTCGACGCCTTCGGCGGGCCGCGGGTCGCCTCCTGCGGGCACCGGATCGAGCACGCGGAGATGGTCACACCGGACGAGGCCGCGAAACTCGGCGACTGGGGCGTCAACGCCTCGATGCAGCCGCAGTTCGACGCCCTGTGGGGCGGCCCCGACGGGATGTACGCGCGCCGCCTCGGCGCCGAGCGTGCCGCGACCCTCAACGACTTCGCCCTGCTCGCGAAGAACGCCGTGCCGCTCGCCTTCTCCTCGGATTCGCCCGTCACCCCGCTCGATCCCTGGGCCACCCTCCGTGCCGCGACGCAGCACCACACGCCGGGCAGCGCCGTCTCGCCCCGCGCCGCGTTCGCCGCCGCCACCCGCGGCGCCTGGCGCGCCGGGGGAGTCCGCGACGGCGTCGCCGGGACCCTGGTCCCCGGCGCGCCCGCGACGTTCGCGGTGTGGGACGCCGACGAGCTGGTGGTCCGCGCACCGTCGGACGCCGTGCAGCGCTGGTCGACCGACCCCCGCGCCGGCGTCGCGCCGCTGCCCGACCTCGCGCCCGGCGCCCGCCTGCCCCGCTGCCAGCGCACCGTGGTCGACGGCCGGACGGTGTTCGCGGCGTGACACTCCTGGTCCGCGGGGGAGCCGCGCTGCTCGCCGGCGTCGCGCTGTTCTTCGCCTTCCCGCCCGCGGGCCTGTGGTGGCTCGCGCCGGTCGGCGTCGCGGTGCTCGTCGCCGTGCTCGCCACCCGCGAGCGCCCGACACTCCGCGGCGGCTTCGGATACGGCATCCTCGCCGGTCTGGGCCTGTTCATCCCGCTGCTGAAGTGGATCGACTCCATGGTCGGAGCCCTCCCGTGGATCGGCCTCGGGATCACCTGCGCGCTCTACTACGGCGCCTTCGGGCTGATCGCGACGCGCGTGGCCCGCGCCCCCGGCGGCCCCGTCTGGGTCGCGGCGGCGTTCTCCGTGACCGAGTGGGCCCGCGCCTCCTTCCCCTTCGGCGGCTTCCCGTGGGGCCGGCTCGCTTTCAGCCAGGCCGACGGTCCGCTGCTCGCCCTCGCTCGGTACATCGGCGCGCCCGGCCTGTCCTTCGTGGTGGCGCTGCTCGGCGCGGCCCTCGCCGCCGCGGGCGTCGCGGCGTACCGTCGCGCGGACCGTCGGACGTTCCTGCTGCCCGCGGCCGCGGCCGCCCTCGTCGCGATCGGCGCGGCGGCGGCGTGGCCGGCCGTCGGCGCACCGTCGGCGGGGCGCGAGGTGACCATCGCCGCGATCCAGGGGAACGTGCCGGAGCAGCGCTGGGACGTCGCGACCCAGCGCGAGGCCGTGCTCACCAACCACCTGACCGAGACGCACCGACTCGCGACCGAGGTCCGGGAGGGTCGCCAGAAGCAGCCCGACGTGGTGATCTGGCCGGAGAACTCCTCGGACGTCTCCCCGGAACGCGACCCGGATGTCGCGGCCCGGATCCGCGCGGCGGCCGCCGACGTGGGCGCCCCCATCCTGGTCGGCACCGTGCACTACGACGGCACCGGCCGCTACTACAACAGCATGATCCTCATCGACGCGAGCGGCCCGCTGGAGCGGCACGACAAGGCGATCCTGCAGCCCTTCGGCGAAACCATGCCGATGAGGGACTTCTTCCGCCTGTTCAGCGACTACGTCGACCTCGCGAACGATTTCACCCCGGGCAGCGGGCCGGGCGTGGTGCGCCCGAACGGCGTCCCGCTCGGCGTCGCCACCTGCTACGAGGTGGCCTTCGACCGGGCGCTGCGCGGCTCCGTCGAGAACGGCGCGCAGGTGCTCACCGTGCCCACCAACAACGCCACCTTCGGCCGCACCGGGATGACCTACCAGCAGCTCGGCATGTCCCGCGTCCGGGCCGTCGAGCTGGACCGCGACGTGGTGGTCGCGGCCACCACCGGGGTGAGCGCCCTGGTGCGCCCCGACGGCGAGGTGACCCGGCAGACGAGCATCTGGACCAACGACCACCTCGTCGAGACGATCCGCCTGCGCGACGGCCTCACCCCGGCCGCGCGACTGGGGGATTGGGGCGAGGTGGCACTGCTCGTGGCCACCCTCTGCGGAATCGCGATGGCGATAAGGCACGATGGAGGTCTGTTTCAGCCCCGCCCACGGACCGAGGAACCTGCATGAGTGAGACGTCAGCGCCGTCGTCGAAGACGCTGGTGATCATCCCCACGTACAACGAGCTGGAGAACCTGCCGCTCATCGTGGGCCGGCTGCACCGCGCGCAGCCCGGTGTCGACGTGCTCGTGGTCGACGACAACAGCCCCGACGGGACCGGCGACCTCGCCGACTCGTTGGCGGCCGAGGATCCCCGGATCCACGTGCTGCACCGGGCCGAGAAGAACGGCCTCGGCGGCGCCTACATCGCGGGCTTCAAGTGGGCCCTGGAGCGCGACTACCGCGTCATCGTCGAAATGGACGCCGACGGCTCGCACGCCCCGGAGCAGCTCGAGCGGCACCTCGCCGCGATCGACGCCGGCGCCGACCTGGTGATCGGTTCCCGCTACGTCTTCGGCGGCAAGACCGTGAACTGGCCGCTCTCGCGCCAGCTGATCTCGCGCGGCGGCAACGTGTACAGCCAGGTCATGCTGGGCACCCGCATTCGCGACATCACCGGCGGCTACAAGGCCTTCCGCCGCGAGACCCTGGAGGGCCTCGGCCTCGACGAGGTCGAGTCGCTGGGCTACAGCTTCCAGATCGACCTGACCTGGCGCGCCGTGCAGGCCGGCTTCACCGTGGTCGAGGTGCCCATCACCTTCACCGAGCGGGTGATCGGCGACTCGAAGATGAGCGGCTCGATCTTCAAGGAGGCGGCCACCCTGGTGCCGAAGTGGGGCTTCCGGGCCCGCAAGCGCAAGCTGCAGAAACTGCGCGGCAAGTAGGACCGCAGGAACGCCGAAGGGCCCCGGAGTGATCCGGGACCCTTCGTGTTCGTCGGACGAACCTCGCGTTACTTACCGCGCCGCGCCTTGAGCAGGTCCAGCCGCTCCTTGAGGAGCTCCTCGAGCTCGCCCTCGGACCGCCGCTCGAGCAGCATGTCCCAGTGCGTGCGCGGCGGCTTCGCCTTCTTCTCCTCAGGTGCGACCCCGTCGATCAGGGTGCCCTCGAGCCCGTTCTTGCACAGCCAGGTGCCGGGGAGCTCGGCGTCGTCCGCGAACGGGACGTCGAACTCCTCACCGTTGTCCGTGCGGTACCGCGCCACCCGGCGCGGAGCGAGGTCGTGGTCCCGATCCGTCTCATAGCTCACCGCGCCAAGGCGGCTGCCCCGTAGAACTCGATCTGCCATGCTTCTCCCAACCTCATGCCTACGCCGAACATTCCCAGTCTACCCGGTTCACTAGACTGCGGCCCATGACCACCGCTCGCCGTCGCAGGTCCGCCGCATGTGCGTGGTGCGGGCGC
This sequence comes from Tsukamurella sp. DT100, assembly GCF_049844855.1. NCBI lineage: Bacteria > Bacillati > Actinomycetota > Actinomycetes > Mycobacteriales > Tsukamurellaceae > Tsukamurella > Tsukamurella sp. DT100. The sequence goes on from NZ_JBNCLV010000005.1 coordinate 235,738, forward strand.
GAGGTGGTCTCCGAGGGGCCGGGCCGCACCCGCAAGTACTGCCGCCGGTCCTGCCGGCAGCGCGCCTACGAGTCCCGCAACGCCCTCGCCGGTACCTCGTTGCCTCCGGATTCCGTGGTCCTCACCGCGGACGAGGCCGAGTCGGTCGGGGAGCGTATGTTCGAGGTGAGATGCGCCGCGGAGGACGTGCGGACCGCCATCGCCGAGGGCGCCGAGCCGGCCGAACTCGCCGAGCTCGCGGACCGGCTCGTCGAGACCGCGCGCGCCGCAGAACGCCTGCGCTGACCACGCGCCGAACCACGAGAGGGAAGTCGATGACCCACGCCCGGACGCGGTTCGCCGCAGTGCTCCTCGCGATGCTGCTCGCCGTCGCGTCGTGCGCGTCGGACAAGCCCACCCCGGTGATCTCGCAGGAGCCCGCGCCGCCCGCGCCCGCGGCGCTGCCCGCGGACTGGAACGAGTCGACGGTCCAGGTGCCCGTGAGCGCGGGCGCCGCCGTCTACGTCTCGCCGCGCAACCCGCAGCGACTGCGCGCCGCGCTGATCCTCGCCGGGTCCGACCGGGCCGGGCAGATCGCCGCGCGCGAGCTCTCGGTGATGCTCGCCCAGCACGGCGTGGCCTCGCTGCGGTTCGACGGCGCACCGTCGGACGCCCCGGACTACGCGGCCCAGCTGGACCGCGCGGGGAAGGGTCTCACGGCGCTCGCCGAGCGGTCCGGCCTGGGCGACGACCGGCTGCTGGCCGTCGGGCACGGTGCGTCGGCGGCCCTGACACTTGCGCTGGGCACCGGCGCCACCGGACGCGCTGCCGTGCCGATGGCCCTCATCGAGCCCGTGCTGACCGGCCTGCCCGCGGGGACGCCCGACGTACTGCGCACCGCGATGACCCTGCCGCCGCAGAAGCACAACATCGTCACCTGCTCGGACGCGGACGTCGCGGTCGACTGCTCCGCCACGCAGGACCTCGCCGACGTGATGACCGGCACCCACGCGAACTACGTGCGGCTGCGCGGCGTGAGCCACGCCCTGCAGGAGGACGCCTCCCGCGATCCGGCGCGCTACGGAAGCGACCTGCCCTTCTCCGCCACGCTGTTCCGCTCGCTCGGCTCGTGGGTGACGATGCAGTGACCCGGGCTCGGCGGGGAGCACCCGCGCTGGCGGCGGGCGCCGCGGTGGCGTGGTCCAACGCGGCGCTGCCGCGCCTCGCGGACCGGTTCGGCTGGAACCGGGACGCCCGCTCGGCGGCGACCCTCGCCTTCTGCGCCGCGGACGCCGCCCTCGCCCGGTCGCACGTCCCGACGGCGGCTGGCGTCGCCGCCGGGGGAGCGCTCGCCGGGGCGGGCCTGGCCCTCGTCCGGCCTGTGCGGCGGGAGGCACCGTCGAACCGGGCGAAGTGGGTCCTCGTGGACATCCCGCTGGGCACCGCGCTGCCGGAGGAACTGCTCTTCCGCGGGGCGCTGACGCCGGCGCTGGAGGCCGCCTACGGCCGACGGGCGGGCGCCGTGGCGGGGCCGCTGACGTTCGGTTTGTGGCACGTCGGCGCCGCGCACAGCGCTCACGACCCCGTCCTTCCGACAATCGGCGTCACCGCGGGCTTCGGGGCCCTGATGGACGCCCTCGCGCGACGAACCGGCAGGTGGTGGCCCTGCTTCGTGGTCCATTGGATGCTGAACGCGAGCGGTGTGATCCTCAGCTCAGGTTCAGGGATTTCTTCACCTGAGGCCCTGGACCCGTAGAATCGTGCGCAAAGCTTGATACCGCAGGAGGAACAACGATGACTGACCGGAACCTCGGTCCCACCGGCGTCGACCGGCGCGGCTTCGCACGCCTCGGCGCGGGCGCCGCAGCGGCGATCGTCGCCGCGACGGCCTCCGCGGCCGTCGCGGGCGCGGCGCCCACCACCCCGTCGCGCCCGACCACCCCGCGCCCGGCCACGCCGCGACCCACCGGCCCGTCCACGCCCTCGGGCGCCACCGAGACGAGCACGACCGTCGCGGCCTCGCCGGAGCCTCCCGTCGCCACCAAGACCGGCTGGGTCGCCCTCGCGGACGACAACACCAAGCAGATCACCGTGTGGCACGACGGCGAGGTCGTCAAGACCATGCCGACGTCCTTCGGCACCAACAAGCACCCCACGCCGAACGGCACGTACTACACCATGGAGAAGAAGCGCGACATGTACATGGACTCGTCCACGTACGGCGTGCCGGTCGACTCCCCGGAGGGCTACCGCACCTACGTCGAGTACGCCACGCGCATGTCCTGGAGCGGCATCTTCGTGCACGCCGCCCCGTGGTCCGTGAACCAGCAGGGCGTCTCCAACGTGAGCCACGGCTGCCTCAACGTGAGCACCGCCAACGGCAAGTACTTCTACGACAACTTCCCGATCGGCTCGCCGATCGTGGTGCGCAACACCGTCGGCGGCACCTACGTGCAGGGCTCGTAGGCCCCTTCCCGGAGGGCCTCCCGGCCCGCACACGACGAAAGAACCCGCCCCCTCCTCGGAGGGGGCGGGTTCTTCCGGTTCCGGGTCAGGCGATCAGACGCCGGCCTTCGACGCCGCCGCGACGGTGCCGAACTTCAGCTCGGGGGCGTCGACGCGCGAGCGCTGGTAGTCCAGCGAGTCCAGCACGAAGTTGTGCCGGATCATCCACGGCTGCTCCGTGGCGGCCTTGGGCATCGCGTCGGGCGACCGCTGCACGTAGCCCGAGCTCAGGTCGAGCGCGGGGTGCTCGGTCAGCACCTTGCCGCCGACCTGCGGCTCGACGTGCGTGTAGCCCTTGACCACCATGTGGTTGAGGAGGCGGGCGATGCCGCGGGCCGAGATGTCGGCGCGCAGCGTCCACGAGTTGTTGGTGTAGCCGATGATGAACGCGAAGTTCGGCACACCCTCGAGCATGTAGCCGTTGTACGCGAACTTGTCGTTGGGCTTGATCGGGGCGCCGTCGACGTTGACCTCGACGCCGCCGAAGGCCAGCAGCTGCAGGCCGGTCGCGGTGATCACGATGTCGGCCTCGAGCTCACGGCCCGAGGTCAGGCGGATGCCCTTCTCGGTGAAGGTCTCGATGGTGTCGGTGACCACCTCGGCCTTGCCGTCCTTGATCGTCTTGAACAGGTCGCCGTTCGGGACGACACAGAGGCGCTGGTCCCAGGGCTCGTACTTCGGCTTGAAGTGGACGTCCACGTCGTAGCCCTCGGGCAGCATGGCCTGGTTGAGCTTGCGCAGGAACTTGCGCGAGGTCTTCGGGAACGACCGTGCGAGGACGTACTGGCCGACGTTGATCACGGCGTTCACGTTGCGAGTGATGTTGTGCGAGACGGTCGCCGGGAGCACCTTCGCGCCGAACATCGTCAGCGGGTCGGCGTTGGGGACCGGCAGCACGTACGTGGGGGAGCGCTGCAGCATGGTGATGTGCTCGACGTCGTCGGCCATCGACGGGATCAGGGTGATGGCGGTGGCGCCGGACCCGATGACCACGACCTTCTTGTCCTTGTAGTCGAGGTCCTCGGGCCAGTGCTGCGGGTGCACGATCTGGCCCTGGAACCGGTCCACGCCGGGGAAGGGCGGCTCGTAGCCCGCCTCGTAGTTGTAGTAGCCGGTGCACGCGACGAGGAAGCGCGACTGGTACACGACCTGCTCGCCGTCGCGCTCCGCCGTGACGGACCACAGGTCGGTACGCGAGTCGAAGTCGACGGTGCCGACCTTGGTGTTGAAGCTGATGTTCTTGGTGATGCCGAACTTCGCGGCGGCCTCTTCGATGTAGGCCTTGATCTCCGGGCCGCTGGCGAGGCGGTTGGTGCCCTTCCACGGGAGGAAGGGGTAGCTGAGGCTGAAGATGTCGGAATCGGAGCGGATACCGGGGTACTTGAACAGGTCCCAGGTGCCGCCCATCTCGGCGCGCTGCTCGAGAACGGCGTAACTGAAGTGCGGGATCTCGTTCGACACGCGGTAGGCGGTGTCGATGCCGGCGAGACCGGCGCCCACGATGAGCACGTCCTTGTAGATCGCCTCGGGATTGGCCACGGGAGTCTCCTCGTCGAAGTGGTGACGGTCCCGGCGGTGGCTGCCTACTGAGACCAATTCAATAACGTTCCCGCCATGCTACAACGCGGTAGCTTGCGGGTCTACGTCTATCACCCCGGCGTCACCCGACGACGAGGTTCTCCCCGTCGCGGCGCACGGGGACCGAGGCCAGCGCCGTTTTCGCGGGCCCGCCCTCGACCGCGCCCGTGCCGCCGTTGAACTTGCTCCCGTGCGCCGGGCACTGCAGGGACAGGCCGTCCTGCGCCGCCACGGTCACGCCCTGATGGGTGCACGCGGCGTCGAAGGCGACGAACGCTCCGTCGGTGGGCTGGGCGACCACGTAGGGCTTCGCGCCCGCGATCACCACGGCGCTCCCGACGGGCACCTGGGCAACGGGGATCCGGGCGCCGCCGCCCGGCGCCGTGCCGCCGCCGGAGGTGCCGTTCGACGAGGTGTCGTTCGCTGGAGTGGAGCCCGACGAGGAGTCGTCGGTCTTCGAGGTCGTTCCACAGGCCACCGCGACGGGCAGGATCGCGATACCGGGAAGGGCCGCGAGCACCGCGCGCCGCGTGGGGCAGAAGGTTGGCTGAGTTGTCTGCATCACAGGGTCCACTCTGCCAGCATTGATGCGTGCTCACCGAGATCGCGGGAATTCCGAGTCATCCGCTGTTGGTCCATGCCGCGGTGGTCCTGTTGCCGCTCGCCGCGCTGGCCCTCGTCGTCGCCGCGTGGTGGCCCGCGGCCCGCGCCCGGTTGGGCGTCGGATTGCCCGTGTTGGCGCTGGTCGCGGCGCTGGCGTGCTACCTCGCGAAGGAGTCGGGGGAGAAGCTGGAGCAGCGCCCGTCGATGGAGGGGATGCGCGAGCAGATCGCGGGCCACGAGACCCAGGGGACGGCCACGTTCCTGTGGTCGCTGGCGTTGCTCGTCGTCGCGGTCCTGGTGTGGGCCGGGTCCAGCCCGGCGGTCGCCTCCCGCGCCTCCGGGGCGACGGTGCTGTCCGGTCGCGCGGGGTCCGTCGTGTTGGGCGTGCTGTCGACGCTGGCCGCCGCCGCGTGCATCTGGGGCGTGATCGCCGCCGGGCACTCCGGCGCGACGATGGTGTGGTCCGGACTCTGAGTCGACCGGCCTCGGCCCGACGGGTCCGAGCTACGCCGGTCCGGTCTGCGTCGCGTGGGCCTGCGTGAGGAACTGGTAGCCGGCCGCGTTCGCGGTGATCCCGGCGCGCTCGTCCTCGGACAGCTCGCGCCGCACCTTGGCGGGCACCCCCGCGACCATCGAGCCGGGCGGCACCTCCATCCCCTGGGGGACCAGCGCGTTGGCGGCGATCAGGCTGCCGGCGCCGATCACCGCGCCGTTGAGCACGACCGCGCCCATCCCGATGAGCACGTCGTCGCCGACGGTGCAGCCGTGCACCACGGCGTTGTGTCCGATGGACACCCGCTCGCCGACGGTCAGCGGGAAGCCCGGGTCGGCGTGCATCGCCACGCCGTCCTGGACGTTGCTGTTCTCGCCGATGACGATGGGCGTCGTGTCGCCGCGGACCACGGCGCTGTAGAACACCCCGACGCCCGGCCCGAGCTCCACGTCGCCCACGACGGTGGCGGTCTCGGCCACCCACGCCGTCTCGGCGATGCGGGGCGTCTTGTCTGCGAACCGAGCGATCACTCGCGGCCTCCTCAGGCGATTCCAGTGGTGCCGAGGAGCTTACCCACGGCGTAGGTGACGGCCATCGCGATGAGGCCGCCGATCACGACGCGGGCCGTCGCGCGCCGGACGTCCGCGTCGCCCAGCCGCGCGGAGACGTAGCCGGTGAGCGCGAGCCCCACCAGCACGGCCAGCACGATGGCGAGGATCCGCTGCCCCTCGATGAGCGAGGCCAGGATCGGGATGCTCGCGCCCACGCTGAACGAGACGGCCGAGGACAACGCCGCCGCGACCGGACTGGTGAGGTTCTCCTCGTCGATGCCGAGCTCGGCGTCGAGGTGCGCCTGCAGCGGGTCGTTCGCCGTGAGCTCCTCGGCGACGAGGCGCGCCGTCGTGGGGGAGAGCCCCTTCTGCCGGTAGATCTGCTCCAGCTCGGCGAACTCGTCGTCGGGCATCTCCTTGAGCTCGGCCTTCTCCTTGGCGATGAGCGCGACCTCGGTGTCGCGCTGCGTGCTCACCGAGACGTACTCGCCGAGCGCCATCGACACCGCACCCGCGGTGAGGCCCGCGATGCCCGCGGTGAGGATCGCCGAGGACTCGCCAGTGGCCGCGGCCACGCCGATGACGATGCCCGCCGTCGAGATCAGCCCGTCGTTCGCGCCGAGCACGCCCGCCCGCAGCCAGTTGAGACGGTCCCCGATCGCGGCGTGGTGCGGCTCGAATTCGTGTGTGCCTTCACCGATCTGCTCAGCCATGGGAAGGAGTCTAGGTACGTTCGTGGCATGACTGCAGCGCAGATAGGACTTCCCCGTCGGCTCGCGGTCGGAGGGGGCGCACTCGCCGACTCCGGCCGCCTGGTCCGGGACCTCGGCTTCTCCCGACCGGTGGTCGTGACGGACGCCTTCCTCTCCGCGCAGGGCACCGTCGCTCGGCTGGTCGCGGCCCTGACCGACGCCGGCTGCGAGGTGTCGGTTTTCGACCGCACGGTGCCCGACCCGACCACCGATTCGCTCGCGCCCGGCCTCGCCGTGGTCCGCGAGCACGGCGCGGACTGCGTCATCGGCCTCGGCGGCGGCAGCCCCCTGGACACGGCGAAGGCCCTCGCGGTGCTCGCTGCGGGCGGCGGCACGATGCGGGACTACAAGGCCCCGACGGTCACCGTCGGGCCTGCGCTCCCGGTGATCGCGATCCCGACGACGGCCGGCAGCGGCAGCGAGGCCACGCAGTTCAGCATCATCACCGACAGCGCCAGCGACGAGAAGATGCTCTGCCCGGGGCCGGCGTTCCTGCCGGTCGCGGCGATCGTCGACTACGAGCTCACCCTGTCGATGCCCGCGCGACTCACGGCGGACACCGGCGTGGACGCCCTCACCCACGCGATCGAGGCGTACGTCAGCCGCAAGGCGAATCCGTTCGCCGACGGCTTCGCCCTCACCGCGATCTCGACGATCTCCGCCAACATCCGGGCCGTCTACGCCGACGGTGCCGACCGCCCGGCCCGCGAGGCGATGATGCTCGCCGCCACGCAGGCCGGTGTCGCCTTCTCGAACAGCTCGGTCGCGCTCGTGCACGGCATGAGCCGGCCGATCGGCGCACACTTCCATGTGGCGCACGGGCTCTCGAACGCGATGCTGCTGCCCGCGGTGATGCGCTTCTCCGTCGGCGCGGCGCCGGCCCGCTACGCGGACTGCGCCCGGGCGTACGGGCTGGCGGGCGACTCCGACCAGGCCCTCGCACAGGCGCTCGTCGGCGAGATCGAGCAGCTCTGCACCGACCTGGCGGTGCCCACGCCGCGCGCGTACGGCATCGACAAGGCGCGGTGGGACGAGCTGGCCCCGCTCATGGCGGAGCAGGCCCTGGCGTCGGGCTCACCCGGCAACAACCCGCGCGTCCCCGACGCCGCCGAGATCGTCGCCCTGTACGACGAGGTCTACGGCTAGGCGGCGGTCTCCGCCGCGGCGCTCGTGGCCTGCTCGGTCGCGTCGGGCTCGGAGACCTCGGCCGCCGGGGTCTCCGACGGTGCGACCTCGGTGGACGGGGCCTCGGGCGCGGGGGTCTCGGCCGGCGGGTCCGAGGGGGTCGACGGGACCGAGCCACCGGTGACTGGCTCCGGCGTCGCGCCCGGCTCGGTCGGGGGAGTCGACGGTGCGGGCACCACGGCGGTCGCCTGCTCCGTCGGCGCCACCGGCTCGACCGCGGGCGTCGTCATCTGCTCGCTGCTCGCGACCAGCTCGGCGACGGTGACCGCGTCGGGCCGTGCGGCGCCGTGCCGTGCGGGCGACGCGGCCCGGTCGTCCGGCGAGGAGACGGGCAGTCCGGGAATCAGGCCGGAGTCACCGGGCTCGGGCACCGGAATCAGTGCGTTCAGGAGCTGGTCGAACTCCTTCGGCACGTCGATGCCGTTGCGGCGCAGCATCCAGCCCCACGGATTCTCGCCCGTGTCGATCGACACCCACGTCGTGTTGTCCTCGGTCCACGTCCGCTTGACGGTGCCGTTCGCGTAGGTCTCGACGGTGACGGTGTTGCCGTTGCGGGTCTCGGTGCGGGTGCCGACGGGCGTCTCGGGAGTTGATCCCGGCGTGAAGGCCTCGCCGGTGATCGGGGAGTAGCGGCCGATGTTCTCCGCGGTGTAGACGGTGCCGTGCATCAGGAATCCCGGCGGGAAGTAGAACGCGGCGATCAGGGGGTTGACGCCCATCCCGCAGCCGAAATCGCCCTTGACGCAGATGCTGACGACCTTCGCGCCGGACGCGCCGTCGTTGTGGACGGGTCCGTTGTGGAGACCCGGGATCCCCGCGGGAATCAGGTTCCACGCACCGGAGCGGATGAAGCTCGGGCTGCCCTGCTCGATGACGGTGATTCCCGCGGTCCCGCCGGACGGCAGCGGGTGATCCTTTCCGTACCGCAGCACCGCGAGGCCCACGACGTCGGCGCCCTGGGAGATCGTGTAGATCACGACCTCCTCGTTCGGGTCCTGCTTCGCCGCGGTGATCGCGTCGACGGTGGCCGCCGCGCCGATGTCGTTCGACTGCGCGTAGGTGTGCTTGCCGTCGCTGCTGAGGGCGAAGCCGGGGAAGCCGATGCCGAAGACGGCGGGGTGCTGGACGAAGACCGGAGCGGGGCCGGTGTAGTCGCGGCCGATCCGGGCCCACTGGTCCTTGCCGGTCGGATCGCTGGCCCCGCCGACGACGATGATCGTCTTGGCCGCGACCTGCGCGAGGAAATCCGCACCGCCGCCGGTGAGGGCGAGCACGCCCGCGAGACCTGTTCCCGCCGCCGCGAGTGCGATCGGCCGGGGCTTGCGGAGGGCATGCCTCGCTGTCATCAGTTGCTCGCTTTCTCGAAGCAATGACGTGGGTCGTCGGTGCGCTGCTGATTGTGCCCGAAAATCGTTCCGGTGGAATGATTTCGTCGGATCTCACGGGAGGGCGACAGCGGCCCCGCCGTCCAGCGCGACGGCCGCCGCCCGCTGATCGCGGGCGACGGCCGTGACGACGCCGCTGTCGGCTATGCCAGGAGCTTCTCCATGCGGGCGATCTCCGCCTGCTGGCCGCTCTTGATCTGCTCGGCGAGCTTCCGGCTCTCCGGGTTGACGCCCTTCGCGAGCTCGGTGTCGGCCATGGCGATGGCGCCCTTGTGGTGGGCGATCATCATCGTGAGCCACTCGCGGTCGAACTCGGCGCCGCGGAGGGTGCCGAGCCTCTCCATCTGCGCGGGCGTCATCATCCCGTCCATGGCGTGCTCCATGGTGGCGCTGGGGGCGGGCTTGCCCCACTGCGCGAGCAGGCGGGTGAAAGCGTCCATCTCGGGCTGCTGCGCGCCCTGGACCTCGGCGGCGAGCTCGACGACCTCCGGGCGTGCCCCCTTGCCCTCGACGAGCTTGGCCATCTCGACGGCCTGGGCGTGGTGCGGGTACATCATCGTGGCGAAGTCGACGTCGGCGTCGTTGAACTGCGCGGTGACCGCACTGCTCGACGGGGCCGACGAGCCCATGCTGTGGCCGGCGTGGTCGGCGGCGCCGGTGGCGGTGGTGCTCGACGGGGCGGTATCGGTCGACGCGCCGGTGGTGCACGCGCCGATCAGGGACGCACCGACGGCGACGGCGGACAGCATGGTGGCGATACGGATACGTGAAACGGTCATGGTTGATCCCTCTACGGGTCTCGGAGTGTTCTGATGGGTCGGCTCAGCGCGCCGCGGCCGGGGCGGCCGCGCGCGGGCGTCGATCAGACTCGGAGAACGCAGAGTTGGGCGAGGTCGAACACCGTCCAGGACGGCGGACCCCGCGCGACGGCGGCGTGATCCGCCGGGGTGACGCGGGCGGCACCGTCGGCGAGGGGGAGGACCGCGACGAGCGGTGGCGCGCCGACCGTCTTGTGCACGACGACGGTGCCGGCGCAGTCGTGCGACTCGTGGTCGTGGACCGCATCGACGGTCTGCTTCTGCACCGAGGTGCCGTGATCGGCCCGGTCCATCGCGGTGCGCTCAGTCGCGGAATCGCGGGGCGCGCCGTGGTGCGTCGTCGACGCGGACGCCGCGGGCATCGACATGGGAGGCATGCCGAGGTGCATCAGGAGGACGGCGAGCGCGAGGAGCACGGCCGTGGTGGCCGCCGTCCATCCGCTCCGCATCGTCCGCACGGCCCGAATAATACCCCAGTGGGGTATTGGTCAGCGTTCGCGGAGCCGCACCTCGGCGAGGAGCTCGCGGGCGGCGGCGCGGGCTGCCGACGCATCGCCGGCGGCCACGGCGTCGATGACCGCGATGTGCGCGCACTCGTACGAGGTGGCGAATCCGACGGGGAACTCCTGGAGGTGCTCCTGCAGGACGGGCACCAGCGAGTCGTAGAACTCGAGGTAGATCGTGTTGTGACTGGCGGCGACCACGCCGCGGTGCATCGCGAGATCCGCCACGATGGCCTCCCGCTCGGCGCCGGATGCGACCTGCTCGGGCGCCCAGAGCCGGTTCCGGGCCTCGAGGAGGCGGCGCAGCTCGGCGACGTCGTCGTCGTCGCGGCGCTCCGCGGCGAGCCCGGCGGCGGTCACCTCGAGCGCCTCGCGAAGCTCGAGCAGGTCGGTGTCGCGCGCGGCGGAGAAGTAGTCACCCAGCGTGGAGGTGGCGCAGGCGGAGAGCACGTACGTGCCCGACCCCTGGCGCCGCTCCAGCATGCCGGCGTGCACGAGCGCCTGCACCGCCTCGCGGACGGTGTTGCGCGCCGTGCCGGTGAGCTCGCGGAGCTCGGTCTCCGTGGGTATGCGCCCGCCCACGGGCCATCGCCCGCTGGCGATCTCGCCGCGGAGCTGTTCTGTGACCTGCGCTATCAAGGTCTGCCTGCGTACCGGTTGCATCACAGTCATCCTATCCGGACGGAAACCGTCTTGCCGTCATACATCCATTCATCCTATGATTTGTGGCGACCGTAAGGAGGGCGAATGACCAGCATCGCGACCGAGCCGCAGGAGGCCGACCAGACCATGGTGCGATCCGTGAAGCAGGGGCGGCTGCTCGTACTGCTCGCGATCGTGCTGTTCGCGCTGACGCTGCGAACCGCGGTCACATCGCTCACGCCGCTGCTCACGCGGATCAGCGAGGACCTCCACTTCGGCGCGACGATCATCGGCGTCTTCGGCATGCTGCCCACCGCGATGTTCGCCGCGGCGGGCATCGTGACGCCGTTCCTGACGAGCCGGATCGGCCTCGAGCGCACGACGCTGGTGGCCGTCGTCGCGACCGCGATCGGCATCGGCGTGCGCTCCCTGATGGGCGGCACGCTCGGCCTGCTGGCGTTCTCATGCCTCGCGCTGATCGGCATGGGCATCGGCAACGTCGTGCTGCCGCCTCTGGTCAAGCGCTACTTCTCGGACAACGTCGCCGTGCTCAGCACCGCGTACCTCACCTGCGTCCAGCTGGGCACGATGGTGCCCGCGCTCACCGCGGTCCCGGTCGCTGACGCCTACGGCTGGCGCGTCTCGCTCGCGATCTGGGCGATCATCCCGATCGCCGCGTTCCTGCCCTGGCTCGGCATCGTCCTGGCCCGGCGCGGCCACGATGTGGAGGACGTGACCGGGGAGGCACCGTCGGAGCCGACGGGCCGGATCTGGCGCTCCCCGCTGGCCTGGGGCGCGGCCGCGATGTTCGGCATGACCTCGCTGAACACCTACGCGATGTTCACCTGGATCCCGACGATCCTCTCGGACTCCGGCGGCAGCGCCGCGCTCGGCGGCAACATGGTCGCGCTGTTCTCCGGCGTCGGCTTCCTGGCGACGCTGGTCGTGCCCGGCCTGTGCACCCGGATGGTGAACCCGTTCCCGCTGGTGATCGTGTTCCTCGGCTGCTTCGTCGTGGGCTTCCTGGGCCTGCTGTTCGCGCCGATGACCCTGACCTGGGTCTGGGTGATCGCGCTGGGGCTCGGCCCGACGACCTTCCCGATGGCGCTGACGCTGGTCAACCTGCGCACCCGCACGGGCGCCGGATCGGCCGCACTGTCCGGCTTCATGCAGGGCGTGGGCTACCTCGCGGCGTGCGCCGGCCCGCTCGGCTTCGGCCTGCTGCACGAGGCGACGCACGGCTGGACCGCGCCGTTCATGATGCTGTTCGCCTGCCTCGTGGTGCTCGGCCTCGGCGCCTACCAGGCGTGCAAGCCGCGCATGCTCGAGGACACCTGGAACTGATCTAGAACTTGCTGCTCCAGTAGTCCCAGAACTGCACCGCGATCAGCGTCAGCACGACGATGTACCAGAGCAGAACCAGGGCGGCGAGCCCCTGCTTGACCTGCTGGGTGGCCTTCGGGCCGAGCGCGGCGGCCACGGCGGTCGCGAGCACGATGGGCATGATCGTCCAGACGAGCATGCACCACAGGCACAGCGCGTGGATCACGAACAGGCTCGAGTAGATCAGGAAGATCACCAGGGCGAGGCCGGCGGCGGCGCCGATCGCGAGCCCGGTCCAGAACCACCGGGGGAGGTCGACGCCGCCCGCGGCGAGCACGCCGGCGACGATCACCACCGAGAACGCCGCGATGCCGATCAGCGGGTTGGGGAAGCCGAACACCGATCCCTGCCAGGACTGCATCACCGAGCCGCACGAGATCGTCGGGTCGAAGCTGCATCCGGGGACGAAGTTCGGGTCCTCGAGCAGCTTGATCTTGTCGATGGTCAGCATCGCCGAGGCCAACAGCCCCAGCACGCCGGTCACGAGCAGCAGGATTCCGGTGGTGCGACGGTTCTCGGTGGCCGGTGCGGCAGTCTCGGTGGTGGACACGTCAGCGATCGTATGCGAACGCGCTGTGGACTCGCTGTCAGCGGACCGCCGACCGGGACGTCAGCCCCCGATGTACGTGGCCAGATGCTCTCCCGTCAGGGACGAACGTCCCGCCACCAGGTCCGACGGGGTCCCCTCGAAGACGACCCGGCCACCGTCGTGCCCGGCACCCGGGCCGATGTCGATGATCCAGTCGCCGTGGGCCATCACGGCCTGATGGTGCTCGATCACGATGACCGACTTGCCCCCGTCGACGAGGCGGTCGAGCAGGCCGAGGAGTTGTTCGACGTCGGCGAGATGGAGGCCCGTGGTGGGCTCATCGAGGACGAGGACACCACCCTTGTCGCCCATGTGCGTCGCGAGCTTGAGCCGCTGACGCTCGCCGCCCGACAGCGTGGTGAGCGGTTGCCCGAGCCCGACGTAGCCCAGCCCCACGTCGTTGAGGTGGCCGAGGATCTTGTGCGCCGCCGGGATCTTCGCCTCGCCGGCGCCGAAGAACTCCTCCGCCTCGGCGACGGGCATGCTCAGCACCTCGCTGATGTTCTTCCCGCCGAAGTGGTACTCGAGCACGGCGGCCTGGAAGCGCCTCCCCTCGCACTCCTCGCAGGTGGTGGAGACGCCGGCCATGATGCCGAGGTCGGTGTAGATGACGCCCGCGCCGTTGCAGGCGGGGCAGGCGCCCTCGGAATTGGCGCTGAACAGGGCCGGCTTGACGCCGTTGGCCTTCGCGAAGGCCTTGCGGATGTGGTCCAGCAGGCCGGTGTAGGTGGCGGGATTGCTGCGCCGGCTGCCCTTGATCGGCGTCTGGTCGACGGTGACGACGCCCTCCCGCGGGCTGATCGAGCCGTGGATGAGCGAGCTCTTGCCCGAGCCCGCGACGCCGGTGACCACGACGAGCACGCCGAGCGGCACGTCGACGTCGACCTCCTGCAGGTTGTGCTCGGTCGCGCCGCGCACCTCGAGCACGCCCGACGGTGACCGCACCCCGTCCTTGAGGCGGGCCCGGTCGTCGAGGTGCCGCCCGGTGAGCGTGTCGGCCGCGCGCAGGCCGTCGACGCTGCCCTCGAAGACGATCTCGCCGCCCGCGGTGCCCGCCCTCGGGCCGAGGTCCACGACGTGGTCGGCGATCGCGATGGCCTCGGGCTTGTGCTCCACGACGAGGACCGTGTTGCCCTTGTCGCGCAGGCGCAGCAGCAGGCCGTTCATGCGCGCGATGTCGTGCGGGTGCAGACCGATGGTGGGCTCGTCGAAGACGTAGGTGATGTCGGTGAGCGAGCTGTTGAGGTGCCGGATCATCTTGGTGCGCTGGGCCTCGCCACCCGAGAGCGTCCCCGCGGGGCGGTCCAGGGACAGGTAGCCGAGGCCGATCTCGACGAAGGAGTCGAGGGTCTGCTGGAGGTTCTCGAGCAGCGGCGCCACCGACGGGTCGTCGACGCCGCGGATCCACGCGGCGAGCTCGTTGATCTGCATCGCGCAGCAGTCGGCGATGGACGTGCCTCCGATCTTCGAGGACCGCGCGAGCTCCGAGAGCCGGGTGCCGTCGCACTCCGGGCAGGTGCTGAACGCGACGGCGCGCTCGACGAAGGCGCGGATGTGCGGCTGCATCGCCTCGACGTCCTTCGACAGGAACGACTTCTGGATCTTGGGGATGATGCCCTCGTAGGTGAGGTTGATCCCCTCGACCTTGATCTTGGTCGGCTCCTTGTAGAGCAGGTCGTTCAATTCGCGCTTGGTGTACTTCGCGATGGGCTTGGCGGTGTCGAAGAAGCCGCTGCCGCGGTAGATGCGGCCCTGCCAGCCGTCCATGCTGTAGCCGGGAATGGTGAACGGGCCGTCGTCCAGGGACTTGGTGTCGTCGTACAGGGCGGTGAGATCGATGTCGGTCACGCTGCCCCGGCCCTCGCACCGCGGACACATGCCGCCCGTGATGCTGAAGCTGACCTTCTCCTTGACCTCGCGGCCGCCCTTGTCGTGTTTGACGGCGCCGGCGCCGCTGACCGAGGCGACGTTGAAGGAGTAGGCCTGCGGGGAGCCGATGTGCGGGTCGCCGAGCCGGCTGAACAAGATCCGCAGCATGGCGTTGGCATCGGTGGCGGTGCCCACCGTGGAGCGCGGGTCGGAGCCCATGCGCTCCTGTCCGACGATGATCGCGGTGGTCAGGCCGTCGAGGACGTCGACGTCGGGCCGCGCGAGCGTCGGCATGAACCCCTGCACGAAGGCGCTGTAGGTCTCGTTGATCAGCCGCTGCGACTCCGCGGCGATGGTGCTGAAGACGAGTGAGCTCTTACCCGACCCGGAGACACCGGTGAACACCGTCAGCCGGCGCTTGGGGAGCTCGATGCTGACGTCCTTGAGATTGTTCTCGCGCGCCCCGTGGACGCGGATCCTCTCGTGACTGTCGGCGGCGTGCGGGACGGACTGCGGCATGGACGCTCCTGATGACCTCGTACGGCAACCGCACCAGCGTACCGGCGTAATCGGCGCGGGACCCCGTCGAAGAGAAGAGCCGAGCACCCCTTGCAGGTGTGCTCGGCTCAGCGGACGGGGGAGTGTGTCACTCGTTGTACTGGGAGAGCGAGACCTCGCCCCACTTGTAGCGGTTGCCCGGGGTGAGGGTGGCGCGACCGAAGCCCTCGAGGTCCTCGAAGCCGCTCCAGTTGTCCCCACCGTCGGTGAGACCGAAGGCGTAGACGTCGGTGCCCAGCAGGTGCTGCACGCCCACGGTGTAGCCCTCGACGTTGGTGACCAGCATCGGCATGCGGTGCATGTCGACCATGAGGTCGTTGTCCTCGGGGTTGAACGAGATCAGCTTCTCGCCGGAGGTGGAGAGCTGCCACTTGATCTTGTCGACGGGGCCGTCCTTCGTGGAGAAGTCCAGCAGCTCCGCGAGGCGGAGCGCGCAGTCGGCACTGTAGGTCGCGATCAGCGAGCCCGTCTGGCGCACCCGGCCTTCACGCTCGACTCGCTGTGCGCGCTGCTCCTCGTCGTGCTTGCGGACGAGTTCTTGAGCGCGCTTGAGGACGGAGAGGTCATCATTGGTCATGGTGTTAACAATAGCGTTATCCGACCACCGATGGTTAATGTTCCCCACAGGAGGCCGCGTGTCGCCAGCAGATTCTCCTGTGAGCCTGTGTCGACCGCCGATGGGGTGCCGCATGCGGGTCGCCGCGGCATGCGCGAATCGGTTACCGGCCGTGGCGATCTGACGGAAGTTCACGAGCGAGCCGCGGTGCGCGGCGCGCCGGGCCGCCCGGGGATCCGGCGCATTGTCGATCATGTCAATCAAATCGATCATGCGTGAAATTGAATCTATGGCCATCTGGCGCGTATCGGAACTGGCCAGCGCAGAGGTCGGGCGGGCGAGACTGAGGCCGGGAAGGCGGAACTGCACGGTCTCTTCGAGCGAAACATCGCCCCGCGGAGCGGCCACGACTTCCTCATGACTATGCCTACCCATAATTCCTCCTTGCCCACACGAACAAATTCCCCATTCGTCCGCGGTTCAACGTGCGCCACAAGACTAGGAGAGAAGGGCTTGCTATTGCAATAGGCACGGTCGAGTGTCCATTTCCGCCATTGTTGAGAAGTTCTCGGAGCGACGCCGAACGAAGGCTCGAACCCGACGCGGGCCCGCTGCACATATTTACGTCACAGTGACGTAATCGCGTGTGGCGCCGCCCGGGCCGGCGCACAGAGAGAGTGACTCCGCGGCGTCACCGAGTGCGCCGTCGCAAGCTCGAGGCGGGCGACAGCCAAGAGGCCAGCCCGGGCGCCACGTCGCTAAGACTGCGGTCGGCCAACGAAGCCGATGGGACGAGCTCGCGGCATGCGAGCGGACGATGGGTCCAGTCGTCCAGATAAAGCGCTGGCCGACGCACGTAGCGGTGGACGAGTTCACCATTGCCGGTGGACCCCGCGCCGACGCGCAACGGATCGAATCGTCGGGCGCTTGGCCGAACCACCCCGATTCGCCGATAATCTACATTATGACATTACGAGCGTTGGTATTACGCCGTCGAGCGTTGAGGCCTCACTGCCTGCCGCCATCCCCCAGGCTGGTGCGAAACAGGTCACGCAGCAGTGCGATCTCCGCACCGTGGTGAATCAGTTCCCGCTGGGTGTGGAGCACGACCGCCAGCGTGGACCACTCGGCGAACATGTCACCCGGCGGTCCCGCAGGAGCCGCGAGACCGCCGAGTCCGAGTTCCTCGACCCCGCAGATCCAAGCCCCGTACGCACCGTCGAGCCGGTCCAGCGCACGCTCCGGTGCCTCTGGGTAACGGTACGAGGCGAAATGAACCGTCGGGCCGCCGAACCGCTGCAGGCCGCTTTCGAGAAGGAACACCAGGTGTCCCAACCTCCACGCGATCGTGGTCACGGGAGCCGGCTCCGGCGGAGGGATCGTGAAGTCGGCGACGAATCCGTCCTCAGCGGAACGCACGGACCACATCCCCTCGACCGGCTCCCAGAAGTACTCAGCCTCCGTCATGCCGTCCAAGCGGGGGCGCAACTGCCGGGCCCAGTGAACCTCGATCTGCGCACGGATCTCTGCATTCCAATCGATTGCCACGCGTGCGATCCTGACCCGAGGCACAGGGTGACGGCAACGGAATTCCCGAACGCCCCGTCCACTCGCCGTCCGCTCGACCTACAGACGATCGGACGGACCCCCACCGGGCTCCAGGAGTTCGGCCCGCAGAGCCTCGACTCGGGCCGCGATGTCGTCGCGGACGAGGCGCATCCGCTCGATACCGTCGATGCCCCGCTCGGAGGGCTCGTCGGTGTCCCAGGTGACGAGTCGTACCCCCGCGGGCGGCTCGACGACCGCTTCGCGGCCGAGGACGACCACCAGATCCACGCGCGCGAGCACCTCGGGGTCGATCGCCTTCGGCGTCTCCCCGGTGATGTCGACGCCGACCTCGGCCAGGGATTCGGCGGACAGGCCGTTGACCGCGCTGCCCGGCTCCGTCCCCGCCGAGTGGACTTCGACGGCATCGCTCGCGGTCTTGCGCATCAGTCCGGCGGCCATCTGGGACTTGCCACCGTTCTTCACGCACACGAACAGCACGCTCGGCGTGTTGGTGTCGTTGTCGGGCATCAATTCACACTCCTGGACTGGTCGACTGCGGTCCCGCCGGCCGGCGGACTCGGGGGGAATCGCCTCCGGAGCGCCAGGGAGACGTACACGAGCCCGACGAGCACCGGGACCTCGATGAGCGGCCCGACGACGCCGGCCAGCGCCTGGCCGGAGGTCGCGCCGTAGGTGGCGATCGCGACGGCGATCGCGAGCTCGAAGTTGTTGCCCGCCGCGGTGAAGGCCAGCGTGGTGGTGCGCTCGTAGCCGAGCCCCATTGCGGCGCCGAGCAGGTACCCGCCGCCCCACATCACGGCGAAGTACACCAGGAGCGGCAGCGCGATCCGCGCGACGTCCCACGGGCGGGAAGTGATCTGCTCCCCCTGCAGCGCGAACAGGACGACGATCGTGAACAGCAGCCCGTAGAGCGCCCACGGCCCGATCCTGGGCAGGAACGTCGATTCGTACCAGTCGCGGCCCTTGGCCTTCTCCCCGATCCGGCGCGACAGGTAGCCGGCGAGCAGCGGGATGCCGAGGAAGATCAGCACCGACTTCGCGATCTGCCAGGGCGAGGTACTGATCGTCGTCTGCTCCAGGCCGAGCCAGCCGGGCAGGATCGACAGGTAGAACCAGCCGAGAACCGCGAACATGATCACCTGGAACACCGAGTTCAGCGCGACGAGCACCGCCGCCGCCTCCCGATCGCCGCACGCCAGGTCGTTCCAGATGATCACCATCGCGATGCAGCGCGCCAGACCGACGATGATCAGCCCGGTGCGGTACTCGGGCAGGTCGGGCAGGAAGATCCACGCGAGGGCGAACATCAGCGCAGGTCCGAGGACCCAGTTCAACAGCAACGAACCGAGCAGCAGCTTGCGGTCGCCGGTCACGGTGTCGAGGCGGTCGTAGCGGACCTTCGCCAGCACCGGGTACATCATGATCAGCAGCCCGAGTGCGATCGGCAGGGAGACACCGTCGACCTGGATCTTCTCCAGCGCGGTGTTCAGGCCCGGGATCATCCGGCCGAGCAGCAGGCCGACGACCATGGCGACGCCGATCCACACCGGCAGGAATCGGTCGAGGGTGGAGAGCTTGCCGACGACCGGCTGGTGCCCGACGGTCGACGCGGTACCCGTCACGCGAGCGCCTCGACCGGGGCACCGGACCCGGTGGACTGCAGAACGCCGGCGAGCGACGACAGGACCTCCGGGACGACTCGGTAGTACACCCACGAGCCACGGCGCTCGGATTCCACCAGGCCCGCGGTCTTGAGGACTTTGAGGTGATGCGAGATCGTCGGTTGCGAGACGTCCACTGCCGGCGAGATGTCGCACACGCACGCCTCGCCACCCTCATGGCTGGCGATCAGGCTGAACAGGCGCAGCCGTATCGGGTCGGCCAGGGCTTTGAACATCGTCGCGAGGTCGGCGGACTGCCCCTCCGACAGTGGCTCACGGATCAGCGGTGAGCACCGCACGGTAACGTCGGCGAGCGGAAGTGGATTCGACACACATCGATATTGACAGATATCGATTCCAGAGACAATCCTCGAACGATCAGCAGCAGTTCGACGACGCCGGAGCACAGCAGGCCGCCGTCGGCGTGCCGGCCGCCGGCGCCACCTCCGGAACCGGGGCGCCGTCGAAGGTCTCGGCGTCGGCGAGGACCGTGTAGACCTCCCAGCGCTCGGCGTCGGGGGCCGTGACCCAGACCTTGTCCTGGGTGGCGAAACAACAGGTCGCGCCGATCTCCTCCTCGGTGAACAGCTGCCCCTCGGCGAGACGCGCGATCTCCGCGTGCACCTTCTCACTGGAATCGACCTCGATACCGAGATGATTGATGCTGCCGCCCTGTCCGGGGTTCTCCAGCAGCACCAGCTTGAGCGGCGGCTCGGCGATGGCGAAGTTGGCGTAGCCGGGCTTGACCTTCGCCGGTCCGGTGCCGAACAGCGTGGTGTAGAACGCGATCGACTGATCGAGGTCGTCGACGTTGAGGGCGAGCTGGACGCGGGACATGAGAACCTCCGATAATTCGACATACATCTAACTGTTTCGCGTTCAGTTCTAGACGACCCTTTGACATATGTCAACAAGTAGGTAGATTGAGGCGTATGCCCAAGACGCTCCCCGTGGTCGACATCAGCGCCCCCATCTGCTGCGCCCCGCTGGCCGCCGGGGCGATGGACGCCGATGCGGCGCTCGAGCTGGCTCTGCGCCTCAAGGCACTCGCCGACCCCGCGCGGATCCAATTGATCTCGATCCTCATGGGCGCCCGTCCGGGCGCCGTGAGCACGGGCGACCTCGCCGACCTCGTGAACCTGTCTCCGGCGACCGTCAGCCACCACCTCGGCCAACTCAAGAAGGCCGGGCTGGTCAGCTCGGAACGTCGCGGCATCAACGTCTTTCACCGTGCGGAAGCCGGAGCTCTCGAGGCCCTCCGCGGCGTCCTCGCTACCTGCTGCTAGCCCGTCGACTCGCCACGCGGACACACGGCCCACGACGATACGGAGGCGGCACATGGCCGAATTGATCTATCCGACGAACGTCTCGCTCGACGGCTTCATCGAGGACGAGGACGGCCGCTTCGACTGGCTACCCGGCGACGACGACGTCTTCGCCGCGCACACCGAGCTGATGCGGTCCGCCGGCACGCTGCTCTACGGGCGGCGCCTCTACGAGATGATGGCGGTCTGGGAGACCGATCCCGCGCTCGCCGGACGGTCCCCCGCGGCGGCCGCGTTCGCTACGGCCTGGCAGGCGCCGACCAAGGTCGTCTACTCGACGAGCCTGACGGCAAGTTCGACCGCGAACACCCGGATCGAGCGGGCCTTCGATGCCGAGCAGGTGCGCGCGCTGAAGGCCGCCGCCGACCGTGACCTCCTCATCGGCGGCGCCGACCTCGCCGCCCAGGCGTTCGCGGCCGGCCTGATCGACGAGGTGCAGCTGTACGTCCTGCCGATCGTCGTGGGCGGCGGCAAGCCCGGACTCCCCACCGGGATGCGCGTCGGCCTGGATCTGCTCGACCAGCGGCGCTTCGACAGCGGCGTCGTCCTCCTCCGCTACTCCCCCAGCAGCCGCTGAACGAAGACCGCCACGACGTCCGTCGACACCGACGGATCCGTAGCGCGCTGCATACCCAGCCCGAGAATGAGGCTGAACAGCCCCAGCGCCAGCGTCTCGGCATCCACCGGCAGCGCCAGCCCGTGCGCGGCCTCCAGCTCTCTGACCAGCGTCGCGGTCGCCGCGCGGATACGCGCGTAGCGCGACGCGGTCGCCGCCATCTGGCCGCCGTCCTCCGTGTTGGTCGCCGCGACCGCCATCTCGAGCCGGAACCACGCCCGGTCCCCCACGATCGTCCGCCCCCACGCGTCGACGGAGGCGATCACCGCGGCGAGCCCGTCGTCCCGCGCCGCCTCAGCCAGCGCCAGCACCCGATCGGTCTCCCGCTCGTACAGGGCGTCGATCACCGCGCTCCCCAGCGCGACCTTGCCGGCGAAGTTCGAGTACACCGCGCCCCGGGTGAAGCCGGCGTGGGTCGCGACCGCCTCCAGCGAGGTCGCCGTGAACCCGTCGCGGAGGAACAGTTCGGTCGCCGACGCCACAATCAGCTCGCGCGTGCGGACCTGAGCCTCCGCTCTCGACAATCGTTGCATCCGGCCATCCTATCGGGATACAGTCCGTATTCGAATACTAACTGTATCTGAAATGAGGCGTCCGACGTGCCCGATGCACCGCTCCCCCTCGCTCCGCACCACGAGGTCGTCATCGTCGGCGCCGGGTTCTCCGGCCTCGGCACCGCGATCGCCCTGGCCCGGGCGGGATTCGACGACGTGCTCCTCGTCGACGATGCCGCGGGTCCCGGCGGCACGTGGCACTGGAACACCTACCCCGGCGTCGCCGTCGACATCCCGTCGTTCAGCTACCAGTTCTCCTTCGCGCAGCGCTCGACGTGGTCGCGCAGCTACGCGCCCGGACGGGAACTGCGCGCCTACGCCGAGCAGATCGTCGACGAGTACGACCTCGCGCCGCGCCTCCGGTTCGGCACGCGCGTCCATGCCGCGTCCTTCGACGAGGCGACCGCTCGCTGGACGATCGCGACCAGCACGGGCGAGATCACGGCCCGCTGGCTGATCCACGCGGGCGGCCCGCTGAGCCAGCCGAAGCTCCCCGAGATCGACGGCATCGACTCCTTCGAGGGCGAGACGATGCACACGAGCCGGTGGAACCACGACGTCACGACGGCGGGCAAGCGTGTCGGCATCATCGGCACCGGTGCCACCGCCGTGCAGGTCATTCCCGAGATCGCCCCCGCGACCGAGCGACTCACCGTCTTCCAGCGCACCCCGATCTGGTGCCTCCCCAAGCCCGACTTCCCGCTCGGCCGCGTCGGCCGCACCGGCCTGGCCGCGATCCCCGGCGTCCGGCAGGCGGCCCGGCTCGCCAGCCAAGCGTTCGTGGAGGCCACCTTCCCCGTACTCGCCCACTTCCACAAGTGGATCCCCGGCACCGACGTCCTCGAGGTCGCGGCGCGCAACTACATCCGGACGCAGGTCTCCGATCCCGCGACGCGCGAGAAGCTCACGCCCACCTACGCGCTCGGCTGCAAGCGGCCGAGCTTCCACAACTCGTACCTCTCGACCTTCAACCGCGAGAACGTCGTGCTCGAGACCACGTCGATCGAGGCCGTCACGCCAGCCGGGATCCGCACCGCCGACGGCGTGGAGCACCCGCTCGACGTGCTCATCCTCGCGACCGGCTTCAAGGTCACCGACCGCGACGCGCTCCCGACGTACCGGCTGACCGCCGCCGACGGCACCGACCTCGCCGAGCACTGGGAAGAGGGACGATTCCACTCGTACCAGGGCGTCGCGACGGCGGGCTTCCCGAACTTCTTCACCGTCTTCGGGCCCTACGGGTACAACGGATCCTCGTTCTTCACCCTGGTCGAGAACAGCGCCGCGCACATCGTCCGGGTGCTCGAAGAGGCCCGGCGCCGCGCCGCGACCACCGCCGAGGTCACGACGGCCGCCCAGGAGTCGTACATGAACTCGATCCTGGCCCGCGGACCGCTGCAGGTGTTCTCGAATCCCAGCTGCGCGGGCGCCAACAGCTACTACTTCACCAAGCAGGGCGACGTCCCGTTCCGGGCCTCCACGACCGTCGAGGCGGCGTGGCACAGTCGCCGCTTCCCCCTCACCGACTACGCCTTCGCGGGCTGACGAACCACCACCAAGGAGAACCGCACATGAACCTCGACCTCGCCGGCCGGACCGTCGTCATCACCGGAGCCGCGCGCGGCATCGGCCTCGGGACCGCGAAAGCCGCCGCGGCGCGCGGCGCCCGGGTCGCCGTGCTCGACCTCCGACAGGAGGACGTCGACGCCGCCGCCGCTGAGATCGGCGACGGCGCGATCGGCCTCGCGGCCGACGTCACCGACCGCGCCGGGCTCGCCGACGCGTTCACGGCCGTCGCCGATCGCTTCGGCGCGATCGACGTGGTGGTCGCGAACGCGGGCATCGCACCGCGCGGGGCGACGGTGCAGGGCATGGCCCCCGAGGAGTTCGACCGGGTGCTCGCCGTCAACCTGCACGGCGTCTACAACACGGTGCTGGCCGCGATGCCGCACGTCCTGAAGACCGGCGGACACCTCCTGCTCACGTCCTCGGTGTACGCCTTCGTCAACGGCGTCGGCGTCTCCCCCTACGCGGTGGCGAAGGCCGGCGTCGAGCAGCTCGGGCGCGCGCTGCGCGTCGAGCTCGCGCCCTACGGCGCGACGGCCGGCGTCGTCTACTACGGCTTCGTCGACACCCACATGGTCAAGGTCGGATTCGACGAGGATCCGCTCGCCTCCGCGGTGACCGACCTGCTGCCCTCGTTCCTGACCGCCCGGATCACGCCGGAGCAGGCCGGGGAGAGTACCGTCCGCGGAATCGAGCGCCGGGCCGCGCGAACGATCGCGCCCGCCCGCTGGACCGGCTACAGCCTCCTGCGCGGGCTCATCAACCCCGTCCTCGACGTGATCACCGCCCATCATCGCCCGGTCGTCGAGCTGGTCCTCGCGCTCGACGTCCGATCGCGCGCCGGCCGGGCGGCGGAGCCCGCGACGGCCGAGTGATCGGCGCTGAGGGCCGCGGCTCTCAGTGGTCGCGCAGGTCTGCGATCAGGGACGCCTTGCGCTTCGACGAGTAGCCCGAGAGGCCGAGCTCCTTCGCCCTCGCCCTGAGTTCCTCGACGGTCCACTCCTCGTAGGGGCGAGAGCGACCGCCGGCGGCGCCGACCGCGGACCGACCCCGGTTCGCGGCGGCGTTCGCGATCCGCGCCGCCTTCTCCTTCGAGTCCCCCTTGTCGCGGAGCTCTTCGTACAGTTCACCGTCCTTCACGGACGGCCCCGGGTTCTTCTTCGCCATGCTTCCGACCGTACGCCGCGAGCGAGATGCACACCACAGCGTGCAGCGCCGAGTTCGCGTAGACATACTGAATGCAGCTAACGATCGAAGCACTCCCTCAGGCCCGGCCGGTCGACTCGCTGAGCACACGGCGCACCGTGCTGGCCGGAGCACTACTGACCGCCACGCTGATCTACTTCCTCGCCGAGCTGATCGTCGCGCGACAGTGGGCCCGCCCGTACAGCTGGTCCCACAACATGATCAGCGACCTGGGCGTTCCCGAGTGCCTCGGCGACCTCAGCCGCGACGGCGGTCTGGCGGTCTCGGACCGCTTCGTCTGCTCGCCCTGGCACCCGCTCATGAACATCACGTTCGTGGCGGTCGGCGCGCTCGGAATCGCGGCGGCGATCGCACTGCGCCCGCTCCTCCCCCGCCGCTGGGACACCGCCGCCGTCGCCCTCGCGACGGTCAACGGCGTCGCACTGGCGTGCGTGGGCCTCTTCCCCGGGAGCGCGGGCGAGTTCCCGGGCGGGCCGCAGTCGCGCATCATCGTCCATCCGATCGCGGCGTACGTCGAGCACGTGAGCGGGATGGCGCTGATGACGCTCGCCGCACTCCTGCTGCTCCGTTCGCGCGCCCGGGTCGCCGCGATCACAGTCGCCTGCATCGCGGTCTCCGGGCTGGCCGCCCTGATCATCCCGTGGGCGAACCCCCTCGGCGCGGGCGGCACGGAGCGGGCGGCGATCGACCCGTTCCTGTGGTGGCGCTGCGCCCTGGGTATCGCCCTGCTCGTGACCGCGCGGCGGGCGCTCCTGCGCCCGACGCCGGAACCGGCCTTGACCTGAATCTTTATTGAGGTCCTACCGTCGAAGACACCCGACGAGAGGACATCCGATGCTCACCACGATCCGGCCCGACCTGCACGAGACCCCGACCTACTCCCCGTTCCCGGGACTCACGACCCACGCCTACCTCTGGACGCCCCGGACCGGCGGGAACGTCCTGTTCTACTCCCCCGGCGACGACGCCGACTTCGGAGACATCGCCGAGCGCGGCGGCGTCGCCCACCAGTACCTCAGCCACCAGGACGAGGCGGGTCCGATGCTGGGCGCGATCGCCGAGCGCTTCGGCGTCGTCCTGCACGCGCCGCAGCGGGACCTCGACGGCATCGCCGAGCACGCCACCCCGGGCGTCCTCCTCGCCGACCGGACCGTCGACGCGAACGGCGTCGAGATCATCCCGACCCCCGGACACACGCCCGGGAGCACGTCCTTCGTCGTCACCGGGTCCGACGGTGCGCGCTACCTGTTCACCGGCGACACCCTGTACCGGGGCGCGGACGGGCGGTGGAACGCCGGTTACATCCCCGGCATGAGCGACGGGGAGCAGTTGCTCGCCAGCCTGGAGGTGCTCGGCGGCCTCGAACCCGACCTCGTCGTCTCCAGCGCCTTCGCGGGCGGATCCGGGACGCGCGCCGTCGATCCCGCGACGTGGCGGCGCACCGTCGCCGAGACGGCCGAGCGGCTCGCGACCGGCGTCCTGGCCCGCTGAGCACGTCGGCGCCGGCGCCTCCTACAGCCCGGCCGGGACCACCTTGCCGTTGACGGTGACCTCGACCTTCTTGGTCTGGGTGTTGAAGGTGATCTTCCCGTGTTCGAAAGTGGTCTGCTTGACCGCGCCCGACGTGGTCTCGTCGCTGGTCACGGCGCCCAGCGGCCCCGCGGAACCGTTCGCCCCGCTCGGGGAGGGCGTGCCGTCCGGGCCGCGCTCGATGTTCCACGCGTCCCGGATCCGGCCCCAGGTGATGTAGGCCGGCGTGCCGGCGGCGGCGTTCTTCGCGGTGATGACGCCGCCCTTGAACTGCTGGAAGATCACGCCGCTGTCGCGGGTCCCGGCGTTGTGATCGCCCGTCAGGACCACGCCCAGCGCGGTGCGTTGCGCCTGCGTCGCGGCCGAGTACTTCGCGGCGATCGGGCCGGTCAGCGTCACGTCGCTGCCGTCGGCCCCCTTGACCTTCACCGCGCCGGGCTGGGCCTTCGCCGAGGAGCCGGCCACAGTGGAGGCGCGGGACGCCGCGGCAGAGGACGACGCCGCGGACGGCCCTGTCGACGCCCCGCCGGACGCCGCCGCTGCGGACGTCGTCGACGCCACCGCCGCCGAGGTGGCGGCCACGTCCTCGCTCGGGCCGCTGTTCCCGCACCCCGCAGCGATCAGGGTTGCGGCCGCGAGGCCTGCGACGACGCCGATGGTCCGTCGAGCTGCGTTCTTCCTCATGGGTCCTTCCGGTGGTGCTCCGAGTCGACCGAGCGGTGCTTCCAGAACCGCTCGTGACCCGACGTAACCACATCCCGGCGCTGCGGACCGGCGCTTTCACTCACCCATCGGACGTCGCGTCCGTCGCCGCGAACCGCACCGACGATCCGAGCGGCAGCTGCGCGAGCCGGTCCAGGTGGTGCTCCGCCACGACGGCGAGCACCGGATAGCCGCCGGTCGTCGGGTGGTCGACGACGAAGACGACCGGCTCGCCAGACGGCGGGACCTGGATCGCGCCGGACACGAGCGCCTGACTCTGCACCTCGCCGTCGGCGCGCGCGAGCGGTGTACCGGCGAGCCGGACGCCGACGCGGTCGCTCTGCGGCGTGACCTCCCACGACTCGTCGAGAAGGTGCGCCCAGGCGCCGCCGGGGAACAGGTCCGCGTCGGGCCCGGGAACAACGTCGAGCACCGTCGGGCTACTCCCGTCCGGGAGGGTGGGCAGGGCTTCGGGCTCCCCGACGACCGTGCGCGGCGCGCGGCCGACGGGCAGCACGTCGCCGGCGGCGACCGGCGCGGGCCCGAGGTGCGCGAGGACGTCCGTGCTGCGGCTGCCGAGTACCGCGGGGACGTCGACACCGCCCCGCACGGCGACGACGACGCGCAGGCCCGCCGTCACCGGGCCGACCTCGAGGAGATCACCGTCGTCGAGGGCGAAGGGACGACCGCGCTCGACGGTGCGCCATCGCCCGTCCGGCGATTCGACGACGAGAGCGGCCTCAGCGCCGGTCACGGCGACCACCTGCTCCCCCGCGGCGACGAGTTCCATCCCGCCCCCGGCGTTCTCGATCCCCGCGGTCCCGGCGGGGTTGCCGACGAGCCGATTGGCCTGCCGCAGCGCACCGCGATCCGCGGCGCCCGACCGGGTGACGCCGATCGCGGCGCGCCCCGGCCGCCCGAGGTCCTCGACGAGGCTCTGCAGCCCCGTCTCCCGCACGACGAGCCCCCGGCCCGCGCGCGGCGCGGGCGGGCGCGGCGGCGTCCCCACCGGGACCTCGATGCGCGCGCGGACCGCGGTGAACCGCACGCGCGCGCCCGGGACGAGCAGCGCGGGCGGGTCGCGGTCGAGGGACCAGAGCTCGGCGTCGGTGCGGCCGATCAGCTGCCAACCGCCGGGCGAGGTGCGCGGGTACACCGCGCTGTACTCCCCCGCCAGCCCGACGGCGCCGGCCGGCACCCGCACGCGCGGCGAGGCCCGCCGCGCGATCTCCGGCCCCGGCTCCGTCGAGCGGAGGTAGGCAAAACCGGGCGCGAAGCCGAGGAAGCCGACGTGCCAGGCGCGCGCGGTGTGCATCCGCACGACGCCCGCCTCGTCGGTGCCGAGCTGCTCGGCGACGTCGCGCAGGTCCTCGCCGTCGTAGACGACGCCGATCTCGACCAGCGGCCCGTCCAGGGTGATGACGTCCGGCGGCGGCATTTCCGCGAGCAGGCGCTCGCCCTCCGCCGCCGACCCGGCACCGTCGAAGACGACGGTGACGGTCTCGCCCCCGGCGACGAGCTCGCGCTGCCCGGGGAGCGGCTCGGCGGCGAGGCGGGCGCGCAGCGGTTCGACGGTGCCGGGCGTGACCCGGACGCGCACGGCGCGGGCGCCGAGGCGGCGGACGTCAGCGGGGAGCATCGACACCGTCCGGGGCGTCGGCGAGCAGCTCCAGCTCCTCCTCGGGGTCGGGGTCGCGGCCGAGCGCCATGCCCGCGACCGTGGCGACGGCGGTCACGGCGACGTAGACCGCGATGATCACCCAGGAATCGGTCCAGCGGAACAGCACGGTGAAGATGAGCGGCGCCATGCCGCCGCCGACGACGCCGGCGAACGTGTAGGCGAGGGAACTGCCCACGTAGCGCAGCCGCGCGGGGAACTGCTCGGTGATGAACGCCGCCTGCGGGCCGTACATCAGCGCGTGCAGCGACATCCCGACGACGACGCCGAGAGTCAGCAGGACGCGGCTGCCGGACTGGATCATGAGGAACAGCACCGGGACCCACGCCGCGGTGAGGACCGCGCCGACGCCGTAGACGAGGCGGCGGTTGAACCGGTCGGTGAGCGCACCGGCGAGCGGCATGGCGAAGACCTGCACCGCCGATCCGGTGAGCACCGCCGTCAGCACGTGGCTGGTCGGGAAGTCCAGTTCCTTCGTGGCGTAGCTGGCGAGGAAGACGGTGAGCAGCGAGTACAGCACGTCGGGGCAGATCCGCGAGAGCGCCGCGGCGAGCAGCGCCCGCGGGTGCCCGCGCAGCACCTCGGAGATCGGGGCCTTCGGCTGCTCCGCGCGCTCGGCGATGGCCTGGAAGACGGGCGTCTCCTCCAGCTTCAACCGGATCATGAGGCCGAACACGACGAGCACGGCCGAGAGCAGGAAGCCGATGCGCCAGCCCCAGTCCCGGAAGGCGTCCTCGGTGAGCAGGGCCGCGACCAGGGCGAGCACGCCGTTCGCCATGAGATTGCCGACGGGCACGCCGATCTGGGCCGCGGACGCCCAGAAGCCGCGCTTGCGCGGGTCGCCGAACTCGCTGGAGAGCAGCACCGCGCCGCCCCACTCGCCGCCGACGCCGACGCCCTGCGCGAACCGCAGCAGCACGAGGATCGTGGGGGCGATCACGCCGATGGTGCCGTAGCTCGGCAGCACGCCGATGAGCACCGTCGCGACGCCGATCAGGAGGAGCGTCGCGACCAGGACGTTCTTGCGCCCGATGCGATCGCCGAGCCGGCCGAAGACGACCCCGCCGATGGGCCGGGCGAAATAGCCGACGGCGAAGGTGGAGAACGAGAGGAGCAGCCCGATGAACGGATCCTCCGCGGGGAAGAAGACGTGCGGGAAGACGAGCGCGGACGCGACGGAGTACAGCGCGAAGTCGTAGTACTCGAGGGACGTGCCGGTCAGGCTGGCGATGTACGCCTTGACGGCGCCCTTCTGCACGGCGCCCTGCTCGGGCTGATCAGTGGACATGGACGGTCTCTTCTCGGTGAGCGGTCGGCGCTGATGTGATCCACACCATAGACGATTGTTGAACAATCTGTCACTACCGCGCGCCCGATTTGTTCAACAAAGTTCGGCACCGTCCGTACGATCAAGCCGTGAGCACAGGCAGACAGCGCGGCCACGCCGCCACGGAGGCCACCGACGACCTGCGGCGCGCCATCGTCGAGGGCACCCTGCGCCCGGGCGACCCGCTGCGCGAGGAGCGCCTGGCGGCGGAGCTCGGCGTCTCGCGGAACACCCTGCGCGAGGCGATGCGCACGCTCGCCCACGAAGGGCTGATCGTGCACGAGGCCAATCGGGGCGCCCGGGTCACCGCCCCGACCCGCGCGTCCGTCCGCGACATCTACCTGGTGCGGCGCACCGTCGAACCGCCCGCGCTCCGGGCCGCGGGACCGGATCACCCCGGCGCGGTCCGGATGCGCGACGCGGTGGCGACGGCGCAGGCGGCGGCGCGGCTCGGCGACTGGCAGGCGGTCGGCACCGCCGACCTGGCGTTCCACCGCGCGATCGTCGGGCTCAGCGACAGCCCCCGGCTCGACGCGGTCCTCGACTCGATCCTCGCCGAGCTGCGCCTCGCCTTCGGGGCGATCGCGGACCCGGAGTTCCTGCACGCCCCGTTCCTCGACGACAACGTGACGATCCTCGAAACGTTCCTCGACGGCCGGGGCGACGAGGCGGCGGACCTGCTCGCGGAGTATCTCGTCCGCTCAGAGGAGACCCTGTTCGGCGCGCAACCGGTCTCGAAACTCACATCGTGAGTGGCGGCCGCCGCGAGCACACCACCGTAGAATAAGTTCTATGTTCGAAGGACTTCTGGCCCTCGGGATACGCACCGGGACGATTCTCCGCGTCTCCCTCCCCGACGGTGCGGTCGAGACGCTGTACACCGACGAGGCCGGGGCCTCGCCCGACGGCGTTCTCGTGGAGGGCGGCCGGATCTACTGGACGACGATGGGCCGCCCCGACCGCGCCCCGGGGACCTCGAGCGAAGAGGGCCTCGACTTCTCCGCCCGCACGGGCGGCGTCCACTCCGTCCTTCTCGACGGCACCGACCTGCGCGACCTCGTGCCGGCGGGCGCGATGACCACCGGGAAGCAGCTCGCGTCCGACGGTGCCGGCACGCTCTTCTGGGCCGACCGCGAGGGTTGCCGGGTGAGTTCGGTACGGACGGACGGCACCGGGCTGCGCGACCTCGTCGTCAACGTTCCCGAGCCCGACCGGCTCGCCGAATGCGTGGGCGTCGCCGTCGATCCCGCGCGCGGCCACCTCTATTGGACGCAGAAGGGGCCCGCGAAGGGCGGCCGCGGACGCATCCTGCGCGCCGGCCTCGAACTCCCCTCCGGCGCGTCGCCGGACGACCGCCCCGACGTCGAGACGCTGTGGGACGGCCTGCCCGAGCCCATCGACCTCGAGATCGTCGGCGACACCCTGTACTGGACCGACCGCGGCGCCGCGCCCGACGGCAACTCGCTCAACCGGGCCCCGCTCCCCGCGGTCGGCACGCGCGGGGCCGCACCGACGATCCTGGCGCGCGGCTTCGACGAGGCCATCGGCCTGGCCGTGGACGCCGCCTCCGGGCTCGCCTACGTCTCCGACCTGGGCGGCCGCATATGGCGCGCGCCGCTCGACGGCCGCGCCCCCGAGATCCTCGTCGACCTCGGCACGCTCGTGTCCGGCATCGTCGGCCTGCCGGCCGCTACCGCTCGGTGACCAGCTTGGCGCCGAAGCCGATGAGCGCGACACCCGCGACGCCGTCCAGCATCCGCCGGGTGCGGGGCGTCCGCATCCAGCGGGTCACCGTGCCGGCGGCCGCGATCAACACGCCGCAGTAGACCGCCGTCAGCGCGATGTAGACGCCGCCCAGGGCGAGCGTCGTCCAGGTCACCGAGTAGCCGGCGGGCACGAAGCCCGGGAGCAGGCTCACGAACAGCACACCGATCTTCGGGTTGAGCAGGTCGGTGAGGAAGCCCGCGGTGAAGCCTCCCGTGCGCCACGACGTCTCCATCGGGGCGGCCGGCTGCTCCCCCAGCGCCGTACCGCGAATCACCGCGCGCAGGGACTGCACGGCCATGTAGATCAGGTACGCGGCGCCGACCACCTTGAGTGCGGTGTAGCCGTATTCGCTGGCCTTGAGCATCGCCGAGAGCCCGAGCACCGCGGCGAGCACCCAGATGACGAGGCCGCTGAGCACCCCGAGGCTGGTGCGCAGCCCGGTACCGCGGCCGCCCTGCGCCACGCCGCGCACCACGACGAGGGTGTCGGGTCCGGGCACGATGACGAGCACGGCGGAGGCGGCGGCGAACGAGAGCAGGGCGACGAGCATTCGGTGATCCAATCAGAAACCCCGGGCTACGCGGAAGTCGACTCCGCGCTCCTCAGGCCGTCGCCGCGGCCGTCTCGCTCGGCGACTCCCCGAAGCGCTCCCGGTAGTCGACGGCGAACCGACCCAGGTGCGTCAGCCCCACGCTCAGCGCGACGTCGGTGACCGTGCGCCCCGGATGCATCGCGTCCAGCAGCCGGGCGCGGGCGGCGAGCAGTCGCCGCTCCTTGACGACGGCGATCGGCGTCGAGTCGAGTTCGGATCGGCAGGCCTCGCGCAGCGCGCGGACACTCACCCGCAGGCGCTCCGCGAGCCAGCCCGGGCCGAGCGGGTCGGCGAGGTGGTCGTCGACGAGCGCGACCATCCGCGAGCCGAGACTGGCGGCACCGTCCGCGGCAGCGGCGAGGGCCGCGCTGTAGTTGTGCGGCTGCACGTCGAGGAGCTGGTTCACGACTCCGCGAGCGAGGTACTCGGAGCAGTCGGCGCCGCCCACGGAGGAGGAGCCGCGCAGTGCCTCGTCGCCGAGGAACCGCACCATGCGGACCCAGGACGCGACGTCGGGACGGCGCAGGTCCATGCCCACGTCGAAGCGCAGCGGCGTCGTCACCTCGCTGCCAAGCCGGCGCATGAGCTCCCGGTCGACGGTGCTGCGCCGCAGCCGCACGCAGAGTTGCGGGTTGCCGCGCTGCCAGGTCATCGACGTCGGCGACGTGGGCGACAGGACGGTGGCGAGATGGGGAGAGGACTGCACCCGCGTGGCGCCGTGTTCCACGACGGCCCGGCCCGCGAGCGGGATCTGCACCAGGTAGAAGGTGGCGAGCGGCCCCGGCCGGATCTGGACCGGCTCGCCGTAATCGAGATGCACGAGGCCCATCGAGCCGATGGTGTCGATGCGCAGGCGCATGTCGATGGCGTGGGCGCGGCCGACCGGGTCGAGCCGGTGGTCGCAGAAGAAGTCGGCCACCCGGGCCCGGGCGACGTCGACGTCCCTCGTCCTCAGGACCGTCGGAGCGGTCACGGACACCTCCCTGTGGCGTGGATCACGTCCCCATCATGTGCTGCGTTCCTGCCTGTCGTCAAGCAGGCGCAATACCGCGAACTGGATAGTGGGCGCGCCGAAGCGGATAGCAGGGCTATGACCTGCGTCACTACCGTCCGGATCGATCGGCGCCCGCACGGCGCCACGGACTCGACGCGAGGTGGAGGCATGACGGGAAATCTGGACGGGCGTACAGCGATCGTGACCGGTGGGGCGACCCTGGTCGGGCACGGCGTGGTGGAGGCGCTGCACGCGGAGGGCGCGACGGTGGTGGTCGCCGACATCGACGCCGACGGTGCGCGGGCGATCGCCGATCGCCTCGGCGATCGCGTGATCGCGCGGACCACGGACATCACCGACGACGCAGAGGTCGCGGACCTGGTCGCCGCGACCGCCCGCGAGCACGGCGGGCTCGACATCGTCGTCAACCTCGCCTGCACCTACCTCGACGACGGGGCCGACACCGCCCGCGCGGACTGGCTGACGGCCTTCGACGTCAACGTCGCGAGCGCGGTCCGCGTCGCAGCGGCCGCGCGGCCCGCGCTGGCCGCGAGCGGGCACGGGTCGATCGTGAACTTCACGTCGATCTCCAGCTCGGTGGCGCAGACCGGCCGCTGGGTCTACCCCGCCTGCAAGGCGGCGCTGGTCCAGATCACCCGGTCGATGGCGATGGACTACGCGGCCGAGGGGATCCGGGTGAACTCGGTCAGCCCCGGCTGGGTGTGGTCGAAGATCATGGACACCGTCTCCGGCCACGACCGCGCGCACACCGACGGCGTCGCCGCGCCCTTCCACCTGACGGGCCGCGTCGCCGACCCGATCGAGGTCGGCCGCGTGGTCGCCTTCCTGTGCTCCGACGCCGCGTCCGTCGTGACCGGAGCCGATTGGGCCGCCGACGGCGGCTACTCCGCGATGGGGCCGGAACAGGCCGCCCCCGCGATCCCCCTGTTGGCCCCCGCGGGCACCGAGTAGGAGAACACACAGCCATGCGTATCGCCGTGATCGGAGCCGGCTTCGCCGGAGTCTCCGCAGCCAAGGTCCTCACCCAGTTCGGCCACGACGTCACCGTCTACGAGAAGGCCCCCGACATCGGCGGGGTCTGGAGCGCGTCCCGCCGCTACCCGGGCCTGCGCACCCAGAACAACAAGGGCACGTACTGCCTGTCGGATCAGACGATGCCGCGGCACTACCCGCAGTGGCTCGAGAGCGCGCAGGTGCAGGAGTACCTCGACACGTACGTCGACCGGTTCGGCCTCCGGGACCGGTTCCGGGTGTCCACCACCGTCATCTCCGCCACCCTGTCCGAACCCGACGGTGCGCCGTCGGGGTCCGACGTGACCGCGAACCCCGCGCTGCGGCCGGTCACCTGGTCGGTGACCGCCGAGGGCCCGGAGGGCGTGAGCACCGAGGACTACGACTACCTGGTGGGCGCGAACGGGATCTTCTCGGCGCCGTCCATCCCGGGGTGGCCGGGCCGCGAGCCCTTCGAGGCGGCGGGCGGGCGACTCTGCGCGCCGGGCGACGTGCACTCGCTCGACGAGGTGGCGGGCCGCGACGTGCTCGTCGTGGGCTACGGCAAGTCGGCCTGCGACGTGGCATCGGCGATCGCTCCCGTCACCGGCAGCGCCACGGTGATCGCACGGAAGCTGCTGTGGAAGATGCCGCGGCACCTCGGCGGCGCGATCAACTACAAGTTCCTCATGCTCACCCGGCTCGGCGAGGCCCTGTTCGAGTACCAGCGACTGCAGGGCGTGGAGGCCTTCCTGCACGGCGCGGGCAAGCCCGTGCGCAACAGCATGCTCGCGAGCCTGCAGGCCGTGGCGACGCGGCAGCTCAAGCTCAAGGAGTACGGGCTCGTCCCGGACGGCGACTTCGAGCGGATCGCCCGCAGTACGGTCAGTCTCGTGAGCGAGGGCTTCTTCGAGGCGGTGCAGGACGGCAGCCTCGCGGTGCGCCGCGACACGGAGATCGCCGAGCTGCTGGTCGAGGACGGCCGCCCGGCGGCGCGCCTGTCCGACGGGTCGACGGTGCCTGCCGACGTCATCATCGCGGCGACGGGATGGCGGCAGGACGTGCCCTTCCTGGACGCCGACGTGCAGGCCCGGCTCACCGACGCGAACGGCGACTTCGAGCTCTACCGCTTCATCCTCCCGCACGAGGTCCCCGGCCTCGCCTTCGTCGGCTACAACTCCTCCTTCTTCTCGCCGCTGTCGGCGGAGATGGCCTCGCTCTACGTCGCGCACGTCCTCGACGGCGCGGCCGAGCTGCCGCCGGTACCGGAGCGCCGCGAGCAGGTCTCGGCGCGGCTGCGCTGGATGCGCGATCGCACCGAGGGGCACCACGCCCGCGGCACGAACCTGATCCCGTTCTCGATGCACAACATCGACGAGATCATCGAGGAGATGGGCCTGAAACTCTCGCGGCGCCAGCGGGTGCGCGAGTGGCTGCTCCCGCCGAAGCCCGCGGACTACCGGTGGGTGACCAGGCGCCTCCTCGCGCGCGGGCCCCGCCCGGCCGCGTCGGCGGTCCCGTCCGGAGCCGGACCGAGGCGCGCCGCATGACGGCCGACGTCGTCGTCATCGGGTCCGGCATCAACGGGCTCGTCGCCGCGGCCGAGCTCGCGGGTTCCGGCCGGTCGGTGTGCCTCATCGAGGCCGCCGACCGGCTCGGCGGCTTCCTCGCGAGCGACGAGCTCACGCTGCCGGGCTTCGTGCACGACACCTACTCGTCGTGGCACCCCCTCTTCGTCACCGGCGGCGCGTACGCGACGCTCGGCGAGGACCTGCACCGGCACGGGCTCGAGTACGCGAACGCCGACGACGCCGTCACCGGGTCGGTCTCCGGCGACGGCCCCGCGGTGGTCGCGCACCGGGACCCGGCGCGCACCGTCGAACAGTTCTCGGAGCGGGACCGCGCCGCCTACCTGGCGATGCTCGACCGGATCGGCGGAGACCTCGACGTCATCGGCGCCTTGCTGGGCAACGAGACCCGCGCCCCGGGGGTGCTGGGCCACGCGGCGACGATGCTGCGGCGCGGCCTGGGCCGCACCGAGGGCTGGGTCCGCGACGCCGCGACGAGCGGGCGACGCTGGGGCCGCAGGACGTTCGAGGGCTCCGAGGTCGACCAGCTCTGGGCGCCCTGGCTGCTGCACGCGGGCCTGAGCCCCGACAGCGCCTCGGGCGGGCTGATGATCCCCGTCTTCGCGGCGACGATGCACGGCGCGGGCCTGCCGGTCGCCGTGGGCGGGCAGCGGGCCTTCCTCGACGCCTTCGCGTCGCTGCTCGCCGAGCGGGGCGTCGAGGTCCTGACGGGGTCTCCGGTCGACCGGATCCTCGTCGAGTCGGGCCGCGCCGCGGGCGTCATGGTCGGCGGGCGCCGGATCGACGCGCGGCAGGCCGTCCTCGCCTCGGTGACGCCGACGGCGCTGTACTGCGACCTGCTCCCGGAATCGGCCGTGCCCGAGGCGGTCCGCGCTGAGGCGCGCGGCTACCAGTACGGCCGGGCGGCGATGCAGGTGCACGTCGCGCTGGATGAGCCGCTCGAGTGGTCCGACGCCGCGCTCGACGGCGCGCCGTTGGTGCACCTCACCGCCGGCTCGGACTCCGTCGGCGTCGCGTGCGCGCAGGCCGAGGCGGGCCTGCTGCCCGCCCGTCCAACGGTGGTCGTCGGGCAGCAGGCCCTCATCGATCCGAGCCGGGTCCCCGCGGGCCGGGGCATGCTGTGGCTGCAGTTGCAGGAGGTCCCGTTCGCGCCGGTCGGCGACGCGGCGGGCGAGCTCGACACGTCCGCGGGCTGGACCGACGAGCTGGTCGCCGGCTACGTCGACCGGGTGCTCGGCCTGGTCGAGGAGGCGGCGCCGGGCACCCGGGACGCGGTCCTCGCCGTCAGCGCGATCAGCCCTGTCGACCTGGCGGCGGCGAACCCCAATGCCGTGCAGGGCGATCCGTACTGCGGTGCCGCGGAGCTGGACCAGAACATCTTCTGGCGACCCGGGCCGCTCACCGCCCGGCACCGCACCGCGGTCGACGGGCTGTGGCACATCGGGGCCGCCACTCACCCGGGGCCGGGCCTCGGCGGCGGCTCCGGTCACCTCGTCGCGCAGGAACTGCTCAAGCGCGACGACGGTGCCCTCACCCGCGTCCGGCGCCTGCTCGGCCGCTGAGCGCCCGTTCCTACGAGCGGATCGCGGTGGCGGGACCGAGGCCGGTTCCCGTCACCGCGGACACCGTCATGCTCGGCGTGATCGCCGGGTCCCCCACCCGGTCGGGGAAGTCGAAGACCCCGAGGATGAGCATCATCGGGTAGTCCGGCGCTTGGGGACTGACGCGCGTGACGGTGCCGTCGATGGAGAAGGTCACGCGCCCGGGCTCCCAGTCCGCGCGGTACGTGTGCGGCCGGCTCACGTCGACGGCGTGGCGTTCGGCGGAGAAGTCCTCCGTCAGCGCGGGATCGCGGAAGCGATGGATGCCCTGGCCGACTGCGGCGATCCCGTCCTCGATCGCGTCGCCGAAGACCTCGACGAGGCAGATCTCGCCGCAGCGTTCGACGCGATCCTCCAGCCCCACCATCCACGCGGCGAACATCGACCGGGGCGTGAGCACGGCCGAGCAGGTGACGGCGATGCCGCCGAAGTGCGGCGCGAACCCGAGGAGGGTGGCCTGCTCCTCCTGCACGGTCTGGCCGGGGAGGAAGGGCTGCGGCGCGTCCGTCGATCCGACGGGGCCCGACCGGTTCGCGGAGTGGATGCCCGAGACGCGCAGCGGGGTGGGGTGCGTGTCCGGGCACCACGGGCCCTGTTCCGGCGGGATCGAGAGCGTGAGCCCGTCCGGGCCCGCCGCGACCGTCGCGCGGGCGGCCGCCCGCGAACTCCACGCCGGCAGGTACGAGTCCGTCCAGATCGTCGGGTCGAGCCGGTGGAAGGTCTCGCGGAACTCCATCGCCCGATCCTCGCACGGAGCGCCCGGCACGGCCGGCGAAGCGGCGCCGAACCCTACGCCGCAGGGCGGCGCAGGGCAGCGAGGCCGTCGCGGAGCTTCCCGCCGTCCTCGTCGGCCACCGCGGCGTCCACCAGGCGCCGCATCCGCTCGGCGGCGTCGGGCAGCCCGCGCACCAGCTCGAGCCCCTCCATCAGCAGGCCGAAGCTGTCGACGCCGTGGGCGTGGGTCTGCCCGTAGCCCTTGAGGACCCGCGCGGCGACGATCACCTCGGTCGCGAGCGCGGGATCGGTGCGGCCCACCGAGGTCACGGTGTCGAGCCAGGTGTCGATGAAGACCTGCTCCCGGCCGAACCGCAGGGACCGAGGCCGCAACGGCCGCATCCGGGCGAGGGTGGAGAGCGTGGCGTAGCCCCAGACCGAGGTGGTGTTGATGATGAAGCCGCGGTGGCACACGGTGTCGACGGCCTTGGCGAACGCCCGGTTGTGCTCGAGCGCGCGGCCCAGGGCGGTGGGCATCGTGTCGGTGATCTCGTCGACCTGCGGGTGCAGGTACTCGTGGACCCGCATGACCTGCTCGTCGCCGAGCCGCACCTCGGCGCGCACGCGGTCCATGCGCCGGCCGCGCACCTTCTGCAGCGCGACGTGCACCGTGTCCTGGTAGCTCATCCACAGCGCGATGTGCCGCGCCGCCTCCACGGTGAGCCGGGCCTGCCCCTCGTGGTCCGGATCGAGGGCGCTGATCCGCGCGACGCGGTCGAGGTAGCGGTCCGCGTACGCGAGGTCCTGGTAGACGGCGGTGCGCTCGAGCCCGTGCAGCAGCATCGACGCGGCGGCCGGCGGGAAGGACCGCGCGACCCGGCGGGCCCGGTCGGCGAGCGCGGGACCGACGAGCAATTCCGGTGCGCGCGCCGCGATCTCGTTGCGCTCGGTCTCGCGGTCGGCCTTGAGCTCCTCGGGCGTCTTCGGCCGCCGCACCTGCAGGGTCAGCGGCACGGGAGCACTGCCGGACGGCGCCGGGGCGGGGGCCTGCGCCCGGTCGGCGTCCTCCGCGAGGCTCTGCCGCGCCCGCTCGTACCCGGCGGCGAACGCCGCGAGCGAGGTCTCGACACCCTTGCCGCCCTTGCGGATCGCCTCCTCGAAGTCCTCGCGCGGGAAGGGCAGGGCGCCGCTGCCCGCGAGGGCGCCGAACAGCGCCGCGCTGATCACGCTGCCGTTGTCGCGGGCGAGCGTCGCGAAATCGCCGGAGACGAGGGTCTTCGCCGCGGCGGCGGCACCGTCGATCAGGGCGGCGGAGTCGACCCGGCCGTCGTCGAGCGTGGACTTCTCGAGGATCGAGTAGACCCGGTTGAGCGAGGCGATGAGCGTGGTGCGGTCCGGGGTGACGAAGCCGCGCTGCACCGCGCGGCCGGCCTCCATCAGCTCGGACGCGATGAGCACATCGACCTCGCCGGGCGTGGGCATGAGCGAGAGGATCGGCGTCTCGCGGGCGCGCCCGGACCCGCTGCGGTGCGCGACGTCCGGCGGGAAGAGCTCGGCGTAGTAGACAGTGGCTCCGGTGCGCTGGGCGACGCCGGCGACGGAGGTGTTCTGCGCAGTCCAGCCCTCGTCCTCGCCGAGCGAGACGATCCAGTCGGCGAGGACGCCACCGCCCTCGCCGCCCATGGCGAGTACCGCGACGGTGATGGGCCGTTGCCCCTGGGTCCAGGTCATGAGAAGGCCTCCGTGGATTCGAAGCGGGCCGCGCGGCCCTCGAGGCCGCGACCGAGGCGCTCGGACACGGCGCCGCGCACGCGGTCGCGGATCCGGTCGACGCGGGTGGGATTGGTGACGACGTCCGTGCGGTAGAACGACGGGCAGAGGGCCGCCGCGTGCGCGTTGTTGCCGCACACACCGCAGCCGACGCAAGTGTCGGTGACCGCGGCGACGGGGTCGGTCCGCATGGGGTCGGGGTTGGGCGCGATGGTCAGCGACGGGCAGCCGGAGATCCGCATGCAGGCGTGATCGCCCGTGCAGGTCTCCGGGTCGACGCCGAACCGCTGGGTGACGACGCGCTTGCCGGCCTTGACCGCCGCGGCCCGTTCCGGCTTCTCGCGACGCTGCTTGTTCAGCTGACACTCGCTCTGCGCGACGATGACCTTGGGGCCCTTCTTCTTGCTGGTCAGGGCGTCGATGAAGACGTCGCGCATCTTCGCGACGTCGAAGGTGTCAGGCATCGTCTTCGCCCACTTCACGCCGACGCCGCGCACCGCCCGTTCGATCGGGTTGTTGGTGCTGCGGTCGGGCAGGATCGCGCGGGAGGAGAGCAGGTCCTGGCCGCCGGTGGCGGCCGCGTAGGCGTTGTCCACCACCACCAGGAGCTGGTCGGACTCGTTGAAGACGGCGTTGCCGACGCCGGAGGTGAGGCCGTTGTGCCAGAAGCCGCCGTCGCCCATCACGGCGACGCCGCGCCGGCCGGCGTCCTTGCTGCTGAGCGCGGCGGCGCCGGCGGAGCCGAGGCCGTAGCCCATCGTCGTGGCGCCCAGGTTGAAGGGCTCGTTGATGGCGAACAGGTGGCAGCCGATGTCGGCGCTCACGTGATGCTCCACGCCGGTCTCGCGCTCGGCGAGCTTGAGCGCGGAGAAGATCGGCCGCTCCGGGCAGCCGGTGCACAGGCCGGGCGGGCGGGGCTGGACGGCGCGGCCGTCGACCCGCTCGGTGAACGGGCTGCGCGGGTCGCCCGCCGGGAGGAGCACCGCGGGATCGCCGGTGACCAGCTCGGGGGCGTACCGGCCGAGGAACTCGGCGACGCCCTTCGTGACGGCGATCGGGGTGTACTCCCCCGCCTTCGGCAGCACGTCCTTGCCGTGCAGCGCGGTGTCGAGGCCGTTGCGGCGCAGGATCGCGTTGAGGTTCTGCTCGATGTAGTCGGGTTGCCCCTCCTCGAGGAGCAGGACCGCGTCCTTGTCGGCGCAGAACTCGACGATCTCCTCGTCGATCACCGGGTACGTCACGTTCATGACGTAGAGCGGGACCGCGGTGTCGCCGAAGGCGTCCGAGCAGCCGAGGAGTTCCAGCGCGCGGTTGAGGGTGTTGTAGAGGCCGCCCTGCACGATGAGGCCGACCTCGCCGTCCGCCGGGCCGAAGGTCTCGTTGAGGCCGTGCTCGCGGATGTACTGGACGGCCGCGGGCCAGCGGTGGGCGATCTTCTCCTGCTCGTGCTGGAAACTCGCGGGCGGCAGCACGATCCGACTGACGTCGCGCTTCGGGTTCTCCATCGCCTGCTCGACGGTCATCTGCGGCCGCCGGTTCTCCCTCGTCGTGAAGGTGCCGTGCAGGTGGCACGAGCGCAGCCGCAGCTCCAGCATGACCGGGGTGTTCGACGCCTCGGACAGCGCGAAGCCGTGCTCCACCGCGTCGACGATGGCGGTGTGGTCGGGCCGCGGATCCAGCAGCCACATCTGCGATTTCATCGCGAAGGCGTGCGAGCGCTCCTGCATGATCGAGCTGCCCTCGCCGTAGTCCTCGCCGACGATGATGAGCGCGCCGCCGGTGACGCCGCCGCTGGCGAGGTTGGCCAGCGCGTCGGAGGCGACGTTGGTGCCCACCGTCGATTTGAAGGTGATCGCGCCCCGCAGCGGATAGTGCACGGAGGCGGCGAGCATCGCCGCGGCGGTCGCCTCCGACGCGCTGTTCTCGAAGTACACGCCGTACTCGTCGAGGATCTCGCGGGCGTCGCCGAGGACGTCCATCAGGTGACTGATCGGCGCCCCCTGGTAGCCGCCGACGTACGCGACGCCGGACTGCAGCAGCGCCTTCGTCACCGCCAGGATCCCCTCGCCCTCGAACCGGGTCCCCGGTTCCTGGCGCAGCTTGAGGACTTCTTTCGCAAAGGAGCGTTCCGCCATGCCCCGACCTGCCTTCCACGTATCACGGGCCGTGTGATGCATCCCACGCTAGCCTCGCTCCGGGACGGGTTGAAGAGCCCGCGCGGGGCCCGCGCCGATCGGGACAGCGGGCGGTCGCGATCTGGATAGCCGGGCCGTTCGGCGCGTCCTACCGTCGGGCGCAGCCGCCGCTTTCCGACGGTGCGGCCCGCGCGGCCGCTCAGCCGACACCGGCCCGTGCCGGGGAGAAGAGGACCCATGCTCACCGAACTCGCCACCGCCCTCGCGGGCGGGAGGATCCGGGTGCTCGACCTGACCACGCCGCTCTCGGCGGACACCCCGACGCTGCGCCTGCCCGAGCCCTTCGTGAACCTCATCGACTTCAGCCTGGAGCGGGTCGCCGCGTTCGAGCCGACGGCGCCGGCCTGGCAGCACAACAACATCCACACCGGCGAGCACATCGGCACGCACGTGGACGCCCCGTGCCACTGGATCACGGGCCGTGACGGCGCCGACGTCAGCCAACTGCCGCCCGGGCGCCTCGTCGGTCCGGCGTGCGTGATGGACTTCGCCGACCGGGCCGCGGCCGATCCGGACTGGCTGCTCGACGTCGCCGACGTGCAGGGCTGGATCGCCGAGCACGGGGCGATCCCGAAGGGCGCGTGGCTCCTGCTGCGCACGGGCTGGGATCAGTACGGCGGCGACCGCGAGCGCTTCCTCAACCTCGACGAGAACGGCTCGCACACCCCCGGCGTCTCCGCGGCCTGCGCGCGGTGGCTGGCCGAGGAGGTCCCGATCTCCGGCTTCGGCGTGGAGACGGTGGGCATCGACGCGGGCAATGCGGCGATGCTGGAGCCGCCCTTCCCCGCGCACAACTTCCTGCTCGGCGCGGACAAGTACGGCCTCACGAGCCTGCGGAACCTCGCGCAGCTGCCGCCGCAGGGCGCGGTGATCGTGGTCTCGCCGCTGCCGATCGTCGGCGGCACCGGCTCCCCCGCCCGCGTCCTCGCCCTCGTCGAGGCCTGACCTCCGAATGCACCGAAACGGCGGCGCCCCCAACGGGGACGCCGCCGTTCTCGTGCGGGAGTCAGCTGCGGGCGGTCACCGCCTGCTCCGCCCCCAACGCCTCGTCGGGCTCGCCCCGCAGGAGGGGCAGCGCTGCCACCGCGAGCGCGGCGATGCCGCCGACGACGGCGAAGAAGACGAAGTTGGCGCGGTAGCCGAAGCCTGCCCCTGCGATGAACCCGCCCACGATCGGCCCCACGATGGCGCCGACGCGCGCGAAGGACAGCGCCATCCCGGTCGCCGCGGCGCGGATCCGGGCCGGGTAGTAGTGCGCCACCCAGCCGGTGAGCACCAGCGAGGTCGAGATGGAGCCGATCCCCGCGATGCCCACCAGGAGGTAGTTGACCACCATCGGGCCGCGGAACATCAGGGCGAGGATGCCGAGCGCGCCGACCGCGTAACAGACCACGAGGACCGGCTTCTGGCCTCGTCGGTCCGCCAGCACGCCCACGACGATCCCGCCGATCGCGGAGGCGAGCGAGAAGACGAGCAGGAACATCAGCGACGAGCCGAGGTCGTAGCCGGCCTTGCGCATGATCTGCGGCAGCCAAGTGTTGAGCCCGTACACCAGCAGCAGGCCGCAGAACAGGGCCAGCCAGAAGCAGGCGGTTGCCACTCGGTACCGCGGGGAGAAGACGACCCGGAGCGCATCGAGGAAGCCCTCCCGCTCCCCCCGCTCGGCGCGCGCTGCGGCCGGAACCGCCAGCGGCGGTTCGATGCCCAGCCTGCGGGCCTCCGCGGCGGCGCGGTCGGTCTGCCCGCTCGCCGCGAGCTGCTCGATCGACTGCGGCAGCGCGACCGCGAGGATCGGCACCAGGATCA
This sequence comes from Tsukamurella sp. DT100, assembly GCF_049844855.1. NCBI lineage: Bacteria > Bacillati > Actinomycetota > Actinomycetes > Mycobacteriales > Tsukamurellaceae > Tsukamurella > Tsukamurella sp. DT100. The sequence goes on from NZ_JBNCLV010000005.1 coordinate 279,460, forward strand.
CGGCGCCGAAACCGAGGCCCATCACCCAGCGCCAGCCGAGGGCGTCGAGGGACAGCACGGCGACCAGCGCCGCGAGCATGATCCCCAACGAGTAGCCGGAGTACATGATCCCGTAGTTCCTCGACTTCTTGGCCGGCGGCGAGAACTCGATGGTGTAGGCGGCGGCGATCGGGATGACGCCGCCGAGGCCGAGCCCGCCGACGAACCGGAACAGCCCGAGGACCTCGGGGCTGGGCGCCAGCGCGACGCCGAGCTGCGGCAGCGCGCACAGCGCCACGGCGACGAGCAGCATGTTCTTCCGCCCGACCCGGTCGGCCAGCACGCCGATCGTGGTGGCGCCGATGAGCATGCCCACCAGCGACCACGCCGCGAGGCCGCCGATCTCGACCGCGCTGAGCGACCAGGGCTCGTAGGCGAGCAGGCCCGGCACCACGGCGCCGAAGACGCCGACGTCGTAGCCCTCGGCGAGGATCGCGATCCAGCAGCACAGCAGGACGCGGCGGGTCACCGCGGCGGGGATCACGGGGTCCACCGCACGTGCGCGGCGAGCTCGGGCTCCTCGTCGCGCAGCAGCGCGAGGCGCGGGCGCACGGCGTCGGTGCGAGCGCTGGGCGGCTTGCGGTTGCCCGCGCGGAACTGATCCGGCCACTCGGCCCCGGGCCCGGCGTACTCCTGGTCGGCCGCGGCGTGCAGCGTCCACTGCGGGTCGTACAAGTGAGCGCGGCCGAGGGCGCAGAGATCGGCGCGGCCCGCGAGCAGGATCGAGTTGACGTCGTCGTAGGACGAGATCGCGCCGACGGCGACCACCTTCACGCCGGCGGGACCGGCGACCTCATTGCGGATGCGGTCCGCGTGCGGGGTCTGGTAGCTCCGCCCGAAGGCGGGCCGTTCGTGCTTGGCGACCTGGCCGGTGGAGACGTCGACGAGGTCGACGCCGTGCTCGCAGAAGGCGCGGGCGATCTCCAACGCCTCGTCGATGTCGTTGCCGTCCGGGATCCAGTCCGTGGCCGACAGGCGCACGGAGACCGGCCGGTCGGCGGGCCAGGCGGCGCGGACGGCGTCGAACACCTCCAGCGGGAAGCGCAGCCGATTCTCGACGGAACCGCCGTACTCGTCGGTGCGGGTGTTCGAGATCGGCGAGAGGAACGAGGAGATCAGGTAGCCGTGGCCGGCGTGGAACTCGAGCAGGTCGAAGCCCGCCTCGGCGCCGCGGCGGGCGGCGTCGGCGAACTCCCCGACGACGCGGTCCATGTCGGCGCGCGTCATCTCCCGGGGCACCGCGCTGTCCGGGCCGTAGGGCAGCGCCGACGGTGCCATGACCTCCCAGTTGTCGGCGTCGAGCGGATCGTCGATCCCCTCCCACATGAGTTTCGTCGAGCCCTTGCGGCCCGAATGGCCGAGCTGCAGGCCGATCTTCGCGCCGGAGTACGCGTGGACGGCGTCGACGACGCGGCGCCATCCCTCGCGCTGCTCGTCGGTGTAGAGGCCGGTGCAGCCGGGCGTGATCCGGCCGTCCGCGGAAACGCAGACCATCTCGGTCATCACCAGGCCGGCGCCGCCGAGCGCCTTCGAGCCGAGGTGCATCACGTGGAAGTCGTTCGGCAGGCCGTCGACGGCGGAGTACATGTCCATGGGCGAGACCACGATCCGGTTCTTCAGCCGCAGGTCGCCGATGGTGACCGGGTGGAACATCGCCGGGGTCTCGGGCCCGGCTCCGGTTCCGGCGCCGAACGAGCGCATGACCCGGTCGGCGAAGTCCGCGTCGCGGAGCCGGAGGTTGTCGAAGGTGATCCGGCGGCTGCGGGTGAGCAGGTTGAAGGTGAACTGCACCTGCTCCTGCTCGCGGTAGCTGCCGATGGTCTCGAACCATTCGAGGGAGGCCTGCGCCGCGCGCTGCGTCGACTCGACGACGGGCCGCCGCTCCTCTTCGTAGACCTTGAGCGCGGTGCCCAGGTCGCCGTTCTCGTGCAGGCACGCCGCCAACGACAGTGCGTCTTCCATCGCGAGCTTGGTGCCCGAACCGATGGAGAAGTGCGCGGTGTGCGCGGCGTCCCCGAGCAGCACCAGGTTCCGGTGCACCCAGCTGGTGTTGCGGACCGTGGTGAAGGTGATCCACTGCGAGTTGTTCGCGAGGATCCGGCTGTCGCCGAGATAGGGCGCGAAGATCTCGGCGATCCGGGCGATCGCGGCGTCGTCGTTCTCGCCGGGTGCGAAGGCGCGGTCCGCGGTGGCGTCGAATCCCGCTCGGAGCCAGACGTCCTCGGCCATCTCGACGATGAAGGTGCTGCCCTGGTCGGAGTAGGGGTAGCCGTGGATCTGCATGGTGCCCCACTCGGTGTCCTCAACGATGAACGTGAAGGCCTCGAAGACCTTGTCGGTGCCGAGCCACATGTACTTGCAGCGGCGCCGGTCCAGGTCGGGCTCGAAGCCCTCGGCGAACCGGGTCCGCGCCGCGGAGTTGAGACCGTCGGCCGCGAGGACGAGGTCGTGCGTCGCCATCAGCTCCTCGACGTCGGGCGCCGGTGTCGCGAACCGCACGTCCACGTCGAGGTCGAGGCAGCGGCGCTGCAGGAGGGCGAGCAGGTCGTGCCGGTTCATGGCGGCGAAGCCCTGGCCGCCCACGGTGTTCCACTCGCCCCGGTAGTGCACGTCGATGTCGGTCCACCGGGCGAAGTGGGACTCCATCTGCCCGTAGATGACCGGGTCGGCGTTCTCGATGCCGCCGAGGGTCTCGTCGGAGAAGACGACGCCGAAGCCGAAGGTGTCCTCGGCCCGGTTCCGCTCGAACACCGTGATCCGGTGATCCGGGTCGAGCTGTTTCATCAGGGCGGAGAAGTAGAGGCCGCCGGGGCCGCCGCCGATCACTGCGATCTTCATGTCTCAAGTCCTTCGTGCTGAGGTTGGCGGATCAGCCGCGGACCGCGGCGTCGGCCTCGCGGGCCAGTTGATCTCGGAGCCGGAAGTGCTGGAGCTTTCCGGAGGGGTTGCGCGGCAGCGCGTCCACGAAGCGGACGTCGCGCGGATACTTGTACGGCGCCAGGCGGGACTTCACGCCGTCCTGGATGCGCCGCACCATCGCGGGGCCGGTGTCCTCCCCCGCGCGGAGCACGACGAAGGCACACACGACGGCGCCGCGCTCGGTGTCGGGCCGGCCGACGACCGCGGCCTCCACGACGGCGTCGTCGGCGCAGATCGCCGCCTCGACCTCGGGGCCGCCGATGTTGTAGCCGGACGAGACGATCATCGAATCGGAGCGCGCCTGGAAGCGGAACACGCCGTCGGCGTCGCGGACGACGGTGTCGCCGGTGACGTTCCAGCCGTCCACCACGTAACCGAGCTGCCGGGCGTCGTCGAGGTAGCGGCAGCCCGTGGGCCCGATGACGGCCAGCCGCCCCGGGACGTCCGGGCCGACCTCTTCGTCGTCGGGGCCCAGCACCGTCGCGCGGAAGCCGGGCACGGGGACGCCGAGGGCTCCGGCGGCGGTGCGGCCGGGCGCGGTGGAGAGGAAGACGTGCAGCAGCTCGGTGCAGCCGATGCCGTTGACCAGCTCGATGCCGCACTCCTCCCGCACCAGGTCGAAGGTCTCCTCCGACAGGTGCTCGCCGGCGGAGACGCCGACGCGGACCCCGCGGAGCAGTTCCGCGCCGCCGCCGCGGACGATCGCGCGGTACGCCGTGGGGGCGGTGAACAGGACGGTCACGCCCTGCTCGGCGACGACCTCCGCGAGCCGCGCCGGGGTGGCCCGCTCGGTGAGCACCGTGCTCGCGCCGAAGCGCAGCGGGAACACGACCAGCCCGCCGAGGCCGAAGGTGAAGGCGAGCGGCGGCGATCCCGCGAAGACGTCCTCCGGCCCCGGGCAGAGCACGTGCCGGGCGAAGGTGTCCGCGTTGGCCAGGACGTCGCGGTGGAAGTGCATGGTGATCTTGGGCCGGCCGGTGCTCCCCGAGGTCGGGCAGAGCAGCGCGACATCGTCCGCGGCGGTCGCGACGGGGGTGAAGACGCCGTCCCGACGCGCGGCGCGCTCCTCGAGCCGGTCCGGGTCGTCGCCGCCGATCAGCACCAGGGCGGCGCCGGAGCCGGTGCGCTCCAGCGCCTCCCGCAGGTCGGGTGCGGCCGCCGCGCCACTGAGGCAGACCGCGGGCGCGGTCCGCTCCAGGAGGTCGACGAGTTCGCCGGGGCGGAGCATGGGCATCGTCGTCACGAGAACCGCGCCCGCCTTGAGAGCGCCGAGCCAGGCGGCCACGAGCCACGGCGTGTTGCCCTCGCGCAGCAGCACCCGGTTCCCGGGCCGCACGCCGAGCTCGTCGACGAGGACCTGCGCGACCCGGTCCGAGGCGGCGCGCAGCTCCCTGTAGGTCCACAGGAAGCCCTCGGGCGTCCGGATCGCGGGCCGCTCTCCGAACCGCTCCGCTCCCTCGTCGATGAGCGCCACCGCGGCGTTGAGGCGGTCGGGGTACTGGAGCTCGGGCAGGGTGGACTCGAGCGTCGGCCACTGCTCCGCCGGCGGCAGGTGGTCGCGGGCGAAGGTGTCCTCGTGGGCGCTGGGAGACAGGATCATCGTCGTCCTTCCGTCACTGCGCGAGCAGGCCCTCCTGGCACACGGTGGCCAGGTGGGTGCCCTTGCGGTCGTGGAAGCGGCCCGTGTTGAGGCCGCGGGAGGAGCCGACGTTCAGCGACTCCTGCGAGTAGAGGACCCAGTCGTCCAGCCGCGCCGGGCGGTGGAACCACATCGCGTGATCCAGGCTCGCGGTCCGCAGTCCCTCGTCGGACCACGACGCACCCAGCGCCCGCAGCGAGGGCTCGAGGATCGTGTAGTCACAGCAGTACGCGAGCGCGATGTCGTGCACGGTCTGCTCCTCCGGGAGCTCCGAGAAGGCCTTGATCCACACCGCCTGGCGCGGGACGCGGTCCCGGTCGCCGGGGAGGTAGATCGGGTCCGGGACGTGCCGCATCTCGAAACTGCGGCCGTGCGACCAGTAGTCGGCGTCGGCGCCGTCGCGGCCGACGAGAGCCTGAGCGGAGCTCGGCAGGCTCTCCGGGTCGGGGACGCCCGCGAGTCCGGTCGCCGCCACCTCGCCCACGAGCGGAGCGCCGGGGATCTCCGTGCCTTCGGCTCCCGCGGCGAAGGAGGCGTAGCAGGTGTAGATCACCTTCCCGTTCTGCAGGCCGCGGACGTGACGCGTGGCGTAGCCCCTTCCGTCGCGCAGGATCTCGACCTCGTAGCGCACGTCGCCGCCGATCTCGGCGGGGCGGAGGAAGTAACTGTGGGCCGAGTGCACGGTCTTGCCCTCGACGGTGGCGCACGCCGCGGCCACGGCCTGCGCCACCAGGTCGCCGCCGTAGGCCTTGGGCCAGGGCACGTACTGGGTGGTGGCGGTGAAGACCCGGTGGCCGTCCGGGGCGTCGCCGGTCTCGGTGAGGCGCACCGCGTCGAGGAAGCGGGCGGAATCGGCCACGTTGCTGTGGAATTCGTTGACGGTGGTCATGCGCGGCGGTACCCCTCGAGCGCGGCGTCCTCGACGTCGTCGAGGTTGACGACGATGTTCTCCGGCGTGCGGCAGGTCAGCCAGACGAGGTCGTCGGTGACGGACATGTTCGCCTCGACGTGGGGCATGTAGGGCGGCACGAAGACCCAGTCGCCCTCGGTCATGTCGGTGTACTGGGCGTAGTCCTCGCCGTAGTAGATCCGGCCGTGGCCGGAGAGCACGTAGCCGCCGGTCTCGGCCTCGCCGTGGTGGTGCGGGAGCGAGCGGTAGCCGGGCTTGTTGCGGACCTGGCCGTACCAGATCTTCGTGGCGGGGGTGTGCTGGATGCTGACGCCGGAGACCCGGATGCAGTCGCCGGACTGCGCGGTGTCGGTGCTCTCCGCGCCGTGCCGGGTGACGACGGGGACGTCGCCGGTGGGTAGGAGTGCGGGGTCGACGATCTGGTCGGTCATGGGGCTTCGCCTTTCGTGGTGATGGGTGCGGTCAGGCTGTGATGCGGATGGTGTTGCGCAGGAGGCCGATCCCCGAGATCTCCGTCTCGAGGACCTGGCCGTCGGTGAGGAAGCGTTGCGGTTCGCGGCCCGCGCCCACCCCGGCCGGGGTGCCGGTGAGGATCAGGTCGCCGGGGCGCAGGCGGGTGAAGCGCGCGGCGTGGTGCAGCAGTTCGGCGGCGGAGAACAGCAGGTCGTCGAGCGGCGCCCGCTGCACGGTCTCCCCGTCGACGCGGCAGGTCACGGTGTGCTCGGCGGGATCGAAGGCGTCGGCGGTGACCACGGCCGGCCCGACGGGCGTGGTCGCGTCCCAGGCCTTCCCGGAGAGCCATTGGGTGGTGGCCCACTGCCGGTCCCGCAGCGAGACGTCGTTGCTGACGGTGTACCCGGCGATCGCCGCCGCGCACTCGTCGACGGAGGCCCGGCGCAGGTCGGCGCCGACGACGACGGCGAGCTCGGCCTCCCAGTCCAGCTTCTCGGTGTCGCCGGCATCGAGCACGACGTCGGCGTCCGGGCCGACGAGGGTGTCGGCCCACTTCGCGAAGAAGGTGGGCTCCTCGGGCACGCCGCGACCCATCTCCTCGATGTGCGCGCGGTAGTTGAGCCCGCAGCACAGCACCTTGCCGGGGCTCAGGATCGGCTGCAGCGGGCGGGCCGACGGCGGGAGCGGCTCACCGTCGGCCGCGGCGCGCCGGGCGACGGCGCGCCAGTCGTCCCGGCGCAGCAGGTCGTCGACGCTGGCGGCGCCGGTGCACCGTGGGCCGGATCCGGCGTCGGCGGTGGCGACCGTCCGGTCGCCGAGCTGATGGGTTGCGAGCCTCACGGGAGAGCCTCCGAAGTCGTATGTAGCGATTCTGACGTCCGTCAGATAGGCTAAATGTAGCACGGATCACATCCGGGGACCAGACCCCGATCCAGCACCGATCCGCCTCTGCACGAAAGGAACCCCATGTCCGCCAAGGTCACCGTCAATCCCCCGCAGCTCGCCGTCCCCCGCGGCTTCGCCCACGGCACGCGCGTCGGGAACACGCTCCACCTCGGCGGGCAGACCGCCATGGACGCCGAGGGCGCGATCGTGCCGGGCGGCATCGTCGAACAGTTCCGGCGCGCCTTCTCCAACGTGCTCGCGACGGTGGCCGAAGCCGGCGGGACGCCGGACGACCTGGTGTCGGTCACCATCTACCTGACCGACGTGCAGGACTACCAGCGCAACGGCAAGGAGATCGGCCGCATCTGGCGCGAGCTCGCCGGCGACCACTACCCCGCCATGGCGGGCATCGGCATCAGCGAGCTGTGGCAGCCCGAGGCGCTCATCGAGATCGCGGGCATCGCCGAGATCGGATCGGGCGCACGGGGGTAACGTCGCGGGGAGCGGGCCCCGCGCCGCACGGCACCGAGGAGGGACGATGACGGAAGCAGCTCGACCGCAGCCGCTGGTCCGCGATCTGATCGTCTCGCTCTTCGGGCTCTACGGCCGCGGGGCGGAGCCGCTCCCCATCTCCCAGATCATCGCCCTGATCGGGACCGCCGGACCGGACGAGCAGTCCGTGCGCTCCAGCGTCTCCCGGATGAAGTCCCGGGGCCTCCTCGACGCCGCCGAGGCGGGGCACTACCACCTCGCGGGGCGGCGGGCCGCGGCCTTCGAGGCCGGCGACAGCCGGATCTTCGGCGACCACCCCTACGACCCCGCGGCCGCGTGGTCGCTGGCGGTCTTCTCGGTGCCCGAATCGCAGCGCGCCCGCCGCGTCCTGCTGAAGAAGACACTGGGCGAGATGGGCTTCGGCGTCGTCGGGGCCAGCGTCTACATCGCACCGTCGGGCATCGGCGAGGAGGCCCGCGCGCGGCTGGCCCGGCTCGAGCTCGACGGCTACGTCGAGTGGTTCGACTTGCACCCGCCGAGCATCGACCGCCTCCGGGCGGAGGCCGCGCAGTGGTGGGACCTGGACGCCGTCGCCGAGGAGTACCGCGGCTTCCTCGCGGAGTTCGCGCCCGTGCGGGAACGCTGGGATTCTGCGCCGGGCACGGACGCCGAGGCCTTCGCCGATCACCTCCGTCTGGTCACGGCGTGGCGCGACCTGCCCTATCGGGATCCGGGCCTTCCCGCCGAGGCGCTGCCCGCCGACTGGCCCGGCGCGCCCGCCCGCGAGCTGTTCCTGCACCTGCGCCGAACCCTGGCCGAGCCGGCCGCCCGGTACGCCGGCCACGCGGACCTCGAGCGGCGCGACTGACCCCTGAACACGGCACCCGCCGCCGACCCGCTCGACGTGCGGGTGCCGCGCGCCGCATTGTTAGGATTGCTACCTGCCCACCGCCGATCACGAAGGCACGACCCTGTCCGAGTCATATCCCCGCGCCGCGGTCGCCGTGTTGTGCGCCGCGGGCATCGTGGTCGCGCTCATGCAGACGATCATCGTGCCGCTGATCCCCCAGTTGCCGGGGATGCTCGGCACGTCGCCGACCAACGCCTCCTGGACCCTGACGATCACGCTGCTCGTGGGCGCGGTCGGGACGCCGATCGCCGGGCGCCTCGGCGACATGTTCGGCAAGCGCCGCGTGCTGCTGGGCACCATGGCGGCGGTCGCACTGGGCTCGACGGTGTGCGCCCTCTCGAGCGCCTTCCTGCCCTTCCTGATCGGCCGTGGCCTGCAGGGGCTCGGCATCGGTGCGATCGCCGTCGGCATCAGCATCCTGCGCGACATCGTCCCGGCGGTGCGGCTCGGCTCCGCGGTGGGCACCATGAGCGCCTCCCTGGGCGTCGGCGGCGCCCTGGGGCTGCCCTTCGCCGCGTCGATCGCGCGGCACGTCAGCTGGCACGCCCTGTTCTGGGCGTGCGCGCTCGCGGCAGTGGCCTGTGGCGCCGCGATCCTGCGGTCGGTCCCGGAGGGCCCCGCCGACCCCGGAGGCAGCTTCGACGCTATCGGCACCGTCGGCCTCACCGCGGTCCTGACGTTCGTCCTGCTCCCCCTCTCCAAGGCGTCCGAGTGGGGCTGGACCGACCCGCTGACGCTCGGCCTGTTCGCCGCCTTCCTGGTCACGGGCGCCGCCTGGTGGCGGTACGAGCTGCGCATCCCCAACGCCCTCATCGACGTGCGCACGCTGCTGTACCGGCCGATCCTGCTCACCAACGCCGCGTCGATCGCCACCGGATTCGCCTTCTACGCGATGCAGATGATGCCGATCCAGGTGCTCATGGCGCCGGAGCAGACGCCCGCCGGGCTGGGCCTCGGGATGGTCGAGGCGAGCCTCGTCCTCATGCCGAGCGGCCTGGTCATGTTCGCCTTCTCCCGGGTCAGCTCGTGGATCACGGACCGGCGCGGCGCCCGGATCTCGCTCGCTGTGGGCGCCGTGGTCATCGCCGGGGGCTACCTGGTGCTGCTGCTGGCGATCGCCGGGCCGTGGCCCGTGGGCTGGGTCTGGATCCTGGCGTCGAGCGCGCTGGTCGGGGCGGGCCTCGGCATCGCCTATTCGGCGATGCCCGCCCTGATCATGGCGGTGGTCCCGGTCGAGCAGACGGGCGAGGCGAACGGCGTCAACGCGCTGATGCGCTCGGTCGGCACCTCGATGGCCACCGCCGTCGTCGCCATGGTCCTGACCGGCGGCACGGTCGTCACCGCGACCCCGGCCGGCCCCGTCGAAACGCCCTCGGCCGGCGCGTACACGGAGACGATCCTGCTCTGCCTCGCCGTCTGCGCGGTGGCCGTCGCCTGCTCGCTCGCGATCCCCCGACGCCCGACGGCGGACACTGCGCGCGACTGTTAGGTTGGCGTGGTGCCGATCACGCCGTCCGCCCTGCCGCGCGCGCTGACCAGCCGCGTCGGCGGCCTGCTCCGCGGCCTCGCGACACCCGACCCCGTCACCGCCATCGGCCCACCGAACTGGTCGGGCCTCGACGCGCGCGCGTACTCCGGCCCCGCGCTGCCCGCCGGCACGCCGATCGACCGGGTGCCGCTCGCCGCGGGGCTCGGCCTCGACGAGGCGGCGCAGGCGTACCGGTTCCTCTACTCGACCACCAACCAGCGCGGGGACGCCGTGAGCACCGCGTCCCTGTTCCTGCCCGACGGGGACGCGCCCGCCGGCGGATGGCCCGTGGTGGCCTGGGCGCACGGCACCGTCGGACTGTGCGACGACGCGACCCCGTCGGCCCAACCCCAGTCCGAGCGACAGCAGTTCTACCTGGGGCACTGGCTGCGGCACGGCTATGCGGTGGTCGCCACCGACTACGCGGGCATGGGCACGCCCGGCCTGATGAGCTATCTCAACGGGAAGGTCGAGGCGCACAACCTGATCGACTCGGTGCAGGCCGCGCGGCAGCTGGGGCTGCCGCTGGCCCGACGGTGGGCCCTCGTCGGCCAGTCGCAGGGCGCGGGCGCGGCGATGAACGGCGCCCGCTACGCCGCCGAGTTCGGCGCGGGCTACGACCTCGACCTGCGCGGGACGGTCGCGACCGGGACGCCGGCGAACATCGAGTGGGTGGCGCAGTTCCTGCGGCCCTCCTTCCCGCCGATCGCGCTGCCGCCGCTGACCAACGTCTACGCCGCGTACATCCTGGCCGGGATCCGTGACGCCCGGCCCGACCTGGGGATCGACGACCTCCTCAGCGACGAGGGGCGGCGGATCGTCGCCCTCGCCGAGCGGCTAAGCCTGTACGACACCCGGGAGGCGGTGCGCGGCGCGAAGATCAGCACCTGGGTGACCGCGCCGCTGCGCAGCATCCCCGGGATCTACGACGCCCTGCACGCGCACATGGGCACCCCGACGCAGGGCTACGACCGGCCGATCTTCCTGGGCCACGGCCTCACCGACATCGACGTACCGGTCGCGTCCGGACTGTCGCTGGCCGCGGCACTGACCCTGCACCGGCAGCCGGTCACGCTGAAGCTCTATCCCACCGACCATTTCGGCACCGTGTACGCGGCCGCCGACGACGCCGCCGCGTTCCTCGCGCGGGTCATGGAGAACCAGGAGTAATCGTATGAAGGACTTCCACGGCAAGGTCGCCGTCGTCACCGGCGTCGCCTCCGGCATGGGCCGCGAGCTCGCGCTCGAACTGGCGCGACAAGGCGCGAAGCTCTCGCTGTGCGACTACGACGCCGACGGCCTCGAGAAGACCGCGGACGACGCGCGCGCCCTGGGCGCGGACGTCCACACCAAGGTCGTCAACGTCGGCGAGCGCGAGCAGATCCTCGCCTACGCGGACGAGGTCGCCGAGCACTACGGCGTGGTCAACCTCGTCTTCAACAACGCGGGCATCGCGCACCACGCGAGCGTCGAGAAGACCTCCTTCAAGGACTACGACCGCCTGATGGACGTCGACTTCTGGGGCGTGGTCAACAGCTCCAAGGCCTTCCTGCCGCACCTGATCGCCTCCGGCGACGGCCACATCGCCAACACCAGTTCGATCTTCGGCCTGTTCGGCGTGGGCGGCCAGAGCGCCTACAACGCCGCCAAGTTCGCGGTGCGCGGATTCACCGAGGCCCTCCGGATCGAGATGCTCGCGAGCGGACACAACGTCGGCGTCAGCTGCGTGCACCCCGGCGGGATCAAGACCGACATCTGCAACAACGCGACCGTCGCCGAAGGCCAGGATCAGGCCTCGTTCGCGGACTTCTTCAACCAGCACCTCGCGCGCACCGAGGCCGACGCCGCGGCACGCACCATTCTCAAGGGCGTGCAGAAGAACCACGGCCGCATCCTCATCGGCCCCGACGCGGTGGCACTGGACCTGTTGGTCCGGGTCACCGGCTCGGGCTATCAGCGGCTCATGTCCTTCGTCGACGGGCAGTCGAAGCGCTTCCTCTGAGCCGTCAGGCCCGCGGGGCCAGAATCTCCTCGGCGGCGCGCCGGCCGGAGCGGATCGCGCCGTCCATGTAGCCGTTCCACCGGCTCGCGGTCTCCGCGCCCGCCCAGTGGATCCGCCCGACGGGTGCGGCGAGCGCGTGGCCGTACTGCGTCCACACCCCGCAGCCGAGCCGTCCGCCGTAGCAGCCGCGGCTGAACTCCTTCGCGCACCAGTCCATCTCGACGTAGTCGAAGGGGGTCGCGGCCTCGGGCCCGAAGTACTTCACCAGCGCGCCGAGAACCAGCTCGCGTCGCTCGGCAGGACTGAGCCGCTCCGCCGTGCGGGCGTGGGCGCCCTCGAGGAAGCCGACGAGCACGCCGCAGCTCGCGTCCTGCGGGGAGTTGTCGAGGACCACGTTGAAGGCGTCGTCGAGGCTGATGACGAAGCCGCTGAGCCCGTCCTCACGCCAGAAGGGGCGGTCGTAGCCGACCTGCACCTTGATCACCGAGCCGGCGGGGATCTGCTGCGTGAGGCCGTCGCGCGCCGAGGGCAGCGCCGGCAGGTAGCGGATGCGGCCGGCCAGGGTAGGCGGGATCGCCACGATCACCTCGTCCGCCGTGACCGCGCCGCCCGGCGAACCGTCGGCGTTCTCGTAGACGACGATGACGCCCTCGTCGTCCTGCGTGATCGTGCGGACCACGGCGCCCAACCGGACCGACTCCCCCAACTCGGCCGCCATCCGCTCCGAGATCAGGTGGGTGCCGCCGACCACGCGGGAGTCCTGCGCGCCCGTCCGGGTGGTGAGCAGCATCGCCAGGCTCGTCCCCGAGCGGATGTAGGCGAGGAAGTGCAGGAACGAGAGCTCGGCGGTCTCCGCGGAGAAGACTGCCGGCACGATGATCCGGAAGAAGCTGCGGGCCATCGTGTTCCCGGTGTTCGCGCTCACCCAGGTGTCGACGTTGTGCCGGTCCAGATCGGCGGCCCCGTCGGCCTCCCACGGCGCGGCGGGATCGACGCCGGCCGCGAGCGTCTCGATGGCCACCCACAGCCGCCCGACCTCGGCGAGGGACTCCTCGTCCAGGCCGAAGGACTCGTCGGCGTACCGGACGGCGCGCCCGTCCACGAAGGTGATCGCGTCACCGTCGTCGTAGGAGGGGAACGTCTCCAGCCCGAGCTCGGCCACGAGATCGAGCGCCGCCGTCTGGTCGGGGCCGATCCACTGCCCGCCCAGCTCGACGGGCGTCCCGTTGCTGAGGAAGCCACCGTGGTTGCGGCCGGCGACGCGATCCCGCGCCTCGAGGACTCGCACCGTCCTCCCCTCGGCCGCCAGGCGCCGCGCTGCCGAGAGGCCCGCCAGGCCGGCGCCCACCACGATCACGTCCACATCCGTCATGTCCCACTCCCTCATCTCAGTCAGTTGTATGACTTGGTTCACGTACTGTAAGCCGAGCCACACCCCTGTGTCGAGGCCTCGACCGGAATCCGGTGTGCTTTGCTGAGTACCCACCCCTTGGAACCGGAGGCCGGATGCCCTACGTCGAGTCCGCGGTGCGCGGCCCGCAGATCGTCGCGGCAGCGCGAGCGGTCCTGATCCGCGACGGGGTCGCCAAGACGAGCCTGCGCGCGGTTGCCGCCGAGGCCGGGATCCCGCTGGGCACGCTGCAGCACGTCTTCCCGAGCAAGCAGCAGTTGCTCCAGGCCGTCATCGAGCGCGTCGTCGACGACATCTCCGACGTGCTCCGGCGCACGGCCGAGACCGACGCGGGGCTGGCGCACGCGATCCGCAACGGCATGCGCAACTTCTGGTCGGCGCTCGTGACGGACGAGCGCGAGCTCCAGGTGCTGCAGTACGAGCTGGTGACCCACGCGCTCCGCACCCCGGGCCTCGAGGACCTCGCGCGGATCCAGTACGAGCGCTACACCGAGGCCGTGCGGCAGTGGTGCGCCGAGGCGGCCGACCGCGCCCACGAGACCAGCGCCGTGCCCCTGGACCGGCTCGCCCGCGTGATCCTCGCAGCCGTCGACGGCCTGATCCTGCAGCACGTGGCGCATCCCGACCCGGCGCGCTCCGCCGCCGACCTCGACACCGTCGCCGACATGGTCGTCGCGCTGGCCGCACCCGTCCCGCAATAGCGGAACGGGCACCGCCGACCGAGGTCGGCGATGCCCGTTCCAGCGGGATCGATCAGGAGTCCAGCGACTCCAGGTCCGCGTTGAAGGTGGCGCTGGGGCGCATCACCTTCGACATCTTCTCCGGGTCCGGGTAGTAGTAGCCGCCGATGTCGGCGGGCTCGCCCTGGACCGCGCGCAGCTCCTCCACGATGGTGGACTCGTGCTCGGAGAGCGCCTTCGCCAGCGGCGCGAACTTCGCGGCCAGCTCCGGGTTCTCGGTCTGCGCGGCCAGCTCCTGCGCCCAGTACAGGGCCAGGTAGAACTGGCTGCCGCGGTTGTCCAGCTCGCCCGTGCTGCGCGACGGCGCCTTGTTGTTCTCCAGCAGCTTGCCGGTGGCGGCGTCCAGTGTGGTCGCGAGGACCTTCGCGGCGGCGTTCTCGTTCTTGATGCCCATGTCCTCGAAGCTCACCGCGAGCGCGAGGAACTCGCCCAGCGAATCCCAGCGGAGGTGGTTCTCCTCCGTGAGCTGCTTGACGTGCTTGGGCGCCGAGCCGCCGGCGCCGGTCTCGTACATGCCGCCGCCCGCCATGAGCGGGACGATCGAGAGCATCTTCGCCGACGTGCCGAGCTCGAGGATCGGGAACAGGTCGGTGAGGTAGTCGCGCAGGATGTTGCCCGTCGCGGCGATGGTGTCGAGGCCGCGCATCGCGCGCTCGAGGGTGTACCGCATGGCGCGCACCTGCGACATGACCTGGATGTCGAGGCCCTCGGTGTCGTAGTTCTTCAGTTCGGCCTTGACCGCCTTGATGAGCTCGTTCTCGTGCGGGCGGTACGGGTCCAGCCAGAACAGCACCGGCGTACCGGAGTTGCGGGCACGGTTGACGGCCAGCTTGATCCAGTCGCGGATCGGGGCGTCCTTCACGGTGCACATGCGCCAGATGTCGCCCTCCTCGACCTCCTGGGAGAGCACGACCTCGCCGGTGGCGTTGTCGACGATGTTCGCGGTGCCGGCGGCCGGGACCTCGAAGGTCTTGTCGTGGCTGCCGTACTCCTCCGCCTTCTGCGCCATCAGGCCGACGTTGGGGACCGTGCCCATGGTGCGCGGATCGAAGGCGCCGTTGGTCTTACAGAAGTTGATGATCTCCTGGTAGATGCGCGCGAAGGTGGACTCCGGCATCACGGCCTTGGTGTCCTTGGTGCGGCCGTCGGCGCCGTACATCTTGCCGCCGGCGCGGATCATGGCGGGCATCGAGGCGTCGACGATGACGTCGGAGGGCGAGTGGAAGTTGGAGATGCCGCGCGCCGAGTCGACCATCGCCAGCTCCGGGCGATGCTCGTGGCAGGCGTGCAGGTCCTTGACGATCTCCTCGTGCTTGCTGGCCGGCAGCGTGGCGATCTTGTCGTAGAGGTCGCCGAGGCCGTTGTTGACGTTGACGCCCAGCTCGTCGAAGAGGTCCTGGTGCTTGGCGAAGGCGTCCTTGTAGAAGACCTTCACGGCGTGGCCGAAGACGATGGGGTGCGAGACCTTCATCATGGTGGCCTTGACGTGCAGCGAGAACATGACGCCGGTCTCGTAGGCGTCCTGCATCTGCTCCTCGTAGAACTCGAGCAGCGCCTTCTTGCTCATGAACATCGAGTCCATGACGTCGCCGGCGCCGAGCTTCACGCTGTCCTTGAGCACGTGGGTCTGGCCGTCGGCCGTGACGAGCTCCATCCGCAGGTCGCGCTCGCGGTCGAGCGTCGTGGACTTCTCGCCGTGATAGAAGTCGCCGTGCTTCATGTGCGCGACGTGGCTGCGCGAGGCCATCGACCACTCGCCCATGCTGTGCGGGTTCTTGCGGGCGTACTCCTTGACCGCGCGCGGGGCGCGGCGGTCCGAGTTGCCCTGGCGCAGGACCGGGTTCACGGCGCTGCCGAGGATCGTGGAGTAGCGCGTCGCGATGTCGCGCTCCTCGTCGGTCTTGGGCTCCGACGGCAGGTCGGGGATGTCGTAGCCCTTGCCCTGCAGCTCCGCGATCGCGGCCAGCAGCTGGGGCACCGAGGCGCTGATGTTCGGGAGCTTGATGATGTTCGCGGTCGGCTCGAGGGTGAGCGCGCCGAGCGTGGCCAGGTTGTCCGGCACCTTCTGCTCGTCGGTGAGGCGCTCGGGGAAGGTCGCCAGAATGCGCGCCGCGACCGAGATGTCGCTCGTCTGCACGTCGATGCCGGCGGGCCCGGCGAAGGCGCGGATGATCGGCAGGAACGACGCGGTGGCCAGAAGTGGGGCCTCGTCGGTCAGCGTGTAGATGATGGTCTGCTGCTGCGCACTCATGTGTGTTTGCTTCTCCCGAATGTCTTGGTCGGTCGACTCTGTACGAACTGCTCTGTCAGTCTCCATGTAACGGTTCCCCCATTATCCTCCCTCACCCCGACAGCCCGCGACGGCAGTCCGGCAAACGCGCGCGGCCCTCCCCGATTACGCTGTCGCCATGGCCGGAGGACTCGCTGCCCTGCTCGACGACATCGCCGCTCTCGCGCGGCTCGCCGCCGCGTCGGTCGACGACGTGGCCGCCGCCGCGGGGCGCGCGAGCGTCAAGGCCGCGGGCGTCGTCGTCGACGACACCGCGGTCACGCCGCGGTACGTGCAGGGCATCAAGCCCGAGCGCGAGCTGAGCATCGTCGCGCGCATCGCGAAGGGCTCGCTGCGCAACAAGCTGATCTTCATCCTCCCCGCGATCCTGCTGCTGAGCTGGCTCGCCCCGTGGGCCCTGACCCCGATCCTCATGCTCGGCGGCACCTACCTCTGCTACGAGGGCGCCGAGAAGATCTGGGAGAAGCTCAGCGGCCACGTGGACGTCGAGGAGCCCTCGTCGTCCACGGGCGAGGTCGACGAGGACACCGTCGTCGCCGGCGCCATCCGCACCGACTTCATCCTGTCCGCCGAGATCATGGTGATCGCGATGAACGAGGTCGCGAGCGAGTCGATCTGGTCGCGGGCGCTGATCCTCGTGGTGGTGGCGATCCTCATCACCGCGCTGGTCTACGGGGTGGTCGCGGCGATCGTGAAGATGGACGACGTGGGCCTCGCGCTCGCGCAGCGCCCGTCCGAGTTCAGCCGCAAGGTCGGCACCGCGATGGTCAAGGCGATGCCGGTGGTGCTCAGCGCGCTCGCGAACGTCGGCATCGTCGCCATGTGCTGGGTCGGCGGCCACATCCTGCTGGTCGGCCTAGACGATCTGGGCTGGCACTGGCCCTACTCCGTGGTGCACCACTTCGAGACCTGGGCGCACGACCTGATCCCGTCGATCGGCTCGGTGGTGGGCTGGCTCGCCAACACCCTCGGCTCCGCCCTGTTCGGGCTGGCGGTGGGCGCCGTGGTGGTCGCGATCGTGCACGTGATCGGCAAGCTCCGCGCCGCTCCCGCGTCGCACTGAGCTACCGCACCGGCACCACGACGCGGGTCCGCAGTTCGGCCTCCGGCACCGCGCACGGGTCGTTGAGGTACACGTTGAAGTGGTGCGTCGCCGGATCGTCGACGGTGCGCGCGAGCGCCAGGCCGTGCTCGGCGACGTACGCGCCGATCAGCTCGTGCGCCCGCGGGATCGCCTGCGCGTAGGGCCCGTCGACGACGGCCTCGACGGCGCGGCCCGCCGGCGCCTCGAAGACGGCGAGCGGCGCCGCGACGGTAGTGCCGGCGGGCACCTCGAAGAACACGGACTCGTCGACGTCGGACTCGCGGAACTCGTCGTCGTGCTCGATGCAGCCACCCGGGCCCGCGGGGGCGATGTCCTGGGCCTGCACTTCGGGGAGGAAGCGCTCCCAGAGCTCGCCCTCCCCGGCGTAGTCGGGGACGGTGCCGCGCAGGTGCACGAGCGTGCGGGCGGGCAGGGCGGTGAGGGCGACGGTGTCGGTCATGGTGGGCTCCCGGATCAGCGTGTCGATGAGGCGGAGCCGCGCCACGGAGTCCTCGGCGGCCGCGGCGAGGTCGAGACGCTGCGCGCGCAGGGCCTCGTCGAACGCCTCGGTCCCGCGGACGGCCAGCAGGGCCCCGATGGCGGACACGCCGAATCCCACGTCGCGCAGCCGGCGGATCGCCGCGGCCTCCGCGAGCTGCGCCGGCGCGTACCGGCGGTAGCCGGTCACGGCGTCGACGTCCACGGGCACCAGGACGCCGTGGGCGTCGTAGTGGCGCAGCATCCGCACGCTGATCCGGCTGAGCGAGGAGAACCTGCCGATGGGCACGAGGTCCGGGGTGTCGGTCACGGTCTCCACTCTGTCGGCTGACACGGTGTGAGGGTCAAGCCCCGGGCAGCGCGGATTCCGCCGCCGGTACCCCGGCGCGCGCCGCGCCTTCCGCGAGTAGGAACTGCGCGCCGGTGTAGGTCGCCATGACGGCGCCCTCGAGCCACGCGGGCGGGTCGGCGAGGACGAACTTGCGCAGCCCGAGGATCGAGTCGCTGAGCAGGAACAGGCCCGCGCCCGCGAGGGTGGCGCGCCGGGCGTCCCCGGGGATCTGCGGGCCGAGCACCGTTGCGGCCGCCGCCGTGCCGCTGAGCAGCGCGGAGTAGCCCGCGAGCACCGGGGCCAGGAAGGGCTCGGTCCGGTACGCGGCGAGCAGGGTCCGCGGCGCGCCGACGGCCCAGGCGGCGCCGACGGCGGCGGGACGCGCGAGCGAGGCGTCGGGATCGCGCTGCGCCAGCAGCCCGCGGATGTAGGCGGCGTGGCCCGTCGCGAAGGCGCTCGCGCCCAAGGCGAAGTGCTTCGGCTCGTCGCCGAGCAGCGCCACGTCGCCCACCCACCCCGCGGCCTGCCCGGCCAGGGCGCTCCGGCGCAGGGGCGAGCGCCGCGCCCGCGGATCGGTCGTGAACGACGCGGCGAGCGTCGGCAGGAGCAGCGGCTTGGTGAACCGCCGGGCGTGGTGGTGCGCGGGCCTCGGCGAGGCCGACAGGGCGGTGTCGACCACCGCGAGCGCGGCGTAGGCGAGCTTGAGAGCGGTGCTGGGGCGGGTCACCGCGCCAATCTATCCGTAGGCTCGTCCCGTGAGCAGCGACACCGTGCCGGCCGCCCCCGCACCCGCACCCGCACCCGCACCCGAGGAGGGCCGCATCCGCGTCCCGCGCGACCTGGACGCGATCACGGACGTGGGTATCGAGGACCACTCCGGCGCGGATCCGCGCGCCGTGGAGCGGATCTGGCTCGCCGCCCGGTCCTGGTACGCGGCGGGCATGCAGCCCGCGATCCAGGTGTGCGTCCGGCACCGCGGCAACGTGGTTCTGAACCGGGCCATCGGCCACGCCCGCGGTAACGGCCCCGACCTGCCCTCCAACCGCGACGAGGCGACGGAGCCGGTGCCGGTCACCGTCGACACCCCGTTCTGCACCTACTCCACGGCCAAGGGCGTGGCGGTCACCGTGCTGCACCGCCTGATCGAGCGCGGCGACCTCGACATCGAGGCCCGCGTGTGCGACTACATGCCGGAGTTCACCAGCGACGGCAAGGACCGGATCACGGTGCGGCACGTGCTGACCCACAGCGCGGGCATCCCGATCAACACCGGGCCCAAGCCGGACCTCAGGCGGTCCGAGGACAGCGCGTACACCCGGGCGATGCTCGCCGGGATCAAGCCCGTCTACTCCCCCGGCCGGCTGCACTTCTACCACGCGCTGACCTGGGGGCCGCTGGTCCGCGAGCTGGTGCTGGCCGCCACGGGGCGCACGATCCGGGAGATCGCCGCCACGGAGATCCTCGGCCCGCTGGGCTTCCGGTGGACCAACTTCGGGGTCGCGCCCGAGGACCTTCCCGCCGTCGGGCTGAGTTACGCGACCGGCAGGCCCGCGCCGCCCGCGATCGAGGCCGCCTTCCGGAAGGTGGTGGGCGGCACCATGCAGCAGATCGTGCCGATGTCGAACTCGCCGCAGTTCCTCACCGGGATCGTGCCGTCGTCGAACCTGGTCTCGAACGCGCAGGAGCTCTCCCGGTTCGCCGAGATCCTCCGGCGGGGCGGGGAACTCGACGGGGTCCGCGTGCTGCGGCCCGAGACGCTCGCGGCGGCGACCCGGCAGGCGCGCCGACTGCGCCCCGACTTCGCGACCGGCGGCGCGCCCCTGCGGTGGGGCACCGGGTACATGCTGGGCTCGGAGCGGTTCGGCCCGTTCGGCCGGCACGCCCCGGCCGCCTTCGGGCACACCGGGCTCACCGAGATCGCGATGTGGGCCGACCCGCAGCGGGACCTGGCGGCCGCGGTGGTATCGAGTGGCAAGCCGGGCGGCCACCCGGAGGCGAAGCGCTACCCCGCCCTCCTGGACGCCATCGGCGCGGCCTTTCCGCGCACGCGCGGCTGACGTCCCCGGGCATCGTCACAGACCCGTCGATAGGGGTTTCCTACCGCACCGATAGGCCGTTTCACCTCGACTTTCAGGTATTTCTAGAATAATTCCAGAAAAGCTGGAATCCGTGGCCCCGCGGACGTACAGTGAAGAACGCGCGGCCCGACAGCCCGGCCGCCTCGCTTCAACAGCCGTACACACATCCGTACCGAGAGGAACGCCGTGTCCGAGGATCAGACCACCTCCCCCCAGGAACAGACGAGCGGAAGCGGCGGTTGCCCCGTCGCCCACGGTTCGCTGCGCCCGCCGGTCGCCGGCGGCGGCAATCGCGACTGGTGGCCCGACGAGGTCAACCTGAAGGTGCTCGCCAACAACCCCGCCGAGGGCGACCCCCTGGGCGCCGACTTCGACTACGCGGCCGCGGTCGCCACGCTCGACGTCGAGGCCGTCCGCGCCGACCTGGTCGCGCTCATGCGCGAGTCGCAGGACTGGTGGCCCGCCGACTTCGGCCACTACGGCCCCCTGTTCATCCGCATGTCCTGGCACTCCGCCGGCACGTACCGCACCACCGACGGACGCGGCGGCGGCGGCGCCGGCCTGCAGCGGTTCGCCCCGCTCAACAGCTGGCCCGACAACGTCAGCCTGGACAAGGCCCGCCGCCTGCTGTGGCCGGTCAAGCAGAAGTACGGCCGCTCGCTCTCCTGGGCCGACCTGATCCTGTTCGCGGGCAACGTCGCCCTCGAGGACATGGGCTTCACCACCGAGGGCTTCGCCTTCGGTCGCGCCGACGTCGCGGAGCCGGAGGACGTCTACTGGGGTCCGGAGCACACGTGGCTCGGCTCGGACGGCCGGTTCTCCGGCAAGCGCGAGCTGGACCAGCCGCTCGGCGCCACCCACATGGGCCTGATCTACGTCAACCCCGAGGGCCCCGAGGGCGTTCCGGACTACATCGCGGCCGCGGACGACATCCGCGAGACCTTCGGCCGGATGGCGATGAACGACGAGGAGACCGCGGCGCTCATCGTCGGCGGCCACACCTTCGGCAAGACCCACGGCGCGGGCCCGGCGGAGAACGGCCCCGAGCCGGAGGCCTCCCCGATCGAGCAGCAGGGCCTGGGCTGGAAGGGCCACAACGGCACCGGCGTCGGCAAGGACGCCGTGACCAGCGGCCTCGAGGTCATCTGGACGCACACCCCCACCAAGTGGGACAACAGCTTCCTCGAGATCCTCTACAGCAACGAGTGGGAGCTCTTCCAGAGCCCCGCCGGCGCGAACCAGTGGCGCCCGAAGGACGGCGGCTGGGCGAACTCGGTGCCGGACGCCTTCGGCACCGGCAAGACCCACCCGTCGATGCTGACGACCGACCTGTCGCTGCGGTACGACCCGATCTACGGCGAGATCACCAAGCGCTGGCTCGACAACCCGCAGCAGCTGGCCGACGCCTTCGCCAAGGCCTGGTTCAAGCTCCTGCACCGCGACATGGGCCCGACCGCCCGCTACGTGGGCCCGCTGGTCCCCAAGACCGAGCACCTGTGGCAGGACCCGATCCCCGCGGCCGAGGGCACCCCGATCAGCGCGGCCGACGCCGACGCGATCACCGAGCGGATCCTGGCCACCGGCCTGACCACCGCGCAGCTGGTCAAGACCGCGTGGGCGGCGTTCTCGTCGTTCCGTCGCACCGACAAGCGCGGCGGCGCCAACGGCGGCCGCCTGCGCCTGCAGCCGCAGGCCGGCTGGGAGGTCAACGAGCCCGACGAGCTGGCACAGGTGATCCGGACGCTCGAGGGCGTCGTCGACGCCTTCAACGCGGAGTCCGGCACGAAGGTCTCGTTCGCCGATGTCGTGGTCCTCGCGGGCAACGCGGGCGTGGCCCAGGCCGCGAAGGCCGCGGGCGTCGAGGTGACGATCCCGTTCACGCCGGGCCGCGCCGACGCGACCCAGGCCGACACGGACGTCGAGTCCTTCGCCGTCCTCGAGCCGCGCTTCGACGCCTTCCGCAACTACGTCGCGAAGGGCGCGCCCATGCCGGCGGAGTACCTCCTCGTCGAGAAGGCCAACCTGCTCGGCCTCACGGCGCCGGAGATGACGGTGCTCCTCGGTGGCCTCCGCGTGCTGGGCAACAACTTCGGCGGGTCCGAGGCGGGCGTGTTCACCGATCGCCCGGGAACGCTGAGCAACGACTGGTTCGTGAACCTGCTCGACATGTCCACGAAGTGGGCCCCGGCGTCCGACGACGACGCGACCTACGTGGGTACCGATCGGGCGACCGGCGAGAAGAAGTGGACGGCCACCCGCGCCGACCTCGTCTTCGGCTCGAACTCGATCCTCCGCGGCATCGCCGAGGTCTACGGCGCCGCCGACGCCGGCGAGAAGTTCGTGGGCGACTTCGTCGCCGCGTGGACCAAGCTCGCCAACGCAGACCGGTTCGATGTGAAGGCCTGATCCTCTTCCTCCGGCCGGCAGCCGCGCCCCGTACACCGTTCCCGGTGTGCGGGGCGCGGTCGTTCCGGAGCATTTTTTCAGTTAGCGAGAATTAACCCTTCGTGCGATACCCGCCGGTCGCGGGCGTACGCTCACTTCCATGCCGTACTTCGACCGGGTCTCCGCGACCGCGTTCCGTCCGACCGAGCACGTCTCCGGCGGGTGGAACACCGCCGAGCAGCACATCGCCCCGCCCATGGCACTCCTCGCGCACGCGGTGGAACAGGACCGCGACGCGCGACGCGACGACGACCTGCGCCTCGCGCGCCTGTCGTACGACATCCTCGGCACGCTGCCGATGGACGTGGTCGAGGTGGACGTCCGCGTCGTCCGCCCGGGCCGCACCATCGAACTCGTCGAGGCGACGCTGAGCCATGCCGGCCGTGCCGGTCTCGTCCTGCGCGCCTGGCTGCTCGACCGGCGCGACACGCGCGGCGTCGCAGGTTCCGAGCTCGAGCCGATCCCGCCGGCGGCGGGGATGCCGGAGTGGGACCCGAGCACCGTCTGGCCCGGGGGCTACATCGCCTCCGCGCGCGCCCGCCGCCAGGAGGTGCGGCCCGGCCGCGCAGCGTACTGGGTGGAGTCCGACGTGGACCTGCTCGACGAGTCGTCGGGGCCGGTCGCACGGGCCGCGCGACTGTTTGACATCGCCAACGGTATGACACCCCGGTTCACCCCGGAGGAGGTCGCGTATCCGAACCTCGACCTCACCGCGCACCTGTTCCGCGATCCCGTCGGACCCGCTCTCGGCTTCGACACCCGGGTGTCCACCGGACCCGATGGCGCAGGTCTGACCCATTCGGTCATTCACGACATCGCGGGCCCGGTCGGCACGGTGGATCAGATACAAACGGTGCGTCTGCGCTGAAATCCAGTCAAGAATGTGGTTACATTCCGAGCGTTCAGTTCACCCTGCCGAAGGGAGCTCTTATGAATACTCGGATCACACGGACGATCGGTGCAGTAGCCGCCGCCGTCGCGCTGACCGTGACCGTCTCCGCCTGCGACAACGCCAAGGACACGGCGAACGACGCGAAGGACGCCGCCACCTCGGCGGCCGGCAGCGCGGCCTCGGCGGTCACCGGCGCGAACGGATCCGGCGCGAACGGGGCGGGTTCCGAGTCGCAGGCCGCCGTGCCCTCGACCAGCATCGCGACCCCTGGCGGCACCGAAGTCACCCTCACCGACGGCCCGATCATCGGCGAGTACGCGAAGTACGGCTACGAGAAGGGGCACCTCGGTGCGCCTCTGGGCCCCGTCTCCGCACTGCCGGACGGCAAGGGCAAGTACCTCACGCTCAAGGGCGGCACGATCTACTGGTCGGAGGCCTCGGGCGCGCACGTCGTGCACGGCGTGATCGGCGACAAGTGGGGCGACGCGGGCCACGAGACCGGCAAGCTGGGCTACCCCACCAGCGACGAGACCGCCGAGAACGGCGCGATCAAGCAGACCTTCCAGAACGGGACGATCACCTTCCGCGACGGGGTCGCGACGGTCTCCTAGTCTCCGACGACGGTCACGGCGCCGTCCCGATGTACACCGTTCGTGCGGCCAGCACGAAGGCATCGGGGCGGCGTCGCACGTTCTGCGGGTCCTCCGGGTCGGTGAGCCGGCGCAGGACCTCCGCGTCGTCCGGGTCGAGCCGGTCCGCCATCCGCAGATAGCGGCCCAGCATCCGGGCCACGCCGCGGCGGGCCCCGTCGTCGAGCGGGGCGGGGCGGTCCACCAGGAAGGTGCGGGCCCGCACGTCCCGCAGCCCCGCCGCCCGCAGCAGCGCGGGCCAGTCCTCCGGCGCGTCGACGGTGCCGTCGAGCGCGGCCCGCATCTCCCCGAAGCCCACGGCCTGCAGAGCGTCGAGCCGCTCGGCGAGGCCCGGGCGCCCGAGCCCGATGTCGCGCGGGAGGAACCGCGAGGGCAGGCCGCCCTCGGCCACCGCGAGCACGCCGCCCGGATTGAGCCGGCTCGCGAGCGCCGCGACCGCGGCGCCCTGATCCCCCACGTGGTGCATCGTCTGCGCGGTCCAGATGAGATCGGCGGCGGGCAGGTCCGCGAACCCCGCGGGCAGGTCGGTGCGGAGCGTATCGATCGGGTTCCCGGCCGCCGTCGCGCGGTCCCGGGCGCGGTCCAGCAGCGCGGGGGCGCCGTCGACCGCGATCACACGCGCCTGGGGGAACCGCGCTGCCAGCGCCGTGGAGAACACTCCCGGGCCGGAGCCGACGTCCAGCACCGTCCCCGGCGCGGGTACGCCGCCGGCGATGACGTCGAGCGCCTGCGTCACGTACGGCAGGAGGGTCTCCCCCTCCGCCTCGATCTCGGCCGCGAGGGCCTCCCAGTCCGGATGGGTGTGCGAGTGCGCGTGGGCGTGTGCGTGGTCGGCCATGGAACCCAGCGTGCCGACCACGCGGTCGGCCGGCAAGTTCTCGTGCCGTTCCAGCAAATCGTCAGCTGATCCGGACGCGCACGCCCGGCGGCAGGACGGCCCGCGCGTCCGGCAGGCGCGCGACGTCCACGCCGTGCAGCACGACGGTGACCGGCGGCGCGGCCCGCAGCTCGACCCCGTCCGCGGGGAAGCCCGCCGCGACGAGCGCGGCGCGGATCCGGGCGGGCACCGCCCACCCGCCGGGCACCGCGATCCGGTCCGGATCCACCGGCCGGGCGGGCACCGCGGGCAGCGGCGCATCCGGCGCGGCGAGGGCGGCACCCACCAGCGCCGCGACCGCGTCGACATGGGCGGCGGCCTGTGCCGCGTCGTAGAGCTCGGGATGGAAGACGCCGTCGACGACGAGCTCGTCCCCGGGCTCGGAGTACACCGAGATCAGGCAGTCCGGGACCGGCCCCCACGCCGTCACGTCGAGCGACCAGCCGTCGGTCCGCACGTCCGGGAGCACGTTGACGATGGGCCCGTGCAGGCGCCCGGTTCGCCAGGCGGCGGGGACCACAGTGAGCAGCTGCTCGGGCCGCTCGCCGCCCGCGATCCGCTCGGACGCCGCCACCAGCCAGCGCCGAACGTCGGCGGCGAGGGTCGCGGGCGTCGCGTCCGGCGGCACGGCCAGGCGGGTGGGCACCACGGCCATCCACTGCACGGGGGTGGCCCGCTCGAGGGCGGTGCGGCGCAGACCCACGGTCACGCCGACGTGGGCGTCGGCGGTGCCGAGGTACCGGGCGGTGTACGCGGCGACGGTGGCGACGGCCTCCGCGGGCCACGTCCGGCGGTCCGCGATCCCGGGCGCCGAGATCCGCGCCCGGCGCTGCCGCGGGCGCCCCGACGGTGGTGCGACGCGGTCCGCGAAGGCGATCTCGCGGCCGGGATCGCCGACGCCGTCCGTCGCGGCGGACCAGAACGCGGCGTCGGGCGGGCGCAGCGGGGCCGCCTCCGCGGCGAGGGCCGCGAGGTCGCCGAGGCGCTCGTGCGGGAGGGGCGCACCGTCGGCCTCGGCGCGCAGGCGGGCGACGATCCGGCGGAAGACCCGGGTGACGGCGTAGCCGTCGAGGACGGCGTGATGCGCGAGGAGCCGCACGACGTGGGAGCCGCCGACCCGCACGATGGTCGCGCGCACCAGCGGCCCACCGTCGAGCTGCAGCGTGCCGCCTGCGCGCCACGCCGCGTAGGCCTCCTCCGTGCCGAAGCGCTCCACCCCGACGGGGGCGGGACGGGCGGCCACGAACCGCGCGCCGCCGTCGACGACGGCCCCGATCTCGGCGGCCTCGGTCTCGGCGAGCGCACCCGCCGCCGCCCGCTCGAGGGCGGCGGTGTCGATCCGGAGATCGGTGCGCCACGCCGCGTCGATGACGAGCGACCGTGCGCCCGGCTGCTCGGCGGCGAGCTGCAGCATCGCGACCTGGGAAGGGAGTGGCTGCACGCCGCTCACCCTACGTCCGGGCGAATGGCAGAATGCACTGGTTGTCACAGCATCGCGACAATGTCCTATATTCGAGCGACGAAGCAACATCCGAAAGTCCCGAGGAGCACATGAGCCTGAACGGTGCACCGGCCGGCAGCGGCCGCCGCATGCGCCGCCACTCGTGGGCGCTCGCATTCTTCGACTTCCTGATCATCTACGCCTTCCTGGCGGCGACGAACTCCTCGTCCCCCTCGCACGTCACCCACGCGGTCGAGGGCCTCCTCGGCGCTTCCCTCGCCGTCAGCGTCTTCTACCTCTTCGGGCTGTACCGCACCCGGATCACCCTGAGCGCGCTCGACGCCGCACCGCAGCTGGCGATCGCCGGGTGGATGCTGGCGCCGATCGGCGTCATCACCGTCTGGCAGGACGACCACTACCAGCTGATCGGCGCCGCGCTGTGCTGGGCGGTGCTGTTCGCCGTGCGCGTGCTGTACTACGGCGCGGTCCGGCGGCACCGCGCACGGCACCCCGAGAACGGCGGACGCACCCTGGTCATCGGCGGCGGCAAGGTCGCGGGCGAGCTGGTCCATTCGATGTTCATGTTCCCCGAGTACGGGCTGCGGCCCGTGATGGTGATGGACGACGACCCGCTCGACGCCACCGCGTTCCCGGTCGAGGTGATCCCGCGCCGCAACGACCTGGCCCGCCTGATCCGCGAGCACGACATCGACACGGTGATCGTCGCGTTCTCCCGCGACCGCGACTCCACGCTGGTCGAACCGCTGCGCGACTGCGACACGCTGGACTGCGAGATCTACGTCGTCCCGCGCCTGTACGAGTTCGTGCACCAGGACCGCGACATGGACCGCATCCACACCACCCCGCTGGTCCTGGTGCGCCGACTCGCGCTGCGCTCGAGCCACTGGCGGGTCAAGCGTGTGACCTCGTTCGTCACCTCGCTCGTGGGCCTGGTCCTCCTCGCCCCCCTCCTGCTCCTGGTGTCCGTGGCGATCAAGCTCCAGGAGCCGACCGCGCCGATCCTGTTCCGGCAGACCAGGGTCGGCCAGGACGGCCGACTGTTCTCGCTGTACAAGTTCCGCACCATGCGGCCGGTCCCCGACGAGGAGTCGGACCGCGACTGGACCGACGACCGGCTCCGGATCACCCGGCTCGGCCGGTTCCTGCGACGCCACTCGATCGACGAGCTCCCGCAGCTGTGGAACGTGGTGCGCGGCGACATGTCGGTGGTGGGCCCGCGGCCGGAGCGCCCGCACTTCGCCAACCGCTTCGGCGCGGAGATCCCCGCCTATCAGTCCCGGCACCGGGTGATGGTGGGCCTGACCGGGTGGGCCGCGATCCACGGGCTGCGCGGCGACACCGACATCCGGGACCGCGCGTCGTACGACAACTACTACATCGAGAACTGGAGCCTGTGGCTCGACGCGAAGATCCTCCTGATCTCCGTCGGCACCGTGCTCTTCGGCCGCGGCGGACGCTAGGCGCCGGGCTCCTCGAGTTCGGCGACCACCACCGCGGCGGCGGTGCGGTCGGTGTGGGTGAGCGAGACCTCGGCGCGGACCCAGCCCTGCTCGCGGGCGCGCGCGGCGAGGCCGCCGTGCAGCCGCAGTTCCGGCCCGTGCGGCGTGCCGACGACCTCGATCTCGCGCGGCGGGGTCGCCGTGTCGGGGCCGAGGCGCAGCGCCTTGATCGCGGCCTCCTTCGCCGCCCATCGCGCGGCGAGGCGGTGCACGTCGCCTGCGCACGTGGCGAGCTCGCCCGGGGTGAAGACCCGCTCGGTGAAGCGCGTACCGAAGAGCGCCACCGATTCCTCGATGCCGGCCACCTCGGCGAGGTCGATCCCCACCCGGTTCACCGGACCGCCTCCGCGACGATCGCCCGCATCCGCTCCTGGAAGACCGGCACGGAGAACCGCTCGGCGTGCGCGCGCAGCACCGCCGGGTCGAACTCCGCGGGCCGCAGACCGCGCATCGCCGCGGCGAGGGCGTCCGTGAACGGCTCGTCGGGGCCGTCGGGCACGAGTACCCCGGAGACCCCGGGCACCACGGTGTCCACCGCGCCGCCCGCGGCGCGGGCCAGGACCGGGGTGCCCGCCGCCATGGCCTCCACCGGCACGATGCCGAAGTCCTCCTCGCCGGGCATGACGGTGGCGATCGCGTCGCGCTGCAGGCGCACCATCTCCGCGTCCGAGACGCGGCCGAGGAAGACGGTCTCGTCGCCGGCGATGCGGCGCAGCGCGGCGTCGTGCCGCCCGTCGCCGGCCACGACGAGCCGCACCCCCGCGCGCTGCGCCGCGCGGATGGCGAGGTCGACCCGGCGGTACGGCACGAGACGCCCCGCGACCAGGAAGAAGTCGCCGGGGGCGGCACCGTCGGGCGTGAACCGCGCGACGTCGACGGGCGGCGCGACCACCCGCGCCGGGACGCCCCACCAGCGCTCGATGCGCTCGGCCACGGAGGTGGAGTTGGCGACCACGACGTCGAGGTAGGGCACCGCGGCGGTCTCGACCGCGCGGGTCTGCGCGGCGAGCGCCGCGAGCGCGAGCCGGCCGGCGCCACCGAAGGCCTCCCCGGACCGCAGCTCGGGCAGCCACGCCCAACGGGCGGGCGAGTGCACGTAGGCGACGACCGCGGCGTCCGGCCAGGACCGCGCGGCCGAGACCGCCATCGCGTGGTGACTGATGACGACCGCGTCCGCGCCGGGGTCCGGGCGGTGGCGGCGCCAGGCGGCCGGCGCGAGGGGGATGAGCGGTGCGTGGGAGCGCCGCCCGAGGGCCCGGTGCACCCCGTCGAGCCCGGTCACGGCGATCCGGCCCCGCAGTTCGTCGGGGACGGTGCGCGGATCGACGAAGGCGACGTGGAGGCGGCTGCCGGGCCAGGCGTCGACCAGCGCCCGCGCGACGTTCTCGGAGCCGCCCTGTTCGGTCCACCGCTCGTGGACGACGGCGATGCGCGTCATCGGCGCCTCAGCCGACGAGCTCGCGGACCGTCGCCGCGATCGAATCCAGGGTGCCGAATGTGTTCTTGCTCATGTACGAGTCTGGGAACTCGATAGTGAATCTGTCTTCGATAGCCAGCATGACGTTCACGGCCGCGTGGGACGTGAGACCGAGTGCAAACAGATCATCACCACCCGCAATTTCCGCGATCGGCCTGGTCAACCGGCCGTGACGCCCCACGATCGAGCGGATCGCCTCGTCCACCGCACCTCCCACCAGCGTCGCGCACCGGCGCGACACCGGCGGCGAATCCTTTTGCAGTCGCGACTCCCGCGCCGCCGTCGTACACCCTAGCCTGGTAACATGTTGCAGTGACAACGGTTCCAGCCACGGAGAAGAGACCGATGACGCAGGCCGCAGCAGCACGTGCGATCGACTTTACTGACCTGCACGCGCGTCAGCAGGAGTTCCGCGCGTCGCTCTTCGACGCGGGGCTCCTCATCCCGTCGGGCGTCGACGGCGTGTACGGGCAGGGCGCGGCGTTCGCGGAGCTCACGGCCGCGATCGACGCGCTGATCGGCGCCACGGTGCGCGACGTGCACGGCGGCGCCGCCACGGTGCTGTCCTTCCCGCCCGTGACGCCGCGCGAGTACCTCGACCGGACCGACTACATCGTGTCGTTCCCCCAGCTCGCGGCCGCGGTCTCCACGTACACCGGCGGCGACGCCGAGCACCGCCTCCTGCTCGCGGGCCGCAACGCGGGCCACGACTGGGGCGGCCACTTCCACGCCAGCGACGTCGCGCTCGTGCCGTCGGCGTGCCACTCGGTGTACCCGGTCCTGAGCGGGCAGCTCCCCCGCGACGGCGCCTGGGTCGACGTCTCCGGCCACTGCTTCCGGCGCGAGCCCTCCGCGGATCCGGCCCGGATGCAGTCCTTCCGCATGCGCGAGATCGTCCGCGTCGGCTCGGACCGGGCGGCCGTCGCGCACCGCGACACGTGGGTGGCGCGCGCCGCCGACCTGCTCAGCGACCTCGGCCTCGCCGTCCGGCAGACCCCCGCGACGGATCCCTTCTTCGGCCGCGCGGGCCGCATGCTCGCCGCCAACCAGACGGCGGAGAACCTCAAGACCGAACTGCTGGTGCCCATCTACGGCGAGGACGTTCCGGGGGTCGCCGTCGCGTCCAGCAACTACCACCGCGATCATTTCGGGGTGCACTTCGACATCACCACCGTGGACGGCGCGCCCGCGCACAGCGCCTGCCTCGGCTTCGGCATCGAACGGATCGCCCTGGCGCTGCTCGCGCGGCACGGCCTCGACCGCGCGACGTGGCCCGGTTCCGTCTCCGCCCAGCTGTGACCGCGGTCCCCGTCCACCTGACCGGGACCACCTGGCCGGGCACCGAGCCCGGCGGTCTCCCCCGCTACTTCGCGGACCTGTTCGCGGCCCTGCGCCGGCGGACCGACGTCGCCGCCACCGCCGCGGCCTTCGGCGACCCGGAGTCGGGGGGCGCGACCTGGGGGCCCGACGCCGGCTCGACGGCCGCCCGGATCCGGGCGTCCCGGGCACCCGCGCCGGCCGGCACCGCGGTCCTCGACCGGCACTTCGCGCTGTTCGGCCCGCCGCCCCGCGGGGCGGCGCTCGTCACCCACTTCCACGGCCCGTGGGCGCAGGAGAGCGCCGCCGCGGGCGAGGGCCGCGCCGCCGTGGCGGTCAAGGCGCTCGTCGAACGCGCCCGCTACCGCGGCAGCGACCGCTTCGTGGTGCTCTCGCAGGCCTTCGCCGACGTGCTCGTCGCGCGGTACGGCGCGAACCGGGGAGCGATCGACGTGATCCCGCCCGGCGTCGACCTCGCGCGCTTCGCCGCGGCCCCCGCCCCAGACGGTCCGCCCCGCGTGCTCTGCGTCCGGCGGCTGGAGCGCCGGATGGGCATCGACGTGCTGCTGCGGGCCTGGCCCGCGGTGCTGGCACGACACCCCGACGCCAGGCTCGACGTCGTGGGCGACGGCTCGCAGCGCGACCTTCTGCGGCAACGCGCGGCGGAACTGGGGATCACCGATACTGTGACCTTCGTGGGAACGATCGACGACGCCGACCTCGCGCGCCGGTACGCCGCCGCGACGCTGACGGCGGTCCCGTCCCTGGCATGGGAGGGCTTCGGGCTCGTCGCCCTCGAGTCCCTCGCCTCCGGCCGCGCCCCGGTGGTCACGGACGTCGGCGGCCTCCCCGACGCGGTCCGCGATCTCGCCCCCGATCTGGTCGTGCCCGCGGGCGACGCCGAGGCCCTCGCGGACCGTCTGGCCGCGGGGCTCGACGGTGCGCGCCCCTCGGCGGCGGCCTGCCGCGCGCACGCCGAGCGCTTCACCTGGGACGCCGCCGCCGCGCGGCACGCGGCCCTCTACCGGGCGGTCGCCGCATGAGCGCGCGCCGGCCCGTCTTCCTCGGGCACACCGCCGCACCGTCGGGCGCGGAGCTGGCCTTCGCCCGCCTCGCCGGAGAGCTGCGCCACCGCGGCGTCCCCGCGGCGGTGATGCTGCTCGCACCCGGCCCCCTGACCGACGTGCTCGAGGCGGCGGACGTGCCGGTCACCGTCGTCCCGGGCCGCCCGTCGACGGTGCGCCGCGACGCCGGACCGGTGGGCGTGCTGCGCGCCGCCGTCGGCCTCTACCGCGCCGGCCGGCGGCTCGCCCCGATGCTGCTCGACGCCGACGCCGACGTCGTGGTCGCCGAGTCGACGAAGTCGCTGTTCGTCGGGGCGGTCGCCTCCCGCCGCACGGGCATCCCCCTGGTGTGGCAGGTGCACGACCGGGTGAGCGCGGAGTACTTCGGCCGCAAGCGCTTCCCGCTGCGTCTGCTCGGCCGGGTCGCGGCGTCCGGCTACCTCGCCAACTCGCGCGGGACGCTGCGCACCATCTCCACCGGTGGCAGTCCGACCGCGGTCTGCCACCCGGGCGTCGACCTGAGCACGGTCCCCGCCGCGGCGCCGCAGCGCGCCCCGAAGAGCGTGAAGATCGCCATGATCGGCCGGATCACGCCGTGGAAGGGCCAGGACCTGTTGCTGCGGGCGCTCGCGCAGATGGAGGCCCAGCCCGAGGTGCGGTTCGTCGGCGGCGCCCATTTCGACGGCGACGATCGGTACCTGGCCGAACTCGAGGAGCTCGCCCAGCGCCTCGGCATCGCGGACCGGGTGACCTTCACCGGGCACGTGCCGGACCCGCTCGCCGAGGCGGCGGACGCCGACGTGGTGGTGCACTACTCCCGGCTCACCGAGCCCTTCGGACAGGTCGTCGCCGAGGCGATGGCCGCGGGCCGGGTCGTGGTCGCCGCCCGCGCCGGCGGGCCGACGGAGCTCATCGTCGACGGGCAGACCGGCGTCCTGGTGACGCCGCGCCGCCCAGACCAGCTGGCCGTCGCGCTCGATGCGCTCATCGCCGACTGGGAGCTGCGCGAGCAGCTCGGCGCGGCGGCGCGCGACCGCGGCCGCGATCTCGACCTCAAGACCTCCGCGGCGATCGCGGACTCCCTGCTGGCGCGGGTGGCCCGGGACGTCCGATGAGGCGGCTCCCTGGCCTCGCGGGGGTGTTCCGGGACGTGGTCCTGGTCTCGGCCGGCCGGTACGGCCAGTACGCGATCACCCTCGTCACGATCCCCTTGTGCGCGCGGCTGCTGGGCCCCGCCGGGATGGGCCTGCTCGCGATCGCGATGTCGACGTACTTCCTGGGCGCGCTCTGCACCGACCTGGGCATCACGGCCTTCGTCGCCGCCCGCGCGGAGAAGCCGGGTCTGGCGCGGCTGCGGGGCGACTACGCGGGGCTCCGCGCCGCGGCGCTCGCGGCGTTCACCGCGCTGTTCCTGGTTGCGGCGGCGCTGCCGGTGCCCCGCGCCGTGGAGATGGGCGCGCTGGGTCTCGTCGTCGGGTCGGTGAGCGCGTGCGGCGACGACTGGGTGCTCCTGGGCACGGGCCGGTTCGGCGCCGTCGTGGCGCAGCAGACCGCGGGCCGGGTCGTCTACCTGGCGCTCCTGGTGGCGCTGCTGCCGCAGGTCCGGACGCCGGAGGTGGCGATGGGCTGCCTGCTGGCGGGGAACGTCGTGGCGGTCGGGTGGTCCTGGGCGCGGACGATCCGCGACCACGGCCGCCCGGCCCGGCCCGGCGCGCCGCGCGCGCTCCTGCGCACGGGGGCGCCGGTGTTCGCGGCGCGGCTGCTGTCGTCGTCGTACGGCCCGGGCGCCGCGACGGTCTTCGCGCCGGCGCTCCCGCCGCACGCGCTGGGCCTGTTCAGCGCGAGCGACCGCCCGGTGCAGGCGGCCGGCTCGCTGCTGGACGCCGTCGGGGTGAGCCTGCTCCCCCGGCTGGCCCGCCGGGACACCGACGCCTTCTGGGCGACCGCGCGCCGCGGCGTCCTCCTGGTCGCGGCCGGCGGAGCGGTGCTGGCCGCGGCCGCGACGCTGCTCGCGCCGTGGCTGGTCCCGCTCGTCTTCGGCGACGAATTCGACGGCGCCGTCCCGCTGCTGCAGGTGCAGGCGTGGGCCCTCCCCGGCCTGGCGGTCGCCTCGTTCGTGGCGACGGCCGTCCTGCCGGTGCTGGGCAACGCGCGGGGCGTACTGCTGGCCGGCGCGGTCGGGGCGGCCGTCATCGCGGCGACGCTGGCGGTCGCGCTGCGGACCCACGACCCGCTGAACGTCGTGGCTGGGATCGTCGCCGCCCAGACCGCGGCCGCGGGCTTCTCCGTCCTGCGGGCCCGGCGCCTGGAAGCCGCGGCGGGCCCCGCACCGGCCGGTGGGGCCGCCGCATGAGGATCCTGTTCGCCGGCGACGACTGGTACGGCAGCAACGCCCGTTCCCTCGCCGAGGGCTTCCGCCGGGCGGGGCACGACGTGACCGTCGTCGACACCACCGCCGTCACGCTCCCCCGCCGCGGCGGCCCGGCGTGGTGGTACGCCAAGCGCACCGGGCGGCGGGCGCCGGCCACCGTCGAGGCCGTGCACCGGCGGCTCGAGGCGCAGCCCGTCGCCGACCTGCTGTTCTGCTACACGTCCGTGCACCTGGACCAGGAACGCCTGCTGAACCTGCCTGCGGGCCGGCACGTGCACTACAGCGCCGACGACGTCGCCAACCCCGTCAACACCACCCCCGAGTACCTCGCCGCGGAGCCCGGCTGGGACGCGATCGTCACCACCAAGGCGCACAACGTGCCCGAGCTGCTCGCGCGCGGGGCGCAGCGCGCGATCCTCGTGCGGAGCGCCTACGACCCCGACTGGCACCGCCCCGTCGCGCCGCGCTCGTCACGGCGGTACGCCGCCGGCTTCGTCGGCAACGCCCGCCCCGACCGCGCCGCGCTCGTCACGGGCCTCGCCGCCCGGCTCGGCCCGGAGTTCTATCTCGCCGGCCCGGGCTGGCGCCGGAGGCCCGCCGTCGCGCGCAGCCGGGCGACGGTGCGCGGCCCGCAGTACGGCACCGCCCTGTCCGCGGCGATCGGCGCGATCGACGCGAACCTGGTCCTGCTCAACTCCGACAACCGCGACACGCACACCTGCCGCACCTTCGAGGTCCCCGCGGCGGGCGGGTTGTTCGTGGGCCCGCGGACCGTCGAGCACGCGGAGCTGCTCGCCGACGGCCGCGAGGCGCTGCTCTACGACGACCCCGCCGAGATCGACGGCATCGTCGCGCGGGTGCGGGCCGAGCCGGCGGCCGCGGCGCGGATCGCCGCCGCCGGGCACGCCGCCATCACCGGCGGCGCGAACACGTACACGGACCGGGCGAGGGAGATCGTCGATGTCCTCGACTGACGCCCTGCTGGAGCTGCGGACCTATTTCGGCCCGGCCGACGCGCCGCTGTACGGCGCGCTGCACCTGCCCTCATCGCGCCGGGTCCGAGGCACGGTCCTGCTGGTCCCGCCGCTGGCCAAGGAGCAGTACGACGCCCTGCGCGGGCTGCGCCGGCTCGCCGCCCTGCTCGCCGCCGACGGCCTCGCCGTGCTCCGCTTCGACTACCTCGGCACGGGCGACTCCGCCGGCGCCGCGGGCCTGCCCGACGCCGCCGCGGGCTGGATCGCCTCGGTCCGGCACGCGGACGCGTACCTGCGCGGCCTCGGGGCGGGCGCACCCGCGGTGGTGGCGCTGCGGGCGGGCGCGGCCGTCGCGGGCGCCGCGGGCCTGACCCCGCCCGCCGCGGTCCTGTGGGACCCGATCAGCGGCAGGCCCTTCACCCGCGCGCAGGGCGCGCTCGCGCGGATGGCGATCGGCGCCGGGCCGGACACGTGGGTCGGCCTCGACGTGCACCCCACGGCCGTCGCGGAGCTCGCGACGCTGCCGGCCGACGCCCTGGCCGCCCCGCGCGTCCTGATCGCGGAGCGCCCCGGCGCCGGACCCGTCGGCCCCGTCGGCGCCGACCGGATCGCCGTCGACGGCATGCCGGAGTTCGTCGAACCGAGCGCGCACCTGGTCCGCATCCCCGACGCCGCGGTCGCCGACATCGCCGCCTGGCTGGGCGCCGCCCTGCCCGACGGGGAGCGCGTCACCGTCGCGCCCGAGATCCGCGCCCGGGCGCGGTGGGGCGACGTCGAGGAGCGGATCGAGGACATCGGTGGCGCCGCGGCGATCAGGACCGTCCCCGCCGTGGGCGCACCGCGCCGGTCCGTACTGCTCTGCGCGACCGCCAACGACACCCGGCACGGCCCGAACCGCGCGTGGGTCGCGCTGGCCCGGGAGGTCGCCGCCGCGGGCGGCGCCGCGCTGCGCTTCGACCGCCGGGGCGCCGGCGAATCGGGCCCCGTCGACGCGGGCGAGGCCGTCGCGCTGTTCCCGCCGGCCGGGGTGGACGACGCGGTCGCCGCGGCCCGCGCGCTCGACGGACCGCTGCTCACCGCCGGGGTGTGCTCGGGCTCCTGGTACGCCGCGCACGCCGCCCGCGCGGCCGCGGCGGATACGACGGTCCTGGTGAACACGGTCCTCTACTCGTGGCGGCTCAAACCGGGGATCACGGCCGCACCCGCGCAGGACCTGGGCGTTCCGCGCACGGATCCCGCCTTCGCGCGCAGCCCCCGCGGGCGCGTGAAGGAACTACTGCGGACCCGGCTGCCCTACGCCGCCTGGCGGCTCCTCGGCCGACGCGGCGTCACGCAGGTCCCCGAGGTCCTGCTGCGGCCGGTCGTCGCGGAGGGGACCGACGCGGTCCTCGTCCTCGCCCCGCCCGATGCCGCGTGGTTCGACTCCCAGCGCGGCCCCGAGGGCCTCCGTCGGCTGCTTCGCCTCGCCGGCCGACAGCGCGCGGGCACCGTCCGCGCCGTGCGGCCGGGCGCCGGCGACCACCCCGGGTATCACCCCGATGTGCGCGCGGATGTTGCAACCGCGATACTGCAGTGGTGCGAACAGCGGTGACCGGGGGGCGGCGGATGCGTCGGCTGATCGCGTGCGCCCTGGTGCTCGTGCTCGTCGCCGTCGTCGGCATCGCTCTCGACCGCGCCTACCTGCAGCCGAAGATCGACCGGGAGCTCAGGCCCGCGGACGCGATCGTCGTGCTCGGCGGGAATCCCTACGACCGGTTCGAGTACGGCCTCGACCTGGCGGAGCGGGGCCTGTCGACGCAGGTCGTGCTGTCCAACTCCGTCGGCGCCGACGACACCCGGATGCGGGAGCTCTGCGCGCGGACGATCACCGGCGTACAGGTCACCTGCTTCCTTCCCGAGCCCTGGACCACCCGCGGCGAGGCCCAGGAGGTGCAGCGGCTCGCGGCCGCCCGCGGCTGGGACGACATCATCGTGGTCACCACCACCGCGCACCTCGAACGCGCCCGCTTCATCCTCGAGCGCTGCTACGGCCGGGCCATGCAGATGACCGATTTCCCCGAGCAGCGCGGCACCGCCGAGACGGTCTTCGGCTGGGGCTACCAGAGCGCCGGCTGGCTCAAGGCGCTGTACCAGACGGGCTGCTAGCCGGACGCGCCGTTCGTGCGGGTCACGGCGTAGGCGAGCGCGCCCGCGACCAGCACGAGGATGCCCGCGGACACCGAGCCGGCGGGCAGCGACAGCGCCACGAGCAGGCACCCGGCCAGCCCGATGGCGGGCACGATCCGGGCGCGGACCGCAGCGTCGAGCGTCCAGGCGGACGCGTTCGCCACGGCGTAGTAGACGAGTACCGCGAACGACGAGAAGCCGATGGCGGCGCCGAGGTCGGCCGTGGCCGCGACCACCGTGACGACGGCGCCGACGGCCAGCTCCGCGTGCACCGGAACCCCGCGCCGGCCGTCGACCGCGGCGAGCGGGCGCGGCAGGTGGCCGTCGCGGGCCATCGCGAGGGCGGTGCGGGAGACGCCGAGCAGCAGCGCCAGCAGCGAACCCAGCGCCGCGACGCAGGCGATCACCGTGACCACCGCGACCGGGAGTCCGGCCGCCCGCGCCGCATCGGCGACCGGCGCGGCCGAGGCCGCGAGCCCGGCCGTGCCGAGGACCGCGACCAGCGCGACGCCGACGAGCACGTACACCCCGAGGGCCACGGCGAGCGCGACGAAGATCGCGCGCGGGAGGGTCCGGGCCGGATCGCGCACCTCCTCGCCCAGGGTGGCGATGCGCGCGTACCCGGCGAACGCGAAGAACAGCAGGCCCGCGGCCTGCAGCACCCCGAACGGGCCAGCGGCCGCACCGTCGAACACCCGGGACGGCTCCGCCGCGCCGGAGGTGAACGCGGCGACCGCGACCGCGACGAGCACGGCCAGAACGACGGCGACGAGCACGCGCGCGACCCGCGCCGAGCGCTCCACGCCCGCGACGTTGAGGGCGGTCAGCGCGACGACGGCACCCGCGGCGACGGCGTGCGCCTGGGCGGGCCAGGCGTAGTGGCCGACGGTGAGCGCCATCGCGGCGCAGGACGCGGACTTGCCGACCAGGAAGCTCCAGCCGGCGAGGTGGCCCCAGAACGGGCCGAGCCGCTCGCGCCCGTACACGTAGGTGCCGCCGGACTGCGGGTACCGCGCGGCGAGCCGGGCGGAGCTGCTCGCGTTGCAGTACGCGATCAGCGCAGCGATCGCCAGGCCGAGGAACAGCCCGGAGCCCGCCGCCGCGGCGGCCGGCGCGAAGGCGACGAAGACGCCCGCGCCGATCATCGCGGAGAGGCCGACGGTGACGGCGTCCCCGACGCCGAGCGTCCGCTGCAGTGCGGGTCCGCTCACCGATCCTCGGCGCGGGCCGCGAGCCGGTCGACGGACGCGGCCAGACGGTCCGCGGTGGTCGCCCGGGCCCGCGGGAGGCGCTGCTCGTCGTGGAGCTGCGTCCAGTCGTAGGTGTGCGTGACCCGGGTGGCTCCGTCGGCGAGCGGCGCCAGCTCCCACCGCCAGAGGTGCCCCGGGGCGGGCTCGCCGATGGGCGACGGCTTCCAGGCGATGAGCCGGCCCTCGTCGAACTCGGTGATGTGGTTCTCGCGGACCTGGCTGTTGGTCAACGTCATGGTGAAGACGTCCCCGACGGCGCGCACCCGCTGGCCCGGCGCCGCCTCGGTGAGGTTGTCGTTGCCGTCCCACTCGGGCTGGCGCGCCGGGTCGGCGATCAGGTCGAACAGGAGGTCCGCCGGGGCCGCGATGTCGCGGGAGGCGGAAACGATGCGGGTGTCATCCGATGTGCTCACGCACTCATCGAACCAGGTGCACCCGCATCGTGCCCAGGGATGGAATCTACTTGCGGTTCATGTCGACGCTGTTCTCGTAGGTGACCGAGCCCTCGGGCGAGTTCACCCACTGGCCCGGGCAGCTCCCCCGCAGCGAGCTGGTGACGAGCGGGACGACCCGCGGATCCCAGGCGAGGTACGCGTGGTCGAACGACGCGGCGGCAAGGAGGTAGCCCTTGACCGTCGCGCGGCACTGGCGGCCGTCGAGGTTGCCGGACAGCGGATCGGTCGTGCTGCGGATCGAGTAGAACTCGGTGGGGCCGGGGGTGTCGACGCCGGCGTTCAGCTGGTTCAGGATCGCCGATCCGTTGCAGGCGCCGTTCGCGGGCGCCGGCAGCACACAGCCGGTCGGCGAGCCGTACTCGACGCCGCCGAGCACCACCGAGCGGGCGACGTCCTTGGATCCGCCCAGCGCCTTGATGTAGTAGCGGCTGCTGATCGCGCCGGAGCTGTGCGAGACGATCGAGACGGTGCGGTTCGGCGAGGCCTTCTTGGCCTGGTCCACCGTGGCCTTGAGCTCTCCGGCCTCCTTGCGGTGGTCGAAACCGGGCAGCCACAGGTTCTTGACGTCGAAACCGGCATTGCGCAGGTTGGTGTTCAGGGGCTCGTAGATCTGGCCGGGGGCGATCAGGCCCGCGTACACGATCACCAGGTCACGCTCGGCGGCGTGGGCGATCGAGGGAACGGCGACGACGACACCGAGGCCCGCTGCGGCGGCGACGAAGGACTTCTTCAGGATCTGCATGAACGCAACATAGCAGGCAATGTTGCGATCGCAACACACAAGAAGGTGAGGGGGCTCATAGCACCCACGCGGTGGGGGAAACCGACTCCTCGGGGGCAGCGATTATTCTCGAACGTATGAAAGCTGTCGTGTGCACCGAAGGCCGCCTGACCGTCGAAGAGCTCCCCGCCCCGAGTCCCGCCCGCGGGCAGGTGCTGCTCAACGTCACCCGCACCGGGATCTGCGGTTCCGACCTGCACGCCCGCCACCACGCCGACCTCGTCGCGGACCTCGCCGCGAAGGCCGGCTACCCCGACTGCATGCGCACCGACCAGCGCATCGTCATGGGCCACGAGTTCGTGGGCACCGTCGCCGAGTACGGGCCGGGCTGTCGCAAGCGGTGGCCGGTGGGCACCCGCGTCGTCTCCCTGCCGACGCTGATGGTCGGCAGCGAGCCGCAGCTCGTCGGACTGTCCGAGCGGTCCCCCGGCTCGTACGCCGAGCAGGTGCTCGTCCAGGAGTCCATGACGATGCCCGTGCCCGGGAAGCTCTCCGACGAGGAGGCCGCCCTCACCGAACCGATGGCCGTGGCGTGGCACGCGGTGCGCCGCGCCGAGGTCGGTCGCGGGCAGACGGCGATCGTGATCGGCTGCGGCCCGATCGGCCTCGCCGTGATCTCGATGCTGCGCGCCTCGGGCGTCAAGAAGATCATCGCCAGCGACTTCTCCCCCGGGCGCCGCGCCCTCGCGACGCAGATGGGCGCCCACGTGGTGGTCGACCCGCGGGAGCAGCAGCCGTGGGACGCCTACAAGCAGCCCCGCAACGAGATCCGCAAGGCCAGCGACCTCTTCAAGCTGGGCGTGAGCACGATGGACAAGCTCACCCTGGTCCCCGGTCCCGTGCCGTGGTGGCACGTCTTCCGCCTCGCGGACA
Source organism: Tsukamurella sp. DT100 (assembly GCF_049844855.1). NCBI lineage: Bacteria > Bacillati > Actinomycetota > Actinomycetes > Mycobacteriales > Tsukamurellaceae > Tsukamurella > Tsukamurella sp. DT100. Next base: position 320,222 of record NZ_JBNCLV010000005.1, read on the forward strand.
AGATCGGCGAGACCCCGTCCGGTCCCGTCGTCTTCGAGTGCGTGGGCGTGCCCGGCATGATCAACTCGATCATCGAGGCCGCACCGCTGCGCACCCGCGTGATCGTCGTCGGCGTGTGCATGGAGCCCGACACGATCATGCCCGCCCTGGCCGGCAACAAGGAGATCGACCTGCGGTTCGTCTTCGGCTACGACCCGGGCGAGTTCCACGACACGCTGCACATGATGGCGAGCGGCAAGGTCGACGTGAAGCCGCTGGTGACGGGCACCGTCGGGCTCGGCGGGGTGGAGACCGCGTTCGACGCGCTCGGCGACCCCGAGGTGCACGCCAAGATCCTGATCGACCCGTCGAGCACGGCGACCGCGCCCTGACGGCGCCGAACGCGCTGCGGATCGGCACGTTCAACGTCAACGGGATCCGGGCGGCGCGCCGTCGCGGCTTCGACGACTGGCTCGCGGGACGCGGGCTGGACGTGCTGGCGCTGCAGGAGTTGCGCTGCCCGCCCGCCGAGGTGGGCGTGTTCCCCGGCTATCACGCGGCCGTCGACTGCGGCTCGATCCCGGGCCGCAACGGGGTGGCGATCCTGAGCCGGGAGGCACCGTCGGACGTGCGGACCTGGGCGAGCCGTCCGCCCCGCGCGCGCGGGCTCGCCGAGTACGCCCACGAGGGCCGGTACGTCGAGGTGGACCTCCCCGGCCTGACGGTGGCCTGCCTGTACCTGCCCAAGGGCGGGCTGCCCGCGCACCTGCAGCGGCCCGGGAACATGCGGGACGTGCCGGACGGCGGCGCGAAGCACGCCCGGAAGATGCGCTTCCTCGACGCCTTCGCGCGCGAGCTCGACCGCAACCGCCGGGCCGCGCTCGCCGCGGGGCGCGAGTTCCTGCTGCTCGGCGACCTCAACCTGGCGCTCCTGCCGCACGACGTCACCAACTGGCGGCCCGCGCAGAAGATGGAGGGCTTCCTCCCAGAGGAGCGGGAGTGGCTGGGCGCGCAACTGGGGCCGCGCCGGCTCGTCGACGTGGTGCGCACGCTGCACGGCGACCGGCCCGGACCGCTGTCGTGGTGGAGCTGGGCGGGCGAATCCTTCGCCAAGGACGTCGGCTGGCGCATCGACCACCAGCTGGCGACCCCGCGCCTCGCCCGCACGGCGCAGTCGGTGGTCGTCGACAAGGAACCCTCCCCCGACGAGCGACTGTCGGATCACGCTCCCGTGATCGTGGACTACGCACGCGGCTGAGGGGGCGCGGGATCACCCTGACCGCAAACCTTTCCGCGCGGCGAAAGGCGCTGCACACTGGTCCCTCGTGAAACGAACGGCTACCGCCATCCTCGCAGTCCTGTTGTCCCTCACCGCGGTCGGCACCACCGCCTGCGCGAGCGACACCCCGTCGAACGAGATCAAGCTCGGGGTCGTCGACGTCGGCAAACCCCACTGGAAGGTGTTCACCGACGTCGCGAAGGAGCACGGCTACACCGTGAAGCTCGTCTCCTTCTCCGACTACAACGCCCCGAACCCCGCCCTCGCCGACGAATCCATCGACCTCAACCAGTTCCAGCACGTGCGCTACCTCGCCGCGTACAACGTCAAGAACACCGTCCGCCTGGCCCCGGTCGGCGCCACCCAGATCTACCCGCTGCAGCTGTACTCGAAGCGACACCGGTCGATCGATGCCTTGCCGCAGGGCGCGACGATCGCCCTGTCGGACAACCCCGCGAACCAGATCCGTCCCCTGCTCAGCCTGAAGGCGGCCGGTCTCGTGACCTTCCGCGACGGCGCGGGCACCTGGCAGTCCTCACTCGCCGACGTGGATCGAGCGCGGTCCAAGGTCACGCTCGTCACGCTGGATCCCACCCAGATCGGCCCGGCGCTCGACAGCGTCGACGCCGGCTTCGTGGACGACACCTTCGCGGTGAAACTGGGGCTCACGAGCAAGGACTCGATCTACACCGACGATCCGCGCCGCCCCGACCTGGCGCAGTACATCAACGTCTTCGCCGCCCGCGAGAACGATCCCCGCACCGGCGACTACACCGCGCTCGCCGCCCTCTACCACGATCAGCGGGTCCATGACGCCGTCGTGAAGGACTCCGGCGAGACGGCGATCTTCACGACGGACGCGCCGGAGGCGCTCCGGACGACGCTGACCCGGGTGGAGCAATCGCTGCGGAGCTAGCCGCAGGTCCCGCCGCGACGGCGACGCCGCCGATGGTGACGAGGGCGCCGAGGATCAGGGCGGCGCCCTCGCCCGCGGCGAACAGGTGCATCTGCTCGCCGACGGTGACGGCGGCGACGGGCACGCCGATCTGCGCGGCCGCGAGCACGCCCAGCGGGATGGGGAGGCCCGCGAACCGCATCGCGACGTGCGCACCGATCGCGCCGAAGCCGAGAGCGAGGCCCAGCAGGATGAACGACGGGTGCTCGACGAGGTCGCGCAGATTCACGCGCGCGCCCAGCCAGACGAAGAAGAGCGGCGCCAGGAAGCCCTCCCCGAGCGCGAAGAGCTGCGCCGCCATCCGCCGCGGCTCGCCCACCGACGAGACCGCGAGTCCCAGCGCGAAGCCGGCGAGCATCACCGAGACGTGCATCGTGGTGGCGATCGCGGCGAGCAGGAACAACGCGACGAGGCTGATCCGCAGCTGCAGCGCGAACTCGCGCTCCTCGGAGAACTGTTCGATCCGGTCGCGCAGTCCGCTGTTCTCCGACCACCGCAGGATCAGGTAGAGCACGAACGCCGCGCCGCCCACCGCGAGCGCGCCGAGCGCCGCCCGTCCGGCGGTGGGCGGGTCGATGACCAGCGGCAGCGCGACGACGCAGACGGTGTCGGCGATCGCGACCTGCGCGGTCAGCGCCAGGACGGGCTTGCCGGTGAGGTGGTTGGAGTTGATGATCGGCAGCACCACGGCCGCCGACGACGACGCCATGAGCACCGCGTACAGCGCGGCGTGGCCGGTATCGAAGGCCGCCGACAGCGCGGTGCCGAGGATCGCGGCGATGACGCCGACCGCGGCCGCGCGGATCGCCCCCGCGCCCAGCGCCGCGCGCACCGCCGGATCGCGGACCGGGACGTGCGTCCCGGCGACGAACATGACGATGGCGAAGCCGATGTCGGCGAGGAAGGCGAAGGTCGGCTCGGTCGCATCCAGGACCCGGAAGCCCGTCGCGCCGAAGACCACGCCCGCCAGCATCGGGCCCAGGATCAGGGGCAGGTGCCACGACTGCTTCGCGGCGAGCAACGGGCCCAGCAGCCCCAGCGCCGTGACCAGCGCCAACGTCGAGAACGTCATTGCAAGGAGGCTACTCCCCGCGGGCCGCCCAGTACCCCCGAAGTTCCTGCTCCGACGCCGATTTCACGACCAGCTCGCCGTCCTCGTCGTCCAGCAGGCAGACGGTCTCCCGTGGCAGGGCGTCCTCCGCGACGAGCTCCGCCTTCGCGCGGCGCATCGCCCCGAGCAGCGCGTACCCGTAGCGGGCGTACGCCGCGCTCCACGCCGCGTCGTCGAGGCCCTCGACGGCGTCGTTGAGGGCGTCCTGCCAGCCGTCGAGCGGTGGGCGCCGCGCCCAGGCGTCGTCGCGCCGGGGCCACGCGGGCGGGTCCCAGAGCTCGTGCGGCGGCACGGATTCGACGGTGCCCAGCGCCGGGTGGGGCAGCAGGATCACGCCGCCCCGCTCGGCGTAGAAGGTGGTCAGCGCGTACGCGTAGGGCAGCTCGCCGTCGGCCTGGTAGACCAGCGCCCGCGCGACGGTGCGCAGCTCGGCGCAGACCGCGTCCTCGAAGCCGAACCAGTCGAAGTCGACGCCGGCGCCGGTCACCGCTTGACGACGTGCAGATCGGCGAGGGTCGTCAGGCAGTCGGCGGCCATCGTCAGGTCGGCCTCGGCGAGCATCGACCGGAGCACGTGCTCGACGCCCGCCGCCCCGCCGAGGGTGAGGCCGTAGACGTACGGGCGGCCGATGCCGGCCAGGGTCGCGCCGAGGCCCACGACGCGGAGGATGTCGACGCCGTCGCGGACACCGCTGTCGAAGGTGACGGGCAGGCCCGCGTCGAGGACGCCCTCGAGGTGGCTCACGGCGGGCAGCCCGCCGTTGGCCTGGCGGCCGCCGTGGTTGGAGCAGGCGATCGCGTCGACGCCCTCGGTCGCGGCCTTCCGCGCGTCCTCGGCGTGGCAGATGCCCTTGAGGATGATCGGCAGGTCGGTGATCCGGCGGATGCGGGCCACGTCGTCCCAGGAGAAGGTGGGCTTGCTGAACAGCGACGACCACACGATCCCCGCGTGCAGCGGCGGCGGGTTCTCCACCCCGCACAGCTCGATGAACCGCGGGTCGGTGAGGTAGTTGGCGAGGCAGCGGCCGCGCAGGAACGGGATGTACCCGTTGCGCAGGTCCCGCGGCCGCCAGCCCAGGCTGCCGGTGTCGAGGGTGATGGTGAGCGCGTCGAAGCCGGCCTTGTCGGCGCGGCGCACCAGGTTGTCCGTCAGCTGGTCGTCCTTGGTCGGGTACAGCTGGAAGGCGGCGAAGGAGTCGCCGCGGGCGTCGGCGATCTCCTCCAGCGGCGCCTCCGAGAGCGTCGAGTACATCGCCGCCACGTTCAGCTCCGCGGCGGCCCGGGCGACCTCGAGGTCGCCGTTCTCGTGGACCAGGCCGTTCACCCCGACGGGGCAGAGGATCAGCGGGGCGTCGAGCTCGGCGCCGAGGAACGTGGTCGACAGGTCGCGGACGCTGCGGTCGCGGAGCATCCGCGGGACGAAGCCGTAGCGCCGCAGCTCGGTGACGTTCGCGTCCTGCGTGGTCTCGTCGCCGGCGCCGCCGCGCACGTAGTCGAAGAGGGAGTGGTCGAGCACCTGCTGCGCGCGGGCCTCGAGATCGCTGAAGGTGTAGGGGAAGTGGCGGTGCTTCGCGAGCAGCCCCTCCGCGTAGATGCCGTCCTGGAAGCTGCCGTAGTCCGCCATGGATGGACGGTAGCAGTGGCGGGTCAGGGCGCGGTGAGGAAGTCCAGGGCGTCGACGGTGGCCGCCGGCTCCTGTAGGTGGTAGCCGTGCCGCACGCCCCGGTACACCCGCACCCGGGCATCGTCGATGCCGGCGCGGAGGATCTCGGCGTTCTCGGCGGGACACATGCGGTCGTCGGCGCCGTGCAGGATCAGCGTGGGCGCCTCGATCCACGGGAGGGCCGCGGCGGCGTCGTGGTCGATGCTCGCGGCGAAGTGCGCGCGCTGGGCGGGCAGCGAGCGCGGCTGCGCGAGGATCGCCTCGGCCGCCTCGGGGTGGACGGCGAGCCACTCGGGCGTGAAGAACAGTTCCAGCAGTGCCCGCCGGTCCGAGCGGACCAGGATGCGGAGCACCTCGCTGGGGCGCGCGACGCCGTGGGCGTCGCCGACCGTCGTGGCGCCGAGGATCAGGCGGCGGACCCGCCCGGGCTGGTCGGCGGCGAGCCACTGCGCGGCGCGGCCGCCCATGGAGAAGCCGTAGACGTCGAGCGCGTCGCCGATCGCGCCGTCCGCGCGGGCGGCGTCGAGCACCGCGAGGGCGTCCGCGGCGCAGTCCCGGGTGCTCCACCCGCGCGGGAAGACGTCGTCGCTCGCACCGATGCCGCGGTGGTCGAACGTGATGACGGGACCGGCGGCGCGGAAGTCGTCGACGACCGGCGCCCACGACGATCCGGCGAGCGCCTGACCGGCGAACAGCAGCACCCCGGGACCGCTCGCGCCGGGCGCCGCGGGGTGCACCGTGTAGGCGAGCCGGGCACCGTCGGCCAGGGTTGCGTGAGGCATGGCGGCAAGCCTAGGACGTCACACCGACAGGATGCAGCTCACACCACGAGGTGAGGCTTGGCTAGAATCTCGTCCCATGTCTGTTCACATCTTCTACGGTTCCTCGACCGGCACCGCCGAGGGCGCAGCGAACGCCATGTACAACGTGTTCGCCAAGGCCGGCTCCGTCGAGCTGCACGACATGATGGACGGCGAGATCGACGCGCTGGATCCCGCGGACTTCCACGTCTTCTCGTGCGCCACGTACGGCGAGGGCGAGCTCCCCGCCGGCACCACCGAGTTCTTCGAGGACCTGCTCGAGGCCGCGCCCGACCTCACCGGCCTGCGCTTCGCGGTCTTCGGCCTGGGCGACACCATCTACGTCGACACCTACAACGCCGGCGGCAAGACCATCGTCAAGCACCTCACGGGGCTGGGCGCCACCCAGGTGGGCGACCGCTTCGAGCACGACAACTCCGGCACCGACGACGTGGACGAGAAGGCCGTCGAGTGGGCCGAGGAGATCGTCGGCCAGATCTGACGTCCTTCAGCGACGCACCCCTGACAGACGAACGCCGCCGCGGAGGAATCCGCGGCGGCGTTCTTTCGTCGGTGGGTACCGCTACTGCGGCACCGTGAGGGTGGGCGGTGTGGTGTTCACGCCCGCGCAGGCCTCGCACACCGAGGCGGGGATGACGCCGCGGCGCTGCAGCCAGCCGAAGACGATGCAGCCGAGGCACACGCCCGCGGCCGATTCCAGCAGCGCGGCGACGACGAGCAGGCCGACTACGACCTGGGCCGCGACGGTGTTCCCCGTCAGGAAGAGCACGAGCGCGACGGTCGAGAAGACGAGGCCGATGGTCTGCGCGAACCGCTTGGGCGGGCCGGGCACCAGCTTGGCCGGACCGAGCTTCGGTGCGATGACGTGCACCGACAGCCGGCCGAAGGGCGAATAGCGCGGCCCGCCGGCGACGCGCAGCGCGAAGCCGATCGCCAGGGCGGCGTAGAGCCACCACTGACCGGCGACGATCGTGACCACCGCGAGGACGACCACCAGGGCCGCCGTCGCGCGGGCCGCGTACTCGTTGACCGGGTTCGGGAAGGAGAAGAGACCACTCACGAGGCCGAGATTATCGCCGCCCGGCGGCGGCCATAAGGGTTGCGCTCGCAGTGATTCTCATGCGTCCGGGCCGGCGGCCATGCGCAGGAGGAGGGGCACCGCGTCGCGCAAGCGGGCTGCCTCGTCGGCGGTGAGCTGCGCGCTGCCGGTCTCGACCAACCAGGCGTCCCGTGCGGCGTCCCGGGCGTGCAGCACCTCCCGCCCGCGGTCCGTCAGCGCGACGGGCCGCCGCCGGCCGTCGGAGCCGTCGGCGTCGCCCTGCAGGAAGCCGCGGCGCCGCAGGTCGGCGACCGCGACCGAGACGTTCGAGCGTTTCATCGCGAGCCGGTCCCCGATGGCCGTCGGGAAGGCGTCCACGCCGAGCGCCTCGACGGTGGCGAGCACGAACAGCTCGGAGCCGCGCAGCCCCGCGGCGGGCAGCTGCTGGAGTCGCTGCTCCAGCAGGCCCACCGCGAGGCGGAGCGCCTCGGCATCGCCGGGCTTCACCGGTCGCTACTCGTCGACCACGACGGTCTCGCCCGGAGCGGCGCCGAGCAGCTGCCCCAGGTCGATGCCCTGCGACTTGAGCGCGGCCACGACCGACGCGACCGACTGGCCCGACAGGCCGAGGAGGCCACCGGCGGCGTCCCCCTGCCCCCCACCGATGATGCTGATGTTGTCGATGGCGGCGGTCGCCTCGGACTGCGCGCGGACCGACGCCTCCACGGTGGCGAGCACCTGCGGCGCGAGCAGCAGCCGGACGGCCTCGGCGTTGTACTGGTTGAACGCCTCGGCCTGCGCCTGCTTGCCGGCCGCGTCGGCGCGCAGCTCGGCCTCGAGCGCCGCCGCGGCGGACTTGCGGGCCTGCGCCTTCGACTCGCCGTCGAGGCGGGTCGACTCCGCGGACGCCTCGGCGGCGAGGATCGCCGCCTGCCGGTCGCCCTCGGCGCGCGCGACCGCCGCCTGGCGCGCGGCCTCGGCGGGCGCGATCACGTCGGCCTCGAGCGAGGCCTCGGCCTGCGCGCGACGCTTGCGCTCGACCTCGGTGCGGGCCTCGACGCGGGCCGCCTCGGCCTCCTCCAGCGCGATGCCGACGGCCTTCTCCGCCTTGGCCTTGGCGAGCGGGCCGGCCTGGTCGGCCTCGGCGTTCTGCGCCTCGGTCTGGGCGCGGAGCTGGGCGATGCGCACGTCGCGGCCCTGCTGGGCCTCGGCGATCGCGGTCTCGGCCTCGGTCTGTGCGATCTCCCCGGCGCGACGGGCATCGGCGGAGCGGATCAGCGAGTCGCGCTCGGCCTCGGCCTTGCCGATGTCGGCGTCGCGCTTGACCTCGGCGATGCGCTTCTGGCCCAGCGATTCGAGGTAACCGTTGCGGTCCTCGATGCCGGCGATCTTGAGGATGTCGACCTCCATGCCGATGCGCGCCAGGTCGCCACCGGCCTCGTCGACCACGCCGCGGGCCAGGGCCTCGCGGTTGCTGTTGAGCTGCTCGACGGTCATGGTCGCGGCGATGCCGCGGAGGCTGCCGGCCAGGATCTCGTTGATCTGGTTCTCGAGCTCCGCCATGTTGGCGGTGAGGAAGCGTTGGGCGGCGGTGCGGGTCATCTCGTCGGTGGTGCCGATGCGCACCAGGCCGACGGCCTGCAGCTCGACGGGCACGCCGTCGATGCTGCGGGCGTTGCTCAGCGCGATCCGGATCTCGAAGGGGCGCAGCGGCATGTAGTCGACGCGCTCGAGGCCGGGCACCTTGAAGCGGGCGCCGCCGCGGACGACCTTCATCTCGCCGCGGCCGGTGAAGATCGCCACCTGGTCGGGCGGCGACTTGATGTAGTTGTGGAAGAAGATCCACAGGGCGAGCAGGATCACGATCACCGCGGCACCGGCCGCGATCAGGATCGATACGGTCATTGATTCCCTCCCTCTGCCGGGCGCGACGGCCCGGCGCTTGTGATCAGGCCTGAGTCTCGAGCGGCTGCACCACGAGGCGGTCCCCCTCGACGTCCACGATGAGCACCGAGGCGCCCGCCGCCGCGACGGCGGCGGGATCGACGAGGATCGCGGTCGTGGTGGCGCGCACCGACTCCGAGTCGACGTAGCTCACCCGGCCCCAGCCGCCGGCCGGGATCTCCATGCTGAGCTCGCCGATGGTGCCGACCGCGGCGCGGAGCCCCGCGACGGTACCGGTCTGCGCCCGGCGCATCGCGCGGAGCACCAGCATGAGCAGCCCGTAGGCGGCGACGCCGGAGGCGGCTGCTGCACCCACGACGACGGGCGTCGACAGCGACGCCCCGGCGGACAGGGGCCAGCCGACCACACCGAAGACGCCGACGGCGGCGGCCAGTGCGGGCGCGCTGAGCCAGGGCAGGCCGGCGTCGGCACTGCCGACCTCGACTCCCCCGACCTCGAAGTCCCCCAGGACCAGTGACGCGATCAGGACCAGAACCCCGACGACGGCACAGACTGCGAAAACGGTAACCACGGGCGCCTCCTCTGCGCTCGGATCTCCTGTTTGCAGTATAGCAAAGATTGCGTATAGGGCGTACACGAACGGAGACGGTTCCCACATTATTAGTTATGGACATATAATCCTTGTATGCCTACAAGTGTTTCGGGGCTGGGGCCGCGCCGTCGCGCGCTCGTCCTCGTCGCGTGCAGCCTGAGCCTGCTGATCTCCTCGATGGACGTGACCATCGTCAACGTCGCGCTCCCCGGGATCGGGCGGCAGATGGCGGCGTCGGTGACCCACCTGCAATGGGTGGTCGACATCTACACGCTCACGCTCGCCAGCCTGCTGGTGCTCTCCGGCGCCACCGCCGACCGCTTCGGGCGGCGCCGCGTCTTCCGGATCGGCCTCACCGTCTTCGCGGCGGGCTCGCTGCTCTGCAGCCTCGCGCCCACCGTCGACGTGCTGATCGCCGCCCGCGGGATCCAGGCCGTGGGCGGCTCGATGCTCACGCCCGTCGCGCTCTCCATCGTCACGGCGGTGTTCACCGAGCCGTCCGAACGCGCCCGCGCGATCGGCCTGTGGGGCGCGGTGGTCGGGGTCTCCACGGCGGTCGGGCCGCTCGTGGGCGGCGTCCTCATCGACACCCTGGGCTGGCGGTCGGTGTTCTGGGTGAACCTGCCGATCTGCGCCGTCGCGCTCGCGCTCACGTACGCCGTGGTGCCCGAGTCCAAGGCGGCCGTGCCGCGCAGCATCGACCCGCTCGGGCAGGTGCTCGCGATCGCCGTGATGTTCACGGCGGTGTTCGGCCTCATCGAGCGCGAACCGCTGATGTTCGCGCTGACGGTCGCCGCCCTCGCCGCGTTCCTCGCTCACGAGCGCCGGCACCCGTCGCCGTTCATCGACCTGCGCTTCTTCCGCAGCATCCCGTTCTCCGCCGCCACGCTCACCGCGGTCTGCGCCTTCGCAGGCTTCGGTGCCTTCCTGTTCACCATGTCGCTGTACCTGCAGAACACGCGGCACTTCTCCGCGGTGCAGACCGGCCTGATGTTCCTGCCGATGGCGCTGTCGGTGCTCGTCGCCTCCCCCGTGTCCGGTCGGCTCGTGGCACGGTTCGGCACCCGGCCCTCGCTGCTCGGCGCGGGCCTCCTGATGACAGGGGCGGCCGTCGTGCTGACGACGGTGGACGCGGGCACGCCCCTGCCGGAGCTGGCGGTGGTCTTCGCGGTCTTCGGCATCGGCTTCGGCCTGGTCAACGCGCCGATCACCAACTCGGCGGTGAGTGGAATGCCGCTCGACCGAGCGGGCGCCGCCGCCGCCGTCGCCAGCACCAGCCGGCAGCTGGGCATCAGCCTGGGGGTCGCCCTGTCCGGCCTCATCGCCGGCGCGACGCTCTGGTGGGCCGTCGCGGGTTTCGCGCTGGTCGTCGTGGCGCTCGCCGTCCTGTCGACCGGCGCCCGGGCGGAGCGCTCGCGGGCGCGGATCGCGCCGCTGCTCGAGACGAAGGAGGTGGCCGGTGCCCACTGAGAACCCGGACGAGGTGTGGAGCCTGCTCGTCCACGCCGTCATCGACAGCCGCTCGGACTGGCGCCGCGCGGTCGTCGAGCGCACCGGCCTGCCCTTCAGCCGGCTGCGGGCGCTCAAGCGCCTCGACCGCTACGGCTCGCTCACGCTCAAGGAGCTGGCCGCCCTCGCGGACATGGATGCGCCCGCCGCCACCGTCGCCGTCAACGACCTGCAATCGCGTGGGCACGTCGAACGCACCGTCTCCCCCGAGGACCGTCGGGCGAAGGTCGTGACCATCACCGACTCGGGACGCGCCGTCATCGACGCCATGGCCTCCGTGGAGGACCCGGCGCCACCCGCGATCCGGTCACTGCCTCCCGGGGAGCTCGCGCGCCTGGCCGAGCTCGCGCGCGCGCTCGCCGGGTAGTCCGGCGACGGGCTCGTGCGCCACGTCGAGCGGCTCCTCGCCGGGCGCCGAGGGCGGGGCCGGCGCCGCGACGGGACCCGGGGCACCGTCGGCCGACGGTGCCGGCACGCTCTGCTCGACGGTGCCGACGACCACCTTCCGGGTGCGGCGCATCGCGAAGGTGACCTCCTCGACCTCCTCGTAGGACTGCTGCACCGTGCGGGTCTCGCCGCCGCCTCCGCCGGGCAGGACGCGCGCGACGATGGGCGGCACGAGCGGCCGGACGAAGCCGGCGATGGTGCGCGCGGCCTCGTCGAGCACGGGCGGCACGAACGGATTGGGCTTGTGCGCGATCTCGCGCGCCGGGACCGCCGGGGCCGCCTCGGCGACCCGGGCGGGCAGGTTCGTCTCGTCGGGCACGGCGGTCTCCTCGGCGGTTTCGGGTTCGGTCGTGATCACCGGGATCTCGCCCGTCGGCGTGTCATCGGCGACGGGCTGCCCCGCCGCGGCCAGGCTGGCTGCTTCCGCGGCGGCGGCGATGGGGAGGAAGTCGTCGTTCACGGCGGAGGTCTCCTGTCGGTAGCGCCGCGCGGTCACCGCGACCGGCTCGAATCCGGCGGCCTCCAGCGCCGCTGCGCCGGCCGCCGCGCCGCCGAGGGCGGCCAGCAGCTCGGTGGGGCGGTCGTCGGCGATCGCGAGCTCGACGCGGCGCTCGTGGTCGCGGCGCTCGATGCCCAGCTGCGCGGCGGAGGCGAGGCGCTCGCTCTCCAGGTCCCGACGGTGCCGGATGTCGCGGACGGTCTCGCCGCGCCACAGGCGCAGGAGGAGCGGGAGCAGGGCGAGCACCACGCAGACGAGGTCGATCGCGATCCGGAGCGCGGCGGCGGGCAGCGAATGCGCGGTGACGCCGTTCAGCGCGACCCAGCGGGCGCCCAGGCCGTCGTCGGCCCCGGCGGTGGCGTCCCGCCGGGCGGCCGCGACCTCGGTCCGCGCGGTCACGACGCGGGCGTCGCGGCCGGGCGCGTCCTTCGCCCTTGCGGCGGTCGCGCGATCGAGGTCGGTCTGCGCCGAAGCGAGCCGCTCGTTCGCGGTGCGGGCCTCCGGTCCCCGGCCGGGGACGCCGGTGATCGAGGTCTGCGGGCAGGCGGGACCGGGCCGGTACTCGCAGCGCGCGACGACGAGCGCCTGGTCGCGGCGGGCGGAGGCCTCCGCGACCGCGGTGTCGAGGGCGGACCGGTCGGCGCGGGCGGCGTCCAGCTCGGCCTGTGCGGCGCGGACCGCGGGTGCCGACGCCGCCGCGCGGTCGGCGTCCTCGTGCAGCCGGTCCTCGATCGCGCCGTTGAGCGCGAGCATCGAGACCAGTTCGCCGACGACCAGCCCGACGAGCACGGCGACGAGGAACCGGCTGGGCAGCGCGGCGCGGCGCCCGGGGGCGGCGACGGCGACGCAGATCGCGCCGCCGATCAGGAGCGCGAGCACAGCGAGGACCAGGACCGTCGTCATGCCGCCTCCTTCGCCGCGATAGAACTCCGTCGATCTACTCTCAGATGAGAATTGCAGCCCGCCGCGGTTCGCGCCCAATCGTGTGGCCGCTTTCACAGCGCGAAGTACCCACTGCGGAGGGGTAGTTCTACTCATCCCGTGCAGGTCGGCGGGCGGCACGCTGTGTGCATGACCACCATCGCAACCTCGCCCAAGCCCACCGCCGCCTTCTTCATCCAGTCCGCGATCGCCTTCGCCGTCTCGTCGGGCAGCCTGCTCGTCGGCGCCTTCTACCTGCCCATCGACACCTGGCAGCGCGGCTTCCTGCTCGTGGGAGCCCTGTTCCTCATCACCAGCACCTTCAACCTCGCGAAGGTCATCCGCGACCAGCAGGAGGCGGACAGCGTCCGCGTCCGCGTCGACGAGGCCCGGATCGACAAACTCATGGCCGAGCACGACCCGCTGCGCGCCATCTGATCCGGACGCATCTAGACCGCATGGTCTATATTTAGACCATGCGGTCTAGAGATACGTTCACGTCCGAGCAGCGACGGGCTCAGCTCGTCGACGCGGCCATCGCCGTCATCGCCGAGCACGGCTACCCGGCGGCGTCCGTCGCGAAGATCGCCGAGCACGTCGGGATCGCGAAGTCCGTGGCGCTCTACCACTTCCGCACCAAGGACGAGCTGGTGGCGGCGGTCACGACCGCGGTCTTCACGGTCGCGGCCGGGTACATCGTGCCCGCGATCGCCGCGGCGGAGACGGCCACCGACAAGCTCGCCGCCTACATCCGCTCCAACGCCGCCTTCCTGTCCGAGCACCGCGCCGCGACCGTCGCGCTGCGCGAGATCGCGACCTCCTACCGCACGGCCGACGGCCGTCGGTTCGACGAGGCGGTCACCGAGGACACCGCGGCGAACCCGCCCCAGGGCGACCTCGCGCTGCTCGACCCCGCGGCGATCTTCGCGCTCGGTGTCGAGAACGGCGAGTTCCGGGCCGACCTCGACCCGGTGCGCGCGGGCTCGGCGCTGCGTGGCGCCCTCGACGGCGCCGCGTCCGATCTCGCCCGGCTGGGAGCGATCGGCGTCGACTACGACCCCGTTGCGTACGGCGAGACCCTGGTCGAGATCTTCACCCGCGGGGTGCGCGCATGAGGACCGCGATCCTGGCCTTCGGCACCCGCGGCGACGTCGTGCCGCTCACCGGGCTCGCCCGCCGGCTGGGCTCCGACGGCCACGACGTGGTGCTCGCCGCGCAGGAGCCGTACCGCGCCGAGGTCGCGGGCGCCGGCGTCGCGTACGCGCCGCTGCCGAGGGACACCCGCGCGGCGACGCTCGCCTCCCCCGCCGCGCAGGCCCTCGTCGACGGGGCGAGGATGCGCCCTTCGAAGGACTCACTCGAGGAGATGCGCGAGGAACTGCACGGCGTCGGCCAGGCGATGGCCGCGGCCGCCGAGGGCAGCGACCTGCTGCTGCTGGAGGGCCCCGTCGGCGCGCTGCTCGGCCGGCACGTCGCCGCCGCGCTCGGTGTTCCCAGTGCGGGCGTGATGTTCCAGCCCGCCTCCCCCACCGGCGATTTCAGCCCGCCCGCGCTCGGCGTGCGCTCCTACGGGCGCCTGGGCAACCGGTTCGTCTGGTGGGCCGGCGGCTTCGCCGAGCGCGTCTACGCGCCGGTGATCGCCGAGCTCCGCCGCGACCTCGGCCTACCCGCGAAACCCTCGCGCGCGGAGCGCGACCGGCCCTGGCCCGTGCTCCACCCGTTCAGCGAGCACGTCCTCCCGCGGCCCACCGACTGGCCGGAGCACGTGCGCGTCACCGGATACCTGCGCCCCGAGCCCGTGGGCGCGCTCGGCCCGGACCTCGAGGCCTTCCTGTCCGACGGTCCGCCGCCCGTCGCCGTCACGCTCGGAAGCACCGCGACGGCGAACGGGGCAGCGCTCTCTGAGATCGTCGCCGAAGCCGCCGCGGCGGCCGGGGTGCGCGCCGTCGTGCAGCGCGGCTGGGCCGGGCTCGAACCGGTCGGTGAGCACGTCCTCGTCGTCGACGACGTGCCGCACGCGCTGCTGTTCCCCCGCTGCGCCGCCGTGATCCACCACTGCGGCGCCGGGACGACCGCGGCCGCACTGCACGCGGGGGCACCGTCGATCCCGGTGCCCGGGATCATGGACCAGCCCTTCTGGGCCCGACGCCTGCACCGCCTGGGCGCCGGCACCGCCCCGCTCCCCCGGCACTCCCTCACCGCCGACGGCCTGACGGGGGCGCTGCGCACCGTCGGACAGCTCCGGCCTGCGGCCGAGCGCCTGGGCGCGGCCCTGCGCGCCGAGGACGGCGCCGGCCGCGCCGCCGCGGCGATCACCGACCTGTTCCACCCGAGATAGGAGGCACACCATGGCCGATCAGAACCTCGTCAACGCGATCATCACCGCCGGCGCCCTCGGCGGCGGCGGGCTCATCATGGCGGGCGGCGCGATCGGTGCCGGGATCGGCAACGGCACCGCCGGGGCCAAACTGGTGGAGGGCATCGCGCGGCAGCCCGAGGCGGCGTCCCGACTGTTGCAGCCCTTCTTCATCACGGTGAGCCTGGTCGAGGCCGCCTACTTCATCAACCTCGCTTTCATGGCGCTGTTCGTCTTCGCCACCCCCGTCTTCGCGGGATAGCCCGCGTCACAGCGCCGCGGCGAGGTCCTCGCGGAGCGCGTCCAGGGCGGGTGTGGCGCGCGGGGTCATCGCGCGCCAGGCGTCGAGGATGCGCAGGCTCTGGTCGGCGTGCCGGACGAAGTGGTTGCCCGCGAACTTCGGGAAGTCGAAGGGCACGGTCCGACACAGCTGCCGCAGCACCGCGCGCACGACGATCGGGGGCGGCGCGAAGACCGGTAGCCCGACGTCCACGCGCATCGCCTCCGCCATCGCCCGGCCCGGCCGCGTGAGGCGTCGCAGGAACGTGGGCCAGTCGCCGCCGACGATCGCCAGCTCCGCGGCGTAGGGCACCATCGCCGCGCCGACGGCCGCCACGCCGCGGGCCGGCGCCCGCCCGATCACCCCCGGGTACTCCGCAGCGAGCCGCCGCGGCAGATCGCGGTCGGATCCTTCGACCGCCACGGCGGAGAACGCCCGGGCGAGCGGCGGCACCCAGAACTCGGCGCGGGTCTCGGTGCCGCGGGCGGTCGCGAAGGACAGCAGGCCCGGGGCGAGGGTCGCGATCCCGGCGCCGGGGAACATCCGCTCCGCGACCGCGGCGTCGCCGATCACGGGGCTGGTCACGCCGACCGTCTCGGGCCGGGCCGCGGCCAGCGCGGTGGCGACGCCGTCGTCGAGCTCGCCGGGGGCGGAAGTGAGGATCAGTAGGTCGACGGTGCCGGGTTCCACGTCCGCGTACCGCACCACCGGCACGTGCGCCACCACGCCGCGCGGATCGACGGCGGTGAGGAGGACGTCGGCGCGTCGCGACGCGGCCCGCACGTCGGCGCCGGTCCCCGCCAGCAGCGCGCCGGCCGCGGCAGACACCGCCCCGGCCCCCTGGATCAGGACGCGCCTGCGCTCGGTCATACCCCAGCGTCTCCCCGGAGGCCGCTCGCCCGCAACACCTGCCGCTCGACGCCGGCCCGCAGCGCCTCCTCGCCGCCGACCAGCCGGACGCGCTGCCGCGCACGGGTGATCGCGGTGTACAGCAGCTCGCGGGTGAGCAGCCGGGAGTCGGCGGGCGGGACCACGACGGACACCGCCTCGTACTGGCTGCCCTGGCTGCGGTGGATCGTCATCGCGTAGACGGTGCGCACCGCGACCAGCTGGTTCGGGTACAGCAGCGCGACGTCGCCGCCGCGGGCGAAGGCGGCGCGCAGGTCCGCCGGGTCGCCGTCGTGCGCGATGACCACGCCGACGTCCCCGTTGTAGACCTTGGTGTCGTAGTCGTTGGCGGTCACCAGCAGGGGCTGCCCGGCGTACCAGCCGGAGCCGCCGCCGCGGACGCCCGCCCACTCCTCGGCGAGTTGCGCCCAGCGGGTGACGCCCGACGGCCCCTCCGAGTGTGCGCACAGCACGCGGTGCAGCTGGACCCCGGTGGCGGCCTCGGCGGCGAGCCCGCGCTGCGCGGCGCCGACGGTGACCGCGCTCGCCCGTTCCACGTCGGCGCGCAGGCCCGCGAGGTCGTCCGGCTCGCACCACTCGATGGCGCCGTCGCCGCCGGCGCGGGCCAGCTCGACGACGCGGTCCGCGTCGCCGCGGCGCACCGCGTCGGCCAGCTCGCCGAGCGCACCGGTGAACCGGCGGCCGCGCCGCAGCCGCACCACGCCGCGGCGCGCGTCGGCGAGCTCCGCGTCGTCGATGCCGGCCTCGTCGCCGCCGGGCCGCCCGGTCTCGTCGGCGAGGAGCGCCTCGAGCTCCGGCGACGGTGCCGTCGTCACCCCGCGCGCGACCAGGTCGCCCAGGACCGCGCCCGCGTCGACGGACGCGAGCTGATCCGGGTCGCCGACCAGGATGAGCCGCGCGTCCGGCCGCAGCGCCTCGAGCAGCCGGCACATGATGGTCAGCGAAACCATGGAGGTCTCGTCGACCACCACCACGTCGTAGGGCAGGTGGTTGGTTGCATCGTGCCGGAACCGGCTCGCGTTGCCCGGCTTGAAGCCGAGCATGCGGTGGATCGTCTGGGCCGGGATCTCCCGCGGCAGGCCCAGCGTCGCCCCCTGCGCGCGGACCTCGCCCGCGAGCTGCGCCGCCGCGCGCCCGGTGGGCGCGGCGAGGCCGATCCGCAGGTCCGGGCCGTGCTGGTCGAAGAGGAGCGCGAGGATCCGGGCCACCGTATAGGTCTTGCCGGTGCCGGGGCCGCCGGCGAGCACCGTCGTCTGGCCGAGCACCGAGGCCGCGGCCGCGAGCCGCTGCCGGTCCGGGCCGGGCTCGGGGAACCGGGCGCGCAGTCCCTCGCGCAGCCGCGCGGCGTCCACGCCGGGCGCGGCGCCGGCGCGGGCGTCGAGGATCGCGCGGACCGTCTCCTCCTGCCGGTGGTACCGGTCGAGGTAGAGCAGCTCGTCGCCGACGAGCCGCAGCGGGCGCAGCGGCCCCGACGCGGCGCCGACCACGAGCGGGCTGCGCCGCAGACCGTCGAGCACGGCGGCGTCCTCGGGCCAGGGCAGGGCGGCCACGTCGACCTCGCGCTCGCCGTCGACCGCGACGTCCCGCAGGCGAGAGAGCTCGAGGCAGACCGAGCCGAGCCGCACCGCGCGGGTGGCGAGCGCGGCGGCGAGCAGCACGGCCTCGTCGGACTCGCCGCCGAGGCGGCCCAGGGTGGCGGCGACGTGCACGTCGGCGGGGCCGAGGACCCCGGCCTCGGCGAAGGTCTCCAGCAGCGTCGGCTCCGTCGTGGTCATCGCCCGCCCCCTGCCAGTGCATCCGACACCGCGACGACGAGTGCCGCCGGCGGGTGCCACTCGAAGACGCCCGCGCCGGGCGGGCTGGCGGGGCCGATCATGGCGCGCACGAAGTGGTACTGGACCACGCCGAGGTGCGTGGCCGGCGCGTAGCCGGGCACGCGCCAGGACAGGAAGCGGTGCAGCGCCACCGAGTAGAGCAGCGCCTGCAGCACGTAGTGCGACGAGATCATCTCCCGCGCCATCGCCTCGGCGGTGTAGTCGGCGGTCGTCAGGTCGCCGCGCGCGAGCCGGTTGGTCTTGTAGTCGACCACGGTGAACCGCGGGCCCTCCGGCGTCGCGACGCGAAGCACCGAGTCGATGCTGCCGGTGAGGTAGCCGCGCAGCGCCGCGCCGGGCACCTCGCGCAGCCGCTCCGCGTACGGGGCGAGCGGATCCCCGGCGGGGAGATGCCGCTCGAACAGGTCGGCGATCGTCGACAGGGTGGCCGCGGCGCCGTCGTCCGCGCCCAGGGGGATCTCGAAGTCCAGCTCGGCGAGGTGATCCGCCGGGGCGACCTCGGCGAGGGTCAGGTGCGCGAGGTCGCCGGTGCCGAGCGGGGTGTGCAGCACCGCGACCAGCGCGGCGGCTACCTCCGCGGGATCGTCCGGGGTGGCGCCGAACTCGGCCGCCTCGCGGCACCGGGCCAGCACCTCGGCCGCGAGATCCGGCGCTCCGGTGTCGACGTGCTCGAGGATCTCGTGCACGAGGGTGCCGAACACCGCGCCGCCCGACAGCCCGTTCATCAAGGACGACGGTGCGCCGCCCGCCTCGGCGGGCGCGTCCATCGGCTCCTCGGTCGGCTCGTCGTCGGTGACCGGCTCCTCCGGCTCGCTGCCGGTGTCGGGTGCCGCCTCGGCCGGGCCGTGGGCCGCGTCGGCGACGAGCGCCGAGTAGCTGGTGCGGCGCCAGGTGGGGTCGATGCGGCGCGCGGCGCGGCCCAGTTCGAGGGCCGGGTAGGCCCGGTCCTCGGGCCGCCAGGGCTCCGGCTTCGGCGCGGCGAGATCGACCGCCTCGATCGACACCGCGGCCGCGACGGGCGCGGCCCACTCCCGCAGCCTCGGGCCCACATCGGCGTCGCGCGGGATCGGCGCCTGATCGGCGGGGATCCGGCCGCCGCCGACGTCGGCGGAGAACAGCAGCCGGTGCAGCGGCGAACTGCGGGTGGTGGTGCCGGGCGCCCACCACAGCACCAGCCGGGACTGCGCGCGCGTGGCGCCGACGTAGAACAGGCGCAGCTCCTCGCCCGCGGCCTCCTTCTGCGAGACGGCGTACCGCTCGGCGTAGCCGGGCGCGTACTCCCCGCCCACGTCGATGAGGCGCTCGCCCTTCTCGTCGTGGAAGACGAAGGTCTTCTTGCCGCCGAAGGAGCCGTCGTCCCAGCCGAAGGGCAGGTACACCACCGGGAACTGCAGGCCCTTGCTCGCGTGCACGGTCATCAGCTGGACCGCGGCGGTGTCGGTCGCCAGCCGGCGCGCGGGGTCGGCGGTGCCGCCCAGGCCCGGGTCGGCGATGCGGTCGGCGAGCCATCGGGTGGCGGCGCCGAGGCCGAGGCCCAGCGTCACGGTGGCGTGCTGGACCAGTTCGGCGACGTGGCGCAGGTCCGTGAGCATCCGCTCGCCGCCGACGCGGCCGAGGAGCCGCTCGTCGAAGCGGGAACGGGTGGCGAGGGCGTCGAACATCGCCGCGAAGCCGGAGCGGGCGAAGACGCCCGCGAGGGTCCGCAGCCGGCCGCTGATCACGGAGACCAGCTCGTCGCCGCGCTCGTCGAGGTCGCGGGCGGTGAACTCGAACAGCGGCGTGAGCGCGGCGAGCCGAGCGCGGTCGCTGCGGCCGGGGTTCTCCAGCGCCTGCAGGACGCGGAGCCAGTCGACGGCGGCGGCCGTGGTGAAGACACTGGCACCGCCCGCGGCGACGGCCGGCACACCGTAATCCTGCAGCAGCGACTGCAACTCGGCGACGTGGGCGTTCTTCCGCACCAGCACCGCGACGTCGCCGGGCCGGAGCGCGCGGCTCTCGCCGGGCGCCGTCTCCAGCTGCTCCCCCGCCGTGAGGGTGCGCGTGATGTCGGCGGCGGCGTCGCGGAGCACGGCGGGCCGCACGTTCCGCACATAGGGAGTACCCGACTGGGTCTTGGGGCCGAGGCCGTTCCACCCGAGGTGACGCAGCCGCAGCGGCGCGCCGCCGGCGAGCCGGGAGGTGCGGCGGTGCGCCTCGACGGAGCCGGCCACGATGAGCGGATCCCCCAGCGCGACATCGCCGTACAGGTGCTGCAGCGCGTCGACGAGGGGTGCGTCGGAGCGGTGGTTGACGGTGAGCGCCTGGTGCCGGTCCGCGGTGGTGGCGGCGCTGAGGTAGCTGTAGACCTCTGCGCCGCGGAAGGCGTAGATGGCCTGCTTCGGGTCGCCCACCAGCACCAGCGTGCTCGTGCGGTGGAAGGCGGCGTGCAGGATGTCCCACTGCACGGGGTCGGTGTCCTGGAACTCGTCCACGAGGACCACCGAGTAGAGCGCCTGCAGCCGGGCGCAGGCCCGGTGCCCGTGCACGCGGTCCGTGAGGGCGTCGCGCAGCAGGCCCTGCAGGTCGTCGTAGTCGCGCAGGCGCCCCATCCGCTTGCGGCGATCCACCTCGCGGCGCACGATCCGCGCGTAGTCGACGCGCATCCCCGTCTCCGATCCGGGTTCGGCGTCGGCGGGCGTGATGTCGGCGCGCGGGTTGGCGACGACGGTGCGGGCGTAGATCAGGGCGTCAGCCAGGGAGAAGGGCGCGCGCTCGCGGCCGGCGAACATGCCGAGGTAGACGTCCTCCGCCACCTCCTGCACCAGATCGTCGACGTCCTCGACGAAGACCGCGCCCGGCTCGAGGTCGCCCGCGAGGCCCAGCGCGTCGAGCATGCGCTGGCAGAAGCCGTGGGTGGTGGTGATGGTGGCGGCGTCGAAATCGGAGAGTGCGGTGACCAGGCGGCGGTGCCGGGCGGTGATCTCGGCCGGGTCGCCGGTGGCGAGGTGGCGGATCAGCTCGTCCTCGGACCCCGACGCGGCGTCGGGGTCGCGCAGGGCCAGCTCGACGGACAGCAGCCGGGCGCGGGCGCGCTCGCGCAGCTCCTGGGTGGCGGCCCGGGAGAACGTGATGAGCAGCATCTCGCCCAACTCCGCGACGCCCTCCGCGACGTACCGCGCCAGCAGCCCGACGATGGCGTAGGTCTTGCCGGTGCCTGCGCTGGCCTCGAGCACCGTGGTGGTGGGCCTGGCGGGCAGGGGGCCGGTGAGCTCGAAGGGGACCGCGCCCAGCACGGGTTCGCGCGCGCTCATCAGATCATCTCCTCACACGCGAGGATCGGTACCCACAGCCGGGCGGCCAGAGTGCCGAACCGGCTGCGCTCGAAGGAGAAGCCCGTCTCGCCGTCGTGCGGCGGGCCCTGCGCATCCGCGAAGGCGCTCTCCCCCAGAGCGAACCGGATCGACCGGTCCGCCTGATCACCGAAGGTGTCGTCGAAGGCGCGCAGCGCCGCCTCGGTCGCGGCGGCCTGGTCGTCGCCGTTCTGCCGCCGCTCGGCGTACACCGCGGACGCGGCGGGGAACAGCGGTAGCGGCTCGCGCAGCCCGCGGTCCCGCAGGTCGACCAGCGAGCGCAGCACCGCCGCGGGATCCGGCGGTACCTGCAGCCGCGAGGTCAGCACCCCGCGGAACCTGGCCCGGCCGATCGCGACGGCGGAGGCATCGTCGTGGCCCGCTCCGGCCAGCGCGAGCAGCGCGATCCACGCCGCCACCCGGTGCTTCGGCGCGAGCCGGGAGAACGAGGCGCGCACCACCCCGTCGGGTCGCACGGCCGGCACCGAGCCGACGAGCCTGCGCCCGTCCCCGACGTCGACCGTCACGTCGACGGTGGTCGCGGCGCCGGTCATGAGCGGCCCCGCGACGCGGGCCAGCTCGGCGACGGTGGCGCCGATGTCGCCCAGCACCGCCGAGCCGAGGGCGAAGGGCGGGAGGGTGCCGCGGCGCACCTCGGCGGCGGCGAACTTCTCCGGCGGCACGCCGGCCAGGGCCGACGCCAGCATCCGCTCCCCGATGTCCCATTTCTGCAGGCCGTCGGGGGCGATCGTGAGCGTCTCCGCGAGCTCGTCGTCGGCGTCGGGGACCGTGAACCCCAGGCGCTGCCGCAGGAAGGCCTTGACGGGGTGCTCGCAGAACCGCACGAGCGCGTCGAGGTCGACGTCCTCCACGGCGGAGGCGAGGAGCGGCGCGGCCAGGAAGGGCTCCGGGGCGGCGGGCGTCGCCAGCGCGGCGACGGCGCCCGCGTACGCCGCGGGATCGAAGGAGAAGGGCTCGCCCCGGCCGAACGCCGCCGGGTCGAAGTTGACGGGGTCGAAGGGCTGCAACGGATGCCGGAACTCCAGCCCGGCGGCCGCCGGGTCCGCGAGCAGGGCCTGCGCCGCGTCGCGCAGCTCCGAGGCGGGGACCGCGGGCGGGCGGCGGGTGCCCTTGACCGGGTCCGCGCCGGTGTAGAAGACGAGCAGCCGGTCCGTCGCGCTGGTCACCGCGTCGAGGAAGAGCTCGCGGTCCTCGGCGCGGGGGTCGCGCTCGCCGACGCAGGGCGTGCGGCCCAGCACGTCGTCGCCCGAGTAGCGGGTGGAGCGCGGGAAGACCTCGTCGTCCAGCCCGAGTAGCACGACGACCCGGTGCGGCACCGACCGCATCGGCACCAGGGTGCACACCGTGAGTTCGCCGGTGCGGAAGTTCGCGCGGGTCGGCTTGGCCGAGAGCCGCGAGGCGAGCATCGCCCGGACCTCGGTGAGCGTGAGGTCGCGGTCGGCACCGTCGCGCAGAGCGGCAGTAAGCTCGCGGCCCGCCTGCGTGACCTGCCAGGAATCGGCGGCGGGCACGGCACCCACCTCGCCGAGGAGTCGTTGCAGCGATTCCGCCCACGCGCGGGCGGACCGCCGGCCGCGGCTGTCGGCGCTCGCGCGGGTGAGCACGCCCTGGAACTCGGCGAACCGGCCGACGAGGTCGATGTCGGTGGAGTCCACGTCGTCGAGCGGCAGCCCGAGGCCCAGCCACTCGCCCTCGGACTCGTCCGCGACGACGCCCAGGACGATGCGGTCGAGGGCCGTGGCGAGGGTGCTCTGCGGGAAGCCGCCGAGGCCGTAGCGCTCGCGTCCCGCGGCGTCGAGGCCCCACCGGGCGCCCGACGGGCCCGCCCAGGCGCGCAGCCGCTCGATATCGGAGTCGCCGAAGCGGTAGCGCCGGCGCACCGGTTCGGTGGCGGCGAGGTCGAGGACCTGCGCCACGGTGGCGCGGCCGTCGGCGATCTCCAGGACGGTGACCAGCGCGTCGAGCAGCGGATTGGTGAACCGGAGCGCGCGGTCCGCGAGCCGCACCCGCAGTCGCTGCGCGGGATGCACCTGCTCCCCGTCGATCCGGCCCGCTCGCTCCGCTCCCGGCGCCGTGGCGGCATCGCCCGCGGCACCGGTCACGGCCTGGCCGAACGCGGAGCGGATCAGCGGCGCGTAGGTCTCGATGTCGGGGCAGGTGACCAATACGTCCCGGGGCTGCAGCGTGGGATCGTCCTCGAACAGCCGCACCAGCCGCTCGCGCAGCACCTCGATCATGCGGGCGGGGCCGTGGCACGCGTGGAACTCCAGCGAGCCGTCGGGCACGTGATCGCCGGCCAAGGGCGCGTCGTCGGCGACGGAGGCCTGCAGGGCGCCCAGCAGCGTGGCGGGGCGCGCGGGCGCGGGGTGGTGCAGATCGGCGTCCGCGAGGGGCGCGACGCGCTGCTGCAGCTCCCGGGCCTCGCGCCCGAGCGACGCGAGGAGCGGGTTCGCCGCCGCGGCGCCCGCGGTGCGCGGCACCGGCGCGGGCACCGGGCCGGCGGCGGGCGCACCGTCGGACGACGCGGACCAGAGGGCCGGGCTGGGGTGCGGGAGCCACAGGTGCACCTCGCGCCCCGCGGCGAGGGCGCCGAGGACCGCGACCTGGTCCGACGGGAGCCGGGTGGGTCCGTACACCGAGAGCCGGCCGGGCAGGCCGACGAGGCCGGGCTCGCTCCGCAGCCGGGCGCACGCCTCCTCGAGGCGCTCCGCGGGGCTGGGCACGCCCGCCAGCGCCCGCACGCGACGGAACAGCTCGGCCTGCCAGGCCAGGTCCTCCGGAAGCTCGCCGCCGAGGCCGTCGGTGTCGTGGCCCTCCGCCCAGGCGGCCAGCATGCCGGGGCGGTTCGCGCCGTACGACCGGAGCAGGCCGGCCAGCAGCTCGGCCGTGGGGTACCGGCGGCGCGGCCGGTGACCCGGCTGGTCCGCCCAGCCGCCCCCCGCCACCACGCCCAGGTGCCGGGCCAGCACGGCGCCGTCGGGTTCGAAGGCCATCGCGTCGACCGCGGCGAGCACCAGCCACACGAGCCGCTCGCCGCGCCACGGGTCCTGGTCCGGGGCGATGCCCGAGGCGGCGCCCACCGCGTCCGCGACGAGCGCTGCGGGCGTGGGGAAGTCGATGTTCGCCGCGATGCCCAGCCGGGAGGCGAGGCCCTGGATGATCCACCGCTCGACCCCGCGGGCGGGGACCGCGATCAGGTCTGGGACGAAGGGATCGGCGCCGGGCACCGCGAGCACCTCGGCGAGCGCGTCCAGCAGGACGTCGCCGCGTTCGGATCGGTGCACGGTGAGCATGGGGGCAGTTGTAACACGGGCCACCGACAGGTCAGACCGCCCGGGTCAGGGCCGCTGGGAGTTCGGCGAGCGAGCGGATGGTCGGCGGCTCCCCGCCGGTGCCCCGGCCGGACCGGTCGAGCCACAGTGCCCGCAGCCCCGCGTCGCGCGCGGCGACCACGTCGTTCGCGTAGTTGTCGCCGACCGCGACGCACGCCTCGGGGGCGGCGCCGGCCAACTCGCACGCGTGCAGGAAGACGCTGGGGTCCGGCTTGCCGATCCCGAGGGTGTCGGTGGTGACCACCCGCTCGAACCGATCCGAGACGCCCAGTACCTGGAGCTTCATCCGGGTCGCCGGCGACGACGAGTTAGTGAGCAGGACGACCGCGATCCCCCACCGCTCGGCGGCCGCCACGGCAGGCATCGCGTCGGAGAACAGGTGCTGCGCCGCGGCGAAGGCCGGGTCGAAGCCGCTGCAGAAGCGGCGGTACCGACGCGCCTCCCAGAGCAGCCCGGACCGCTCCGCGGCGACGGCGATGCGGGCCTTGCGCATCTCGTGGAAGCGCAGCTCCCCCGCGGTGTACCGGCCGAAGACGCCCTCGGGATCGGTCAGGAAGAGCTCCGCGAAGCGCTCGCGCACCGTGGCGTTCGACGTCGGCCACACCTCGAGCGCTGCCGCCCGGGCGGCGGTGCGCAGGGCGGCGTCGGTGTCGACGAGCGTGTCGTCGATGTCGAGGATCAGGCCGTCACAGGGCCGCGGACCGTCGAACCCGGCGCGCTGCCGCAGCCGGGCCACCGTGTCCGCGCCCCAACTCAGGCCGCCACGGACCGCGGCACCGACCAGATCCGTGAGTTCCACGCGCCCGCCCTCCCCGAAGCCGCTACTGCTCGTACATCCGCTTGAAGGTCGCGAGCGATTCCGCGATGTCGCCCTTGAGCGCCCGCGCGACCGTCCCACCGATGGGGCCGAACAGCGGCGCTCCGCCCAGATCGGCGCGCAGCGAGATCGTGGAGCCGCTGCCCGTGGGCGCGATCGCGACGGTGAGCTTGTACTTCGTGCCGGCGACGCCCTTGCCGTCGAGCACCAGGGTGCGCGGCGGGTCGTACGACGTGATGACCCAGTCGACCCGATTGCGGAAGTTCTTCACCTTCACCACGCACGCGATCTTCGCGCCCTTCGCCAGCTCGGGCAGGGGGCCGCGCCAGCCGTCGTGCAGGGTCAGCCACTGCGGCAGCGTCTCCAGGTCGGCCGCCTTCGCCCAGGCCTCGTCCGGGGGGAGCGCCACCTCAACGGTGCTCTCGACCTTCGCCACGTCAGTCCTCCTTCGCGGGTTGCTGCTGTCGAACTTAGCGTGCGCTGCGGCGGCCGCTCGCGCGAGCGTAGATTTCACGCGTGTCCGCCACCTCGGCCTCGGTCGTCCTCGCCCTCGTCGCCGCCTTCCTGTTCGCCTGCGGTTCCGCCGCGCAGCAGGCGGAGGCCGCCACCGTCGACGAGGGCGGCTCGCTCATCGCGGAGCTCGTCCGCCGGCCGCGCTGGTGGCTCGGTCTGCTCGGCGACCTCGGCGGATACGCCTTCCAGGCGTGGGCCCTGGCGCTCGGCCCGGTACTCGTCGTGCAGCCGCTCATCGTGGCGGCCCTGCTGTTCGCGCTGCCCGTCTCGGCGCTGCTCAACCACACGCGGGTCACCGCGCGCGAGTGGACCTATGCGGCGGTGCTCGCGATCGCGCTGGCGGTCTTCCTCATCGCGGGCCGCCCCACCGACGGCGTCCCCGACGCCCCGGGCGCCACCTGGCTCCCCGCCCTCGTGGCCGTGGGCGCCGTCGCGGCGGTCGCGACCGGGTTCGGGCTCGTGCGGTCGCTGCCCGGCCCGGTGCGCGCGATGTCCTTCGGCGTCGCCTCGGGCGTCCTGTTCGGGGTGGCGACGGTGCTGACGAAGCCGGTGCTCACCTCGTACGAGCACGCCGACTTCCTCGCGAACAGCCTGCGGCTGCTCACGGATTGGCGTCTGTACGTCCTCGTCCTGAGCGGGCTCGGCGCGATGTACCTGCAGCAGCGGGCGTTCCAACCCGCGCCTATCTCCGCCTCGCTGCCGGCGATCACCCTGGCCGAGCCGGTGTGCGCCGCGGCGCTCGGCGCCGTCGTGCTCGGCGAGACCGTCACGATGAGCGGCTGGCACGGCGTCGCGGTCGTCGCCTCGGGCCTGGTCGGCGCCGCGGCGGCGGCCCGCCTCGCCCGACGGTGACGGCGTACCGTCGGGCGGTATGACGGACCTCGCGGCACTGGTGGACGCGCCCTTCACCTACCCGGAGGTGGGCGCGACCCGCGGCACCCCGCCCGGCGACGCCCACGCGGTTCGCGCCGAGCGGGTCGTGGGCCGCGGCCGGGAGGACTTCGCCACCGTGCGGGACGCGATCCTCGCGTACGGCATGCAGCGCGGGGCGGGCATGCGGGTCCGGGCGAGCACGCCGACCGCCGAGCTCGGCACCGTCATGGTGCTGTCGACGCCGCTGTTCGGCCCGATCCGGATCCCGTGCCGCGTGGTCTACGTGCTCGACGAGCCCGACCGGGCAGGCTTCGCCTACGGCACCCTGCCGGGGCACCCGGAGAGCGGCGAGGAGCTCTTCTCCGTGGAGATCCGTCCCGACGGTGCCGTCGTGGCGGTCGTGGCCGCCTTCTCGCGCCCGGGACGCTGGTACTCCCGCCTGGGCGGCCCGGTCGCCCGCGCGCTGCAGGCCGTGATGACGCGGCGCTACCTCGCCGCGATGGTCCGCTAGACGGAGACGCGGCGCCGGCGGAAGGGCACCGGATCGCCGACCAGCCCGGCGAGTTCGGTGCGCAGGGCGGCGGGCAGCGGCGCCGGGCGGCCGGCCTCGTCGACGACGACCATGGAGGTCTCGGCGATCGCGGCGACGGCACCGTCGGAGGCGATGACCTCGTAGCCGAGGTCGAAGCCGGAGCGGCCGATCCGCGTGACGTGCAGGACGATCCGCACCGGCTCGGGCGAGTACAGCAGCGGCGCGAGGTAGTCGATCTCGTGGTGGGCGACGAACATCGTCACCTTCGCCTCGCGCGGCTGCGGGACGTTGTCGGTCAGGAATCGGATGCGGGCCTCTTCCAGCAGCCGCATCATCGCGACGTTGTTGATGTGTTGGAGGGCGTCCATGTCGGCCCACCGCATCGGGACCGCCACCTCGTGAGTTGCCATGGGGATAGTCTCGACCATCGGAAGCCGACCACCGCCACCGGGAGTTGCCATGCGCGCCGCACGTGTCCTGACCGCCGCCGTCCTCGCGGCGAGCCTCGCCGCCTGCTCGACGTCGAACACGCCGGAGGGCGCGACGTCCTCGTCGGCGGCCGCGGGCTCCGGCACCGTCGTCGTCTACGCCGCCGCGAGCCTGCAGGCGACCTTCGAGAAGCTGGGCACCTCGTTCTCCGCCGCCAACCCCGGCACGACGGTGAAGTTCTCCTTCGGCGGGTCCTCGGGCCTGCTCACCCAGTTGCAGCAGGGCGCCCCCGCCGACGTCTTCGCGACCGCCGACACGCCCACGATGGACAAGGCCGAGGCCGCCTCGCTGGTCACCGACCCGCAGCCCTTCGCCACCAACGTGCTCACCATCGCCACCGCGCCCGGCAACCCGAAGGGTATCGGAACGCTCGCCGACCTGGCGAAGCCGGGCGTCTCCGTCGTCGTGTGCGCGCAGCCCGTGCCCTGCGGCACCGCGACCGCGAAGGTCACCAAGGCCGCCGGCGTGACCCTCACGCCCGTCAGCGAGGAGGACTCGGTCTCGAGCGTGCTGGCCAAGGTCCGGCACGGGCAGGCCGACGCGGGGCTCGTCTACCGCACGGACGTCAAGGGCACGAAGGGCGCCGTCGCGTCGGTCGACTTCCCCGAGGCCGACGGTGCGGTCAACGTCTATCCCATCGCCCCGCTGACCGGCGCGAAGAACGCCGACGGCGCGAAGCGGTTCGTCGACTTCGTCCGCGGGACCGAGGGCCGGGCAGCGCTCGCGGACGCCGGATTCGGGGCACCCAACTGACCCCGCCCGCCCGCTCCACGCCCGTGACCGGGTATCCGCGCTGGATCGTGGTACCCGCCGCACTGGGCGCGGCCTTCGTGCTGATCCCGCTCGTCGCGATCGTGGCGAAGGTGGACTGGCCCCGGTTCGGCGAGCTGGTCACCTCCGAGGACTCCCGCACGGCCCTGGTGCTCTCGCTGGAGACCTCCCTCGCCGCGACGGTGGTCTGCATCCTGGTGGGCGTGCCGCTCGGGGTGATCCTCGCGCGCAGTCGTTCCCGGCTCGTTGGCGTGCTCCGCCCGCTGGTGCTGCTGCCGCTGGTGCTGCCGCCGGTGGTGGGCGGCATCGCGCTCCTCTACGCCTTCGGCCGGCGCGGCCTGGTGGGCCAGTACGGCGGGGTCGGCGGGCACATCGCGTTCACGACGACGGCCGTGGTCCTCGCCCAGGCCTTCGTCGCGCTGCCCTTCCTGGTGCTGGCGGTGGAGGGCGCGCTGCGCACGCTGGGAACGGATTTCGAGCACACGGCGGCGACGCTGGGCGCGCCCCCGTCGGTCGTGCTGCGGCGCATCACTTTGCCGCTGGTACTGCCGTCGATCGCCTCGGGCGTGGTGCTGACCTTCGCGCGGGCGCTCGGCGAGTTCGGCGCGACGCTCACCTTCGCGGGCTCGCTCGCCGGGACCACCCGCACGCTCCCGCTGGAGATCTACCTGCGCAACGAGACCGATCCCCAAGCGGCGGTGGCGCTGTCGCTGGTCCTGCTCGCGGCGGCCGCGGTGATCGTCTCGGGCGTCTACGGGGTGCGGGCGTGGCGCCGATGACAGGGGATCCGACGGCCCCGGGCCTGGAGGTCGACATCACCGTCGTGGACCGCGGCGTCGACGCGGTCTTCGCGGTGCCCGAGGGGCGGACCCTGGCGCTGCTCGGCCCCAACGGGACCGGCAAGTCGACAGTGGCGGGCGCCGTCGCGGGCCTGGTCCGGCCCGATGCGGGGCGGATCGTCGTCGCCGGCGAGACCGTCGCGCACGGCAGCACCTGGGTGCCGGCGCACCGTCGACGGGTCGCGCTGCTCGGCCAGACGGCGCGGCTGTTCCCGCACCTGCGGGTGCGCGCGAACGTGGCCTTCGCGCCCCGGAGCGCGGGGGCGGACCGTCGGGCCGCGGCGGCCGCGGCCGACCACTGGCTCGAGGCCGTGGGCGCCGACCACCTCGCGGACCGGCGCCCGGACGAGCTGAGCGGCGGGCAGGCGCAGCGCGTCGCGCTGGCCCGGGCCCTGGCCGCCGAACCGAAGGTGCTGCTCCTCGACGAGCCGCTCTCGGCGCTCGACGTCTCGGCGCGGGCGGAGGTGCGCTCGCTCCTGCGAGCCCTGCTGCGGGACCGGACGTGCGTCCTGATCACGCACGACGCCGCCGACGTGGTGGCGCTCGCCGACGAGGCAGCCGTCCTCGAGGACGGGCGGGTCGCCGATCACCGCCCCGCGGCCGAACTGCTGCTCTCCCCCGCAACGCACTTCGCCGCCCGGCTGGCGGGGATGAACCTGCTGCCGGACGGCGAAGGGGTGCGGGTCTTCCCGCCGGACGCGGTGCGCGTCGACGGGCCCGACGGTGCCGGGATGGCCGGCACCGTGGTCGAGGTGACGGTGGCGGGCGGGCACTGCCGCGTGACCGCCACCGTCGAGGACGGGACCGCGCTGGTCGCGGAGCTCCCGGCGGAGCGCTACCGGGATCTGCATCCCGGCGACGCGGTGCGCCTGCTCCCCGATCCGGCGCGGGCGCGCCGGGCGGCTACTGCTCGTCCGGCTCCGCGGCGTCGGTAGCCGCACCGTCGGCGGCCGGGTCACCGGCGGCCGGGGGCGTGCGGTCCACGCCGGCGAGCAGCAGGTAGACCTGCTTGATCGCGTCGCCGAGGATGGTGTCGACGGCGGCGGTCTGCTCGGCGTTGCCGGTGCGGGCCACCCGGCGGGTGACCTCGTGCAGCTCGCGCAGCGTGTCGCGGAGGTGTCCGCGCTCGGCCGAGCCGCCGTCGAACCCGGCGAAGGGATCGGGCGCGTCGGCGAGGGTGGTCTCGATGTACTCGCGACCCGCGTCGGTGAGCGTGGCGACCTTGCGGCCGTTCTCCCGCTCGATGGTGATCAGCCCCTCGTCCTCGAGCTGGCTGAGCGTGGGGTAGATGGCGCCGGGGCTGGGCTTCCACGCCCCGGCCGTGCGCTCCTCGATCGAGGAGACGAGCTGGTAGCCGTGCATGGGCTCGGCCTCCAGCAGCTTGAGGACCGCGATCCGGACGTCGCCGCGCTGGACGCCGCGGCGTCCGCCACGGCCACCGCGGTGGCCGCCGCGGCCATGGCCGCCGGGACCTCCCGGACCGAAGGGGCCCGGGCCGCCGGGGCCGAAGCCGGGCCCACCCGGGAAACCGCCCTGGCGGAACCGGCCGTCGAAGCGGCCCTCGAACCGGTCGTCGCAGTTGCGGGCGCCACGGCCCTCGAAACGCTGATCATCGTGAGTGTGCCTACGCATGGTGGCACTCCTTTCGGTAGGGGGCCGCATGTTCCGCGACCCGATGCGTTCACGATATATCGTGATGCATTCTTTGACAACCCCCTGCGACGACGAAGTCCCCGCCCGGATCTCCGGACGGGGACTTCATTCAGCTGTTCGGGCTGGTCAGGCCTTCTCGGCGGCCACCCGCGCGAGGACGGCCTGGGCGAACTTCTCCGCGCCGCCGTCGAGCCGCTCCAGGTGCAGATCGGGCTGGACGACCTGGACCTCGAGGATGACCGGCGCGCCCTCGGGGGTGCGGACGATGTCGATGCGCACGTACAGCGGCGGGTTCGCCGGGTCGATCGGCTTCAGTGCGGCCTCCGCGACGGCGCGCTCGGCGTCGGTGGGCTCCGCGTCGACGACGACCTCGGCCGGGCGGCCGTCCGCGGGCTCTGCGTTGACCTCGGCGGCCAGGTCGCGCCCGAAGGCATGGCTGTATTCGCCGCCGATGTACACCAGCGAGACGCCGCCGGCCTCGACCGAGTAGGGGAACACCATGACGCTACTGCCCGAGGCCTTGATCTCCTCGAGCTTGGCGCGGCTCGCATCGCTGTCCTCGGGGCCGAAGCGGAAGGACTCCGCGAGGCCGCCGCTGATCGACGGGCGCACGACGTGATCGGTGCCGAGGTAGTCGTGGTCGAGAGTGGCGTCGTGCACCGTGATGAACTGGGTCGGCACGATCGGGATGCCCTCGGACTCGTAGTCCCGCAGGTAGCGCTTGTCGGCGTACCACCGGACCAGGGGCTCGGGGTTGAGCACGAGCGACTGGGCGGCGGCACGCCAGGCCCAGCCGAGGAAGTCGTCGTAGCGCTGCGCGTAGTCCCAGGCGCCGGCGATCACGACCGCGTCGAACTGCTCCCAGTCGACGGCGGAATCGGACCACACGGCGGCCTCGGCCTCGTGGCCGGCGGAGCGCAGGGCGGCGAGGATCTCCTGGCCGCGGTCGTCGGTGTCCGGCTGCGCCGCGGAGGTGGCAAGAGCGATTCGGTACGTCACGCCGGACAGTATGGCAGCCAACGGCGGCCCGCCGTCGCGACACCCGCGCGAACTGCCCCGTACACCGGCGCCGAGACGATACGCTGGGCCTCGTGAGGGGAGATTTGCACGTGCACATCGAAACGGCGCGCCTGCACCTCTCCCCTGCCACCGGCACCTCCGGCGACGCCGACGGCCGGTTCCACATCGTCGATCGGCACAGTCGCCGCACTCTCGGCCGGATCGCGCTGCGCGCCTCCCGGCACAGTCGAGCCCGGGGACTGGAGCTGAGCTACGCGGTCGCGGACGCCCACCGTCGACGGGGATTCTGCGCCGAGGCGGCGCACGCGCTCGTGGGCCACGCCCTCGAGCACGGCCTCACGGGGCGCGTCTACGCCTCCACCGCCTGGTCGAACCTGGCCTCGCGCCGGGTGCTCGCGAGCCTCGGGATGCAGCAGCTCGACATCGCCATGCTCGACTGGGAGTCACTGCAGGGCGAGGTGGACCTCGGCGACGAGGCCGAGGCCGACCTCACGCCGTACGCGCGGGTGGAGTACGAGCTCCATCGCGCGGACTGGCTGGCGCGTCTCGCCGCGGACCGTCCGGCGTTCCGCTCCGCTCGCCCCGCTTGACGGCGATCACGCCCGCGACGATCGCGACCGCGCCCACGATCTGCAGCGGCGTGAGCGCCTCGCCCAGCATCAACCAGGCCACGACGCCCGAGGCGATGACCTCGGAGAAGCCCAGGAACGACGCCAGCGTGGGGCCGATCATGTTGATGGCGAGGATGCCCGCGACGTATGCCAGTCCGGTGGCGACCGCGCCGATCACGACGGCGGGAACCCACCACGGCGTGGTGCCGAGGCCGCCGAGGACCACCGGCGCGGTCGAGATGCGCACGGGCGTCAGCCCCGCGAGCGAGGTCAGCGACAGCACCACCGCGCCCACGAGCAGGCCGCCGACGGCGAGCGCCAGCTGGTCGACCGCGGGCTTCGCGCCCTCAATGCTCGCGACGTCGATGTCGTCCGCCCGGGTGCCGTCCTCGGCGAGCAGGAAGTACGCCGCGAGGCCGACCAGCGACACGAACGCCCACGCCAGGCCGATGGGGGTGACCACCGCGCCGCCGGAGGCCGCGCCGACGACCGCGACCAGTCCCGCGACGGCGAGCGCCGCGCCGAGGACGGTGCGCAGCGTGGGGCGCCGCCCGAACCGGGCCCACAGGTACACCAGCACCAGCAGCGGCGCGGAGAACTCGATGAGCAGCGCGACGGTGACCGACATGTGCGCGATGGCGTTGAAGTACGCGAGCTGCACGCCGATCACCGCGAGCAGGCCGTACGCCAGCACCGTGAACGGCGCGTGCCGCAGCGTCGCGAGCCTGGCCCGCCCGACGATCAGCATCGGGATCAGCGTGACGATCGCCGCGATCCAGATGCGCACCAGCACGACGCCGGCCGGACTCCATCCCGCGGCGAGCAGCGGCTTGCCGAACGGGCCGGACATCGCGAAGGCGAACCCCGACAGTAGTGCGATTGCGATACCCCGACCCATGCGTCACCTCCGTGTCTGCGCGATCCGTAAGGAGTCAATTGAAGTACACTCATGACAGTAGCGGCCCCAGCCGTAAGGAGTCAAATGAAATTCGCACATGACACGGAGCCGTCCCTACTCATGGCGGCCGACCTGGTGAACACCGCGTACGGCGACGAGGAACGGCTCGGCACCGTCGACGCCCTGAAGGAGTACCTGCACCGGCACGAGTTCACCGGCTGGAGCAGCGCGCAGGCGCGCGACGTCGCACCGATCCACGCGCTGCGCACCGAGCTGGCGCGAGCCTTCACGGCCGGGCACCCCGACGCCGTCGCCGGGATCGTCAACGAGATGCTGGCGGCCACGCCGCAGCAGCCCCGGCTGACCCGGCACGGCAGCTGGGACTGGCACCTGCACTTCACGGACGACGACGCGCCGATCCCCGTGCGCGTCCGAGTGGAGTGCGCGATGGCCCTCGTCGACCTGGTCCGCAGCGGCAACGTCGACCGGCTCAAGACCTGCGCGGCCGACGACTGTGACCGAGTTCTCGTGGACCTGTCGAAGAACCGCTCGCGCCGCTTCTGCACCGAGGGGAACTGCGGCAATCGGACGCACGTCGCCGCCTACCGGGAGCGGCGGGCCACGAGTTCGGGCGTGCAGCGCGACGGGAGTTGAGCGGCGGACTACGGTAGGACTGCACACGCCGGGGATCCCGGCTTCGACGTATACCAGGAGCGACGAGAGTTATGAGCGACGCAGCGCACCGCCACAAGGTGGTCGTCATCGGATCGGGGTTCGGCGGCCTCTTCGGCACGCGCGCCCTCAAGCGCACGGACGTCGACGTGACGATGATCGCGAAGACGACCCACCACCTGTTCCAGCCGCTGCTGTACCAGGTGGCGACCGGCATCCTGTCCGAGGGCGAGATCGCGCCCGCCTCCCGCATGATCCTGCGCAAGCAGCGCAACGCGGAGGTGCTGCTGGGCGAGGTCAGCGACATCGACCTCGAGAACCGCACGGTGACGAGCCACCTGCTCGAGCGCACGACGGTCACGCCCTTCGACAGCCTCATCGTCGCGGCGGGCGCCGATCAGTCGTACTTCGGCAACGACCAGTTCGCCGAGTTCGCGCCCGGCATGAAGACGATCGACGACGCCCTCGAGCTGCGCGGCCGCATCCTCGGCGCCTTCGAGCAGGCCGAGCTCTCGCACGACCACGAGGAGCGCATGCGGCTCCTCACCTTCGTCGTCATCGGCGCGGGCCCCACCGGCGTCGAGCTCGCCGGGCAGATCGCCGAGATGTCGGACAACACGCTCAAGGGCGCGTTCCGCAACATCGACCCCACCGAGGCGCGCGTGATCCTCCTCGACGCCGCGCCCGCCGTGCTTCCGCCGATGGGCGAGAAGCTGGGCACCATGGCCGCGAAGCGCCTGGAGAAGATGGGCGTCGAGATCCAGCTCAACGCGATGGTCGTCGACGTCGACGCCGACGGCCTCGTCGTCAAGGAGAAGGACGGCACCGAGCGGCGCATCGAGGCGCAGTGCAAGGTGTGGTCCGCGGGCGTCGCCGCCAGCAAGCTCGGCAAGATCCTCGCCGACCAGTCCGGCGCCGAGACCGACCGCGCGGGCCGGGTCCGGGTGCTGCCCGACCTCACCATCCCGGGCAACCCGAATGTCTTCGTCGTCGGCGACATGATGCTGGTCGACGGTGTCCCGGGCATGGCGCAGGGCGCCATCCAGGGCGCGACGTACGCCGCGAAGGCGATCAAGGCCGGCCTCGAGGGCCAGTCCCCCGCCGACCGCAAGCCCTTCAAGTACTTCGACAAGGGCTCCATGGCCACCGTCTCGCGCGCCAGCGCCGTGGCGAAGGTCGGCAAGCTCGAGTTCGGCGGCTTCCTCGCCTGGCTCGGCTGGCTCGCGCTGCACCTCTGGTACATCGTGGGCTACCAGAACCGCGTCATCACGCTGACGTCGTGGGCGATCACGTTCCTCACCAACAAGCGCGGCCAGATGACCATCACCGAGCAGCAGGTCTACGCGCGCACGGCGCTCGACGCGCTGCAGAACGGCGCGAAGCCCGCCATCCCGCCGGTGCACACCAGCTCGCCGACGAAGGCGCTGCCGAAGTCGGCGCCCAAGGCGGACGTGCCGGTCCAGGCCCCGGGCGCACCGGCGAACGAGGCCGAGAAGGCCGGCTGACACCGCCCCGGCACGAACGCGACGAGCGCGTCACCCACGTCGGGGTGGCGCGCTCGTCGCGTTCCGGGAGGCGCCGTCAGGCGTCGATGTTCTGCAGCCGCACCTGGCCGCGTGCGACGGCCTTGCCGTCCGCGGAGTCGATCTCCACGAGCCACAGCTGCTGGCGGCGGCCGCGGTGGATCGGGGTGGAGCGGATCGAGAGGACGCCGCTGGAGAGCGCGCGCAGGAAGTCGGTGTTGTTGTTCACGCCCACGACGTGCCCGGCGCCACCGAGCCACACGACGCCGGAGACGCTGGCGACCGACTCGACGATGGCGCAGTAGACGCCGCCGTGGGTGATGCCGAAGGGCTGGTGCAGTTCGGGCCGCAGGGTGAGCGTCGCCTGCACGCCGTCGGCGGTGACGGCGGTGTACTCGAGGCCGAGGATCTTGTCGAATCCGGCGGTACCGCCGGCGATGATCCCGTCGATGACCTGCTGCTGTCCGGGTGTCGGTTGCGTCATGGATCCACCCTAGAACCGGGCATCGCGGGCCCCGCCTCCGGGCCGGACGATCGGGTCCCGGGATCGGGCGAGGCCGGAAGATCGGGGCCCGGGTCCGGGTAGACCCCGATGCGGGCGGCGCCGCCGCCCGGCACTGTGGAGTCATGACCGAGAACGATCCCTTCGCCCCCAATCCCTACGTCCCCCCGGCGCCGCCGCAGAAGCGGTTCGCCCGCGACGTCCAGAACAACTGGATCGGCGGCGTGTGCGCCGGGATCGCCCGCTACTTCGGCATCGACGCGACCCTGGTCCGCGTGCTCTTCGTGGTGTCGTGCCTGTTGCCCGGCCCGCAGTTCCTGCTGTACCTGCTGCTCTGGCTCGTGATGCCCAAGGATTGATCCGCGCTCGGCGGCGAGGGGCACGTCCGCGTCGGAGACTTCACGACGCGGGGAAAGAAGTCGGCGGGTCCGGGGGCTCAGCCATCCCCCGGACCCGCCGTGGCACAGACCGGCGGATTACTGCAGCCCTCAGTTCGCGTCACGGTCCGATGTGGTTTCGGTGTCGCTCTCGGCGACGAGACCTACTCTAGGGCAGGCTCCCCTAACTAAGCAAGCCCTAATGAGTGTGGCGTGGATTACGACAGGCCGTCGTAGCGATGCGGGCCATGCCGAGTAGAATCGGAGCAATGGCGGCATTGGGAGATCTCGAACGCGCGGTCATGGACCATCTCTGGGCGTCCACTGAACCGCAGACCGTGCGACAGGTGCACGAGTCGCTCGCCGCTGACCGCGAACTCGCGTACACGACGGTGATGACTGTGCTGCAGCGTCTCGCGAAGAAGAAGCTGGTGAGCCAGATCCGCACGGACCGGGCCCATCGCTACGCCGCGAGCTTCGGCCGCGAGGAGCTCGTCGCCGACCTGATGTTCGACGCGCTGAACCAGGCCGAGAGCTCGCGGGAGGCCGCGCTCGTGCACTTCGTCGAGCGCGTGGGTGCCGACGAGGCGCAGGCGCTGCGCCGCGCGCTCGCCAAGCTCGAGGCCGGCGACGCCGGTCGTCGCGCCGAGCCCTGATCAACCAGTAGGCTCGTCCTCATGGCGGCCTTCATCTTCGGAGCGCTGGCCCTGCTGCTCGCGGGGCCGGTGCCCGCGTGGCTCTCCCGCGCCTCCTGGCCGCTGCGCGCCCCGCGCGCCGCGCTCGTGCTGTGGCAGGCGATCGCCCTCGCCGCGGTGCTCTCCGCCTTCAGCGCCGGTCTGGTGATCGCCAGCCGCCTGCTGGTCCCCGGCGCCGACGGCCGGCCCACCACCAACCCGATCGACGAGATCCGCCAGCTCGGCCTCATCCCGTGGATCGTCGCAGTGGTCGCCTTCGCGCTCACCCTGCTGATCGGCGCCCGGCTCATCACCTCCACCGTCCGGCTCGCGATCCGCACCCGCCGGCGCCGCGCCCGGCACCGCACCGTCGTCGACATCCTGTCCCAGGCGGTCGACGGTGACCACCCCGTCTCCGCCGCCGACCTGCGCGTCCTCGGCGTCGACCAGCCGCTGGCCTACTGCCTGCCCGGGCTGCGGCACCGCGTCGTGCTGAGCGTCGGCACGATCAACCAGCTCAGCCACGAGGAGCTCACCGCCGTCATCGCGCACGAGCGGGCGCACCTGCGGTCCCGGCACGACCTGGTGCTCGAGGCCTTCACCGCCGTCAACCACGCCTTCCCCAAGGTCGTCCGCTCGTCCGCCGCACTCGACTCGGTGAAGCTGCTCGTCGAGCTGCTCGCCGACGACGAGGCCGTCGCCGCCGCCGGGCCGCTCCCCCTCGCCAACGCCCTGGTCACCTGCGCGCAGAGCCCGGCCCCGCGGGGCGCCCTCGCGGTCGGCGCGACCGGCACCGTCGTCCGGGTCGAGCGGCTGACGATGCCCCCGGCAAGCAACCTGTTCAGCGCCTCGGTCTACCTACTCGCGGGCCTGATCCTGGTGGTGCCCACGGTCGCCGTCGCGGTGCCGTGGCTCACCGAGCTCTCCCGCCTGATCCTGCACTGATTCCGCGCCGGTACGCTGGGCGCCTCAGGGGAGACGAGGAGACCACCATGACCGATCCTAAGCAGCCGTACGGCCAGCAGTACAACCCGTACGCCCAGCAGGGCTACGACCCGCAGCCGTCCTACGACCCGTACGCCCAGCAGCAGCCGTACAGCATCGCGCCGTACCAGGGAGGTTACGGCCAGCCGGGCTATCCGCAGGCCGGATACCCGCAGCCCGGGTACGCCATGGGAGGCGGCTACGGCGTGGACCCGGGGACGGGCCTCCCGCTCTCCGACAAGTCGAAGGTCGTGGCGGGGCTCCTGCAACTGTTCCTCGGGGGCTTCGGCGTCGGCCGGTTCTACCTGGGGTACGGCGTGATCGGCGGCCTCCAGCTGGGTATCCACGTCATCGGCTGGTTCTTCTTCTTCCTGGGCTTCCTCACCTTCGGCATCGGCATGCTCATCGCGATGCTGTTCTGGATGGCCGGGGGCATCTGGGCGCTGATCGACGCGATCATGATGCTCACCGGCAGCGTCCGTGACGCGCAGGGGCGCGTCCTCCTGTCGTAGCCGTCGATGCCCTGGAATCGCCGCGGGTGGGCTAGCATGATTCCACGTGCAGTTCCTTCCTGATAGCCGCCCGCAGTACGACCTGACCTACGACGATGTCTTCCTCGTCCCGAACCGGTCGGACGTGACCTCCCGATTCGACGTCGATCTGGCGTCGGTCGACGGGACCGGCACCACGATCCCCCTCGTCGTCGCCAACATGACGGCCGTCGCCGGCCGCCGCATGGCGGAGACCGTCGCGCGCCGCGGCGGCATCGTCGTCCTCCCGCAGGACCTGCCGCTGCAGGCCGCGTCCGAGACCATCTCGTACGTCAAGAGCCGCGACCTCGTGGCCGACACCCCGGTCACGCTCAGCGCCGAGGACTCCGTGAGCGACGCGGTGGCGCTGCTGCCCAAGCGCGCCCACGGCGCCGTCGTGATCATCGACGCCGAGAACCGGCCGGTCGGCCTCGTCACCGCCGCGGCCTGCGAGGGCGTCGACCGCTTCGCGCGCCTGCGCGACGTCATGACCACGTCGTTCGTGTGCGCCGCCGCCGGCACCGCGCCCGAGGCCGTCTTCGACCTGCTGGACAAGGACCACTCGGACCTCGCGGTCCTCGTCGACGGCGACGACCGCCTGCACGGCGTCCTCACCCGCACCGGCACCGTCCGCGCGGGCATCTACAGCCCCGCGGTCGACGGTGCCGGCAAGCTCCGCATCGCCGCCGCCGTCGGCATCAACGGCGACGTGGCCGCCAAGGCGCGCGCCCTCGCCGAGGCCGGCGCCGACGTGCTCGTCGTCGACACCGCGCACGGCCACCAGGCCAAGATGTTCGACGCGCTCGAGGCCGTCGCCGCCCTCGACCTGGGACTGCCGCTGGCCGCGGGCAACGTGGTCGCCGCGGCCGGCGCCCGCGACCTGGTCAACGCCGGCGCCACCATCGTCAAGGTGGGCGTGGGCCCCGGCGCCATGTGCACCACCCGCATGATGACGGGCGTCGGCCGGCCGCAGTTCAGCGCCGTGCTCGACTGCGCCGCGGCCGCCCGCGAGCTGGGCGCCCACGTCTGGGCCGACGGCGGCGTGCGGCACCCGCGCGACGTCGCGCTGGCGCTGGCCGCCGGCGCCTCCAACGTGATGGTCGGCTCGTGGTTCGCCGGCACCTACGAGGCGCCCGGCGACATGAAGTACGCGACCGACGGCTCCGCCTACAAGGAGAGCTTCGGCATGGCCTCAAAGCGCGCCGTCGCCGCGCGCACCGCCGGCGAGGGCGCCTTCGACCGCGCCCGCAAGTCGCTGTTCGAGGAGGGCATCTCCAGCTCGCGGATCCGCGTCGATCCCGAGGCGCCCAGCGTCGAGGACCTGCTCGACCGGATCACCTCGGGCGTGCGCAGTTCCTTCACCTACGCGGGCGCGCGCAGCGTGCCGGAGTTCCACGCGAAGGCCACCGTCGGCGTGCAGAGCGCGGCGGGCTTCGCAGAGGGCCGGCCGCTCCCCGGCGGTTGGTGAGAATCCCGACGGATCGTCGGTAGGATGCAGTGAATCCCACCGACGATCCTCTGGAAGGACCATGAAGTCCCGAAGACCCGGCAAACGCCGCCGACGACGAGCGCTGACCGCTGTGACCAGGTCGAGGGGGCGGGTCGTTGTCTAGCGCGCTGATCACGGTCGGCGCCGTCGTCGGCTTCCTCGCGCTCACCGTCGGCACCGCGCTCTTCGTGGCGGCGGAGTTCTCGCTGACCGCGCTGGAGCGGTCGACGATCGACGCGGACGTCCGCGACCGCGGGGACCGCCGGTCGAAG
Organism: Tsukamurella sp. DT100; assembly: GCF_049844855.1. Lineage (NCBI taxonomy): Bacteria > Bacillati > Actinomycetota > Actinomycetes > Mycobacteriales > Tsukamurellaceae > Tsukamurella > Tsukamurella sp. DT100. Next base: position 361,042 of record NZ_JBNCLV010000005.1, read on the forward strand.
CAGGTGCAGAACGCGCACCGCACCCTCTCCTTCCAGCTCTCCGGCGCCCAGCTCGGCATCACGATCACCACCCTGGTCACGGGTTATCTCGCCGAGCCGGTGCTCTCGAAGTTCCTGCGCCCCGCGCTGGAATGGACGGGCATGCCCGGGGTCTGGTCGTCGGCGCTCACCCTGATCCTCGCCCTGGTCATCGCGACCTCGCTGTCGATGGTGCTGGGCGAGCTGGCGCCGAAGAACCTCGCGATCGCCCGGCCGCTGCAGACCGCGCGGCTCACCGCGGGCGCGCAGTCGCTGTTCTCCTCGACCTTCCGCTTCGCGATCTCCTTCCTCAACCGCTCCGCGAACGCGCTGGTCCGCCGCCTGGGCATCGAGCCCGCGGAGGAGTTGAGCTCGGCCCGGTCGGCGCAGGAGCTCAGCGCCCTCGTGCGCAATTCCGCCGCGCACGGCGCGATCGACGAGATGACGGCCGAGCTCGTGGGCCGCAGCCTCGAGTTCGGCGAACTCACCGCGGAGGAGCTCATGACCCCGCGGCAGCGGATCCACTCGCTGGACGCGGACGACACCGTCGCCGACCTGGTGGCGCTGTCGATCGAGTCCGGTCGCTCCCGGTTCCCCGTGGTCCGGGGCGACCTGGACGACACGATCGGGCTGGTGCACGTGAAGCAGGCGCTGACGGTGCCCGCGGACCGTCGCGCGGCGGTGACCGTCGCCGAGATCGCGACGACCGCCCCCGTCGTGCCCGCGACGCTCGACGGCGACGCCCTGATGGACCAGCTGCGCGCCAACGGCCTGCAGATGGCCCTCGTCGTCGACGAGTACGGCGGCTCCGCCGGCATCGTCACGGTCGAGGACCTGATCGAGGAGATCGTGGGCGACGTGCGCGACGAGCATGACGCGAACGAGCCGGTCGACGTGCAGCGCACGGACGACGGCTTCCTCTGCGCCGGCCTGCTCCGCATCGACGAACTCGAGCGCGACACCGGCTACCGCGCCCCCGAGGGCGACTACGACACCCTCGGCGGCCTGGTGATGTTCCTGCTCGGCCGGATCCCCGCGGTCGGCGACCGCGTCCCGCTGCCGAACCACCCGTCGGTCGACGACGACGAGGCGCAGGTCCCGCAGTGGTCGGCCCGCGTCGCCCGGATGGACGGCCGCCGCGTCGACCTCGTGGAGGTGACCCATGAGTGACCTCCTGGGTGTCGCCCTGACCGTCCTGCTCCTGGCCGCGAACGCCTTCTTCGTCGCCGCCGAGTTCGCCCTCATCGCCGCCCGCCGCGACCGGCTCGAGGCCCTCGTCGAGCAGGGCCGGTCGAGCGCGAAGGCCGTGATCAAGGCGTCGGAGAACCTCTCGCTCATGCTGGCGGGCTGTCAGCTGGGCATCACCATCTGCTCGATCCTGCTCGGTAAGGTCGGCGAGCCGGCCATCGCGCACCTCCTGGAGAAGCCGCTGGGCTGGGCGAACGTGCCCGAGGCGCTGCTGCACCCGATCTCCTTCACCGTCTCCCTGGGGCTGGTCGTGGTGCTGCACATCCTGCTCGGCGAGATGGTGCCGAAGAACATCGCGCTCGCGGGCCCGGAGGCCGCGGCCATGCTGCTCGTGCCGCCGCACGTCGCCTTCGTCCGCCTGGTGCGGCCGCTGATCGCGGTCTACAACTGGATGGCGACGCTCGTGCTGCGCGCGGGCGGCGTGGAGCCGCGCGACGAGTTGGACAGCACCGTCTCCGCCGGCGAGCTGGGCGTGCTCATCGCCGAGTCGCACGACGAGGGCCTCATCGACGCCGAGGAGCGGGTGCGCCTGACCCGCGCGCTCCAGACCTCACGCCGCACGGTCGCCGACGTGGCGATCCCGCTGACCGAGATCCGCGGGCTACAGGCCGTCCAGGGCAGCAACGGCGCGTGGGGCCCGACGCTCGGCGACATCGAGTCCGCCGTCGCCGAGACCGGCTACTCCCGCTACCCGGTGCGCAGCAGCAGCGGCGCGTTCACGGGCTACCTGCACGTCAAGGACGTGCTGCCCGACATCATGGACGCCGCCGTCGGCCCCGAGTCGGTGATCGGCGCGAGCCGCATCCGGCCGCTGCCGGTGGTCGACGGGAGCCTGTCGCTGGATCAGGCCGCGGGTGACCTGCGCCGCCTCGGCGGCCACCTCGCCGCCGTCGCCGACGACCACGGCCGGACCATCGGCATCGTGGCGCTGGAGGACGTGGTCGAGGAGTTCGTCGGCACCGTGCGCGACGGGACCCACCGGGTGTGACGGTGCTCAGCGACGCCGAGTGGGAGGCCCGCGCGGCGGACCACCGCGCCCGGCTGGAGCCCTTCGTCGAGGCGCATCGCCGCCGGGCCGCCCGCGGCGAGAAGCACCCCGTCTGGGACTTCCTGTTCACGTACTACGGGCACCGCCCCGCGCACCTGCTGCGCTGGCACCCGGGCCTCGGGACCGAGCTCGACGGCCCGCGGGCGGCGGACGAGTTCAGCGGCGCGCGCGGCTACCTCGTCGAGGGCAACCGGGTCCGGCCGGACCCGGCGACGCTGGCCAAGCGCGCGGGCACCGCCGCCTACGTGGCCCGGCTCCTGGAGGCCACGGCCGCGCGCCGGCCCGTGTTCGGCTGCTTCGGCCTGCACGAGTGGGCGATGGTCTTCCGCGAGGCCGACCAGGCGCGGCACCCGGTGCCGCTGCGCCTGGGTCCGGCGGGCACGGACGACGTGGTCCGCGCGGGCCAGCTGACGTGCACCCACTACGACGCCTTCCGCTTCTTCACCCCCGACGCGGCGCCCCGCAACGCGGTCGAGCTCACGCGGGAGACCCAGGTCGGCTCGGAGCAGCCCGGCTGCCTGCACGCCGGCATGGACCTCTACAAGTGGGCCTTCAAGCTGGCGCCCGGCGCACCGTCGGGCCTGGTGGCCGACGCGTTCGACCTGGCCCGGGACGCCCGGGAACTCGACATGCGGGCCAGCCCGTACGACCTGACCGCCTACGGCTTCGAGCCCATCGCGATCGAGACGGCCGAGGGCCGGCGCGAGTACGTGCGGCAGCAGGCCGCGCTGGCCGAGCGCGCCACCCCGATCCGCGAGCGCCTGCTCGCCGTGGTCCGCGCCTGGCCCGCAGAGCGGCCCGGTGAGCAGCCCGCCGCCGATATGCCCGCATCGCCCGCCTAGACTTCCGTTCCAGCGACGGTCCGTGGGCGCGAGCCCGCGGCGCAAGAGGGAACCCGGTGCGAAACCGGGGCTGCCCCGCAACGGTGACACGCCCAGCGCGTGCGAGCCCGATACCTGCCCTCGCGACCGCCCGGAGCCGGGCGGTGCTCACCGACCCGAGGGGAGTCGCGGAGTGCGAGTGGTCTCGTCGCGCCGTGTGGCAGTGCTGTTGGCCTGCTTGCTGATCGCGCTGATCGCCGCGATGTGGCTGGGCGTACTGCTGGGCACCGTACGCATCCCGTGGCAGGATTCGACCCGCTACGTCTGGGCCTTTCTCACCGGCGGCGTCATCGACGCCGAGCACGCCACGCACTACCGGATCGTCGCGGATTCGCGGATCCCCCGGGTACTCAGCGCCGCGATCGTGGGCGCGGGGCTCAGCGCGATCGGCGTCGCGGTGCAGGCGATGGTGCGCAACGCCCTCGCGGACCCGTACGTGCTCGGGATCTCCTCCGGCGCCTCGGTCGGCGCGACGACGGTGGCCCTGTTCGGCGTCTTCGGCACGCTCGGCCTGTACGCGCTGCCGACCGCCGCCTTCCTCGGCGCGCTCGGCGCGACGGCGCTGGTCTACCTCATCGCGTACCGCGGCGGCGGGCTCACGCCGCTGCGGCTCGTCCTCACCGGGACCGCCCTCGCGTACGGCTTCTCGGCGGTGACGACGGTGCTGGTCTTCCTCGCCCCGCGCGGCGACGCGGCCCGCACCGTCATGTTCTGGCTGTTCGGCGGCCTCTCCCCCTCGACCTGGCGCACCACCGCGCTGCTGGCGGTCACGGTCGCGATCGGGCTGGTGACGCTGCGGTACGGCGCGCGCAAGCTCAACGCGCTGGCCCTCGGCGACGAGGTGGCGATCTCCGTCGGGCTCTCGGCCTCCGGCTACCGCTCGGCGCTGTTCGTGCTCACCGCGGCGATGACCGGGATCATCGTCTCGGTGTGCGGCGCCATCGGCTTCGTCGGGCTCGTGGTGCCGCACGTCGCCCGGCTGCTGGTGGGCGCCGACCACCGCCGGGTCCTGGTCATCGCGCCCGCGCTCGGGGCGGTCTTCCTCGTGCTCGCCGACATCGCGGCCCGCACCGTCGCGCCACCGCAGGAGCTGCCGCTCGGCGCGATCACCGCCGCCGTCGGCGTGCCCCTGTTCATCGCGCTCATGCGCCGCAGGTCCGTGGGGAGCGCGTGATGCGGGTCGAGTACAGCGACGTCTCCGTCGAGCTGGGCGGACGGCGCATCGTCGAGAACCTCAGCCTCACGGCGGAATCCGGCGAGTTCATCGGCGTCGTGGGCCCCAACGGCAGCGGCAAGTCCACCCTGCTCCGGTGCGCCTACCGCGCGCTGCGACCGGCGACGGGCACCGTCACCGTCGACGGGCGGGACGTCACGGCGATCAGCCTCGAGGAGAATGCGCGGCAGGTCGCGGCCGTGATGCAGCACGCCCCGTTCGACATCGGCTTCACCGCGCGCGAGATCGTGGAGACCGGTCGCCTGCCGCACCGCCGCCGGGGCGTCCCGCTCGCCGCGCACCGTCGGGCGGTCGACGGTGCGCTCGCCGCCGCCGGCGCCGCGGACCTGGCCCGGCGGGACTTCGGCACGCTCTCGGGCGGCGAGGCGCAGCGGGTGCTCATCGCGCGGGCCTTCGCGCAGGAGCCGCGGGTGCTGGTGCTCGACGAGCCCACCAACCACCTCGACGTGCGGCACCAGTTCGCGGTGCTCAGCGCCGCCCGCGACCTGGGCGTCACCGTGATCGCGGTGCTGCACGACCTCAATCTCGCGGCGCAGTACTGCGACCGCCTGTACGTGCTGTCCGAGGGTGCGCTGGCCTGCTCCGGCACCCCGGCGGAGATCCTCACGCCGAAAACGCTCCGGCGGTACTTCGACATCGGGGCGCACGTGTTGCCCCACCCCCGCCTGGGCGTGCCCCAGGTGATCTTCGACAGTGGTCTGACGGAAGGGACCTGACATGAAACGACTCCCCCTGGTGCTGCTCGCGGGCGTCCTGCTCACCGGCTGCGGCGCGACCGTCGAGGAGGCGGCGCCGTCGGCGTCCTCGGGACGGCCCGCCACCGTCACCAACTGCGGTGCGCCCCTGACGGTGCCGGGCCCGCCCAGCCGAGTGGTGGTCAACGACACCGGCACCGCGGAGATCCTGTTCGCGCTGGGCCTGACCGACCGCATCGTCGGGTACACGACCTACGACGGCAAGCACGTCGACTACAACACCTCGCCGTGGAAGGCCGACTTCGACCGCGCCCCGAGCCTCGGCACCGCCTTCACCCGCGAGACGATCCAGGCGGCCCGGCCCGACTTCGTCTTCGCGGGCTGGAACTACGGCTTCAAGGAGACCACCGGCGTCACGCCGGACTGGATCCGCGAGATCGGCGCCGTGCCCTACCAGCTCACCGAGGCCTGCCGCCAGGCCGGGAGCACGAAGCGGGGCATCATGCCGCCGCTCGACGCGCTGTTCGCGGACCTGACGAACCTCGGAACCCTGTTCGGGGTGCCGGAGCGCGCGGAGAAGCTGGTCGCCGAGTACCGCGCCCGGATCGATGAGGTCCGGACCTCCGCGCCGGCGGGGAAGAAGGCGCGGGTCTTCCTGTTCGACAGCGCCTCCCCGGACCCGTTCACCTCGGGCCGCACCGGCACCCCGCAGGCGATCATCGAGAACGCGGGCGGCGAGAACGTCTTCGCCGACCTCGACGACTCGTGGACGACGGCGTCCTGGGAGGCGGCGGCGCAGCGCGACCCGGAGGTGATCGCGATCGTCGACTACGGCGTCGGCCCGGAGAACACCCCGGACGCGAAGATCGCGCAGCTGCGCTCGCAGCCGCTGATGGCGAACACCACCGCCGTCCGCGAGGGCAACGTCGTCGTGATCCCGTACGCGGGCTGGGTCGAGGGCCCGCGCACCCCGGGTAGCGTCGAGACGCTGGGCGCGTACCTCCGTTCCAAGGGCTTCTGATTCGCCCAGCGCGTACCCGTGTGCGATGACATACTCGCGCTGAACGTGAGCCATGCTCACGTTCATGCCCCGCTCATGCACTTTCAGGGAGAAGAGTCATGACAGCTCACCACGAATCAGCACAGCTCAGCCGGCGTCGTCTGCTCATCGGCGGCGCGGCCGTCGCCGGACTCACCGCCGCGGCGGCCGCGGCCGGGTCCGTGGTCGCGCCGGCGGCGAACGCCGCGACCTACGTGCGGCCCATCCGGAACGCGACCGCGCACCCGATCACCGCCCAGTGGCGACAGCCCGGCTCCTGGGAGGCGGGTTACCACACCGGGGTCGACATCGGCTGTCCCATCGGCACGCCCGTGTACGCGACCATCGGCGGCGATGTCCGCACGGGACGGGCGAACTGGGGCGCGGCGTACGGGACGATGATCCTGATCAACGACGACGTCGACGGATCGGACTGGGGCTACTGCCACCTGTCGCGGCGGGTCGTGAGCGACGGCCAGAAGGTCGCGACCAACCAGCTGATCGGGTACTCGGGCGACACCGGGAACACCCGGGGACCGCACCTGCACCTGGAGCGCCGTCCGCGCTACGGCGGCTACGGATCGGATCTGAACCCGAACCTCTGGCCCTGACCGGGCGCTGAGCCCGGATACGACGGGGCCCGGCGGACTCCCCCCGAAGTCCGCCGGGCCCTCGTACTCCCGCGTGGTGGCCGCCTAGGTGGCCGGCTTGGTGATCTTCACGTCCTTGCCGAACTCGGTGAGATTCAGCGTGATGGGCAGTTCCTTCAGCTTGATCTCCATCCGCGTGACGTTCGGCTTGGGCTGCGGGTTCGCCGACGGGTCGAAGACGATCCACAGCGTGATGGGCAGCGTGGTGCCGGCGTTGCCGCGGGTGGCGATGTCGGTGATCTGCGGCAGCAGCGGGTCGAGGACCTGCGTGGCGACGGTGCCGGTGACCTTGACGGTCTTGAGGCCGTTCGCGGTGTCCTTGCCGTCGACCTTCGGGTTCTGCACGGAGTCGAGGATCTTGGCGAGCCCCTTCTCCAGGTCGAGGATGATCGCCGGGTCGTAGACGCCCTTCTCGCCGGTCTTGCCCATCGGCTGGTACTTCGCGCCGCCGAGGTTGGCGTACATCACGCCGTCGATCACGACGAACTTCGTCTGCACGTAGTTGTCCTGGACGCGGACGTTGGCGTCGCCCTGCGCGGCCACGCGCTTGGTGTCCTTGAAGGAGATGATGTCGCCGGTGACGCTGGTGACGGGCAGGCCCTGGATCCCCTTGTCGACGGCGAGCGTCAGGTGCTCCGAGTAGGTCTCCCGGGTGGCCAGGGCCGCGTCCTGCACGATCTGGACGGTCGGCAGGCCGCTCGCGTCGACCGAGGGTGCGGCCGTCGGCGAGCCCGAGGCGCCGCTCGCGGCCGCGGCGGTGGCGGTCGTGGTGCCGCCGTCGTCGGTCTTCTTGTCCGCACAACCGGTGAGTACCAGTGCGCCGGCGGCGAGCAGCGCTACAGCCGCCCGCGATGCCTTGAGGTTCATAGGGTTCCCCCCTGGAATCTGTCCGGGCGGAACCGCCCGGGGCCGAATGAAAGGGCGGAAGCCCCGCCCTCACGATGAAGTATGCATGAATTCCGGAGTCGATCGAAGCATTCTTCTGCGCGGTTTCCGGGCAAATCGGACACTGGGCGGTAGCGGCAAGCGCACCTTCAGCGATCCATTAGCGTGACCGGAGAAGGTCTACACAACCGCCGGATCCGGCAGTGTTCAGGAGGAACCAGAAGTGTCGATCAATTCCACCCCGCCACCGGCGCCGTCCGAGCGCGGCGCGGCCGACCCCGGCCCCCGCGATCTCGAGCGCGGCACCGACCCGGGGCGCGGAGGCGGCGCAGGTCACGACGGCGCTTCCGGCTCCGATGAGCGCGATCCCGGGCGTCGCCCCGCCGGCCCCCGCGGCCGCGATTTCGATACCGAGGGCGGCGACCCCGGTCCCCGCGATCTGGGCCGTGAACCCGGCCCCGGCGGCGGTCCGCAGTTGTCGAACGTGTGGGTCTACAAGGGCCGCGCCTACGATCTCTCGGAATGGATCAACAAGCATCCGGGCGGGGAATTCTTCATCGGCCGCTCCAAGAATCGTGATATCACGTCGATCATCGGTTCGTATCACGCGAATCCCGAAAAGGTCGAGAAGATGCTGGAACGGTTCGCCCTCGATCGCGATGCCCGCGTCGAGGACGTCCATCCCAAGAACAATGCGCCGGCCTTCCTCTTCAAGGACGGATTCGACAGTTGGCGCGACACCCCGCGCTACCGGTTCGACGATCCGACGGATCTGCTGCACGCCGTGAAGGCGCGGCTGCGCGACCCGGCGATGAAGGCGCGCGTGAAGCGCATGGACCGCTGGTTCAACGTCGTCGCGGCGGCGCTGGCCGTCGCCTACATCGTGGTCATCGCCACCCGCCTGGGCGTCCCGACGTGGATGCCGATCTGGCTGTTCGTGCTGCTCATGGTCGTCCTCCGCAGCTCGCTGGCGGGTTTCGGCCACTACGCGATCCATCGCAAGCAGAAGGGCGCGACGAAGGTGCTGGTCAACGCCTTCGACATCAACTACGTCGCACTGTCGTTCGTGACGGCCGACGGGCACGCGCTGCTGCACCACCCGCACACGCAGAGCGAGGTGGACATCAAGAAGAACGTCTTCACCATGATGATGGACATCCCGCGCTGGTACCGGATCCCGATCCACACGCTGCACAAGTTCGGGCACACCGCGACGGGCATGACGATGCGGCTGTTCGAGATCGTCAAGCTCACCCGCCAGGTGGGGGTCGCCGACATGTACGGCTCGCTGCGCGGGGCGCTCCCCCACTTCATCGGCGCCTTCGCGATGCGCGCGCTGCTCATCGGCGAGTTCCTGCTGTTCCTGTTCCTCGGCGACGTGTGGGCCTGGGTGGCGCAGTTCGTCGCCGTGCTGTGGGTGAGCACCTTCCTAGTGGTCGCGAGCCACGACTTCGAGACGGACGTCGACGACCTCCCCGAGGTCGAGACCGAGGACTGGGCGGTCAACCAGCTCAACCAGGCCTACGACCTGTGGATCTCGGGCAACCGGTACGTCGACTGCTTCCTCTCGGCCGGCCTGTCCAGCCACCGCGTGCACCACGTCCTGCCCTACCAGCGCAGCGGCTTCGCCAACATCGCGACCGAGGAACTGATGGCCGAGGAGGCCGCCAAGTTCGGCGTCGAATGGCTGCCCAGGCGCAGCTTCTTCTTCGACCGCCTGCCCGACCAGGTCAACACCTTCCTCGGCAGCAAGGCCCGGCCCGCGCAGGAGCAGGGCCACGGCTTCTTCCGCGAGCACTTCTCGCCGGCGGCCCTCAAGACGTCCGGTTCGTACGTCGTCGCGGGTTTCACCGGCATCGGCACGGTTTAAGGAGATGACCATGAACGCCACCCCCCAGGGCACCCCCGCCCTCGACGTCGCAGCCCCCGTGCTTCCCGCACCCGGCACCTGGCTGGGCGCCCCGCCCGCGCCGCCGACCTCGGTCGCGGTGATCGAGTCGCTCGCGACGGGCTCCCCCGCACAGGCCTACGACCAGGCCGAGTCCGCGGACCGAGTGGCCGCACGGTTCGACGACCCGAAGCAGGCCGAGCGGATCCGCCGCGTCTACGCCAAGACCAAGGTCGCCGAGCGGCACCTCGCGATCGATCCCCTCACCCCGGAGTTCGCGCAGTTCAGCACCCGCCCGGACACCGTCCGCGAGCGCATGGACCTGTTCTACGAGCACGCCGCGCCGCTGGCGATCGAGACCGCCCGCCGCGCCCTGCGGGTCGGCACCGAGAACGAGGTCTCCCCCGAGGACGTCGGCCAGCTGGTGTTCGTCACCAGCACCGGCTTCCTCGCACCCGGCGTCGACGTCGCGGTGATCCGCGCCCTCCGCCTCGCGCCGCAGACCAGCCGCGTCGTCATCAACTTCATGGGCTGCGCCGCCGCGATGAACGCGCTGCGCGTCTCCACCGACTACGTCCGGGCCCATCCGGACCGCAAGTCGCTGATGATCTGCCTGGAGCTGAGCTCGGTCAACGCCGTCTTCTCCGGCGACCCCAACGACGTGGTGATCTCCAGCCTCTTCGCCGACGGCTGCGGCGCCGCCGTCATCGGCGCCAGCGAGGTCGGGCACCCGCTGCCCGGCGGCCGGATCGTCGTGCGCGACACCTTCACCCACCTGCTCGACGGTGCCGAGGACGGGATCGTGCTCGGGGTCAACGCCAACGGCATCACGTGCGAGCTCGCGGAGTCCCTGCCACAGTACATCGTGAACGGCGTCGCCCCCGTGATCGACGAGGTGCTGGACCGCAACGGCCTCGGCCGGGAGGCCATCGCGCACTGGGCGATCCACCCCGGCGGCCCGAAGATCATCGAGTCCGCGTCCGCGGCGCTGGGCCTGCCCGAGGAGGCCTCGCGCACGAGCTGGGACGTGCTCGCCGAGCACGGCAACATGCTCAGCGTCTCGCTGCTGTTCGTCCTCGAGCGCCTCCTGGCACAGGTCGGCTCCGCCCCCACCTCGGGAGCCCCGTCGACCGGCATGGCCTTCTCCTTCGCACCCGGCGTGACCGTGGAGGGCTTCCTCTTCGACGTCGTGACCGCCGGCGAATGAGCGCGCCATGAAGCTCTTCAAGTTCCTGCTCTCGATCTCGCCGGCGGCGATCGCCGCGGCGGTGGTCGCGGGCCTGATCGCCGGTGGCGCGAACGCCTACCTGCTCACCCTCATCAACGGCCTGGTCGCGCCGGGCCCGATGCCGACGGTGACGGTCACCCAGTTCGTCCTGACGGCCGTCGTCGTGGTGATCGCGGGCGTCACCTCGCAGCTGATCCTGCTGCACCTCGCGCAGGCCGCCGTGTACCGGCTTCGGGCGCGGCTCTCGCAGCGCGTGCTGGCCGCGCCGCTCGAGCACATCGAGCGGCTCGGCGATCACCGCCTACTGGCGACCCTCACCGAGGACGTCCGCTCCCTCTCGATGGCGGTCTCCGGCATCCCCGGGCTGTGCATCGACCTGGCGACGATCATCGGCGCCCTCACCTACCTCGCGACCGTCTCGGGCACGCTGTTCGCGGTCTCGGTGGCGGGCACGCTCTTCGGCATCGCCTGCGTGGAGACGGTGCTGCGGCGGGTCCGGGAGACCTATCGCCGGGCCCGCGAGCTCGACGACGCCCTGATCGGCTCGTTCCAGGAGGTCTCGCACGGCGTCAAGGAGCTCAAGCTGCACCGCGCGCGGCGCACCGATTTCCTGGACCGCAAGCTGCTGGGCACCGCCGAGGACCTGCGCCGCAAGCACGTCGCGGCGGGCACCCGGTTCGCCGGCGGGCAGGCGCTGGGCCAGGTGCTGCAGCTGGGCACGATGGCGGTCATCCTGTTCGTCCTCGCCCGGGCGATGGAGCTGCCGCGCGAGACGATGATCGGCTACGTACTGGTCACGACCTTCCTCTCGATGCCCATGCAGAGCCTGATGCACCGCATCCCCGACCTGCTGCGCGGCGACGTCGCGCTGGCGAAGATCCGCGGCCTCGACCTCTCGCTGGAGACCCCGCGCGACGAGTCGGTGCTCCCCTACGACGGGCGTCCCGTCGGCGACGGCACCGTCGAACTGCGGGGCGTCGGCTACGAGTACCTCCCCGAGCCGCCGCAGCACGGCCCCGGCCAGCACCCGCCGCACGGCGGCCCCGGCGGCCCCGGCGGCCCCGGTTCCCCCGGCGGCCCGCCGCCGCACCCTCCTCAGGGACCACCGCCCGGCGTCCCGCACGGCTTCCGCCTCGGCCCCGTCGACCTGACCCTGCGCCCCGGCGAGGTGACGTTCGTGGTCGGCGGCAACGGCAGCGGCAAGTCGACGCTGGCGAAGCTGATCTGCGGGCTGTACGCGCCGCGGATCGGCGAGATCCGCGCCGGCGGCGAGCCGATCGGCCCGCAGAACCTGGAGTGGTTCCGGCAGCACACCACGGCGGTCTTCTCGGACTTCCACCTGTTCGACGACTACCTCGGCCTGGCGGCCGACGACCTGGACGACCGGGTCCACGGGCTGCTGCACGACCTGGAGCTGGCGCACGCCGTCACGGTGCAGGACGGGAAGCTCTCGACGCTCGCCCTCTCGACGGGGCAGCGCAAGCGGCTCGCTCTGCTGACCGCGCTGCTCGAGGACCGGCCGGTGTACCTGTTCGACGAATGGGCCGCCGACCAGGACCCCCGCTTCCGCGCGGTCTTCTACGACCGGATCATCGCCGACCTGAAGGCGCGCGGGAAGACGGTGGTCGTGATCACCCACGACGACCGGTACTTCGACCGCGCGGACCAGCTCGTGAAACTGGACTTCGGCCAGGTGGTCCCGGCGTCGGCGGCGATCGCGCGCGGAGTAACCTGATCCCTACCTATCAGTAGCTACGAAGGGGTTGAAGTACAACCATGGTTGACACCGCCCGGACATCCGTCGCCGGCCTCGAGGTCGCAACGGTCCTCTACGACTTCATCAACAACGAGGCACTTCCGGGCACCGGTGTAGACCAGACCGCCTTCTGGGCGGGCGCCGCGCAGTTGATCGGCGACCTGGTCCCGAAGAACCGCGCGCTGCTGGCCACCCGTGACGAGCTGCAGGCGAAGATCGACGCGTACCACGCCGCCGCTCCGGGCGAGATCACCGACTTCCCCGCGTACAAGCAGTTCCTCACCGACATCGGCTACTTGGTGCCGGTCCCCGAGGACCGCGAGATCACCACCGCGAACGTCGACACCGAGATCACCTCGACCGCCGGCCCGCAGCTGGTGGTCCCGATCCTCAACGCCCGCTTCGCGATCAACGCCGCGAACGCCCGCTGGGGCTCGCTGTACGACGCCCTCTACGGCACGGACGCCATCTCCGAGGCCGACGGCGCGGAGAAGGCGCCCGGCGGCAAGCCCGGCTACAACAAGGTCCGCGGCGACAAGGTGATCGCCTTCGCCAAGGACTTCCTGGACAAGGCCGTGCCGCTCGAGTCCGGCTCGCACGCCGACGTCGTCGAGTACCGCATCAACGGCACCGAGCTGCTGGCCACCGTCAAGGGCGCGTCGGGCTCCAGCGAGGACGCCTCGGTCTGCCTGGCGGACCCGGCGGCCTTCGTGGGCTACACCGGCGAGAAGGACGCCCCGTCGGGCATCCTGCTGCGCCACAACGGCCTCCACCTGGAGATCCAGATCGACGCCGCCTCCCCGATCGGCTCGACCGATCGCGCGGGCGTCAAGGACGTGCTCGTCGAGTCCGCGGTCACCACGATCATGGACTTCGAGGACTCGGTCGCGGCCGTCGACGCCGACGACAAGGTCGTGGGCTACCGCAACTGGCTGGGCCTGAACAAGGGCGACCTCGCGGAGGAGGTCAGCAAGGGCGGCAAGACCTTCACCCGCACGCTGAACCCGGACCGCGTCTACACCGCCGTCGACGGCTCCGAGCTGGTGCTGCACGGCCGCTCGCTGCTGTTCGTCCGCAACGTGGGCCACCTGATGACCACCGACGCGATCCTCCTGAACGGCGAGGAGATCGGCGAGGGCATCCTCGACGGCATCGTCACCTCGCTCATCGCGATCCACGGCCTCTCGGGCGACATCCGCAACTCGCGCACCGGCTCGGTGTACATCGTGAAGCCGAAGATGCACGGCCCCGACGAGGTGGCCTTCGCCGCGGAGATCTTCGCCCGCGTCGAGCAGCTGCTGGGCCTGCCCGCGCTCACCCTCAAGGTCGGCATCATGGACGAGGAGCGCCGCACGTCGGTGAACCTCAAGGCCGCGATCGCCGCCGCGAACGACCGCGTCGTGTTCATCAACACCGGTTTCCTGGACCGCACCGGCGACGAGATCCACACGTCGATGGTCGCGGGTCCGATCGTCCGCAAGGGCCAGCTCAAGGGCCAGACCTGGTACCCCGCGTACGAGGACAGCAACGTCGACATCGGCCTGCACGCGGGCCTGCAGCACAAGGCGCAGGTCGGCAAGGGCATGTGGGCCATGCCCGACCTGATGGCCGCGATGCTCGAGCAGAAGATCGCCCAGCCCAAGGCCGGCGCGACCACCGCGTGGGTGCCCTCGCCCACCGCCGCGACCCTGCACGCCCTGCACTACCACCTGGTGGACGTGTTCGAGGTGCAGAACGAGATCGCCAAGCGCGATCCCGCGTCGGTCGACGACATCCTCACCATCCCGCTCGCGCCGAACGCGAACTGGTCGGAGGAGGAGAAGCGCGAGGAGCTCGACGAGAGCGCCCAGTCGATCCTCGGCTACGTCGTCCGCTGGATCGACGCGGGCGTCGGCTGCTCGAAGGTGCCGGACATTCACGACGTGGCCCTCATGGAGGACCGCGCGACCCTGCGCATCTCCTCGCAGCTGCTCGCGAACTGGCTGCGCCACGGCGTCGTCACCGAGGCCGAGGTCATCGAGGCGCTCAAGCGCATGGCCCCGGTCGTCGACCAGCAGAACGCCGGCGATCCGACGTACCGCCCCCTCGCGCCGGACTTCGACTCCAACATCGCCTTCCAGGCGGCGAAGGATCTGGTCCTGCTCGGCGGCACGCAGCCGAACGGCTACACCGAGCCGATCCTGCACGCGCGTCGCCGCGAGTTCAAGGCCGCGAACAGCTGAGCGGTTCCGACCCCGTGACCGACACCGGGCCGGTCGTGATCGAAGCCGATCGCGACCGGCCCGGTGCGTTCACGGTGCTCCTCGACGGGACGCCGCAGAGCTACATCGACACCGGCGATCCGACGAACCTCGTCTTCGAGTACGTCCGGCGCATCGGGCACGTCGTGGACCTGGTGCGTCCGGCCGGCGAGGCCATCACCGCCGTCCACCTGGGCGGCGGCGGCTTCACGCTGCCCCGCTACGTCGCCGCCACCCGCCCCGGCTCGCGCCAGCAGGTACTGGAGAACGATCGCGCGCTGATCGACGCGGTGCGCGCCGCCGCGCCGCTGCCCAAGCGCGAGCAGATCAAGATCCGCTGCGCCGACGCCGCGGTCGCCGCCACCGCGCTGCCGCCGGGCATGCTCGGCACCGTCGACCTGCTGGTCCTGGACGTCTTCGCCGGGGCCCGCACCCCGGCGGCTCTCACCACGCGCGAATTCTTCGCGTCGCTCGTCCCCTTGCTCGGCCCCGGTGCGGTGGTCGCGCTCAACATCGCCGACGGTGCGCCGCTCGCCTTCGCCAGATCCGTAACCGCGACCGTCGCCGAGGTCTTCGGCGGGCCTACCGATGGCTCCGTGGCGATCGCGGCCGAGCCGGCGGTGCTGAAGGGCCGCCGATTCGGGAACCTCGTGCTGGTGGCGGGCGCCGTGCCGGATCTGCTGGAACGCGGTCTGGGGCGCCGCCTGGCCGGCGATCCGTTCCCGGGAACCCTGCTGGCGGGCGCCGAGGCTGCCCGGTTCGTCGCCGGGGCGAAGCCTTTCACCAGCGCGAACGCACAGGAGTCTCCTATGCCACCGCGTGGGCTCTTCGGGTAGGTTGCTCTCGATGGGATCACATCGTTCTGGAACCGGTTCCCGTGGCGTCGCGCGCTGGCTGATCGCCGCGGTGGTCGTCGTCGTCGTGATCGCCGCCGTGGCGGCCGCGATGGTGTGGCTGTCGGGGCGGTCGGAGCAGGAGGGCCGCGACGCCGCGGCCTCGTGCGTGCGCGGCGACCTCGCGGTCCAGGTCGCGGCCGCCCCCGCCCTGGTCGGCCCGCTCCGCCGGGTCGCGGAGAGCTTCAACGGGAGCGGCGCCGTCTCGGCGGACTACTGCCCGAAGATCGAGGTGTCGGGGATCGACTCCCCCGTGGCGCTGGACGCGCTGACGGGAACCTGGGATCCGAAGCTGGGCCCCGCGCCGTCGCTGTGGATCCCCGAGAGCACGCAGTGGACGGCGCGGCTCGCGGCCGCCAAGCCGGCGGAGCTGTCCGGGCAGCCCACGTCGATCGCCACGTCGCCGGTGGTGCTCGCCGTGCGCGGGTCGGCGCGCTCGGCCTTCGACGGTGTCCGCTGGCTCGATCTCTCCGCCCGCCAGGAGCAGCTCCGGATCGCGCTGCCGACGGGGGCCGAGGCCGACGGGACGTACCTCGCCGCGCAGTCCGTCGCCGCCGCCGTCGCCCGCACCGCGGGCGCCGCTCTGTCCGACGAGGCCGCGAAGAGCCCGGTGGTCACCGGCTCGCTCGCCCGGTGGGCGAAGGACGCGCCGAAGTCCACCACCGCCGGCGCCGCACTCGACGCGCTGACCAAGCCCGGCGATGCGATCCG
The DNA here is from genome assembly GCF_049844855.1 of Tsukamurella sp. DT100. Lineage (NCBI taxonomy): Bacteria > Bacillati > Actinomycetota > Actinomycetes > Mycobacteriales > Tsukamurellaceae > Tsukamurella > Tsukamurella sp. DT100. Next base: position 377,456 of record NZ_JBNCLV010000005.1, read on the forward strand.
CGCCGTGCCGGTCACCGAGCAGCAGCTCGCCGCGTTCGCGCGGGGGCGCGGCAACGCCGCCCCGGTCGCGGTGTACCCGTCGGGCCCGACCGCCTCGGCGACGTACCCGGCGGCCGTTCTCGACCGCGACGACACGACCGACGCGCATGATCGCGCGGCCGCCGACTTCGTCGCCTTCCTCACCCAGAGGGGCAATGCAAAGCCGTTGGCGGAGGCCGGATTCCGGGTCGTCGGGGAGCCCGCTCCGGCGAAGACCTCGTCGGTCGAGTTCGGCACCGTCGAGCCGCTGGCGCCCGCGTCGAACGCCGCCGTCATCTCCCTCGCGGACACCCTGAACCGGCGGTAGTCGCTCGTAGGGTGCGCACCGCCGCCCCTATGCGATCGGTTCGGATCGAACACCGTCCCCGCACGGAGCGTTCTCGCTACGATCCGCGCACCGCACGACCGGTGCGGGAGGACATCCAGCAGCGAGGTGCACATGACGAACACGACTCCCGGTTGGTACGACGACGGTTCGGGCGTGCAGCGCTGGCGGGACGGCCAGCGCTGGACGGAACAGACGCAGAAGCCCCCGCAGCAGCGGGGCCTGAGCGGGATGGTCGATCGGATCGAGGCCGAAGCGACCGCGGGTGCTCGACCTCGGCCAGCTGCCAACGGCATGAGCTACGTCGTCCTCCAGGTGATTCTGAAGGAGAAACTCTGGGGCACAGGATCGGGGAATCTCACCGAACTCGAGAAGGCCATCAATCAGCAGGCCGCGATGGGCTATCGCCTTCACACGATCACCACGGCATCGTCGGGCAGCAAGGGCCTCGGCGGCGGCGACCGGATCCAGGCGACAATGGTCTTCGAGAAGCTCACCTGACGCGGCACGGGTTCCTGATCAGAAGGGCGGCGGGCCGTCGAACGACGGGGTCCGGCTCGGCGACGTGGGCTCGCCGATCGCGGCGGCGAGATGCTCCTCGATCGTGCTGATGGGCGTGTTCGCACGGGCGAGCTCCGCCTCCATCGCGGCGACGTTGCGCTGCCGTAGGCGCTCGCGGCGCGCGTGTTCGCGCTGGAGGCGCGTCCGACCTCCCGGCGGTGGGCCTGCTCGCGGCGTGTCGATTCTTCGGCGCTATCGGGCAGGGTCCAGCGCACGCGCGTCAGGTCGGGGAACAGTGCGAGGACGGTGCCACTCGGGTCGACGATGTAGCGACGCCCGTCCGGCGAGGTCCACAGGATCCGGCCGTCGGGCAGGCGCGCGTCGATCCACTCTCCCGCGGACTTGAGCTGATGGTGTGCGGTGCACAGCGGCTGCAGCTGCTCCGCCGAGGTGCCACCACCCAGTTCCGGGTCGCGGTGGTCGTACTCGCGCCGATGGTCGAGCTGCGCCCGCGTCGCGGGACGGGTGCAGTAGGGGAAGACGCACCGCGGGAACACCAGTCGCAGGTAGCGCCGCAGCTCCGCCGACGGCCGATATCCCGTACTCCCCCGCGCCGATGCCAGTGCACCGGAACCACCCGCATCGCATGCGTCGGCCTCGTCGCCCACACCGACCTGCGGCGGGGCGCCCTGGGGATCGGGGTCGTCATCGGGTTCGTTATCGGGACCGGGTGGGAGTGGCCCGTCGGGCGGCGGACAATCGGGCAGTCGGGCGGCGGGCAGTCGGGCGGGCCTCCACCGAACCAGGTCCCGTCGCCATCGTCCGGACCCCCATGACCTTCGAGCCGAACGACGATGTCCGCCCAGACGGCCGCGAAGTCCATCGTCCCGCGCAGACCATCGAATTCCGTTGAGGAGACGGAGGTCCGGTCGCACTCCGTCGGGCCCGGGGCCTGCTGTTCTGCGATCGCCGATTCGTCGATCCGCTGTCCGAAGGGGCGGATCCTCGCGTCCTCACGGGCAGCGAGCTCGCGCGCGTGCTCGCCGGTGATCGGGCCGTGCCCGACCAGATACCCGAAACCACCTCGCGCATCGCGTTCCACGGCGCCCGCGGGGAGGGGAACGGGGCCGGAAGCACGATCACGCTCAGTGTCGGTATCAGTGACGAGAGCCGATCTTTGATCGGCGTCACCGTCCGGTACGGCCAGGTCGCGCTCGTTGATGACGACGTTGATCATCGTCACGAACCGGGTGATCACGCCATCCGCATCCGGCTCGCCATGGAAACGTGCCTCGCGATAACGACAGTCGGGCGTCTCGCATGCGCAGCCGAGGGTGCTGTATCCCCGCGTGAGCTGCACCCAACCGTCGGCGCGGCGCTGCGCCGACGTCCGCGGATCGGCGTCGCACACGGTGCCCGCGATGTGGTCGACCCGTGCCTCCACCTCGACCACGTCCTCGGCCGGCATGAGGGCGAACACCGCGGCCATCCCGTCCTGCTCCGGACGGAAGCTCACCCGACGGTCCTCGATCGCCGCGCGACGCCGCCGTTCGACCGCCTCCGCGTCGATCTGATCGACGATCAGATCCGCAGCCTCTCGTAACGCGGGGAGAGAGCACCTCGTAGTCCTTCGACAGCCGATCGGCGAGGAGTTCGTCGAATCGGCGCGCCTGCTCCCCGTCGAGTGCCCGGGAGCGGTGCAGCGCCGCCTCCCCCGCCTTGGGTGAGATCACGTTCTCCCCGACCAACGCGAACACCTTCGGCAACCGCTCCACGAGCCCGATCGCCGTCTCGATCGCGATCCGCGCGGCCGTCAGCCCCAGCCGCAGCAGCGTCGAGACCTGGGCCTCCAACGCCACGCCTGCCGCCGTGAGGCTCCGCCGGGCCTCGAGCGCCTCAGCGAAGTCACCCGGCCGAGCCAGGTACTCGGCCTCGTCGTCGGCGTACATCACCCGATGCAGGGCGTACACCGCCGTCATCGTCCTGCAGTACGCAAGGCTTTCACTACGGCGTTGTTCGAACAACACCTCCGCGACCGCACGATCCCCTGCAACCACACCGGTACGATATTCGCGGCGAGCCCCGAGGGAATCATATCCCCAGGCAAGTCGCTCAAACCGGCTGGCGTTGCCATACTCCGATTCTACTTCTGTTCGAACTAAGATTCAACACTGATTCGAACATTTCTCGAACATGTTGGTCAGCCGTACCGTCGCGCGAGATAGGCAGCGAGGTCGCCGCGCACGCGCGCGAGCCGGGTGTCGTCCGCCCCCGGCAGGTACCAGGCATCGCGCAGCTCCTCGAGCTCTCGGGCGTGGTCGAAGTCGAACTCGATCCGATGCAGGCGCTGGGATTCCTCCACCTCCGAACCGTGCACCACCGCGCGGTAGGCGGCGCCCTCGAGCACGTCGATTTCAACCTCCTGTGGTGTGCGCTCATAGCCGATCTCCTCCGCCGCCCGATCGACGATGGGCAGCAGTTCCGACCTCGGCTCGTCGGCGGACGCCATCGCGAGCTCCGCCCAGGCCTGCCCCGCCCCGGGCAGCTCGGCGATGACCAGAGCCGCGATCCGTGCCACGTCGGCCGAGAAGATCATCCCGGTCCGATAGCCGGCGATCAGGTCGACGGCCCCCGCGGTCGGCCCCGTGAATCGGCGATGCACGCCCTCTCCCAGGCGAACTCCGTACGCCGAATCGAAGCGACTCTGCAGCAACTCCCGAAGCCCCTTGACGCGTTCAGTACGGAAACCGATGTCCTCGAACGTCGTCCGCGGCTCGACAGCCTCACCGAGCAATTCGAGAACATCGCGCCGCGCCCGCGGATCATCGCTGCACAGGGCCCAGTAGACAAGGCGCTCGACGACATCGTCGCGCTCCTCCTCGGTCGACGGCGCGTAGCCGATCTCCCCCGCCGCGCGGTCGACGGCGTCGTCCAGCCCTTCGCCGCCCTGCCACCCCGCCAGCCCGGCCCAGGCGTCACCGTCGGGCAGGAGTGGCGCGAGATCCGCGGCGAGGCCCGGGACGAAGCCGGGCGCGAGCAGGCCACGACGGTACGCGGCGATCACATAGCGGGCGCGGACCGTCGGCTCCGCGAAGTGACGGTGCACCGCATCCGCGAACTCCGCGGGCACGACGACGGGGCGCGGCGTGCTGCCGGGGCTCACGGACGGGCGTTGCGTCGCGCCCTTGCGATGGCGGAGCGCCGCGACGACGTCGGGCAGCCAGGCCACCGCGCCGACGACGGCGCCGGACAACGCGCCGCGGACGAAAGCGGGCCGATGGGGCCAGACCCGATTCGCGATGAGCGTGACGACGAGGAGCGCGGCGAACGCAGCCACGCCCCCGAGGACGAGGTCCAACCAGGTCCGTGCCATGGGATACCGCCGCCCCAGTCGTGCCGCTCCCGGGATCAGCACTGCGAGCGCGACCATCCACCCCGCGGCGAAGCCGATCCAGTACCCCATGATAGGTACTTTACCAAAATGAATAGCCGCGCGATCGCATTCCTCCCGCGCCGTCTGGAATCGGGGCGATCGAGACCTCGGCAGCGCCCCCGATCTCGGATACGGTGAACGAGGAACACAGTCGCGGGCCGTCGCGGTGAAGCAGAGGCGACGGCGGTCGGCGAACGAGTCCATCGGAAGGTTGCATCATGGCGCTTCTCGACAAGATCAAGGAACTGCTCGGCAAGAACCCCGACCAGGTCAACAAGGTGATCGACAAGGCGGGCAGTGCGGCGAAGGGCAAGTTCGCCGGGCACGACGACAAGATCGATCAGGCCGTCAACAAGGTCAAGGACGTGACCGGCGGTGGCGGCACTCCGCCCGCGGGAGGCGCGGAGCCGACCCCCGGCACCCCACCGCCGAGCCCTCAGGGCTGACACCGGCCCCACGAACCCACCGTGCCCACCCCCCGCGAGCGGGGGTGGGCACGGTCGGTCTCGGAGGACTACTCCGCGAAGGCCTCGATCGGCGGGCAGGAGCAGACCAGGTTGCGGTCGCCGTAGACGCCGTCGATGCGACGGACCGACGGCCACACCTTCGCGCGCGCGCCGCCCGACGGCAGGCCCTGCGGGTAGACGGCGACCTCGCGCGAGTAGGGGTGATCCCACTCGGTCACGAGGCACTCCGCGGTGTGCGGGGCGCCGCGCAGCGGGTTGTCGTCCACCGGCCACTCGCCGGAAGCGACCCGCGAGATCTCCGCGCGGATGGCGATCATCGCGTCGCAGAACTCGTCGATCTCGCCGAGCGACTCGCTCTCCGTGGGCTCCACCATGAGCGTGCCCGCGACGGGGAAGCTCATCGTCGGCGCGTGGAAACCGTAGTCGGCCAGGCGCTTCGCGACGTCATCGATGGAGACGCCGGTCTCCTTCGAGATGCCGCGCACGTCGAGGATGCACTCGTGCGCCACGCGGCCGTTCTCGCCCGTGTAGAGCACCGGGAAGGAGTCGTTCAGGCGCGCCGCGATGTAGTTCGCGGAGGCGATCGCGGTGAGCGTCGCGTTGCGCAGGCCCGAGGCGCCCATCATCCGGATGTACGCCCAGGTGATCGGGAGGATCGAGGCGCTGCCGAAGGGCGCGGCCGAGATCGTCGGGCCGTTCCCGAGCGACGGCTCGAGCGGGTGCCCGGGCAGGAAGGGCGCGAGGTGGCTGCGGACGCCGATCGGGCCCACGCCGGGGCCGCCGCCGCCGTGCGGGATGCAGAAGGTCTTGTGCAGGTTCAGGTGCGAGACGTCGCCGCCGAACTTGCCGGGCCGCGCGAGCCCGACCAGCGCGTTCATGTTGGCACCGTCGACGTAGACCTGACCGCCGGCCTCGTGGACCGCGCCGCAGATCTCCCGCACCTCGTGCTCGTACACGCCGTGCGTGGACGGGTAGGTGATCATGATCGCCGCGAGCTCATCGGCGTGCTTGGCGATCTTCTCCTTGAGGTCCGCGGTGTCCACGTCGCCGGACTCGCGCGAAGCCACCACGACCACGCGCAGGCCCGCCATGACGGCCGACGCCGCGTTCGTGCCGTGCGCCGACGAGGGGATCAGGCAGACGGTGCGGTGCGCGTCGCCGCGCGAGAGGTGGTAGTTGCGGATCGCGAGCAGGCCCGCGTACTCGCCCTGCGAGCCGGCGTTCGGCTGCAACGAGACGCTGTCGTAGCCGGTGATCGCGACCAGCCACTCCTCCAGTTGAGCGATCAGCGCGCGGATGCCCTCGGTGTCCGCGGCGGGCGCGAACGGGTGCAGCCGCGAGAACTCCGGCCAGGTGATGGACTCCATCTCGGCGGTCGCGTTGAGCTTCATGGTGCACGAGCCCAGCGGGATCATCGAGCGGTCCAGCGCGATGTCCTTATCGGAGAGCTTGCGCAGGTAGCGCAGCATCGCCGTCTCGGTGCGGTAGGCGTGGAACGCCGGGTGCGTCAGGAACTCGGAGGTCCGGTTCTCGATGTCCGACGGTGCCGCGTCGACCGGCTGCGCGTCGAATGCCGCGAGCACGTTCGCCACGTCGGCCGAGGTGCTGGTCTCGTCGAAGGCGACGGAGACGTGGTCGTCGTCCACGCGCCACAGGTTGTAGCCGGCGGCCTTGGCGGCGGCGAGGACGTCGTCGGCGCGGCCGGGAACGTTGACGAGCACGGTGTCGAAGAAGTCGGCGTGCACCACCGCATCGCCGAGCGCGGCGGCCAGCGCCGAGGCGCGGGCATGCACGCGGAGCGCGATCGCCCGCAGCCCCTCGGGGCCGTGGTACGAGGCGTACATCGCGGCGAGCACGGCCAGCAGCACCTGCGCGGTGCAGATGTTCGACGTGGCCTTCTCGCGGCGGATGTGCTGCTCACGGGTCTGCAGGGCCAGGCGGTAGGCGAGGTTGCCGTCGGCGTCGACGGAGACCCCCACGAGCCGGCCGGGGATCTGCCGCGCGTGCTTCGAATGCACCGCGAGGTAGCCGGCGTGCGGGCCGCCGAAGCCGAGCGGCACGCCGAAGCGCTGCGTGGTGCCGAAGCAGGCGTCCGCGCCCTGCTCGCCGGGAGGCGTCAGCAGAGTCATCGCCAGCAGATCCGCACCGACGGCGACGAGCGCGCCGCGCTCGTGGGCACCGTCGATCACGGACTGCACGTCGGCGATCCGGCCCGAGGCGCCCGGGGTCTGCAGGATGACGCCGAAGAACTCGCCCTCGGGCAGGCCGGTGGTCACGTCGTGGACCAGCACCTCGATGCCCAGCGGCTCGGCGCGGGTCTCGATCACGGCGAGGGTCTGCGGGAAGACGTCGCGGTCGACGACCAGCCGCGGGCTCTTGGACTTGCCGGCGCGGCGCAGGAGGGTCATCGCCTCGGCGGCGGCGGTCGCCTCGTCGAGCATGGAGCTGTTGGCGATCTCCATGCCGGTGAGGTCGGAGACCATGGTCTGGAAGTTGAGCAGGGCCTCGAGGCGGCCCTGGCTGATCTCAGGCTGGTAGGGCGTGTACGCCGTGTACCAGGCCGGGTTCTCGATGATGTTGCGCAGCAGGACCGGCGGGGTCAACGTGTCGTAGTAGCCGAGGCCGATCATGGTGCGGTCCACGGTGTTGCGGTCCGCGAGGGCGCGCAGCTCGGCGAGGGCGTCGTGCTCGTCGATCGGGGCGGGCAGGGCGCCCAGGCCGTTATCGGCCTCCGGGTCCAGGATGGCCGACGGGACCGCGGCGCGGGCCAGGTCGTCGAGGCTGTCGACGCCGATGACGCGCAGGATCTGCTCGAGCTCGCTCGCGTCGGGGCCGATGTGGCGCGCAGGGAAGTTGCTCGCGGGAGTGGTGTCGGACACTGGGGACCTCCGGGCCGGGTGCCCTCTCCCTCAGTCGCCGGCGGCTCCAGAGGCGCCCAACCCACGTGGTCCTGGTGCCTGAGAGATTGACGGAGAGGTGTTGCTCCTTCGGCGCCCGTGGGCCCGTGCTCGACGGTGCCCGCTGGGCTCTCCCACGCGGTGTTGCGACGCAGGAAGATTCTAACGCATTTCAGCAGGACGCCCGTACGGTGAGGTCACGCCGGGAGCCGGGACTCCACGACCGCCACCGCGGCGTCGAGTCCGCCCAGCTCCGCCAGCTCCGCCGCGAGCTCCCCCGCCCGGCCCGTGAGCGCGAGCGCCGCGTCGCACGCGGCTCCGAGAGTCGTCCCCGAGAGCTCCTCCGGGATCGGCACGGCGATCCCGGCCGCCGCGAGCATCGTCGCGTTCTCGAACTGGTCGGCGGCCTGCGGCGCGGTCACGACGGGCGTGCCGGTCAGCATCGCCTCGCTCGACCCGCCCATCCCGGCGTGCGTGACGAAGACGTCGGTCTCCTGCAGCACCGCGACCTGGTCGATCCACGGATACACCTCGGCGTTCGGCGGCACGGCCCCGTCGGTGGCGGTCACCGTCGACGGATCCGTCCTGCCCCCGACCTGCAGGATCACGCGCCAGCCGGGCCGCTGCGCGGCGAGGTCGCAGGCAGCGCGGTAGGTCGCGGGCTGGTCGGTGAAGGCGGAGCCGAAGGAGACCAGGAGCGTCGTCCTGCGGTCCGTCCCGCCCGACGGTGCCGCGGGCACCTCCGGCAGTCGGCGCGCCGGGCCGGTGAACGTGTACCGCGAGCGGTCCACCCGGTCTGCGTTCGGCTGCATGGACGGCGCGATCAGGACGAGCGAGTGCTCGACGTTCCCGGTGAAGGCCAGCGAGTCCTCGTGGATCCCGTGCCGGGCGAGGAGAGCGTCCTGCCGGGCGAGCATGGCGACGCCGCGGGGGTCGGTGCGCAGCAGGGTGTGGAAGTCGGCCATGTCCTCCTCGTAGCCCTCCCAGGCCACGTAGGTCGGCGAGACCTGCAGAGTCGGGATCCCCCACGTGCGGGCCAGGACCACGCTCATGGACCCGGCGATGTCGTAGAGGATCAGGTCGGGGCGGTCGTCCTCGTAGAGCGCGAACCACCGCGGCAGCTGGTTCTCGTACTCGTCGACGAACAGGGTGAGCTGGTCGATGACGTCGCCGCCGTAGGCCTCGGCGTCGTCGGTCCCCGCGGCGTCGTCGGTCCCCGCGGCGTCGCCGATCTTCGGGAGCACGGAGTCGTAGGCGCGGAACTCGGCGCCGGTGGGTTCGATCGTCGCCCGCATGGACGGGTCGTTGGCGTAGGGCACCCGGTGGCCGCGGCGCACGAGCTCCGCGACCAGGTCCAGCGACGGGAGCACGTGGCCCGGGGCGGGGATGGAGAACATCGCGATGTGGGCCATGCCGCACACGCTAGGCCCCGGGACGGTGCCGGGGCGAACGACTTTCTCGAGGGCGACTATCCGGTGGCGCGGGCGCGGTTGCGGCGGCGCGAGGCCAGCTCGTCCTCGGGGGCGGCCTCGGCGGCCACGCCGTCGGCGCGCTCGCCGGGGAAGTCGGCGATGGTGCCGGTGAGCTCGCGCATCGCGCCGGAGACGGCGATGCCGAAGACGCCCTGGCCGTGCTGCAGGAGGTCGACGACCTCCTCGGCGCTGGTGCACTCGTAGACGGTGGTGCCGTCGGAGAAGAGGGTGATGCGCGCCAGGTCCTCGACGCCGCGCTGGCGGAGGTGGTCGACGGCGACGCGGATGTTCTGCAGCGAGATGCCCGTGTCGAGCAGGCGCTTGACGATCTTCAGGACGAGCACGTCCTTGAAGGAGTACAGGCGCTGGGTGCCGGAGCCGCCCGCGCTGCGGATGGACGGCACCACGAGCGAGGTGCGGGCCCAGTAGTCGAGCTGCCGGTAGGTGATGCCGGCGATCTGGCAGGCGCTGGGGCCGCGGTAGCCGAGCAGCTCGTCCGGGATGGTGTCGTTCGGGAACAGGCCCGGGGCGATGTCATCGAGCGAGCCCTGGGTGCCCACGGCGTTGTCCGCCTGCGGCGTGTTCTGCCCGGTGCCGTCCTGATCGGTCACTGCCGTCTCCCTCATGAGGTCCGTGCGCACTCCTGAGAGTACGCCTCCCGCGTGGAGGCCGTCGGTGTAATTCCCTCGGTGCCATTTCCGCGGTGTTCGGCGTGAACGCTAGGGCCCGGAGAGCGCCGAATCAACGCGACACACCGACACCCTCAAGTTGAAGTTGAGGTCGAGATCGAATCGTGACCTCGCGGCCCGACCCGATCCACCCCGGACTCAGGACTCGCCCGGCGCCTTGAAGTCGTCCGCGGAGATCGAATCGAGGAACTCCTTGAACGCCTCGACCTCCTCGTCGGCGGGCGGCTCCTCGCCGGATTCGTCTGCCTCCGAGGCGATCTCCTCGTCCGGGAGCAGGAGGCCCGCCTCGGCGAGCACCTCCTCCTCCGCGAAGATCGGGACCTCGAGCCGCACGGCCATGGCGATGGAGTCCGACGGCCGGGCCGAGACGGTCTGGTCACCGTCGAGCACGAGATCCGCGAAGTAGGTGCCCTCCTGGAGCCCTGTGATGCGCACCTCGGTGACCGAGCGCCCCAGGGTCTCGAGCAGGTCGACGATGAGGTCGTGCGTGAGCGGGCGGCGCGGCTCGACGCCCTGCAGCTTGATCGCGATCGCGGTGGCCTCGCCCTGGCCGATCCAGATGGGCAGGTACCGGGGGCCGGAGACCTCACGGAGGAGCAGGACGGGATCGTTCTGCGGCGGGTCCATCCGGATGCCCGCGACGGTCATCTCGATCATGGTTCCAGCTTACCGGCGCGGCAGCGGGATCGAGCGCCGACGCCCGGTTCGGGGAGCGAAGCGAGCCGCGCCCCCTGACCGCGTCAGCGCACCGCGTCCTTGACGGCGGCCTTCACCAACTGGGTGTGGAAGGTGACCGACAGGGCGGCCAGCTCGCGCACCAGCTCGGCCGCGCGCTCGGCGGCACCCGCGTCGCCGCCGCGGGCGACGGGGTTGGCGATCTGGGCGATGAGGCCGGCCTCGCGGTCGGCCGAGGTCTTGAAGGCGCGCAGGTGCCGCGCCTCGAGGCCGTACTCGGCGAGGGCCTTGGCGGCCTGCACCAGCGCGACCGCGTCCTCGTCGAAGAAGCCGGCCTTGCCGGAGGTGAGCAGCGCCGAGCGCTCCAGCTCCCGCAGGAAGGCCTCGTCGGCCCCGGAGCGGGCGAGCAGGTCGGCGCGGCTGATCCGGGTCTGCCGGCGCGCCGAGAAGTCGGTGGCGGGCGCCGTCTTCGACGACACCGCGGCGAGCGCGCGGGGCGCACGCGGAGCGGGGCCCTCGACGGCCTCGCCCCGATCGTGCGCGTCCAACTGCTCCTTGATGATCTTCAGCGGCAGGTAGTAGTCGCGCTGCGCGGTGAGCACGTACTTGAGCCGCTCGCAATCCTTCGGCGAGAACCGCCGGTACCCCGACGGGGACCGGTCGGGCGTGACCAGTCCCTCCGACTCGAGGAATCGGATCTTGGAGATGGTCACGTCCGGGAACTCGTCACGAAGACGTTCGAGGACGGCCCCGATCGACATCGCGCTCGGGGCCGCCGGTTCCTGGCGTGGGGCCGTCACAGGGGTCAGCCGGCCGCCGGGACGAAGAAGACCAGACGGAACTTGCCGATCTGGACCTCGTCGCCGTGGGCGAGCGGCGACGCGTCGACCGGCTCGCGGTTGACGTACGTGCCGTTGAGGCTGCCCACGTCGACGACGGTGAAGCCGCCCTCGACGGAGCGGAACTCCGCGTGGCGACGCGACACGGTCACGTCGTCGAGGAAGATGTCGCTGTCGGGGTGGCGGCCGGCGGAGGTGGTCTCCTGGTCCAGCAGGAAGCGGGAACCCGCGTTCGGGCCGCGCTTCACCACGAGCAGAGCCGCGCCGGCCGGGAGGTTGTCGAGTCCCTGGACGGGCGCGTCGCTCTCGGGTCCGCCGGAGGCGTCCATCTCGCGGATGATGTCGGCGCGGAACACCGAAGTGGTCTCAACGGGGGCCGATTCGTTGCCCTTGTCGTTCTCGCTCACATCGCTCCTTCGTCAGTGATTACTGCACAGGTCTGTAGTTCACGACACCTGATGGACGTACGGTCCACGGTACCGCGCCCGGCGCCTCGGAGGCGGCCGGATTCGTCGGCTCTAAAGCCGTTCTAAGGAAAGGCGATCACGCCTCGGCGGTCAGCGCCTTGTACGCATCGGCGTCGAGCAGCTCGCCCAGGGCGGTCTCCAGGTCCTCGGGAGACGCGGCTTCGATCTCCACGATCCAGCCCTCGCCGTACGGATCCGAGTTGATCAGGTCGGGGCTCGAGTCCAGCTCGCCGTTGATCGCGACGACGGTGCCCGACAGCGGTGCGTAGATGTCGGAGACGCTCTTGGTGGACTCCACCTCGGCGAACGAATCGCCGGAGGCGACCTCGGCGTCGTCCTCGGGCAGCTGCACGAAGACCACGTCACCCAGCTGATCCTGCGCGAAATCGGTGATCCCGATCCGCACCACGGTCTCGCTCTTCTTCAGCAGCCACTCGTGATCGGGGGTGTACAGCAGTTCTCCGGGGAAGCTGGCACTCAACGTGATGTCCTTTCGCGAGGGCTGAGCGGGGCCGCGCAGCGGGTTACAACTTAGTGGGCGACACGATGATTGAGCAACACACCCCCCGGTTACCCCACCCGGGGCAGGTCACGCACCACGAGCACCGTCTGCCACCAGTAGAGCACCAGGGTCCACCAGTACATGCCCAGGCCCCAGATGAGGAACGCCCAGCCCAGCGGGTGCATGCTCGCGCCGAGCGTGTTGTCGAAGGTGCCGGCCAGCAGCATCGGCAGGGCGTACATGAGGGCGAAGGTCGCGGCCTTACCCAGGTACAGCGTCGGCAGCGCGGTGATGCCGCGGCTGCGCAGGAAGGGCACCGTCCCGGCGAGCACCACCTCGCGGCCGATCAGCAGACCGATCACCCACCACGGCAGGATCCCCCGGATGCCGAAGGCGATCGGGACCGCGATCATGTAGAGCCGGTCCGCGGCAGGGTCGAGCAGCTCCCCCAGCCGCGTCTGCTGGTTCAGCAGCCGCGCGAGCTTCCCGTCGAGCCAGTCCGTGAACCCGGACACCATGAGCACCACCAGCGCCCAGGCGTCGCTGTGCTCCACCAGCAGCAGCCACAGGAACAGCGGCACGCCGAGGAGGCGGAGCACGCTGAGCGCGTTGGGCACGTTGAGCGGGCTCGGGGGCTTCCCCGGGGTCGACGGTGCGCCGGCCTCGGGTGCGGATCCCCCGGTCTCGTTCACGTCCCGCTCAGATCATTCCGAACATGTTCGCCATGCCCTTCGTGGCGAACGGATTGTCGTGGACCATGTAGGTCCAGGTCAGCGTGTTGCGACCGAGGTCGGCGCCGTCGAGGTCGATGCCGTCCTCGCTGATCTCGGCCTCCCGCAACGTCTCCCGGGCGCGGCCCACGGCCTCGTCCGGGAGCTTGCGGAACTCCTCGATCACGAGCCGGTGGAACTCGTCGAGCGGCGACTGGCGGCCCAGCGCGCGCAGGTGGATCGTGGTCTGCACCTCGGAGACGAAGGCGAGGTGCTCCGCCCAGGTGCGGTCGAGGTGGTACAGGAATGCCTCGCGGGCCGCCTGCTCCAGCACCTCGTCGGAGATCCCCGCCTCCCGCAACTCCGCGAGCCGCTCCGGCTCCAACTCGGCGAAGTCCGTGAGCGGCCGGTCGGTGGTGAGCAGGGTGTGCCGCCGCGCCATCACGAGGTCGCGCTGCTGGTTGACCAGCTGGTTGTAGCGCCAGGTGTTGGCGTGCGTCTCCAGCATCCCGCCCTCGGCGACGCGCTGCGCCGAATCGAGCAGGTCGGCCGCCTTGCCGTGCGGGAACTCGCCGGTCTCGGGGTCGGCGCCGCCCGGCGGCCGCCCCCGCGGCAGGTGCCGCTCAACGATCGGGTCCTCGACCGACGCGAAGATCACCGACGTGCCCGGGTCACCCTGACGGCCGGCGCGGCCGCGCAGCTGCTGGTCCAGGCGCTCCGTGTCGTGCAGGCCGGTGCCCACGACGGCGAGGCCGCCGAGCTCTGCCACCTCGTCGTGCTCCGGGCTCTCGTCGCCGGCGTCGTGGCCGCCGAGCTTGATGTCGGTGCCGCGGCCCGCCATCTGCGTCGAGACGGTGACCGCGCCCTTGGTGCCGGCATCGGCGATGATCCGCGCCTCGTCGGCGTCGTTCTTGGCGTTGAGCACCGTCGCGATCACGCCCGAGATCTTGAGCATGTGCGCGAGCTCCTCGGACTCGGCCACGTCGTGCGTGCCGATGAGCACCGGCTGGCCGGTCTCGTGCACCTCGCGCACGTAGTCGACGATGCCCGCGACCTTGTTGCCCTTGTTGTCGTAGACCCGCATGGGCTGGTCCACCCGGACGGTCGGCGTGTTCGGCGGGATCTGCGAGACGCCCAGGTCGTAGAACTGGCGCAGCTGCTCGCCGGCGGCGATCGCGGTGCCGGTCATGCCGCACACCAGGGCGTAGCGCTGCAGGAGCGCCTGCACCGTGATCGTGTCGATGACCTCGCCGGAGTCGGTCTGCGAGAGCCCCTCCTTGGCCTCGACGGCCGCCTGCAGGCCGTCGGGCCAGCGCTGCAGCTCGGCGACGCGGCCGCGGGAGGAGTTGATGAGCTTCACCTGGCCGTCGCGCACGATGTAGTGCACGTCGCGCTCGACGAGCGAGTAGGCGTGCAACGCGATGTTGACCTGCGGCAGCGTCGACGCGACGTGCGCGTCGGAGTAGAGGTCGATGCCGCCGAGCTCCTCCTCGACCAGCTTCGCGCCGTCGTCGGTGAGGAACGCGGACTTGCCGTCGGAATCGATCTCGTAGTGCTTGCCCTCGCGCAGCCGGGCGACGACCTCCATGATCGCGGCCTGCGGCACGTCGCCCCTGACGGAACCGGCCAGCACCAGCGGGATGAGCGCCTCGTCGACCAGCACCGAGTCGGCCTCGTCGACGATCGCCACGTCGGGCTTCGGCGACAGCAGGTCCTCGGCACGGGTGGCGAGCTGGTCGCGGAGCACGTCGAAGCCGATCTCGTTGACCGAGCCGTAGACGACGTCCTTGGCGTAGGCCGCGCGCCGCTCCTCACGAGTGGACGATTCGGCGACGTAGCCGACGGTGACGTCGAGCAGGTCGAAGAAGGGCTTCATCCACTCCGCGTCGCGCCGGGCGAGGTAGTCGTTCGGCGAGATGACGTGCACGGAGCGGCCGGCGAGGGCCATGCCCGCGGCGGCGACGGCCCCGGCGAGGGTCTTGCCCTCGCCGGTGGCCATCTCGATGACGTCGCCCTCGAGCAGCCGGTCGGCGCCCTGCAGCTGGACGTCGAAGGGACGCAGCCCCAGTGCACGGTCAGCGCCCTCGCGGGCGATCGCGATGAACTTCGCGCGATCGCCCGACTTGGCGGCGTAGACGTCCAGCGCCAGCGCGGCGTCGGGGAACTCGTCGTCGGAGAGCCCCTGCGCCCACTCGTCGAATGCGGCGGACTGCTCGATCAGCGCGACGGACCGGGACTGGTTCCGTGTGCTCTGCGCGCCGAGCACCTTCCACATCTTGTTGCTGAACCTGCCCACCGGACCTCCGCACTACATCACGCACTGTGAATCACTCGACCGCTTGCGCAGTCGAGACTACCGGTGCGTCAGAGTGCCGCGAAGTACGCCGTGGAGAAGCCCACCGAGCCGAGCGCGATGCGGTACATGTCGCGGTTGACGTTCTCGATCGTGTCGCGCGGGCTGTGGTAGTTCGGGTCGAAGATGTCGCCGACGGTGCCGCCCCACTGCCGCTGCTGCTCCTCGGTCTTCTTGCCGTCCGCGCCCGTGTCCATGCCGCCGGAGGCGATGCCGACCTCCTTGAAGGGCCCGTAGTCCGAGCGGCCGTCGAAGGCGGAGGCCTCGACCGGCACGTTGCGCCACGCGAAGTAGTTCCGGAAGACCTGCTCAATCACGCCCGAGCCGGCCGGGCCGGCGCCACCGTCGAGCTTGGACGAGCCGTCACCGTCGAAGGTGAAGTAGCCGCCGTTGGGCGAGCCCAGCATGTCGAAGTTGAGGTAGCGCTTGATCTTCGACGCCTGCTCCTCGCTCAGCTCCTTGACGTAGTGCTCCGAGCCGACGAGGCCCTCCTCCTCCGCGCCCCACAGCGCGAAGCGGACCTTGTTCTTGACGTCCGCGTTCGCGCCGAGCTTGGCGGCGGTCTCCAGGACCGCGGCGGAGCCGGTGCCGTTGTCGTTGATGCCGGGGCCCTCGGTGACGCCATCGAGATGCGCGCCGACCATCTGCACGTTGGCGTCGTCACCCTTGGTGGTCTCCGCGAGGATGTTCCAGGTCTTCGCCTTCTGGGTCTTCGCGTCGACGGTGAGCGTGATGTCCTGGCCGTCGGCGATCGGCGCGTCCTGCGCGACGCCCACGACGGCGATGGAGGCACCGTCGTCGAGGCCCAGCGTGCCGCCCTTCCAGTCGCCGGCCTGGTTGTTGGTGATGACGAGCGCCTTGGCGCCCTTCGCGGCAGCGGCCTTGTACTTCTCGCCGAAGGTGCACTTTCCGCGCTGCACCACCGCGATCGAGCCCGCGGTGACCTTGGCGAGGTCGGCGTCGGTGCAGCCCTGCGTGCCGGTGACGACGGCCTTGGCGGTGACGGTGCCCTCGGTGGCGCCCGAGAACGAGAGGGCCGCGGCCTTCACGGGCGCGCCGGCGGCCTGCACGTCGACCTTGGACGCGGACCAGACGGCCGTCGAGAACTCCTGGCGCTGCGGGGTGTAGCCGGCGTCGCGGAGCACCTTCTCGGCGTACTCGACGCTCTGCTCGTAGCCGGGCGAGCCCAGGGCGCGGTTGCCCCCGTTGCGGTTCGCGATGTCCTGGAACGCCTCCAGGTGCTTGACCGCACCGTCGAGCGTGACCGCGTCGGCGAGCGCGCGGGCCTTCTCCGTGGCGCCGGCGTCATCGGCTCCGCCCGCGGGCGCGGGGCGGTCGACGCTGCTGGGCGCGGCGTTCGACGAGGACCCGGCGGCCGTGCTCGACGACGCCGCGTCGTCGCCCGACGTGCCGCAGCCCGCCGCGACGAGGCTCACGGCCGCCAGCGCGCTGACGACCCGGACGGTGGTGGACTTCTTTCGCCTGTGCAACATGCTCCCCATTAGATACACAACAGGGGGACGATTGCGGGGTGAACGAGCACACTTACTCCGTCGAAGTCGAATGGTCCTCGCCCGAGGGCACGGCCGACTACCGCTCCTACGCGCGGGAACACCTGCTCAGCTCCGCAGCGGCGGCGTCGATCACCGCTTCGGCGGACCCGCACTTCCGCGGCGACCCCGCGCTCTGGAACCCGGAGCAGCTCCTCGTCGCGGCGGCGGCGAACTGCCACATGCTCTCGTACCTCGCGCTGTGCGCGCTGCGGGGCGTCGTGGTGCTCGACTACGTGGACGCGGCCGTCGGCACGATGGTCGAGACGCCCGGCGCCGGTGGGCGGTTCACCTCCATCGACCTCCGGCCGCGGGTGGTCCTCGCCCCGGGCGCCGACGCCGAGCTGGCACGAGCGCTGCATCACGAGGCGGGCGAGCAGTGCTACATCGCGGCGTCGCTCAGCTGTCCGGTGACGCATGCACCGGAGATCGTTCCCGGATAAGGCCCACTCAGGTCGCGTCGAGGTGCTCGAGCAGCATCGTGGTGATCGCCTCGGGCGCCTGCTCGGGCGCCCAGTGCGAGACGTCCTCGAGCATCTCGAACCGGTACGGCCCGCTGCAGTGCGCGGCGGTCCCGAGGGCGGCGACGTCGCCGAAGGCCACGTCCTCGGTCGGCCAGACGTACAGGACCGGGGTGTCGACGGTGCCGAGGGCGGCCGGCGGGCGGCCGCTGCGGTACCAGTTCAGGGCGGCGGTGAGGGCGCCCGGCTCCTGCAGGCGCTGGACGTAGTCGTCGACCGAGTCGCGTGGCACGTCGCGCCCGAAGATCTGCCGCAGCGCGCGGGCGTCGTCGGCGAGCATGGCGTTCTCCGTGGCCGGGGTGGCGCGCCATTCCGTCATGTAGCGCGACCGGTTGGCCTGGTCCTCGTCCGTCTTCAGCGCGACGGCGAGGGCGGCCGGATGGGGCGTGGAGACGACGGCGAGCGAGCGCAGCCGGTCCGGGTGGTCGGTGGCGGTCCACCAGGCCACCGCGCCGCCCCAGTCGTGCCCGACGAGGTCGAACCGCTCCCAACCGAGGGCGTCGGCGATCGCCACCACGTCGCCGATCAGCTCGGAGATCCCGTACTCGGCGGGCCGTTCGGGCCGCACGCCCGGCGAGTAGCCGCGCTGATCGACCGCGACCGCACGGAATCCGCGCTCCCCCAACACCGCGACCTGGTGCCGCCAGGCGATCGCGGCCTCGGGGAAGCCGTGCAGGAACAGCACGGGACGTCCGTCCTCGGGGCCGGCGACGATCGCGTCGAAGGAGCCCGCGGCGGTGGGGATGCTCAGGTGTTCGGTCACGGATGTTCACGGTAGGCCACGCGCCTGTCGGTGGCCCGTGCCAGAGTGGCGCCATGACCGAACTCAGCACGCTCTCCCCCGCCGAACGGCACCGCGCCGCCGCGGCCACCTTCGCCGGTGTCGCCGGCGCGATCACCGACTGGGACGCGCAGACGCCCGTCCCCGAGTGGAAGGCCCGCGAGGTGGTCGGCCACCTCGTCGAGTGGCTGCCCGGGTTCCTCGCGATGAACGGCGTGGAGCTGCCCGGCGCCCCGTCGGACGCGGCGGAGCCGGCGGCCGCCTTCGGCCAGCTGACCGAGGCGGTCCAGGCCCTGCTCGACGCGCCGGACGCCTCGCGGGTGCTCACCACGCAGATGTTCGGGGAGAAGCCGCTGGACGCGCTGGTCGACCAGTTCTACACCGCGGACGTCTTCATGCACACCTGGGATCTGGGTCGCTCGAACGGCATCACCCCGGATCTCGATCCGGCGTTCGCGAAGGCGCTGCACGGCGGCCTCGAGTCGATGGGGCCGATGCTGCAGGAGTCGGGGCAGTTCGGCGCGCCGATCCCGGTGCCGGCCGGGACCGACGAGGTGACCTCGCTGATGGCCTTCATCGGCCGGGATCCTCACTTCACTTCGTGATCTGCAGCCCCGTCAGGATCGCCTGCGCGTCGCGCCGGTAGAGCGGATCGTCGGGCATCTTGGATTGCACGGTGATGGTGACCGACCACAGGGTCACGCCGTCGGGGATGGAGACCGCGAGGGTGGTCGATTGATGGTTCGGCGTGCTGCCGGGCATCGTGTACGTGACGGTCGTGCTCGGGTAGCCGCAGAGGGTGCCCGGCACGGGCTGCAGGCCCGTGACCTTGAGGCCCTGGCGCAGCGAGTCCACCTGGGAGTCGAGCGCCTGCTGGGCGGTCATGCCCTTGGCGTTCTCCAGCGTGATCACCGCGTTCGCGGCGAAGGCGTCGCTGACCAGCTCCTTGTTGACGATCGCGCCGCGGATCACGTCGGAGTCCTGGGAGGTCTCCCGCTCCCATCCGGTCGGCTGCGGCAGCCCGAGGGTGGGCTCCCCCGCCGCCTTCGTCGGCAGCGTCAGGACGCGGCCGGACACCGGCGCGCACTCGCCGGGCCTGGCCGCGGTCGAGGCGGCCGACGTCGCCACCGCCGTCGAGGAGGGGGTGCCCGCTGCGACCGGCTCGCCGCCCGTCGACTGGGAGCACCCGGTGACGCCGAGAACGACGGCCGCGGGCACCGCGAACGCAGTGGCGAACTTCTTCACACGCTGATTCGTCATGTCCGGAACGGTAGCCCGCGCCTCGAACCGATACGGGTGAAACGGCGATGCGTCAGCGCGGGGTCAGCACCACCACGGGGATGTCGCGGTCGGTGCGCTTCTGATAGCCCTCGTATCCGCTGTAGGCCTTGGTGATCTGCGGCCAGAGGTGCGCCTTCTCGGCCGGGTCGGCGGCCTTGGCGGTCCACGGGCTCGTGACCTCGTCGACGGTGATCTCCACGTCGGGATTCGCCGCCAGGTTCTTGAACCAGTCCGGGTTGTCCGAGTGCCCGCCCTTGGACGCGACCACCACGACGCGGTCGGGCCCGTAGATCGGCGCCGTCAGCATCGTCGAGCGACGCTGCCCGGACTTCCGGCCGATGGTGTGCAGTTCCAGGGTCTGCATGCCGAGCACGCGCTTCGGGAAGCGGCCGCCCGTGATCGCGAGGAGGGCGCGGTGCCCGTTCTCGAGACCCCACGCGCCGAGCTCGGTGACCTTGTCGGAAAGACTCATGGGGTCATCATGCCCGGTCGGCCCTCGGGGCGCCCGCCTGTGGTTCCCGTACGGTCGGGGCATGGCGCCGCGCTCCGTGCAGATCGTCCTGTTCGACGGCTTCGAGCTGCTCGACGTCTTCGGCCCCGTCGAGCTGTTCGGCCTTCTGCCGGAGCACTTCGCGGTCACCTTCCTCGCCCCCGGCGAGGCGCCCGTGCGCAGCTCTCAGGGCGTCACGGTCAACGCCGACCACACCTACGCCGCGGCGCCCGCGCCGGACATCACCCTGGTCCCGGGCGGCCTCGCCACGCGCGAGGTCATCACCGACGAGGCCTTCCTCGCCTGGCTGCGCGGCCACGGCACCACTGCCCGGCTGGTGACGTCCGTCTGCACCGGCTCCGCGCTGCTCGCGGCGGCGGGCCTGCTCGAGGGCTACCGCGCGACGTCGAACAAGTACGCCTTCCGCTGGGTCGAGACCTTCGGCAGCACCGTCGAGTGGGTGCCGCACGCCCGCTGGGTGGAGGACCGCGACCGCTGGACCTCGTCGGGCGTGGCCGCGGGGATGGACATGACGGTCGCCCTCATCCGGGCGCTCTACGGGGACGACGTGGCCGCGGAGGCGACGGGCATGGCCGAGCTCGACTACCGGACGGACTCCACGCAGGACCCGTTCGCGGCGCTGCACGGCCTATGACCGGTGCCTGTGCGCCGGCCCGCCCGCCAGCCCCGCCGCAACGTGCGGGTGCAGGGCGATCGAATGGTCGTAGTACTCGTCCGTCATGGGCAGGTACGGGATCGGCTCCTCGGTCCCGACGGTGCCGAGCCGCTCGGCGAGACCGTCCGCGAGGCGACGCACACCGTCGGCGTCGATCCCGTGCACGTCCGTGATCAGTTGCGGTGCAAGCGCTTCCATGCCCGTGTACCAGAAGGTGCCATGCAGGAGCGGCCAGAACAGGTCCTCGACGTCGCCGCTGATCCCGCGCGGCGAGATCGAGTTCGCCCGGTCGCCGGCGGTGACGACGGCCAGCGCCCTCCGGCCGGCGAGGCCCCCGTCTCCGTACTTGCGGTTGCGGCCGGTGGCCGGATCCGGGACGTCGTAGGCGAAGCCCCGCTCGAAGACCCGATCGATCCAGCCCTTGAGCATCGCCGGCGGGCCGTACCACCACAGCGGGAACTGCAGCACCACGAGATCGGCGGCGAGGAGACGGCGCTGCTCCGCGCGGACGTCCGCGCCGCCCTCGTCGACCAGGACCGGGTCGAAGCCCTCCGCGTACAGGTCGGCCACGTCGACCGACCAGCCGTCCGCCCGGAGCCGTTCCACCCCCGCGTCGCGGAGGGTGGCGTTCAGGGAATCCCCTCGAGGATGCGCGAAGACCCACAGTGCGTGCGCGTTCTCCCGTTCGTCGCCCATGTCAGGGCCAACCCCGCGCGGCGCTCGGGGATTCCATCGGCACCGGAGCGGCCTGCCCCGGAAACCGAAAAATCCCGAGACACTGCGTGTCTCGGGACTTCTGGTCGGGCTGACAGGATTTGAACCTGCGACCACCTGACCCCCAGTCAGGTGCGCTACCAAGCTGCGCCACAGCCCGTGGCCGCTCTCGCGGTGCTGTAGGAGATTACCCCATGCCTCGCGCGGAGGAGAAATCGCCTGCACGCGAGGCTCAGCGCCGCATGTTGGCGAAGGGAAGCCGCCCGTGCTGCGCTGCGAAGGCGGCGAGCATGGAGCTCTCGGTGGGTGCGGCGTCGTCGTCCGCGGTCTCGCACCACGCGACGAGCAGGTCGCCGTGGTCTGCGAGCTGCCAGATCCGGCGGCCGCCCGAGTGCCCGACGCGCTCGCCCGCTCCGTAACGGCGGTACTCGTCGAGCCGTTTGCGCAGCCCGCGACGCCCGCGACGGCCGGCACCCGCCTTGCCGATGTACACGACCCGCTCCCCCGCGACCCAGCGCCGCTCGAGCTCGGCGACGGGCACCGTCGGATCCTTCCCTTTCCAGTGACCGGCGGGCGACACGTCCAGGAAGACGGGCGGCGCGTCGGACGGCCGCACGACCACGTAGACGCCCGGGCCGCGCGGCACGTCGGCCGAGGGCAGCTCGGCGAAGGGGATCCAGCCCGCGAATCCGGTCAGCGCGTCCACGCGCCCAGTCAAGCACCGATCGCAGTCGCAACGCCGGTGGAATCGGACGTTCCGCCCTACTGTGGACCCATGCGCACCCCGATCCGGCACCGCGGCGTTGCGATCGCGCTGCTCGCGACGCTCTCGCTCGCAGCGTGCGGCGGCGGCGGCGGCGCACCGTCGGACACCGCGGCGCCGAGCGCGAGCACCGGGCCCGCGCTCGACGACACGATCGCGACGGGCCTCGACGCGCCCTGGTCGATCGCCTTCGCCGACGGTGCGCCCCTGGTCAGCGAGCGGGACCGGGGCCGGGTCGTGGAGATCGTCGACGGGAAGCCGCGCGAGGTCGGCCGGATCGACGGCGTCGCGGCGCGCGGCGAAGGCGGCCTGCTCGGGATCGCCGTCCGCGACGGCGACCTGTTCGCCTACCTCACCACCGCGACGGACAACCGGATCGTCCGGATGCCGCTGCAGGGCGCGGCGGGCGCGCGCACGCTCGGGCCGGCGCGCACGATCCTCACGGGCCTGCCCGCGGCGTCGATCCACAACGGCGGGCGCATCGCCTTCGGGCCCGACGGGATGTTGTACGCCACCGTCGGCGACGCGGGACGACCCGACGACGCCCAGGACCCGCGGGCGCTCGGCGGCAAGATCCTCCGGATGACTCCCGACGGGGCGCGGCCCGCCGACAATCCGTTCCCCGATTCCCTCGTCTACAGCCTGGGCCACCGCAACGCGCAAGGCCTGGCCTGGGGGCCCGACGGTGCGCTGTACGCCAGCGAGTTCGGCCAGAACACCTGGGACGAGCTCAATCTCATCCGCCCGGGCGCGAACTACGGCTGGCCGGAGGTCGAGGGCATCGGGCGACGCGAGGGCTTCGTGGACCCGCTGCAACAGTGGTCGACGTCGTCCGCCAGCCCGAGCGGGATCGCCGTCGTGGGTGCGGATCTGCTCGTCGCGAACCTCCGCGGCGAGCGGCTGCGGACGGTCCCGCTCGCCGCGACCGCCACGGCGACGGAGCAGTACCACGCGAGCCTCGGGCGCCTGCGCGACGTGGTGCGCGCGCCGGACGGCTCCGCATGGATCCTCACGAACAACACCGACGGGCGCGGCGATCCGCGCCCCGGCGACGACCGGATCGTGCGCATGCGCGGCCGTTAGCCCTGCTAGCCGCGGTGCATGCGCGCTACAGTGGCGTGCATGAAGCGTGCCCTGTTGGTGTCGGCGATGGTCGCCGGCGCGTTCGTGGTCGCCGTGCCCGCGGCCGCGGAACCCGCGGTCGACGCCGACCGCTACCGGACCGACGGGGGCGGGTACGCGTTCCTGTACCGCTACGACGGCGGCAAGCGCGTGTGCACCATCGCAGCGGACCCCACCACGGTGCGGTGCGGGATCTCCGCGCCGGCGGGCACCCGGATCACGGTGAAGAACCGCACCGTCCGGCCCGAGGCCGTCGAGGTCACGGACCGCGGCTGGCGCTACCTCGACACGCTGACGGTCCAGGAGCGCCCCCGCGAACTACCCGCGGGCGCCCGGCTGTCGGTGCACGGCGCCTCGTGCACCGCGCTGAGCG
This sequence comes from Tsukamurella sp. DT100, assembly GCF_049844855.1. Taxonomy (NCBI): domain Bacteria; kingdom Bacillati; phylum Actinomycetota; class Actinomycetes; order Mycobacteriales; family Tsukamurellaceae; genus Tsukamurella; species Tsukamurella sp. DT100. The sequence goes on from NZ_JBNCLV010000005.1 coordinate 401,096, forward strand.
ACGGCGGCCTGGAGTGCTCCGTCGACTCCGCGGGATTCACCCAGGACGACGGACGCTTCTCGACCCGCGGCCGCAAGCTCGGCTAGGAGTCCGCGCTACGCGACGAGCTTCGCACGCAGCCGGGCGATGACGGCGTCGTCGATCCCGAGGCCCTCGCGCACGTACGCGTCGAAGCCGCCGTACCGGGCGTCGGCCTCGTCGAAGGCCGCGGTCAGCGCCTCGGGGAAGACCCCCGCCAGCACCCGAGCGGCCTCGCCGATCGCCTCGCCCCGCTCGGCAGCGGCCCCGGCCGCGATCTTGTCGATCACGGCGGCGGAGTACTCGTTGGTCAGCAGGTAGTCGGCCATCACGTCGTCGGGCGAGACGCCCAGGATGCGCTGCACGACCGCCGCGGCCCAGCCCGTGCGATCCTTGCCGGCGGTGCAGTGGAAGACCTGCGGCCGCTCCTCGTCGGCGACCGCGCGCACGAGCGCCGCGAACTGCGCGCGGGCGTTCTCCTCGCTGACGAACATGCGGTAGACGTCGGAGAGCAGCTCGCGGGCGCCCGCGGCGTCCTTGAGCGACTTGGGATCCAGCGCGCCGAGCTCGACGTCGTCACCGATCACGTTGAGCCGCACGTACCGCGCACCGTCGGGCACGACGTCGGGCTTCGGGGTCACCTCCACCGTCATGCGGAGGTCGAAGACGTCCGCCAGGCGGGCCTCCGCGAGGCGGGCGGGATCGATCGCCTCGGCGTCGAGGGCGCTGGACCGGAACAGCAGGCCCCGGCGCATCCGGCCCCCGTCGGCGGGGTAGCCGTCCGCACCTGCGGCATCGCGGAAATTGTGCACGCACGAAGCCTAATCGACCGGGCCTGCTCGCCCGACGGTGACGTCGCTCAGGCCAGGCGCCCGAGGCTCCGGTGCATGTCCGCGGCGGGCCACCAGGCCCGGGAACCGGGGGTAGCAAGGCCGTGCGGCAGCGCGAGCGCCAGGGCGATCGGGGCGTCCACGGGGACGTCGACGGGGACCTCGACGCGGGCGGCGAGCCGCGCACCGTCGGACCCGCGCACCAGCAATTGCCGCATGCGGGCCCCCGCGAGCCGGGCGCCGGACCAGGCGACGTCGGCGAGCCGCGCGTGCGGCGGCAGCTGCCCCGCGACGTCGCACAGGACCACGGGGCCCGAGCGCACGAGCCGGCTGATCCGGCTCACCACCACGGGGTAGGCCGACGGTCCGCCGGCGGCCAGGGCGGCCGCCGGGACGCCGGCTATGAGGACCTCGTCGCCGTCCATCGCGGTGCCTTCGGGCCAGATCGTGGGATCGAAGGACCGGGCGATGCCGGCGCGGGCGAGTGAGGGCAGAACCTCCATCAGAGTCACGTCTACCGGTCTACGCGGGCCGCGGCGCAGGCGGAAGGTCCGGCGCCGTCAAGGTCGCGCTAAGACTGCGCGACCGCCACTTCGGCGCAGGGTAGGACGCCCGCCTTGACCGCGGCCTGCACTGCGGCGTAGTCCTTTTCGTTCTGATCGGCGTAGGCGGTGGCGAACGTCGCGACCGCCTCCTCGAACTCCGTCGACTTGCCCAGGTATCCCGACGCGGTGACCGCGCCCGGCGACTGCGCGTGAGCGCGGGCGAGGACCGCGGCGCAGGCCTGGCCGTACCTCTCGAACTGGTCATGGGTGAGCAGTTCGGGGGCGACGGAGCCCTTCATGTCGCGGAACTGGCGCCAGTAGAAGTCCTTGCCGCGCACCGTCGGGGTGTAGCCGAGGAAGGAATCGGACTGCGCCTGCAGGATCTGCTGCCCGGCGACGACGCGCCAGGCCTGTGCGCCCGTCTTCGGCGCGCGGGGCGGCATCGTCGACGGGCCGAGCTTGCCGTAGGTCTGCAGGACGGACTGCGTGGCTTCCTTGACCTGGAGGAACAGGGTCTCGGTGCCGCCGCCCGGGACGTCACGGCCGAGCAGCACGATGAAGCAGCGGGTGCCGACGCTGCCGACACCGACGACACGCAGCGCCCAGTCGAGCACGCGGAACTGCCCGAGGAGCTGCGCGGCGTCGGCGCGGATGGTGTCCAGGTACTGCGCGTAGAGGCCCTCGAAGCCCTCCACGAGCTTCGCCGGCGCCGGCACCAGTGTGGGCGAGTCGGCGACGATGTGCGGCTCGCCGTCCTCGCTGGTCGCGGTGATCTTCTCGACCATGCGCGCCGAGGTGCGCTTGCGCGCCTTCTTCGCGGTCTGCTCGATGAGGTCCTTGAGCGGCTGGTCGTCGGCGGCCTGCGCGGTGAGCCGGTCGACGTCGACGGACAAGTAGTAGCGATCGACGGCGCCCTGCTCCATGAGGCTCGCGAGGGTGGTCCGATACGCCCCCGCCGCCTTGACGACGGCGCTGCTCGCCTGATCCTCGGTGTACCCGTTCTCGCGGGCGGCGATCAGCACACTCGCCGCGAGGCGCTTGACGTCCCACTCCCACGGCGCGTTGCCCGCCTCGTCGAAGTCGTTGACGTCGAACAACTGCCGCCGCTCCGGCGAGGCGAACAGACCGAAGTTGGAGATGTGCGCGTCGCCGCAGCTCATCACGGTGAGCCCGGTGTTCGCCTCCCCCGCCAGATCGTGCGCCATGAGCGCCGCCCCGCCGCGGTAGAAGGAGAACGGCGAGTGCAGCATCCGGGAGATCCGCTCCGGCACCAGTTCCTGGATGCGGGTGCTGTTCTGCTCGCGGATGATGTCGACGGGGTCGCGGCCGTCCGGAGTGAATTCCGCCTGGGCGGACCGGGAGACGCGCTTGCGAAGGTCCTTGCCGTTCGGGGCATCTGCGCTCATGGTGGAAGATGCTAGTCCCGGCTCCGTCCGTATCGGAGCGTTCTGAATAGCAAAACCCTGCCGGGATCCATCGATTAGGTAACCCTAATTTTTGAGGCGTACGGTGGATGCCATGACTGAATCGCGTACCGACACAGCTCCCGCACCCGCCCGCCGCGCGCGGCCGACCTTCGAGGTCACGGTCGTGCGCACCGAGACGATCGGCGCCCACCTCGTCCGCGTGATCGCCGAGGGCGAGAGTCTCGCCTCCTTCGGCGACCCCGAACTCCCCGGCCTGCCCAGCACGGACGCCTACGTCAAGCTCGCCTTCGGCGACGCGACCCGCACCTACACCGTGCGGTCCTTCGACCGTGCCGAGCGCCGGATCGCGATCGACTTCGTCGTCCACGGCGACGAGGGACTGGCCGGCCCGTGGGCGCGGCGCGCGCAACCGGGCGACACGATCACCATCATGGGGCCGGGCGGCGCGTACTCCCCCGACCCCGCCGCCGCATGGCACTTCCTGGCCGGCGATCTCTCGGCGGTGCCCGCGATCGCTGCCGCCCTGGAGGCGCTTCCGGCCGACGCGCGGGGCGCCGCGATCATCGAGGTCGAGAGCGATGCCGACCGGATCGCGCTGACGGCACCGTCGGGCGTGGACGTGCGGTGGGCCGTCAACCCCGACGTGACCGACGTCGACTTCCTGGCGCGCCAGGTGGCCGTCGCGGACTGGCCCGCGGATCGCGCCACGACGCACGTCTTCGTCCACGGCGAGCGCGAATCGATCAAGGCGATCCGCAAGGTCCTGCGCGAGCTGCAGGTGCCGCGCGAGCGCCTCTCGATCTCCGGCTACTGGGCGCGCGGCCGCGCCGAGGACGCCTTCCAGGCGGAGAAGCGCACGCCGGTCGGGCAGATCGACTAGGGCGTTCCAAGCAGGCGACGGTGCCACCGCGAGGCCCGTCGTGACGGCCGTCACAGGCTGGTGCGCGACGTGAGTGTCGGCACAATGCACCGTGCCGGAGCATGGATTTCAGACAACTACGGATAATTTGTCTATCTGTGGATCTTGCACCGGTGCCCGGCTTCTCCCCGACGCACGCCCAGCTCCGGCGACGTGGCGTCGCGTTCAGCCTGTGCGCGGCGCTTCTCGCCCTCGCGGTGTGGGGCGTGCAGGCACTGCGCCCGCAGGACGTCTTCACGCTCACCCTTCGCACGCCGACGGTGGCCGCCGGGATCGTCGAGGGCGCCAAGGTGCGGATCCAGGGGCTCGACGTGGGCTCCGTGACCGAGATCCGGTCGCTCGGCAATGCGCAGCAGGGCGTGACGCTGCGCCTCGACGGCCCCCAGGGCCGCAGCCTCACCAACAACGTGGAGGCGGCGTTCTCCGCGGGCAACCTCTTCGGAGTCTCCGAGGTGATCCTCACCCCGCACGAGGGCGGCGGCGCGCTGCAGGACGGCGCCGAGCTCGCCCCGACGCGGCGGATCACCGACAACACGGTGTCGAACATGATCACCACCCTCGGCGACGTGAACGACGACGCCCTGCGGCCGCGCATGAGCGTGCTGCTGATGAACTTCGACGCCTCGTCGGAGGCGATGCTGCCGCTGCTCACGGCACTCGGGAGCGTCGCGCAGACGATGCAGGACACGCAGCGCCTCTCCACCGCTCAGACCTTCCCGACGGTGGTAGCCGCCCTCCAGGCCGCCGATCCCGCGCTCGCCGCGATGATCCCGGCGTTCCAGGCGGGCCTCGACCATAAGCCGCTCCACAACGGCGACAGCAAGAAGACGCTCGCCGTGCAGGACGGGCTCAACGACGAGCGCACCGGGCTCGTCGCCGGGCTGCAGGCGATCCTCACGCCGCAGGCGCTGGAGGGCCTGAAGACCGCGTCGCCGATGCTGGTGAGCCTGCTCCAGCCGATCCTCGCCGCGTTCCCGAACGGCAGCGCGACCGGCGTGGGGATCCAGCTGTCGCAGCTGATGGACAACGTGCGCAAGGCCATGCCGAACACTCCGAACGGTCCGGTGCTGAACCTGCGCCTGTCGGTGGACTACCCCGCCGTCGCCGCCGTGCTGCCGCCCGGCGTCGACGCAGTGAAGCCGGGTACGGCCGCGAAGCCGGGCACGCCGGCGAAGCCCGGAGCGACGTCGAAGCCCGCGTCCTCGACGCCCGCGGCCCCCTCGGCATCCGCGACCGCGACGCCCCGCTGACCCTCCCCTTCCGGGAGGTCGATCGCGCTGCTGGACGACTCTCGAATCCTGTCCGTTCCGGACACGCTGTCCGACCCGGACAGAATCCGAGAGCGTGCCGCACGACGGCGTCGCCCCCTCGCCGATTGTTTCAAACAGTTGACACATTGCAAGGCCTCGTGATCAACTCCTTGTATCAAACACACGACACAAGGAGTCAAAATGCGTCGCTCCCTGATCGCCGCCCCCGCGGTCGTCCTCGCGGGCCTCGCCCTCGCCGGCTGCGGCGCCGTTTCGACGGTGACGAAGTACCCCGTCTCCGGCTCGATGGTCGCCCTGCCGGAGTGCGCCGGCGAGAACTTCATCGTCTACAACGAGGGCATCGGGCCCGCCATCAAGCGTGCGGGGCAAGGACTCGCCGAGCTCGACCAGCCCGTCAACTTCAGCGGCGCCTTCAGCGCCGACCAGGCACAGGACGGACGGACCGCGCTCACGATCGAGATGTGCGGCCCCGGCGTCGGCCCCGACGGCACCCGGGACGGCGCCACGACCCTCGCGCGGTCCTTCGCTCGCACCGACGGCCTGCGCGACAAGCTGGGCAGCCTCCTGGTCATCAACAGCGACAACGGTATCCGCATCGCCACCGCCCCCTTCGACACAGCCCGATTCGCATCGGAGACACCCGTCGCCGAACTCCGGTCCCAGTGGCGCGACGCCCCCAAGGAGAAGTGACCGATGTTCACAGCGATCTTCCTGCTGCCACTCATCCCCCTGGCGATCGCCGCCGTGATCATTCGCGTGATCTACGTGCTGGTGACCACGGACGCCGCCGCGCCGCGCACCCCGGAGGCGCGCCGGGCTTCTCGCTCAGTCGCGATCGCCCTCGGCCTCGCTGCCGTCCTGGCCCTCGCCGCGGCGATCGTGCTCATCGTCGACGACCGCCTCGGTCGAGGGCTCCTCCTCGCCTTCCCCGCAGCGCTCATCGTCCTCCAGCTCGGGCTCGGAGTCGCCACAGGAATCATCGGTTCGACTGTTCGCGCGCGCGAATCTGTCCGGATCGCGTCGCTCTCGCCGCGGACGATCGGCGTCACCGCTCCGAGGAAGCTCCTCGCAGCCACCGTGATCGGAGTGGTGATCGCGTTGGCCTTCGCCGCGATCGGCTGCGCCACGGCCTCGCCCGACGACGACGGTCTTTCCCGCGCCTTCGCCTCACCCGGCGAATACGGCGGCGTCGAGATCACGACGCCGTTCGCCGGCTCCTTCTACGCCGTCCCCGCCGCGCTCGCCATCGTGCTGTCGACGATCCTCGCCGTGGCCACGATGTTCGGCGCCCGGAGGTGGGGCGCCCTGGACCAGGCTGAGCTCGACATCGCCCTGCGCGTGGGGATCACGACCCGCACGATCGCCGCGACAGCCATGGCCACCGGGTTCCTCCTCGTCGTCCTGGGCTGGTCTCTCACCCTCGCAGCACTGCAGGTGGCGAACTCGTCGGACGATTCCACGATGTGGTGGATCGGGCGCATCGGATTCCCGCTGGGCGCAACGTACGGATTCATCCTCGGAATCTGGGCGTTCCTGGCCTTCCTCGTCCCCACTCGCACCCGACAGACGGGCGCAGCGGCCGTGCGCCTCCGGGAGGTCCGGCCGTGACCGGGCCCGCCATCGTGGTCCGCTCGGACGATCCGCTACCGCCGTACGAGCAGATCCGGCGACAGATCGCGGGCGTGATCGCCTCGGGCGGGCTCCAGCCGGGCGACCGACTGCCCCCGTTGCGGCAGTTGGCCCGCGACCTCGACGTGGCGGTCGGCACCGTCGGGCGGGCGTACCGCGACCTGGAGGCCCAGGGCTGGGTGGAGTCGCGTCGCGGGCGCGGCACGCACGTGCTCACGCCGCCCACCGCCACCGTCGCGCCGCCCACCGAGGACCTGCACCGCCTGGCTCGCAATTATCTCGCCGCCGCCATGGAACTGGGCTTCACGCACCAGCAGGCGATCGACGCCGTACACCGGTGATATCCGGCCGGATCTCGTCGTCACACGAACCGAGCGACTCTCGGACCCGTCCACGCCGGGCAGCGTGTCCATAGTGGACAGAATCCGAGAGCGCGGTGATCCGGCCTACATCCCGGTTCGATAGTCGGCCACCCGTGCCCTCGGCCCCGCCGAACCGTGACCGCTCAGGCGAGCGCGCGGTCGCGGGCGGGCTGCACCTGCAGGAGCAGAACCAGCCCCAGCGCGAGGACCACGATGATGCCGCCGATGCCGGCCCGGTCGGTGCCGAAGACGGCGACGAAGACACCGAACAACAGCGGCCCGAGGAACGAGGCCGCGCGGCCGGTGGTCTGGTACAGCCCGAACATCTGGCCCTCGCGGCCGGGCACCGTCATCCGCGCCAGCATGCTGCGCGCCGATGACTGGGCCGGGCCCACGAACACCGTGAGCATGAGCCCGAAGACCCAGAACATGGTCTCGCCGCTCACGAACAGCAGCACCGTCCCCGCGATCAGCATCCCCACGAGGCAGGTCACGATCACCGGCTTCGGGCCGATCCGGTCGTCGAACCGCCCGGCGATCACCGCACCCAGCGCGGCCACGACATTGGCGGCCACGCCGAACAGCAGCACCGTCGACTCGCTCATCCCGTACACGCTGTGCGCGAGCACCGCGCCGAAGGTGAAGGTCGCCGCGAGCCCGTCGCGGAACACCGCCGACGAGACGAGGAACCACACCACGTTGCGGTCCGCGCGCCAGAGCGAGCCGATCGTCGCGAACAGGTCGCGGTAGGCCCCGGCGATCCCGCGGCGGGGCGCCGCGCTCGGGTCCGCGGGGAGCTCCGGCACGAGGAAGAGCACCGGCAGCGCGGAGATCGCGAACCACGCCGCCGCGAACAGGGCCACGAGCCGGATGTTCAGCCCGCCCTCGGTGGGCACGTCGAGGAATCCGCGGGTCGGCCCGTCGCCCGCGATGAAGCCGAAGTTGCAGATCAGCAGCAGCACGATCCCGCCGAAGTAGCCGCAGGCCCAGCCGATCCCGGACACCCGGCCGATCGTCTCCGGCGTGGAGACCTGCCGCAGCATCGCGTAGTACGGCACGTTCGCCAGCTCGAAGGCGGCGGTCCCCACCGCGAGGAGCAGCAGGCCGAGCCACAGGAACTGGTACTCGTCGCGCACGAAGAAGCACGCGGCGGTGCACAGCGTGACGACGGCGCTCCACACGGCGAGGGAGAACCTCCGCCGGCCCGCGGCGTCGGCGCGACCGCCGAGGACCGGCGCGGTCAGGGCGACGACCACGCCGGCGGCGGCCATCGCCCACGACAGCCAGCTGGTGGCACTGATCGGGCCCGGGAGGTCCTCGCCGACGGCGCCGGTCAGGTACACGGTGAAGATGAACGTGGTCATCACCGCGTTGAACGCGGCGCTCCCCCAGTCCCACGCGCACCACGCCGCCACCTGGCGGCGCGGTACGGGCGCGGCCGGGACCTCCACCGCCGTCACGGCGTTACTTCTTCGCGCGCTTCTCGCGGACCCGGACGTTCACCCGCACGGGCGAGCCCTCGAAGCCGAACTCCTCGCGGAGCCGGCGCTCGAGGAACCGCCGGTAACCGGCCTCCAGGAACCCGGAGCTGAACAGCACGAACGTCGGCGGACGCGTCGCTGCCTGGGTCGCGAACAGCACCTTGGGCAGCTTGCCGCCGCGCAGGGGCGGCGGGGTCGCGGCCATCACGTCGCGCAGCCAGTTGTTGAGGCGGCCCGTCGGGATGCGCTTGTCCCACGACTCGAGCGCGGTATCGATCGCGGGCACCAGCTTCTGCATGGCGCGCCCGGTCTGCGCGGAGATGTTGACCCGCATCGCCCAGGGGATCTGGACCATCTCGCGGTCGATCTCCTTCTCCAGCTGGTACCGGCGGTCCTCGTCGACGAGGTCCCACTTGTTGTAGGCGATCACCAGCGCGCGGCCCGATTCGACCACCATCGACAGCACCCGCTGGTCCTGCTCGGTGATCGGCTGCGAGGCGTCGATCAGCACGATCGCGACCTCCGCGGCCTCGATCGCGCCCTTGGTGCGCAGCGAGGCGTAGAACTCGTGCCCGCTGGCCTGGTTGACCTTCTTGCGCAGGCCCGCGGTGTCGATGAACTTCCACGTCCGGCCGCCGAGCTCGACGAGCGAGTCCACCGGGTCGACGGTGGTGCCGGCGACGTTGTCGACGACCGACCGGTTCTCGCCGGTGAGCTTGTTGAGCAGCGAGCTCTTGCCGACGTTGGGCTTGCCGATCAGCGCGATACGGCGCGGCCCCGTGCCGCCGGTGCCCTCGCGCGGCGTCTCCGGCAGCTTCTCCAGGATCACGTCGAGCAGGTCGCCCGTGCCCCGGCCGTGCGCCGCCGAGATCGTGTGCGGCTCACCGAGCCCCAGCGACCACAGGGTCGCGGCCTCGGCCTCGGTGCGCTGGTCGTCGACCTTGTTCGCCGCCAGGATGACGGGGGCCTTCGAACGGCGCAGCACGCGGGCCACGGCCTCGTCGGTCGACGTGGCGCCGACGGTCGCGTCCACGACCACGACGATCGCGTCCGCCGTGCGCATGGCGACCTCGGCCTGCGCGGCGATGGACTGCTGCATTCCCTTGGCGTCCGGCTCCCAGCCGCCGGTGTCCTGCACCAGGAACCGTCGACCGGCCCAGTTGGCCTCGTAGCTGATCCGGTCGCGGGTCACGCCCGGGATGTCCTCGACCACGGCCTCGCGACGGCCGAGGATGCGGTTGACCAGCGTCGACTTGCCCACGTTGGGCCGCCCGACGATGGCGACCGTCGGCAGGCGCATGGCCTCCTGCGCGGCCTCCGCCTCGAGGTCGGCGAAATCGCCCTCGTACTCGGCGAAGTCGCCCTCGTCCTCCCACACGCCGTCCCCGGCATCGGAGCCGGCGTACTCGAACTCGTTGTCACTCATCGCGTGACCTCCTTATCGCGGGAGGCGCTCAGCGCGCGGTCGGCCGTCTCGGCCACCGCCGCGACGGTCTCCTCCAGGTTCATGTCCGACGAGTCCAGCTCGATCGCGTCCTCGGCCGGACGCAGCGGCGAGATCTTCCGCGTCGAGTCCAGGCCGTCGCGGCGCTGCACGGATGCCAGCACCTCGTCGTAGTCGCTGGGCAGCCCCAGCTCGGTGTTCTGCGCGTGGCGGCGCTGCGCGCGCGCCTGCGCCGAGGCGGTCAGGTAGATCTTCACCGGTGCGTCGGGGAAGACGACGGTGCCGATGTCCCGGCCCTCCACCACGATCGGCGACTCGTCGTCGTCGGCGATGGCCCGCTGGTAGGCCACGAGCTGCTCGCGCACCTCGGGCACCGCGGAGACGGCCGACACGGCGGCGGTCACGTCGTCCTCGCGGATCCGGCGGGTGATCGAGATCCCGTCCAGCTCCACCTGCTCGGCCAGCGGGTCGCAGCCCATGGCGAGCGGCAGGTCCGCCGTGGCCGCGGCGATCGCGGCCGGGTCGGTGAGGTCGACCTCCCGCTCCAGTGCCCACACGGTGGCGGCGCGGTACATCGCGCCGGTGTCCAAGTAGCGCGCGCCGAGGTTCTCGGCGATCCGCCGGGCCACCGTCGACTTGCCGGTCCCCGAGGGACCGTCCATCGCGATCACGAGGGTCACAGTCCCACCGCCTGGTACAGCGCCGACACCTCGTCGCGGCCGAGGACGCGCAGCGAGCCCGGGCGCTGATCGCCCAGGGCCACCGACCCCACGTGCGTGCGCACGAGGCGCTCGACGGGGTGCCCGACCTCCGCCAGCAGCCGCCGGACGATGTGCTTGCGGCCCTCGTGCAGCACGACGCGGACCATCGAGCGGCCCTCGGACGCCTCGAGCACGGAGAACTTGTCCACCTTCGCGGGGCCGTCCTCGAGCTCGACGCCGGAGCGCAGCGTGTTGCCGAGCCGGCGCTGCACCTCGCCCTGCACCCACGCGAGGTAGGTCTTGGGCACCTCGTAGGAGGGGTGCATGAGCCGGTGCGCGAGGTCGCCGTCGTTGGTGATGAGCAGCAGGCCCTCGGTGTCGGCGTCGAGGCGGCCGACGTGGAAGAGCCGCTGGCCGGCGGCGACGCGCTCGGCCACGATATCGCCCACGCAGGGGCGGCCCATGTCGTCGCTCATCGTCGACTGCCAGCCGCGGGGCTTGTTCAGCGCGAGGTGCACGAGGTTCTCGTTGACGAGCACGCGCACGCCGTCGACGCGGACGACCGCGACGTCCGGGTCGACGCGGCGGCCCTGCTCCGTCACGATCTCGCCGTCGACCTCGACGCGGCCGTCGGCGATCATGTCCTCGGCCACGCGCCGCGATGCGACGCCGGCCTGGGCCAGCACCTTCTGCAGGCGGATCTTGTCGCTGTCGCCGCCGGGATGCGGGGTCTTGTCGGGCGCGTCCCAATCGTCGACGTCGCGCGCGGGGACGTTCTGCGTGCGTGCGGGTTTGGCGTTCGACAGGCGGGGGACGCCGCCCTGGCGCCCCGCCTGCTTCTGCGGCGGCTTCGCACCCTGTTTCGGCTTGCTGGTTCTGCTTCGGTCCGGTGTGCCATCACGGCGAGCGGGTCTGTTCATGATCACTCCATGATCGCAGGTCGCGGCCGAAATCGGTATTCGTCAGCGCGGCGCGGCGCGGGCGGCGCTCAGCGGACGGTTCCGGCGGCCCATGAACAGCACCGCCGCCCCGGTGGACGTGACCACGATCGTGCTCACCAGCCCGCCCTTCGGCGGGAAGAACAGCGGGTCGCCGCCCGCGTCGCCGCCGGTCAGGTCCTCCAGCCCGCTCATCATCATGGCCGGGAAGATCCACACGAGGATCGACAGGACCGCGGCCAGCCCGAGGAGCCCGCTCGCGAGGGCGCGGCCGCGGGCGGCGAAGGACGGGCGCACCGTGGCGACGATCACCAGGATCAGGGCGACGATCGCGAGGCCGGCGGTGGCGTAGCCCCACGGGAGCACCCCGTCGGCCAGCACGTCCGGACTCCCGAACCCGCCGGTCACCATCGCGTCCGCCTCGGCGCCGGTGAGCACCATCCGTCCCGTACCCGTGAACCCGAACGGCACCCCGACCCGGCCGATGGTCAGCCCGAACCAGGTGGCGGTCGCGGCCCACCCGGTCAGCGCGGCGACGGCCCCGGTGAGGACGAGCGGCCACCAGCGGCGCACCGTCGGGCCGGCGGCGCCGAGCGGGAAGGCCTCGCGGAGGACGGCGGAGAGGTCAGGCATCGGGATCGAATCCGATCACGTCGGCGCTCTTGCGGCCGAGCTTGGCGAAGCGCGGCTCCTCGTCGAGGTGGGAGCTGAGGTCCTCGATGACGTCGATCTCGGGCAGCAGGGGCGCGAGCGGCGGCAGCTCGTCGAGCGAGCTCAGGCCCAGTCGCTCGAGGAAGAGCTCGGTGGTCGCGTAGGTCGTAGCGCCGGAGTCCATGCCCGCCTCGGCGATCAGGCCGCGGGCCGCGAGCGTGCGCATCACCCCGTCGACGTTGACGCCGCGCACCGCGCCGACCTGGGACCGGCTCACGGGCTGCTTGTAGGCGATCACCGCGAGGGTCTCGAGCGCGGCGCGGGTCAGCTTGGACCGCACCCCGTCGAGCAGCAGCCGCTCGACGTAGGGCGCGTACTCGGCGCGGCTGTAGAGCCGCCAGCCCTCCGCGGACTCGCGGAGCTCCATGCCCGACCGCCGCTCGGCGAGCTCGCCGGCCCAGGCGCGCAGATCGACGGTGATCCGCTCCTCCGGCTCCTCGAGGGCGGTGCCCAGCTGCTCCGCCGTCGCGGGCGCGTCCACCACCAGCAGCAGCGCCTCCAGCGCCGACCGCAGCTCGTCGGGTTCCATCCCCTCGACGAGGGCGAAGTCCTCGGCCTGCTCGCTCACGATTCCTCCTCGGGTGTCTCGTCGTACTCGTCGCGGGTGCCGCCCACGACCAGGTTCTCGTTCTCCCCCGACCAGCGCACCTTGAGGTCGCCGAGCGCCTCGGGCTGGTCGAACAGCACGGCCCGCTCGCGGTACAGCTCGAGCAGCGCGAGGAAGCGGGCGATCACGGCGATGCCGGAGTCGCAGTCGGCGACGAGCTCGGAGAACCCGGACCAGTGGTCGGGGCGCTCCCGCAGCCGCGCCGCGATGAGCCGGGCCTGTTCCGGCACCGAGACCTTGGGCACGTGCAGGTGCCCGAGGCCGACCGTCGGCTTGGGTTTCGGCGTGAACGCGGACGCGGCGACGAGCGCGAACTGCTCGGGCGTGACGCCCAGTTGGACCGGGGGCACGAGCTCCTCGAACCGGGGCTCCAGGCCCACGGCCCGGGGGTACCGACGGTTCGCCTTCGCCTCCAGCTGGGCCATCAGCTCGGCCACCTGCTTGTACGCGCGGTACTGGAGCAGGCGGGCGAACAGCAGGTCGCGGGCCTCGAGCAGCGCCAAGTCCTCCGCGTCCTCGACCTCGCCCGCGGGCAGCAGCCGCGCGGCCTTGAGGTCGAGCAGCGTCGCGGCGACGACGAGGAACTCGGTGGTCTGGTCGAGGTCGGCCTCGGCGCCGAGCTGCTTGGTGTAGGCGATGAACTCGTCGGTCACCACGTGCAGCGCCACCTCGGTGACGTCGAGACGCCTGCCGCCGATCAGCTGCAGGAGCAGGTCGAAGGGGCCCTCGAAGTTGGCGAGCTTGACCGTGAAGCCGGGCTGCGCCGCGTCCGCGTCCGACGGTGCCTCGGGGGCGGGGTCGAGCGGGACCTCGGCTTCGATCGGCTCGGGGGCCGCTGCGGTGTCGGTCACTTCTCCTGCGCGATGACCTCGCGCGCGAGGGCGCGATAGGCGGTGGCGCCGGACGACTTCGGGGCCCACGAGGTGATCGGCTCGCCCGCGACGGAGGTCTCCGGGAAGCGCACGGTGCGGGAGATCACCGAGTGGTACACGGCGTCGCCGAAGACCTCGACGACGCGGGCCATCACGTCGCGCGAGTGCAGCGTCCGGGAGTCGAACATCGTGACCACGATGCCGGCCATGCCCAGCCGGGGGTTCAGGCGGTCCTTGACCTTGTCGACGGTGTCCGTGAGCAGGGCCAGGCCGCGCAGCGCGAAGTACTCGCACTCCATGGGGATCAGCACCTGATCCGCGCACGCCAGCGCGTTCACCGTCAGCAGGCCCAGGGAGGGCTGGCAGTCGATGAGGATGTAGTCGTAGCGATCCAGCACTGGGTACAGGGCGCGGCCGAGCGTCTGCTCGCGGCCCACCTCGTTGACCAGCTGGATCTCCGCGGCGGAGAGGTCGATGTTCGACGGCAGCAGGTCCAGGCCGTCCACCCGGGTGCGCAGCAGCACGTCGTCCGCGGAGATGCGGGACTCCATGAGCAGGTTGTGCACCGTGAGCTCGAGCTCGTGGTGCGCGACGCCGAGGCCGGCGGAGAGCGCGCCCTGCGGGTCCAGGTCGACGAGCAGCACGCGCCGCCCGTAGGAGGCGAGCGAGGCGCCCAGGTTGATGGTGGTCGTCGTCTTGCCGACGCCGCCCTTCTGGTTGCAGACCGCGATGACGCGGGCCGGGCCGTGCGTGGTCTTGGGCGTCGGCTCGGGGAACTCGACGCGGGGCCGGCCGGTGGCGTCCAGCGAGTCGTCGTGCGGGTCCCGCGCTGCGGGGTGGTGCGCGAGCTCACCCAGGTCCAGGCCCGGGTTCTCCGCGTCCGGCGCTGCCGCCAATGTCCACCTCCAGATAAGTCCATCCCCACCCTAATGCGCGCAGTGCAGTCGAGGATGCAGCGGCGCGCACGACCCGCCGATTCTACGGACCGGGCCGGCGCCGCACTCAGCCCAGCGCGCGCGGATGGGCCTGCGCGTACACCTCGCGCAGCGCGCTCACCGTCACGAGCGTGTACACCTGCGTCGTGGTGACGGAGGCGTGGCCGAGCAGTTCCTGCACCACGCGCACGTCGGCGCCGCCCTCGAGCAGGTGGGTGGCGAAGGAGTGCCGCAGGGTGTGCGGCGAGACGTGCGTGGTCGCGGTGTCGATCCCGGCGCGCTCCGCCGCCGCCGCGAGCACCTGCCACGCGGACTGCCGGGAGAGCCGGCCGCCGCGGACGTTGAGGAACAGCGCCGGATTCGAGCGCTTCACCAGCGCGGGGCGCCCGCGCACGAGGTACGCGTCCAGGGCCGCGAGCGCGGGCCGGCCGATGGGCACGACTCGCTGCTTGCCGCCCTTGCCGAGCAGCACCACCGAGCGCGACTCCGCGTCGATGTCGTCCACGTCGAGCGCCGTGACCTCGGAGATGCGGGCGCCGCACGAGTACAGGAGCTCGAGCATCGCCCGGTCGCGCAGGCGCGACGGGGTGTCGGCGTCCGAGTCTCCCCCGGCCGCCTCGAGCAGCGCGATGACCTGCTCGACGGGCAGCGCCTTGGGCAGGCGCTTCGCGGGCGCGGGCGGGCGCACCTCGCGGGCCACGTCGACGTCGGTCACGCCCTCCGCGGCGGCGAACCGGTGCAGCCCCCGGACGGCGATCAACGACCGCGCCGCGGAACTCGCCGCGAGCGGCGGATGATCGTCGCCGCCCTCGCGCAGGGCGACGAGGAAGCCGCTGACCTGGTTCTGCGTGACGTCGGCGAGATCGCCCACGCCGAGCGCAGCGAGGTACTCGCGGTACCGGCCGAGATCGCGCCGGTAACTGCTCAGCGTGTTCGCCGCGGCGCCCCGCTCGACGGTGAGGTGGTCGACGTACGCGCGCAGCTGATCGTCGAGTGCCACCCCGACCGACACAGTTACCGCCCGTCCTCCACGGGCCGGCCCTTGCGGGCGGCGAGGGCCGTCGGGCGGCCCGGCCACGGCGCGTCGGAACAGCGCAGCGGGGTGTCGTCGTCGGTGACCATCGTGGCGGCGAGGATGGCGCTGACCGAGGTCGAGTTCACGATCTCGCCGGAGAGCACCATGCGGACGGCGTCCGGCATGGCGATCCACTCGACGGTCATGTCGAGCTCCTCGTCCTCCTGCTCGGCCATCTCGCAGTACCGCAGGTCGGTCGCGAGGAAGACACGCACCATCTCGTCGGTGAAGCCGGGCGACGGGGCGAGGTCCACCAGCACGTGCCAGTCGCGCGCGCCGAGCCCCGTCTCCTCCGCGAGCTCGCGCTGCGCGGCGCACACGGGCTCCTCCTCGCCGGTGTGGTCGAGCAGCCCCGCGGGGATCTCCAGCATCCGCCGGCCCATGGGGTGGCGGTACTGGTTCACCATCGCGATGGCGCCGTCGGCGTTCATCGCGACGACGGCCACGGCACCGTCGTGCTCGACGACGTCCCGGACGGCGGTCCCGCCGCCCGGCATCGTCACCTCGTCGCGCCGGACCGCGAAGATCGGGCCCTCGTACACCGTCTCACTGCTGAGTGCCTGGAAGTCGTGCGTCTGCACGGAACCGAGCGATTCGAGCTGCTCAGTCATCTGCGTGGTCATCCTCCGACGGTACCTCTTCTACGGCGGTGCGGACGCCGACCGGGAGTTCGAGCTCGGCCCGGTACTTCAGGGCCGCGCCGACGAACGCGGCGAACAGCGGGTGCGGCCGCGTGGGACGCGACTTGAGCTCGGGATGCGCCTGCGTGCCGACGAGGAACGGGTGCGCCTCCTTCGGGTACTCGACGAACTCGACGAGGTGCCCGTCGGGCGAGACGCCGGAGAACGTGAGGCCCGACTCGGCGATCTTGTCTCGGTAGGCGTTGTTGACCTCGAAGCGGTGCCGGTGCCGCTCGGAGACCTCGGTCGCGCCGTAGGCGGTCGCCACGATCGAGCCGCGCTCGAGCGCGGCCGGGTAGGCGCCGAGGCGCATGGTGCCGCCCAGGTCGGCCTCGCCGGCGACGGCCTGCTCCTGATCGGCCATCGTCGAGATCACGGGGTACTGCGTGTCGTCGTCGAACTCGGTGGAGCTGGCGCCCTCGAGCCCGACGGACCGGGCGGCCTCGATGACGATGCACTGGAGGCCCAGGCACAGGCCGAGCAGCGGCACGCCGCGCTTGCGGGCGTACCGGATGGCGCCGAGCTTGCCCTCGATGCCGCGGATGCCGAAGCCGCCGGGGATCAGGATGCCGTCCATGTCGCGCAGGGCGGCGGACGCGCCGGCCTCGGTCTCGCAGTCGTCCGACGGGACCCAGGAGATCTGCACCTTGGCCCAGTTGGCGAAGCCACCGGCGCGCAGCGCCTCGGTGACCGACAGGTACGCGTCGGGCAGGTCGATGTACTTGCCGACCAGCGCGATGTTCACGGTCTCGCGGGGCTCGTGGACCCGCTTGAGCAGGTCGCCCCACACGGACCAGTCGACGTCGCGGAAGGGCAGGCCCAGCTTGCGCACGACGTAGGCGTCGAGCTGGTTGCGATGCAGCACCTTCGGCACGTCGTAGATCGACCCGGCGTCGGGGCAGGAGATGACGCCGTCGATGTCGACGTCGCACATGAGCGCGATCTTGTTGCGCTGCCCCTCGGGCACATCGCGGTCGCAGCGCAGGATCAGCGCGTCGGGCGTGATGCCGATGCTGCGCAGCGCGGCGACGGAGTGCTGCGTGGGCTTGGTCTTGAGCTCGCCGGACGCGGCGAGGTACGGGACCAGCGAGACGTGCAGGAAGAAGACGTTGTCGCGGCCCACGTCGTGGCGCACCTGGCGGGCGGCCTCGAGGAAGGGCTGCGACTCGATATCGCCGACGGTGCCGCCGATCTCGGTGATCACGACGTCCGGGACGATGCCCTCGGAATCGGGCGCCTGCATCGCGAGGATGCGCGCCTTGATCTCGTCGGTGATGTGCGGGATGACCTGGACGGTGTCGCCCAGGTACTCGCCGCGGCGCTCCTTGGCGATGACGGTCGAGTACACCTGGCCGGTGGTGACGTTGGCGATCCCCGAGAGATCCCGATCGAGGAACCGCTCGTAGTGGCCGACGTCGAGGTCCGTCTCGGCACCGTCCTCGGTGACGAACACCTCACCGTGCTGGAACGGGTTCATGGTGCCCGGATCCACGTTGAGGTACGGATCGAGCTTCTGCATCGTCACGCGGAGACCGCGGGCCGTGAGGAGCTGTCCCAGACTGGAGGCCGTCAGGCCCTTACCCAGGGAGGATGCAACGCCTCCGGAGACGAAGATGTGCTTCGTGGCGACACGCGCGCCAACGCGAGGAGAGGGCAACGAGACTCCCGTATTCGAGCGGACAAACCTGCTTCTACTACGGGACTTCAGCCTATCACCAGTCGTCAGCGGATACCGGATCCGTACGCGCGGACGTCGCCGCGCGTCGCCTGCGCGAGCGCCAGCGCGGCCGAGACCTGCCCCACGACGGTGTCGGCGTCGTCGACGGTGGCGAGGCCCGGGGCGAGCCCCTTGTCCTGCCGGACGACCACGATCGGGCCCGCACCCTGCGACGATCCCGTGCTGCCGGCGAGAACGGAACCGTCGCCGTGCCGCGACAGCGCGGCCGCGAGGCGGCCGATCCCCTGCCCCTCGCCCGCGCGCTCGCCCGGAACTGTTCCGCCCGTCACGATGACCGCGGCGCGCGCGCCGGGCACCGTCGGGCCGGAGAAATCGACGAAGCCGGCCTGCTTCAGGGCGGCCAGGGCGTCGGTCCGGCCGTTCGACGGTGGCTTCGCCGCGCCCTCGGAGAGGAGGACGGCGCCGAGAAGGTCGCCGGCGCGGGCGCGCGGGTCGACGAGCGAGGCGTCGAGGGTGACGCCGTTGGGGACGGCGTTCTCGACGACGCCGCGCAGCCGCTCGGCCTTGTCCTCGGCGTAGAGGTCGTCGGTCAGCGTCAGCGTGCCGGCGACGGTGCCGCCGCCCTGCGTGACCCGCCGGCCGATCTGCCCAGCGTCGCCGCGGTCGGCCGAAGGCGCGACGACCATGAGGACCGGGATGCCGGCCAGGCTCCGGCCCAGCGTCGACGGTGCCGCCGCGTCGGCGAAGGCGTCCGCAGCGCGGGCGCGGTCGGTCAGCGCGGCATTGGCACCCTCGAGCCGCTCGACCTGCGCGCGCAGGTCCTTGAGGTCACCGTCGGTGGTGAACCGGGCGAGGACTCCCCCGCCCAGCGCGACGCCGACGGCGAAGGCCAGCAGCACGGCCGCCCAGACCAGCGCGGGCCGCCGGGCGCCGGACGAGCGGAGGCGGCGCGACGGGCCGGACACCTAGAGTGCCCGGAACTGGCCCTGGACCCAGAGCGCGAAGCGGTTCCACTGGTCGATGACCCACTGCAGCAGGTCGTGGCCCTGGTTGGAGACCAGCACTGCCGCGACGACCGCGACCAGCGCGGCGAGGATGAACAGCGCGATCGCGCCGCCGTGGCCGCGACTGCGGTAGAGGGTGGCGACGGCCTTGCCGTCGACCAGCTTCGTGCCCACCTTGAGGCGGGTGAGGAAGGTCGACGGGTTCGACTCGCGCCGGCCCGCGTCGAAGAACTCCTCCAGCGAGGCGGAGTGGCCGACGGAGACGATCAGCGAGGCGCCGTGATGGTCGGCGATGATCAGCGCGAGGTCGGCGGCCGAGCCGGTGGCCGGGAAGGTCATCGCGCCGATGCCGAGGTCCTGGATGCGCTCCAGGCCGGGGGCGTGGCCGTCGGGGGCGGCGGGCAGCACGACCTGAGCGCCCGAGCGCAGCGTGTTGGTCGTGATCATCTCCGGGTCGCCGACGATGAGGTCGGGGCGGTAGCCGGCCTTGACCAGCGCGTCGGCGCCGCGGTTCACGCCGATGAGGACCGGCGCGTACTCCTTGATGAAGGGCTTGAGGCGCTTGAGGTCCTCGACGTGGTCGGCGCCGTCGGAGACGACGAGCACGTGCCGGTCGTTGAGGTTGACCTCGACGTCCGGGATGCCGACGCCGTCGATGAGCAGCGGCGACTCGACGCGGATGAACTCGACGGTGTTGCCGGCGAAGGCCTCCAGGTGGTCGACGACGCCGGAGCGCGCGGCCAGCATGCGGGAGGTCACGTCGGTGTCGGTGAGCTGCTCGCCCTGGGCCAGCTCGCGCTCGCCGGTGTAGACGACGCCCTCGTGGACGCGGATCTTCGCGCCGTCCTTGACGCGGGAGAAGACCTCCTTGCCCGCGTCGTCGACGAGCTCGATCCCGGCGGCCGCCAGCACCTCGGGTCCGAGGTTCGGATAGCGGCCGGAGATGAACGGCGACGCGTTGACCACCGCCGCGACCCCCGCCTCGACCATGAGGTCGGCGGTGGTGCGGTCGAGGTCCAGCTCGTCGCACACCACGATGTCGCCGCGGCCGATCCGGCCGAGCAGACGCGTGGTGTCCTTGTCGACCCGGGCGGTGCCGGTGACGCCGGGCAGGTTCGACGTGTTGCGGGACAGCAGGCCAGTGAGCTTCATGCCGCACATACTGCCCCGTGAGTCACACAAGTCACGGGAGGCGCGCCGACAACACTGGAAACTTTGAGCTACTTCGGCCGCAGCGGTTACTTGCTCGCGTGCACTCCCGACTGCGCGACCTTGTCCGAGTCGGCAGCCTCGAGCAGCTCCTCCGCGTGCGCGCGGCCGGTGTCGGAATCGCCCAGGCCGGCGAGCATGCGCGCCAGCTCGGCGATCCGCTCCTCGCGCGACAGTGCGGTCAGCGTCGACGTGACCGAGCCCTTGCCGGTCTGCTTCCCCACCGTCAGATGCGTGTCCGCGAACGCGGCGACCTGCGGCAGGTGCGTCACGACGATCACCTGGTGCCGCTGCGCGAGCGCCGCGAGCCGCCGGCCGATCTCGACGGCCGCCTTGCCGCCGACGCCGGCGTCCACCTCGTCGAAGACCATGGTCAGTCCCTGCTCGGTGGCCGCGAGGACCACCTCGAGCGCGAGCATCACGCGGGAGAGCTCGCCGCCCGAGGCGGACTTGCCGATGGGCAGCGGGTTCGCGCCGTCGTGCGCGACGAGCCGGAACTCGACCACGTCGGTGCCGTGCGCGCCCGCGCGGCGCGGCGCACCGTCGACCGCGACGCCGTCGGTGTCGGGCGCGACGGCGTCCGGCGCCACGTCGACCGTGATCGACGCGCCGCCCATCGCGAGCTTGCGCAGCTCACCGGTGACCTTCTTGCCCAGGGAGCCCGCCGCCTTCACGCGCGCGGCCGTGAGCGCGGACGCCGCGGCGCCGAGCGCGGTTTCCAGCTCCGTGACGCGGGCCTGCAGCGCGGCGAGCCCCTCGGCGGAGGTGTCGATGCCCTCGAGCCGGGCGCGCGCCTCGTCGGCCCACGCGATGACGCCGTCGATGTCGGGCGCGTACTTGCGGGTGAGGGTCTTGAGCTCGGACTGGCGCAGGAGCAGCGACTCCAGCTCCGACGGATCGCTCGGCAGGTCGGTGAGATACGCGCCCAGCTCGGTCGCCACGTCGCCCGCGACGGTGGCCGCCTCCTCGATCCGCTCGGCGAGCGCGCGCAGCGCGGCGTCGTCGGAGCCGGACAGCGACGCCCGGACGGTGCCGAGCAGGTCCAGCACGGAGCCGGCGCCCTCCCCGTCGCTGCCGTAGCCGGCGCCGGTGAGCGCGGCGTAGGAGGTGTCCGCGGCCTCGCGCAGGCTGTCCAGGTCGGAGAGTCGTTTGATCTTCTCGACGGTGTCGACGTCCTCGCCGGACACCGGATCGACGCCGTCGATCTCGGCGAGCGACGCGGTCAGATGGTCCTGTTCGAGGGCGAGCTCGCGGGAGCGGGTGGTGCGGTCGGCGAGCTCGGCCCGCGCGGCGAGCCACTCCTCGCGGACGCCCTGGTAGGCGCGCAGCGCCTTGGTCGCCGGGGAGCCGGCGAAGGCGTCGAGCAGGTCGCGCTGCCGCTCAGGCCGCAGCAGCCGCAGCTGGTCGTTCTGCCCGTGCACGGTCAGCAGCGGCCCGGCGAACTCGGAGAGGGTCCCGACGGGCACGCTGCGCCCGCCGAGGTAGGCGCGCGAGCGGCCGTCGCCGGCCACGCTGCGCACCGCGATCACGGCGTCCTCGTCGAGCTCGCCGCCGGCGTCGTCGACCGTCGCGCGGACCAGGTCCGCCGAGCTGGCGCCCGCCAGCGAGAACCGCCCCTCGACCACGGCCTTGTCCGCGCCGGCGCGGATGCGGCCCGGATCGGCGCGCGCGCCCGCGAGCAGGTGCAGGCTGGTGACGACCATCGTCTTGCCCGCGCCGGTCTCGCCGGTGAGCACCGTGAGGCCGGGCGCGAACTCCGCGGCGGCCTGCTCGATGACGCCGAGCGACGAGATGCGGATCTCTTCGAGCACTTCGTTATCCCCCGATTCCGGTGCTGATGTCGGCGACGCCGTCGCCGTCGCGGCGGCCGCGCCAGCCGCTGATGGGCAGTTGGAACTTCGTGACCAGGCGATCCGTGAAGGGACCGGCGCCCAGCTTGATGAACCGCACCGGCTCCTCACCGCGCCGGATCTCGATGCGCCCGCGCTCGGGCACCTCCAGCGTGCGACGTCCGTCGCAGAAGGCGATCGCCTCGTGCCGGCTGCCCTCGACCTCGATCGCGATCACCGACCGCGGGCTGGTGACCATGGGTCGCGCGAACAGCGCGTGGGCGTTGCTGGGCACGATGAGGAGGGCCTCGAGGTCGGGCCACATGACGGGCCCGCCCGCGGAGAAGGCGTAGGCGGTGGAGCCGGTGGGGGTCGCGACGAGCAGCCCGTCGCAGGCGAACCGTGAGACGGGGCGGCCGTCGACCTCGGTGACCAGCTCGAGAAGGCCCTGGCGGGAACGGTTCTCGACGGAGACCTCGTTGAGCGCCCAGCCCTGGGAGACCAGGCTGTCGCCGTCGTGGATCTCGATGTCCAGCGTCATCCGCGGGTGCACGGTGTACCGGCGGTGCACGAGATCGTCGATGGTGTCGG
This sequence comes from Tsukamurella sp. DT100, assembly GCF_049844855.1. NCBI lineage: Bacteria > Bacillati > Actinomycetota > Actinomycetes > Mycobacteriales > Tsukamurellaceae > Tsukamurella > Tsukamurella sp. DT100. The sequence continues at coordinate 423,852 of NZ_JBNCLV010000005.1, forward strand.
GCACCGTGTCGACCTCGGACTCGGCGAGGAAGCCGACGTGCCCGAGGTTGATGCCGATGATGGGGACGTCGGCGCGGCGAGCGAGTTCGGCGCCGCGGAGGAAGCCGCCATCGCCGCCGAGCACGACGACCACCTCGCAGCCGACCGCGGCGTCGTCGGGAGCCTCGCGGACGTCGCTCTGCAGCTTCATCCGGACGCCCGCGGCGTCCAGCCGGCGGCGGATGTCCTCGACGGTGCGGTCCACGTCGCTGCGGAGCGTGTGGACCACCACCAGGAACGTGCGGTCGTGCGGTGCGGTCACTGCGGTCCCTCCGTCACTGCCGTGTCGATCATGTCGTCCACCTCGTCGGGGAGCGCGACGGGGCCGTCCCCGTCGGATTCCCTGCGCAGCCACAGGAAGTACTCGACGTTGCCCGACGGGCCGGGCAACGGGCTGAAGGTGACGCCGCGCGTCGTCAGGCCCACCGCGGCGGCGGCCTCGGCGACGCCGCGGACCGCGCTCGCGCGCAGCGCGGGCTCTCGGACCACGCCACCGGAACCGAGGCGCTCCTTCCCCACCTCGAACTGGGGTTTGACCATGGGCAGCAGGTCCGCGCCGGGCGCCGCGCACCGCGCGAGCGCGGGCAGCACCAGGCCGAGCGAGATGAAGGACAGGTCGCCGACGACGAGGTCGACGGGGCCGTCGACGGCGTCCGGCTCGAGGAAACGAACGTTCGTGCGGTCGAGGACCGTCACGCGATCGTCGTCGCGGAGCCGCCAGATGAGTTCGCCGTAGCCCACGTCGACGGCATAGACCCGCTCGGCGCCGCGGTGCAGCAGCACGTCGGTGAAGCCGCCGGTCGACGCGCCGGCGTCGAGGCACCGTCGGCCCTCGACCGCGACGTCGGGGAAGGCGTCGAGCGCACCGATCAGCTTGTGCGCGCCACGGGAGGCCCATTCGATCTCGCCCGCGACGGCCGTGACGTGCACCGGGTCCGCCGGGTCGATCTGGTTGGCGGCCTTGCGCGCGACCTGCTTGTTGACGGTGACCCGCCCGGCCTCGATGAGCTCCCGGGCGTGTTCACGGGACCGGGCCATGCCGCGGCGGACCAGCTCGGCGTCGAGCCGTACCCTCCGAGCCATCAGGCGCGATCCACCGTGTCGAGGGCGCCGACCAGCAGCTGGTGGGCCTGCTCGAACAGGGCCGCCTGCCGTCCGAGCGTCGCCAGCTCGCCGACACCCGCCACGGAACCGGGGTCGACGACGGGCGCCGCGTCGAGCTCGTCGACGCGGTGCATCAGGTCCTCGACGGCCGTGCGCACGTCGGCGGGATCGCCGGATCGAAACACTGCTGGCTCCACGGTGTCCACGCTATCGGATGGTCAGCCGCAGGCCCGACCGGCGCTCCTCGGAGAGTTCGCGGGCGGCGGCGATGGCCGCGTACTTCGCGTCGGCGGGGTCCGCGCCGGGGGCGCCGGTCACGGTCAGGTCATCGCCGTCGACGGTGACGGTCCACCCGTCCCGAGGCCCCGGCACCATCGCCGCGCGGTGCAGGCGCAGGCCCGCGAGCGTTTCGCCGACGTACGTCGGCTGGTGCAGGTCCGGTGCGGCGACGACGTCCTGCACGTCGTTGACGCCGGTGAGCACGAGATAGGTGTCGGCGCCGAAGGCGTTGCCGCCCTCGATGTCGGTGTCGAGGCGGTCCCCCACGACGAGGGCGGTGGTGGCCCCGGCCGCGCGCATCGCGTCGACGAAGATCGGGGTGTAGGGCTTACCGGCGACCTGGGGCTCGCGCTCGGTGGCGTTGCGCACGGCGGCGACCATCGAGCCGTTGCCGACGAGCAACCCGCGCTCGGTGGGGAGCGTCGCGTCGGTGTTGGTGGCGACCCACACGGCGCCGGCGCGGATCGCGAGGGCGGCCTCGGACAGTCGCGCCCAGCCGGTCTCGGGACTGTGCCCCTGGATGACGGCCCGAGCGTCCTCGGCCTTCTCCACCAGGGTCAGGCCGCGGGCCTCGACCTCCGCGCGCAGCGCAGGGGCGCCGACCACGAGGACCGGGGTACCGGCGGGCACGAGGGACGCGAGCAGTCCGGCGCCGGCCTGGGCGCTGGTGACGACGGTGTCGTCGGGCGCCGCGAAGCCGAGGTCGCGCAGGTGTTGCGCCACGTCGCCGGGTAGGCGGCTGGCGTTGTTCGTGACGTAGGTGACGGGGAGCCCGTCGAGGGCCTCGGCGGCGCCGGGGATCGCGACGGCGCCCGCGTAGGCGGTCCCGTCGAGATCGACCAGCAGCCGGTCGTACGCCGCCGCGAGCGGGGCCGTCATTCGGCGGAGTCGTCCGCGGACAGCTCGGCGACACGCTCCTCGGCGTCCGTGGCCTCGTCCTCGTCCGCGGCGGCCGCGTTGAGGAACCAGGTCAGCGCGTCGTCGCGACGCTCGGCCCCGAGCAGCGCCTCGGCGTAGACGTAGAACAGGCGGGCGGCGTGGAAGCCGCGGCGCGCGGGGTCGAGGTCCTCGGCCTGCAGGGTCACGACGGCCTTGTCGTACTCCCCCAGGTCCATGCGGGCGCCGGCCTCGACCATGCGCAGCTCGGTGCGATCGTCGCCGGTGAGCTGAGCGGCCTCGTCGCCGCGGGCGGTCTCGATGGCCTTCTCGGGCCGGCCGAGGCCGCGCTCGCTGTCGGCGATCATGGGGAGCAGGTTGACGGTGCCGCCCATCCGCTTCGCGGCGCGCAGCTCGCTGAGCGCCTCGGACCACTCGCCGTTCATGTACGCGGCGATACCGCACGCCTCGCGCACCGCGGCGATGCGCCCGGCGCGTTCGCGCGCGGCCCGCGCATGGGCCAGCGCCGCGGCGGGGTCGGAGTCGAGCAGGCGCCCCGCCAGCACGAGGTGCGAGGAGACGAGCTCGGCGTTGTTCTTGTCGAGGCTCAGCAGATCGCGCCGGATCGCCGGATCGAGCTCCTTGGGATCGACGTCCTTCGGGATCGACGGTTCGCCGGCACGGGTCCGCGGGCGGTCCGAGCGCTCGTCGCGCTGGAAGCCGCCGGAGCGTCCGCCCTGGCCACCGGGACGCGAGCCGGATCCGTTGCGGGAGCCGTAGGAGCCACCACCGGAACGGCGGTCGCCGCCGGGACCTGCGCCCCGACGGTCCGCGGAACCGCCACCGGAGCGACGGTCACCCGAGGGCCTGCCGCCGAAGTCGCGGCGCTCGCCCGGGCCGGAGGACCGACGATCGCCGGAACCGGAGGGGCGACGATCGCCCGACGGGCGGCCACCGAACTCGCGCCGATCGCCACCACGGGAATCTCCGCCACGGTTGTCCCGACGGTCCCCGCCACGGAAGTCCCCGCCGCGATTGTCGCGACGGTCACCGCCGCGGAAGTCCCCGCCACGGCTGTCCCGACGGTCTCCACCGCGGGAGTCCCCGCCGCGGCTGTCGCGACGGTCTCCGCCACGGGAGTCCCCGCCGCGATTGCCGCCGAAGTCGCGGCGCTCGCCACGGCCTCCCTCGGAGCGTCGGTCGCCGCCGGTGCGTCCCTGGTAGCCGCCGCGCTGGCCGCCGCCGGAGCGATCGCCACCACCGCTCCGGTCGTCGGAACGTCCGGTACCGCGATCCGCACCCCGGCTTGCGCCACGTGACGAATCTCCACCGCTGCTGCGCTCGGTCCGGTCGGCGGGATTGGTGAACCCCGCACGCTGCCGGCGGTCGCCGTTCGACTCAGCCGCCACGTTGCACCCGCTTTCCGTCGCCTCCGAGGCGACCCACGCTATTACTGTACTTGGACATGACGAAGGCCCCTGGGGAGGTGGAACACTGCGAAGTGTTCGACACGATCCCCAAGGGCCTTCATCCTGTATCTAATTTTAGTCCGGCGGTGTCCTACTCTCCCACACCCTCGCGAGTGCAGTACCATCGGCGCTGGAGGG